>NZ_CP026304.1:3875123-4520976 GCF_003054555.1 Streptomyces lunaelactis | reverse complement strand
CAGGCCTACCTGGTGCCCGAGGCGACCATGGCGCAGCGCATCAGCCGGGCCAAGCGCACCGTCTCCGGCGTACGGTTCGACCAGCCCGGCGACGTCGCCACCGTGCTGCGCGTCCTCTACTTGGTCTTCAACGAGGGCTACTCCGGCGACGTCGACCTCGCCGCCGAGGCCATCCGGCTCACCAGGCAGCTCACGGCCGCGATCGACCACCCCGAGGTGGCGGGGCTGCTCGCCCTCATGCTGCTCCACCACGCCCGGCGCGCCGCCCGGACCGCGCCCGACGGCAGTCTGGTGCCGCTCGCCGAGCAGGACCGCGGCCGGTGGGACACCGAGTCGATCGCCGAGGGCGTCGAGATCCTGCAGGCGGCCCTCGCCCGCGACCGGCTGGGCGAGTTCCAGGCCCAGGCCGCCATCGCGGCACTCCACGCTGACGCGCCCACCGCCGAGGAGACCGACTGGGTGCAGATCGTCGAGTGGTACGACGAGCTCGCGCGCCTGACCGACAGCCCGGTCGTCCGGCTCAACCGCGCGGTGGCCGTCGGCGAGGCCGACGGACCGCGCGCCGGCCTGGCGGCGCTCATGGCGCTGGACGACTCACTGCCCCGCCACGCCGCGGTGGCGGCGTACCTCCACGAGCGCGACGGCGACCTGGCGACGGCGGCACGGCTGTACGCCGAGGCGGCCCAAAAGGCACCCAACCTCGCCGAGCGCGACCACCTGACGCGCCAGGCCGCCCGGCTCAACGCCCGCCGGTGCCGCTGACGGGCCGCGCTCGGATTTCCCCGCAGCACGTGGAGCGGCCCCGTGGCCGGAGCGGTCGCCTCGAAGTGTCCCGATGAGGCCGGTGGGGTTGCCTCCGCTGAAGGAGTACCGGTTCCCCGTGAGGGATCGGTGCCAAGACCCGTGTCGGAGAGCGCGCCCCGGGTGACTCCGGATCCGTGGCCCTGTGACGTTTCGCAGATGGGATGCGCTGGGTACAGCAGGACACCCATGTGACGGGTGCGCCGCAAGTGAACTTCCAGAGGGGTGGGGCATTTGAGCCCGCGTACGTCGCATGCGTACCGAACACTGAGCATGAAGCGCCGGGTGTGGCTGACCCTGGGCGCTGTCGTCCTGGGCGGGGCCGGCGTCGTTACCGTCGCCATAGCCAATCCGCCCGAGGACCGTGGCCCTTCCGGTCCCGAGAAGCGCCCGGCGAAGGTCCGGACGTTCGAGCTCGCCAAGGGCGGGTCCAACGAGAGGGAGCTGCCGGCCACGGGCACCGAGCCGTTCTCGCTCGTCGGCATCGGCTGGGACAGCGCCACGGCCGAGGTCGCGGGCACGGCTCAGGTGCGTACCCGCGAGGCGGGCACCGGAAAGTGGTCCGGCTGGCAGGCGCTGGAGCTGGACTCGCACGGGCCGGACGATTCCGAGGGCGCGACGCGCGGAGCGTCCGAGCCGCTGTGGGTCGGCCCGTCCACCGCGGTGCAGGTACGGGTCAAGGCGGCCAAGGCGCTGCCCAAGAACCTGAAGCTGCACATGGTCGACCCGGGCGTGAGCGCCGCCGAGGCCGGGAACCCGGCCGCCACGGTCATGGACAACGCCGCGTTCGCGGTGGACGAGACGCCGGGCGCGACCCCGACGGACCCGGTCACGCCGACGGACACCGTGACACCGACCGAGACCGTCACACCGACCGAGACGGCACCGACGGAGACCGTGACGCCCTCCGAGTCCGTACCGCCGCCGTCCCCGAGCAGCACCGCGACCGACACTCCGAGCGGGTCGCCCACCCCGACGGACACCGTCACGCCGTCGCCCACTCCCACCAAGCCGACCGCGCCGCCGTCGACGGTGAAGCGGCCGCCGATCATCGACCGCGCCCAGTGGGGCGCGGACGAGTCCATGGTCGACGACCCCGCCGAGTACATCGACAAGGTCCAGGCCGTCTACATCCACCACACCGTCGGCTCGAACAACTACAGCTGCACCGAATCGGCCGCTCTGGTCCGCGGCATCATGACGTACCACGTCAAGACGGAAGGCTGGAACGACCTCGGTTACAACTTCCTGGTCGACAAGTGCGGCCGGATCTTCGAGGGCCGCGCCGGCGGCGCCGACCTGCCGGTCAAGGGCGCGCACACCTACGGCTTCAACAGCTACTCCACCGGCATCGCACTGCTCGGTGACTTCGAGGGCGACACCGCCACCGGCAAGCCCGCCGGCCGGCCGACCACCGCGGCTCAGCAGTCCGCCGCCCGCGTCGCCGCCTGGAAGCTGGGCCAGTACGGCGGCAGTCCCAAGGGCTCCGTGACCCTCACCTCCATGGGCAACACCGGCAAGTACACCGAGGGCCAGCAGGCCACGATGAGCGTGATCTCCGGCCACCGCGACGCCTTCGCCACCGCCTGCCCGGGCAAGAACCTCTACGGCAAGCTCTCCGCGATCCGCGACTTCGCGGCCGGCCCCGGCCGCAACTCCGCCATTGCGACCTCGGACTTCAACCGGGACGGCATCACCGACCTGGTCGCCGGTCTGCCCCGGATCGCGAGCAGCGACGGCAGCGTCACGGTCCTGCCCGGCACCACCAACGGCCCCGGTTCCGCGGCCCGCAAGACCCTCAACCAGAACAGCGCCGGAGTCCCCGGCACCTCCGAGGCAGGTGACCTCTTCGGCTCCGACAACGCCTGGGCCGATGTCAACGGCGACGGCTACGCCGACCTCGTCATCGGCGCACCGGGCGAGAACGGCACCTCGACGCAGGCAGACACCGGCCAGGTGTCGGTGCTGTACGGCCCCGGCCTGGCCGGCGGGAAGAGCTACTGGACCAACGAGGCCACCCGCGTCGCCGGCGAGAAGCTCGGCGCCACCGTCACCTCCGGCGACTTCAACGCCGACGGCAATGCGGACATCCTCTCCGTCGCCCCGGGCAAGCCCGGCCGCTGGTGGGCGTGGGACGGCAAGTCCGGCGCGGCGACGGCCGGTTACCTGAACACCTCGGCATACACCGCGGCCGCCGGCTACGCGAGCGCCGCGACCGGCGACTTCAACAAGGACGGCTACGCCGACGCCGCGATCAGCTTCCGCGACCCGGGCGGCATCGGCCGCCTGCTCTGGCTCAAGGGCTCGGCGACCGGACTCCAGCGCGTCGGCATCCTTGACGCGCGCGGTGGCCGCTCGCTCGCGGCGGGCGACCTCAACGGCGACGGCTACACCGACCTCGCTGTCGGCCAGCCGAGCACCACGGAGTCCGGTCACACCCTCACTGGCGGCGCGGTGACGGCCGTCTTCGGCTCGTCGACCGGACTGACCTCGACCGGCCGCAAGACGTTCGGCCAGGACACCACCGGCGTCCCGGACACCGGCGAGACCGGCGACGACATGGGCGCCTCCGTCTCCATCGGCGACGTCAACCTCGATGGATACGACGACATCCTCACGGGCCTGCCGGGCGAGGACATCACCCGCGGCGGCGTCTCGCAGACGAACGCCGGTCAGGTCATCCTGCTGCGCGGTTCGGCCACCGGCCCCACGGCCACCGGCTCGGTCGCGTACCACCAGGACACCACCGGGATGCCGGGCACCACGGAGCCCAACGACCGCCTCGGCTCGTCGGTCTCACTCACCGACCTGTCCGGCTACGGCAGGGCCGACCTGGCCATCGGGGCCGACGGCGAGGACGCGAACAACGGCACGATCCTCCAGTTGGACAACAGCAGCACCAGCGGGATCGTGACCAGCTCGGGCGTCTTCTACGGCACCACAGCACTGGGCGCACCCGCAGGCATCCGCATCGGCGAGATCCTGACGCCCTAGCAACCACTGTGCTCGAAGGCCGGGGTCCCAGGAGTCGGGACCCCGGCCATCGAGCACGGTGCAGCTCTTGTCGCAGCCCTCGTTGCCTGGTTGTGTACGCGGGCGATCCCGAACAGGTTCGCCTGCGGGCTGCGCGATCCGCTGTGGGTACGAGGGTGATGGTGGGAGAAGGCGTGGCACCAGTGGCTGGGCAGGACGTACGAGGCACTCTGCCCGAGGGACTTGGTGACGCTGTACGCGGCACCGCCGAGGAGATCGCCGCGCTGCTGCGCGAGGTTGCCGACACGGGTGTTCCGGTGCCCGGGTCGCACTGGAGCGTCGGGGCGGCGGCAGCACATCTGGCGCAGGCCAATGAGCTGATGGCCGACATCGCGGCAGGACATGAGCGCAGCCACGGGGACGGCACCCCGCAGAGCCTGGCAGCGGCCAATGAGCGCGCGCTCGCCGCGTTCGGCGAGCGCGCGGCCGAACCGCTGGCCGCGATGATCGAGGCGCAGGCTGTCGCCTTCCTCAAGGCGGTGGACCAGCACGCGGTGGACGGGACTGTGGTCACCCCGCTGGGCCCGATGAGCCAGGCCGTACTGGGCTCGTACCTGCTGGCGCACATGCTGGGCCACGGCTACGACCTCGCCCGCGCGCTGGACCGCCCGCACATGATCGACCGGGCCCGGGTCGAGCTGACCCTGCCGTTCCTGATCACGGCCATGCCACGCGTGGCCGACGCCGCCGCCACCGCTGAGCTGACCGCCCGCTACACGATCCGCCTGTGGGGCGGCGCCCGCTTCGGCGTCACCTTCACCAACGGCGCTGTGGCCGTGAGCCCGCAGCCGCCGAGCCGCCCGGACTGCACCATCCTCACCGAGCCGGTCACCTTCCTGCTCATGGCGCTCGGCCGCTGCGACCCGTGGAGCGCCATCGCCCGGGGACGCGTCCTCGCCTGGGGCCGCAAGCCCTGGCTCGCCCCCCGCTTCCCGACACTCTTCACGGCGCCCTGATCTCACCGGGCGACCTGGATGCCGCTGCTGATCCCGCCGCCCGGGGTGGGGCGGGCCACCTCCTCGAAGCCCGCGGCGAGGAAGAGCGGAAGCGTGCCCGTGCAGGAGGCCTGGGAACCCATACGGCCGTACGCCGCCGGCTCCTACGCGAACGTCGAGAGCGGCACAGGGAGCGACACCTTCGACCGTGCCTACCCTGGAACGACCGGCACCCGTGTCAAGGAGACCTGGCGGCGCTACGACCCCGACGGGATCTTCTGCCCGGTGCGGATCCGACGCGGAGGACCCACCAAGGAGGACGGATGGTTGGTCAGCTTGAGACCGAGAGGTTGATGCTGCGGCCCTGGCGCATCCAGGATGCGGAACAGGCGCTCGGCATCTTCAGCGCTTCCAGCGTCGCGCGGTGGCTGAGTCCGGCCATGGACCGTGTCGGGGACGTCAACGCCATGCGGCTGGTCCTGCAGCAGTGGATCGGCGAGGACGGCCGGCTGGTCCCGCCGGCGGGCCGCTGGGCGATCGAACGGCGAGAGGATCAGCGCCTCGTCGGCGGCGGGATCCTGTTGCCGCTTCCTCCGCGCGGGGACGACATCGAGATGGGGTGGCAGTTGCACCCCGAAATGTGGGGCCAGGGCTACGCCTCCGAGGCGGGGCGCGCGCTGGCTCGCTGGGCCTTTGACAAGGGGTTCGACGAACTCCTCGCGGTGGTCCGGCCGGCGAACAAGCGCGCTGCGGCGACCGCTCGCCGGATCGGCATGGAGTGGGTCGGCGAGACCGAGAAGTACTACGACATGCGGCTCCAGGTGTTCCGGCTTCGCCCAGGAGACTTCGAAGCGCAGGTGTCATGACCGAGAGGGTGCCGTGACGCACCAGGTGCCGTGACCCGCGCGGGCCTCAGGCCGTGGCCGCAGCGCCGCCTGACTGGTCGTCGGGAAGTGGCAGACACGGCCTAGGACGCCGGGGCAACCCTCCCGCGGACATAGGGCGTGTCTCAGGGCGCGAACGTCCCGGCGTGAGAGGCGGCCACGCGCTCCACCCGGGGCCGCCAGTGCTCCAGGCCCGCCACCCTGAGGCCCACGACCTTCCCCGCGTCGTCGGCGCGGCGCAGCGCGACCGCCGCCGGAGAGTCGGGGTCCGCCTCGAACGCGTTCTGCTCCTGCGGAGTGATCGGCCCGCCCTGGAGCGCGAGCGTACGCGTGCTCTCCGGGGACAGCCCGGCCGCGCACTCCGGATCGGCCGCCGCGAGATACCGCTTGGCGGGGATGTGGAGCGCGACCAGCCGTGCGACCCGTGGTCCCAGCAGCCCGGAGACCGCCGCGGCTGCTCTCGGCATCGCCCAACTATAAATCGAACAGGCGTACCATTCCCATGTGGCTGAAACGTACGACTTCCCCGACGACCTCCGCACCGCGCAGCTCGACCTGCACCGGACGCGCGCCGAGTACGCGGCGCTGTGCCGGACCCTGCCGTGGTCGGTGGCTCCGGAGCCGGGCTGGACGAGCGAGAAGCACGTACTGGGCGATCGCGTCGTGTCGTTCCCGGCCAGCCCGGGCTATACCGCCGAACAGCTGGCCGAGGAGCAGCGGCTGCGTCGGCGGCTGCTCGAACTGTCGGTCACGGTGAGCACGCATCCGTACTGGGCAACGCTCGCAGGGGACGTCGTCGACGCGCGGTCGGCACTGAAACACGCTGACGAGGCGCCGTAGGACCACGCGCCGCAGCACCGGGCACCGTGGACCGACAGGCCTCACCGCCGCTCGCCCGCGCCCCGCGCCACGTCGGCGATCACTTCGACGGCACGGTCGATCTCCGCCTCGGTGTTGTAGTAGTGCGGCGAGAGCCTCACCAACGGATGCACCCCACGCTCCTCGGTGTCGAACTGCGTGTGCGCCGGCGTGGTCGTCGTGACGTTGATGTGGTGCAGCGCCAGGGTGGCGGCGACGTCCTCGGTCGCGACGCCGTCGACCTTCGCGGTCACGATCGCGCACTTCTCGCGGCCCAGGTCGTACGTGGTGACACCGGGCAGGGCCTCGAGCCGGTCCCGCAGCCGGCCGCCGAGTGTGACGGCCCGCTTGCCGATCTCCTCCATCCCCAGATCGAGCGCCTGTCGTACGGCCGCGCTCAGCCCCAGGACATTCGAGTAGCTCATCTCCCACGTGGCGAAGCGCCGCGCCCCCGGCTGCCAGGTGAAGCCGCGCCCGCCGTCCCAGGTGGCCGCCTCGATGTCAATGACGTGCGGGTCGAGGTGTTCCAGCGCTTCGCCGCGCACCCACAGGAACCCTGTTCCGCGCGGCCCGCGCAGGAACTTGCGGCCGGTGGCGCTGAGCATGTCGCAGCCGATCTCGCGTACGTCGACGGGGAACTGACCGACCGACTGGGTGGCGTCCAGCAGGAAGGGCACCCCGGCGGCCCGGGCGATCCGGCCGATCTCGGCGGCCGGGTTGACCAGACCGCCGCTGGTGGGGATGTGGCTGACCCCGACCAGCCTGGTGCGCTCGTCGATGAGCGCGGCAAGGGCGGTCGTGTCCAGTTGTCCCGACGCGTCATTGGGGACCACGACAACCTCGGCGCCGGTGCGCTCGGCGATCTGGAGGTAGGCCAGGACGTTGCTGCCGTACTCGGCCCGGCCGGTCAGGATGCGGTCGCCGGGCCGGAAGGCCGGGGCCAGCGAGTAGAACGCGGCATTCCAGGCGTGCGTGGAGTTGCCGAAGAGCGCCACCTCATCGGCCCGGCCGCCCACGAGCTCGGCGATATGCGTGTACGTCGCGTCGACGCGCTCCTTTTCCTGGTCGGCCGCCTCGTAGCCGCCGATGGCGGCCTCGAGCTCCAGGTGGGAGGTCATCGCCCGCAGTGTCCGCCGGGACAGCAGGCCGGCCCCCGCACTGTTGAGATGCACGCGGTTGGCGCAGCCCGGGGTGTCACGGCGGAGCGCGTCGATGTCCATGCGGATGCCTTCCCATCGGTCCGATTCGTTTCATCTCTCACGTTCCCGAACGGCGGAGTTCGATCACCACCGCTGTACGAGGAGCGCGTCACAATGGTGGGGAGGGACAGTGGAGAGGGACACACCTGCCGTTACGGAAAGGCGGGACCTTTCGGTGCCGTACATAGCTGTGACCGCCTTGAGCCACGTCGGGCTGATCCGCGAGCACAACGAGGACAGCCTCGTCGTAGGGCCGTGGACGCTGTGCGGCACGGTGACCGAGAACCCCCAGACGCTGCTGTTCCCCCTTGGCACACCGCTCGTCGTCGCGGTCGCCGACGGGCTCGGCGGGCAGCCGGGCGGTGAGGTGGCCAGTGCTCTGGTCGCCCGGCAGCTCGCTTCCCTCGGCCCTTCGCTGGACGGCGAGGAAGCCGTCCGGGACGCCCTGGACGTCTGCAACCAGGCGGTGTACTCGGCCGCTCGCGGCCGTCCTGAACTGGTCACCATGGGGACCACCATCGCGGGCACCCTCGTCCTGGCGGATTCGCTGCTGACGTTCAATGTCGGCGACAGCAAGGTGTTCGACGCGGCCCAGGACGGACTTCGCCAGGTGAGCGTGGACGACAGCCCACCGCTGGCTCCCGGACAGCGCACCACGTCGGCCGTCACGCAGACGCTCGGCGGCAGCTCCGTTTTCATGGGCGTCACGGCCCATGTCACGGTCTCCGCGCTGTCCACGGGCGATCGCTACCTGGTGTGCACCGACGGGCTCACGGACCCGGTGCCGGACGATGCGCTCGACGGCCTGCTGCGGGTGTACGACGACGGCCGGGCCGCCTTCGAGTTGTGGAAGGCGGCCATCGAGGCGGGTGGCCCCGACAACATCACGCTCGCGATGGTGCGCATCGGCGAGTAGCGCCTTCCCCGGGTGCCGCACGGGGCGCTCGCCCGGAGGGCGGGTGCCTGCCCTGTCCCTCGGACGCCAGGGGCTACGGGCCGAGGCAGGGGCCACGGTCGCCTCAGGGCGCCGCTCCCCCTGTCCACATCCGTGGCGACGGGCGAGGCCCTTCGACCGGTAGACCCGGTAGACCCGGTGACGGCAGACGTCGTCGCTCGCCGAAGCGGTCCACTCCGGCTCGATGCCTTCCCTCGCCTCGTAGAGCCGTCAGGACCATGGGCGCGGCGCGCGCATAGTCGCCCGGGCGACGAGGGCCGCTGTGGACCCGGCCGACGCATTGCGGGCCGCGTCGATGCCGAAGACCCGGTAGGTGGCGGTCGGCCTGCCCACCAGCCTTTTCATTCCGCCGCACCAGACGCCCCCATACCCCGGCACGCCTGATTCCTCGTCATGCCCGGGTCTGACACCGCCTCCTCCACCAGTCGCGCCCCACCCGCCCCCGGGATGATCCCGGCGCCCGCAGGCAACGGACCGCTCGTCCCCGCCCTCTTCCGGTTCGGTAACCGAACCTCAGGAAGGGACAGCATCTTGGGTACGAGCCATGCGAGACACGCGGCACTGGCCATCACCGTGATCGGGGCCGTACTGGCGCCCGCGTCACCGGCGTTCGCCGCCGAGCCGCCCACGATCGACCTCCGGGCGGATGTGAACCGGGACGGGCGCGTCGATGTCACCGGTGCGACGGACACCGAGGGGGAGGACAGTTGGTCCCCCGGGAGAGGAGCTGTCTTCCTGCCCAACATCGACGACGACACCAAACGGTGCGCGGTCAAGGGCCCGGGCGGCAAGCCCCTGCCGGATGCCAAACTCGCCGCCTGCAATGACGCCACCGACGCCAAGGTGAACGGCGCCGACGACCTGGCCGACCTGGCCCGGGTGCGTTCCGTGCCGATGGCGAAGCTGCCCGCGGACGCGACGGGTGCGCTGAGGGTCGTGACCGGCGGCAAGAACACCCGGGTTTTCTTCAAGCGCTCCACCGGCTGGGCCCTGGTCACGGCCAAGACCCGGCTGTCCGCCGCCGAGCTCCGCTCCGGTGTGGAGCTCGGAGTCGAGAGCACCGACGTCATACGCGACAGCGCGGTCTGGGACGGCCGCGCCGTGATCCGCCTGACCGTGACATCCGGCGGGAAGAGCAATTCGGACGATGTCACCCTGCGCGTCGCCCCGCTCCTGACCCACCACCACCTGCAGAACGCGCAGCAGTTGCTGGTCACCAGGCTGCCGGGGAAGGACGACTACGCGCGTCGGCAGCAGGCGTTCGTCAAGGGCCTTGCGGCAGGGGTCAAGGCGGCCGGGATCAGCAAGCCGCTGGTCACCTTCGACAAGTACCAGGACGTCTGGGCACAGGACTTCGTCGAACCTGGCTATGTGAGCATGGCCGGTCCCGGTGGGCGGCAGCAGGTGATGCGCGTGATGCTGCGGTCGGCGCAGGCCGACCGTGAGGCCGGCCGGGAGCTGTTCGAGAAGCTGCGCGGCAACGGCGTGGGAGTGGTGCAGGTCTCCGGGGTCCGTGACTCGGAGGAGTGGACGCTCAACTCGATGGGGAACCTGGAGACCATCCCTCCGTACAGCCAGGGCGGCCGGTCCTTCCCGGCCGGGCGCATCATCATGGGCGAGCGCAAGGACAACGGCTCGAAGCCCGCGCAGGCCATGCGTACGCTGCTCAAGTCCCAGGGCTTCCAGGATCCGCTGCTGCTGGACACCTCATGGCTGCACGTGGGCCACGTTGACGAATTCGTCCAGTTCCTCCCTGCTGACACCCCTCGTGGCTGGAAGATCGCGATCGCCGACCCGGACGCGGGACTGCGGTTGCTGCGCGAGGCGAAAGCGGCCGGCCACGGCGGCACACGGATGTTCTCGGTGCCGGGCAGCAAGGACATGCCCGCCCCGAAGGAGACCATCAGCCAGGCGCTCGCCTCGAAGTGGCTGGTGGCCGACAACACCATGGCCGCCAAGCGGATCAAGGCGAATCTTGAGGTGCTCAGGCGCAAGACGGGCGTGACCGACTCCGAGGTCGTGCGGGTGCCCGCCCTGTACACGCGGGGTACGGAGGACTCCGAGCGGGGTGACAGCATGCCGCGGCTGTCGCGGATGGGCGCGGGAGAGGCACCGGACGCCGTCCGGCAGTACGGACAGCAGAAGGAGCTCGCGAGGCACCGCGACCGCGACGGCTTGGCGGCCCCGGAAACCGTCATGACCAGCGCTTACGTCCCGGGAGCTGTCAACGGGATCGTGCTCGGCAGAGACCGCTACCTGGCCCCTCGGCAGTGGGGACCGGTCATCGGCGGCAAGGACATCTTCACCGCCGCCGTGAACGCCGCGTACACGGGCGCGGGCATGAAGGTGTCGTACCTCGACGACTGGTACACATACCACCTCGGCCAGGGCGAGGTGCACTGCGGCACGAACACGCTGCGCGATGCCTCGGCCCCCTGGTGGAAGCCGTAGCGGGCCATTGGTCGACACGGGTGCGCACGTCCGCCACGGCGGCGTGCGCACCACTCGTTCCGGCAGGGCACACGCGTCGCCGCGTCAGGGCTCGCGCGTCGTCGCGTCAGGGCACACGCGTCGTCACGCCCGGCTCACGCGGCTGCAGGGCCACTTCGGCCCACACCTGCTTGCCGCCGCTGAGCGGCACGGAGCCGTACGCCTCCGACACCGCCTCGACGAGCATGATGCCCCGGCCCCCCGTCGCCTCCCAGTTCACGTTCGACGGTTTGACGGGCGCGCGCGGCGACGAGTCGCTCGCCGCCACCCGCAGGCGCTCCCCGGTGAGCGTGAGGTCGAGGCGCACCTGGCCCTGGGTGTGCACCAGGGCATTGGTGACCAGCTCGGAGACGATCAGCAAAATCGCGTCCCTCTCCTCCGTCACCCTCCAGGAGCGCAGCATCCGGGAGGTGAAGCGGCGGGCGTGTGCGACGGCGTCGGGCAGCCGCCACACCGTCCAGCCCGCACGGAGCGGCCGGACCCCTATCCCGTCGTAGCGCAGGAGCAGCAGGGCCACGTCGTCGTCACGCCGGTTGACGCCGCCGAGCAGCTGGTCCGCCATCCGCCCGACGTCGGTCGGGTCGGCGGTGGACAGTGCGTCGCACACGCGCCGCATGCCGTCCTCCAGGTGGAGGCTCGAGGACTCGACCAGGCCGTCCGTCAGCAGGGTGAGCACCGCGCCGGGGGCCAGGGCGACGGTGGTCATCGGGAACTCCGCCTCCGCGAGCACACCCAGCGGCGGCCCGCCCTCGATCACCACCTCCCGGGTGCTGCCGTCCGGGTCGCGCAGCAGCGGTGGCAGGTGTCCCGCCCGTACGCACCAGGCGTCGCCCTCCTCCATGTCGATGGCGACATAGCAGCAGGTGGCGAAGAGGTCGGTCTCCATGCCGACGAGCAGGCGGTTGGCGCGGGAGACGACCACGTCGGGCGGGTGGCCCTCGACGGCGTAGGCCCTGATCGCCGTACGCATCTGGCCCATGATCGTCGCGGCGCCCGCGTTGTGGCCCTGCACGTCCCCGACGACCAGCGCCACATGGTTCTCGGAGAGCGGGATCACGTCGTACCAGTCGCCCCCGACCGCGAGTCCCACCGTCGCGGGCAGATAGCGGGCGACAGCCACTCCGCCCGGCAGATTCGGCAGCTTGCGCGGCAGCAGGCTGCGCTGGAGCATCGTCGCCAGCTCGTGCTCTGCGTCCAGCGAACGGGCCCGCACCAGGGCCTGCCCGACCAGGCCCGCCGTCGCGGTGAGCAGGGACCGTTCCTCGGGGCCGAACTCGTGCGGCTCGTCCCAGCCGATCAGGCAGGAGCCGACCACCCGGCCCTCCGCGGGAAGCGCCAGGACGGCGAGACCGCCGGGGCCGATGCCCGCGAGGCCCGGTTCGAGGGCAGAGCCCGCCGTCCACAGGCTCATGCGGCCTTCGCGCAGCGCGGCCTCCAGCGTGGGCAGGGCACGGGCGGGCGCATCCGGCCACTCGGACCGCCATTCGGACCGCCAGAGCTCCGGCCAGGCCTCGGGTTCCGGTGGGTCGAGGACCGTGACCACCAGCCGGTCGGCCTCGAGTTCGGCGAGGGCCACCCGATCGGCTCCCAACGGGTCGCGCAGAGCGGCGACCACCGCCCGGCTGACGTCCCGGACGGTCATCGCGCCGGCCAGCGCGACGGACAGCCGCTGCACCCGGGAGACCTCGTCGGCGCTGGGCCTCAGATGCGCGGCGTCGGCGACCACGCCGAGCACGCGCTCCGGCTTGCCTCCGCCGTCCGCGAGCCGCCGGGCCCGCAGGCGCAGCCAGCGCAGTTCGCCGGTGGGGCGGCGGATACGGAATTCGAGCTCCCGTCCGCCGGAGGTCATATGGCCCGGCTCGACGATGGACATGAGCGAGGGCAGGTCGTCGGGGACGGTGTGCGCGAGGAGCGTCTCCACGCGTCCGTCGAAGGCGTCCTGCGGGATGTCGACCAGATCGAGCACCCGGGAGTCGGCGTCGATCTGCCCGGTGCTCAGGACCAGGGTGAACGAGCCGACGCAGAAGCGGTCCAGGGTGGGGCCCAGCATCGGGCGGGGTCCGGTACGGCCAATGGCGTGAGTGTTCGGTTCGCCGCCCGCTTCGAGCCATGCGGTGACCTGGTCTGCGTAGAGCTCCAGGAAGTTGCGCCGTTCGGCGTCGAAACCGTCGGCGACGTCGTCCACGACGACGAGACAGCCCACCGGCTGCCCGTTCGCCCCGAGGGGCAGGGCGCCCAGCGAGATCTGGGCGGGCAGGGTCTCGGGGCCGCTCTCGCCGTAGGAGGCGACCCCCACCGCGTTCAACCACAGGGGGCGACCGGTGCGGAAGGCGTCCACGACGGGAGCGTGAGCGGACGGGGGATAGCTGGGCAGCAGCCCGTACCGGGCGCCGGAGCCGCCGGCCGATTCCACCAGCTGCAGAGTGTCGTCGCGCTTGCCCGGCACATAGACGGCGGCCAGCGCCGCCCCACCGAATACCCGGATCCGCTCTCTCACAGTCGACAGCGCCTCCGTGGCCGGGGGTGGGCACGTTCTGCCCGGATCACAGGGCGCACCCGTGACACGGCGGCGCCATCGCCGGACGTCTCATCATCCCTCGCCATCCCTCGCCTCCGACAGGTCCGCGTCGGCAGAGCCGCCCGACGGAGGCGGCCCACCCACCTCGTCACGCGTCCGGGACCAGTCAGGGCCAGCGTAGGCAAGGGGAGCGCCGCGTGCCGGGTTCCGCGATTGTTCCTCGGCTCTGCGTCCCGCGCGGGCAAAGGCCCCAGGCACCCGGTCGTGGGTGACGCGCAGGGCAATCGCTTCTGTGTCATCGACACGAGCCGGGGCTGACGGACACCCCGCGGCCCCCGCAGCACACCGGGTCCTGGCGCATCCGCGTCCGGACCCGGTGCAGCCGCTTCAGCCGTCAGGCGGCCTGCTCCAGCCCGTTGGCGTCGGACATGGCCGCCGAGCGGCCGAAGATGTCGACCGCGTGGTAGTAGGTCCAGGCCGTGGCGTCGCAAGCCGACTTGGTGGCACCGGAGTAGTTGGCGCAGACGCGCTTGAGGTCCGCGTAGAAGGCGGAGTCGACGCGGGACTTGTTGGCGGAGAAGGTACCGGCCGCTTTGTAGTTGCGGTAGCCGAAGTCATGGCGGGCGCACGCGGTTTGGAAGGGGAAGCCGAACGGGTTGTCGGGCGAGGAGCTGCAGTAGTCCGTCGACCAGTCGAAGCCGTACGCGGCCCAGGCGCCCTGGTTGTGACGCGCGGCGTTCCAGGCGTTGTAGCTGGAGGCACTCGTCTGGGTCCAGGAACTGAGCACCTGCGGCTTGTCCGCGGGGGCCGCCGAGGCGGAGGCGGCCGGGATCAGGGCGAGGGGCACCGACAGAACGGCGGCGGCGAGGGGTAAGGCGAAACGGCGGCGCATGCGTGACCTCCGTGGATGGGGGGGCCGTGCACCCCGTGGGATCTCACGGGGTGATTCGAATGTGCCGCCATGTACCTGTCATGCATAGGGGGAACGAGGAAGGCATTGCGGGATTCCCAAAGCTTCCCGGCCTCCACGCCCTCGATTGGCCGGGGGAACCACAGGAGTTCAGGGCAACGGGAGTTTGGACACGTCGGTACGACCGGACGGCGCTTGCGGAGGGGTGGGTTCCGGCGGTGTCAGTGGCGCCTGTTAGCTTCCCGGTGCGTCACTGAGGAGCTTTACGGCCACCCCCCCTGGGTCCAGTTTGACCGGTACCTGACATTCGGTGACTTATGTGGACCGCACCCCGGTCCACCAGAACCGGAACGCTCCCTTGGAGGAGAAGCTTGATGAACAGCAGCGTGCTGGGACGCACCCTGGCCCGTGCGGCGGCCGTCCTCACGACGGCCGTGGCCGTGGCGGTGACGGCGGCCCCGCTGGCGGGCACCGCGCAGGCCCACGAAGCGGTGACGGGATCACTCAGTTTCAGCGGCGAGCCGGGCGAGTTCGTATCGGACGGGCAGTCCCACCAGTACACGGCCGGGGCGGTCGAGATGTTCGACGTCGCGGGGCCCACGAGCGAGGAAGCCGTGGGCATCACGGTCGTCACGACCGAAGGCAAGCGCTGGTCCCTCCACCTGGAGGCTCCAGTCGGCCAGAAGCTGACCGACGGCGCCACCTTCACCAACGCGTCGCGCTGGCCCTACGCCCAGCCGGAGGACCCCAAGCTCCAGTTCGGCGAGACCGATCGCTGGTGCGACACCAGCACCGGCTCCTTCACCATTTCCCACATCGCCTACGGCCCCTACGGCTACATCCGCGAACTCGACGCCACCTTCGAGCAGTACTGCGACGGATCGACGCTGCCCGTGCGGGGCGAGGTCCACGCCCGGACCGCCGAACCGCCGACCGAGCTCGCCGTCGGCCTGAACCTCGACACCACGGGCAAGATCGACAGCCGGACCGGCGAGATCACCGTCGGTGGCACGGTGACCTGCAACAAGCCGGCCCGGATCGCGCTCGCCGGCAACGTCGACCAGACGCAGAAGCGTGCGACGCCCGTCGGCTATTACGAGGAGCAGACCGTCATCTGCACCCCCGGAGCCCCGGTCCCGTGGACCGTCTCCTTCGCCAGCATGGAGCCCGGCACCACCTTCCAGCCCGGCACCGCCACAGTGCGCGGCGTGGGCAGGGCGGATGACCGCGACTACCCGGTGACCGTCAACACCGGCTACCAGACCGCCGAGGTCACTCTCCTCAAGTCCTGACCCCGACGCGGGCCCGGCACGGAGCCGGGCCCGCCCGCCGGTCACAAAGGCCAGGTGGAGCGATCGGGTCAGCACCTCGGGCGGGACGACGGCAGGGCCATCGGCAGCCGTGGCGGCAAACAGGCCGAGGAACCGGGAGCCCGCCCGCGCTCTTGACATGTGCCTGACCCGGCGCTGAGATGTGGTGGCTTTCGTTCGCCCCCGTTGGTTTGTGCGTCAGTCACCCCCACTGGAGCCGCACATGTACACCGAACGACACACCGTCAGAGCGCGCCTCGCCACCTTCGCCGCCACGCTCGGGCTGCTCGCAGGCGGTGGTGCGCTCACCGCCGTCACGGCGCAGGCCGCCCCAGCGCCCCCGGCGGCAGCCCCAACCCCGACCGCGGCCCCAGCCGTCGACAACGGCCTCGCCCGCACCCCCCAGATGGGGTTCAACAACTGGAACTCCACGCACTGCCGCGCGGAGTTCAACGAAGCGATGGTCAAGGGCATCGCCGACACCTTCGTCTCGCAAGGGCTCAAGGACGCCGGCTACACGTACGTCAACATCGACGACTGCTGGGCGCTGCCGCAGCGCGACGCCTCCGGGAACCTCGTCCCCGACCCCGTGCGCTTCCCCAACGGCATCAAGGCCGTTGCCGACTATGTGCACTCCAAGGGGCTCAAGTTCGGGATCTACTCCAGCGCCGGCACCAAGACCTGCGACGTACAGGGCTTTCCCGGCGGCCTCGGGCACGAGCAGCAGGATGCCGGCCTCTGGGCGTCCTGGGGCGTGGACTACCTGAAATACGACAACTGCAACAACACCGGCGCCGACGCCCAGCAGCGCTACACCGCGATGGCCAACGCGCTGAAGGCGACTGGCCGGCCGATCCTCTACAGCATCTGCGAGTGGGGCGAGAACCAGCCGTGGAACTGGGCGGCAAAGACCGGCAACTCATGGCGCACGACGGGGGACATCAGCGACAACTGGTCCAGCATGATCGGCATCGCGCACCGGAACCAGGGACTCGCTCCGTACGCCGGACCCGGCGCCTGGAACGACCCCGACATGCTCGAAGTCGGCAACGGCGGGATGACCGACACCGAGTACCGCACCCACTTCAGCCTCTGGGCACAGATGGCCGCGCCGCTGCTGATCGGCAGTGACCTGCGCAGCGCATCGCCCGCGACCCTCGCGATCCTGAAGAACACCGACGTCATCGCGGTCGACCAGGACAGCCTGGGCAAGCAGGGCACGGTGGTGTCGGGCTCCGGCGGTCTGGTGGTGATGTCCAAACCCCTGGCGGACGGCAGCCGTTCGGTGACCCTGACGAACGAGACCACCTCGGCGAGGACGGTCTCGACGACGGTGGAGGCGATCGGGATAGGCGGCGCCTCCTCTTACGCGCTCAAGGACCTCTGGTCCAAGCAGACCAGCACCACCACGGGCACGATCAGCGCTTCGGTGCCCGCCCACGGGACGGTGATGTACCGGGTGACGCCCGGCGCTCCGGTGCCGCCGCCGGCCGGGGTCAACCAGCTCAGCGAACTGGCGTGGACATCGGCGATCAACGGCTGGGGCCCGGTCGAGCGCGACCGCAGCAACGGCGAACAGGCCACCGGCGACGGACGGACCCTCACCATCGGCGGCACGACCTACGCCAAGGGCCTCGGCACGCACGCCGCGAGCGACATCACCTACCACCTCGGCGGCACCTGCCGGTCGCTGAGAGTCGACGTCGGCGTGGACGACGAGTCGACGGCGGGCGGTTCGGCCGTGTTCAGGATCTACCGCGACGCCGCCCTGGTCGCCGACAGCGGGCCGCGTACGGCGAGCGATCCGCCCACGCGCCTGAGCGCCGACCTCACCGGCGGTACGAAACTGAGGCTGGTCGTCACCGACGGCGGCGACGGCATCGACTACGACCACGCCGACTGGGCGGCACCCACGCTCACCTGCGGCAACGGCCCCGCGGCCGGTACGCACGCACTCAGCGACCTGCAGTGGGCGTCGGCGATCAACGGCTGGGGCCCGGTGGAGCGCGACCGCAGCAACGCCGAACAGGCCACCGACGACGGACGGACCCTCACCATCGGCGGCACGACCTACGCCAAGGGCCTCGGCACGCACGCCGCGAGCAGCATCACGTACTACCTCGGCGGCGGCTGCTCCACGCTCACCACCAGCGTCGGCATCGACGACGAGTCGGGGGGCGCGAACGGGTCGGCGGTCTTCCAGATCTACCGGGACGCCGCCAAGGTCGCCGACAGCGGCAGGCTCACGGGGGCCGAGGCACCCAGAGCGCTCACCGCGGATCTGTCCGGCGGTCTGGAGGTCAGGCTGGTCGTCACCGACAGCGGCGACGGCATCAACTACGACCACGCCGACTGGGCGGCACCCACGCTCACCTGCACCTGAGTCATGTGACCCCGATCCCGACGGCTACTCCTGTCGCTCCAGCAGGCCGGGCAGGCCGGGAAGATCGGCGAAGGAGTCGAGCACGTGGTCCGGTGTGCCGTCGGCCGCCCGGTGCGTCTCGGGCAGGTACTTGCCGGTCCTGACCAGTACGCCGGTGATGCCGACGCGCTGAGCGGCCAGTACATCGGATTCGATGTCGTCACCCACCATCAGCGTCTCGGCCGGGTCGGCGCCGAGGTGGGCGAGCGCGGTGGCGAAGAACGCCTCGGCGGGTTTGCCGGTGACTTCCGCCTCGACGCGGGCGGCCCGCTCCAGCCCCAGGAGGAAAGCCCCGGTGTCGAGGTCGAGTCCCCCGGCCGTACGCCAGTACAGGTTCCGGTGCATGGCGACCAGCCGGGCACCGCGCTGCAGATGACGGAACGCGGCGTTGAGGGCGTCGTAACCGAATGCGCTGCCCGCGCCGCCGAAGACGACGACGTCCGGGGCGACGTCCTCCTCGACGCCCTCGACAAGCGTCACGCCCTCGAGGTCGTCACGGACGTCGCCGGTGTTGATCAGTAGGCAGCGCGCGCCCGGGTAGTGCTCCCGCAGGTATGCCGCGGTGACGGCGGGTGCGGTGAGGATGTCGTCGACACCCACCGGAAAACCGGCCCGGGCCAGCTTCGCGGCGATCGAGGCGCGGCTCCGTGAGGTGTTGTTGGTGACGAGCGCCAGCGGCAGTCCCGCGGCACGCAGCCGCTCCATGGCCTCCGGCGCGCCGGGCAGCGGCTTCCAGGACACCGTGAGCACGCCGTCGATATCGATGAGCACCGCTCCGATTCGTGCCGAACGACCTGACTCCATACGCCCTCGCTCCATAGGACCGCGCTCCATAGAACCTCGCCTCCCTACGACCGACCGTCCCCGAGTTGCGAAACACCCGCAAATGGGATTGCGTCGAAGCAGATACGGGCGTGGTTTCTGTCTCCCCTGAGACGGGGGTGAACCACCGTGTTCTTCACCGACCGCGCGGACGCCGGACGCCGCCTCGCCGAAGCGCTACGGCACATCCAGGGGGAGAACCCCGTCGTCCTCGGCCTGCCCAGGGGCGGGGTCCCGGTGGCCTTCCAAGTGGCCCAGGAACTCGGCGCCCCCCTCGATGTGATCGTGGTCCGCAAGCTCGGCGTCCCGTACCACCGTGAGCTGGCGTTCGGCGCGATCGGCGAGGGCGGTGTCCGGGTGATCAGCGACGACATCGTCCGCCGCGGCCGGATCGGGCGGGAGGACCTCGCCTCGGTCGAGCGGGCCGAGGAGGCGGAACTCGTCCGTCAGGCACGGCGGTTCCGCGACGACCGGCCGCGGCTGTCACTCGAGGGCCGGACGGCGATCGTGGTGGACGACGGGATCGCGACGGGTGCCACCGCATCGGCCGCGTGCGAGGTCGTACGGGCCCAGGGCGCGGCCCGCGTCGTACTGGCGGTTCCGGTGGGGCCCCCGGACGCGGTCGCCTGGCTGCGCACCGAGGTGGACGAGGTGGTCTGCCTCTCCACGCCACGCGCGTTCTCCGCGGTCGGCGAGTGGTACGCGGACTTCTCCCAGACCCCTGACGAGGAGGTCGTCTCCCTGCTGGCACAGGCGGGGTAGGGCCGCTCAGGTCACCGCGATGAACAGGCCCAGCGTGACCACGGCGACGACGCAGCCGTACAGCGCCAGCGTCACGGAGCGCGCCTGGTCGGAGGGGTCGGTACTGCCTTCGCGGCAGAGGCCGCGGGCAGAGCTCAGGAGGAGGGCGAGGGCAGTCGCGGAACAGACGCCGATCAAGGAATCAATCACGCGGCGAGATTCTCACGTGTCGTCAGATGTCGCATTCCGGCGAGGCCGGACAGGTGAGGCCACCGTGCCGCCGCCGGTGCGGCCACCCGTCGGCGGTCGTGCCTCACAGGCCCTACGGCCTGTCCCGCGTCTTCGTCGCGCCGTCGCAGCAGGCGTCCGCGCAACCGCCGTTGGCGGCCGCACGATCCGTGGCATCCCCTGCCACAGGAGCCGCGCAGCAGCCGTCCCCCCGCCAGGCGTCCCGGCCCTCCTTCACCGCGACGGCGGCGATGACCAGCGCGGCGATCGGGTCGGCCCACGCCCAGCCGAGTGCCGCGTTCGCCACCAGGCCCACCAGCAGGACCGCGGACAAGTACGTACAGAGCAGGGTCTGCTTCGAATCGGCCACCGCCGAAGCGGACCCGAGTTCACGGCCGGCTCGGCGCTGCGCCGCCGACAGGAACGGCATGACCGCGAGCGAGGCCGCGGCGAGCACGATCCCGGGGACCGAGGTGCCGGCCTCGCCGCTGCCGGCCAGCGCGCGGACCGAGTCCGCGGTCACATAGGCGGCCAGGGCGAAGAAGGAGACGGCGATGATCCGCAGCGCCGTACGCTCCCGGGCCTCGCGCACCGCATCGTCGCGGGCGGAGAACTGCCAGGCCACCGCCGCCGCGGACGAGACCTCGACGACGGAGTCCAGGCCGAAGCCGATCAGTGCGGAGGAGGATGCGGCGGCGCCCGCGGTGATCGCGACGACCGCCTCGAGCACGTTGTACGTGATGGTGGCGGCGACCAGCAGCCGTATCCGGCGGGTCAGCGCGTCGCGCCGTGCCGGACCCGGGCCGAGGGATGTCGCCGGCATCAGCAGCAGTCCTTCTCGTCGGCGTCCGCACACGTCCGGTCGGCCTCCACGGCCACCACCGCGTCGCGGAGGTCGTCCAGCGCATGCCCGAGCCGCTTGTCCGCGAGCTCGTAGCGGGTGCGGCGTCCCACCGGCACCGCCACGACGAGGCCACAGTCCCGCAGGCACGCCAGGTGGTTCGACAGCCGCGTACGGGAAATGCCCAACTGCTCGGCCAGATCCGACGGATGGGCCGGCGCCTCGCGCAGGGCGAGCAGCAGGCGGCAGCGGATCGGGTCGGCGAGCGCACGGCCGAACCGGGTCAGGACCTCGACCTCGGACGCAAGATTCAGCATTCCCGAATGGTACAGGGAATCCTGAATTCAGGGAATCGTGAATCGGATCCTCAGGGATTCACGTGGAACGCCGCCAGCGCGTCGGTCAGCCACTTCGTCCAGAACGTCTCCAGCTCGATGCCCCCGCGCAGCACCAGATGACGCAGCCTGTCCTGCTCCGTGGTCGTCCTCTCCGGCGGGAAATCGCGCGCCTCGATGGCCGTGTACTCGGCCAACTGCCGCCGGTGCAGGGCCAGATGGCGCACCAGCTCGGCCTCGAGTCCCTCGCTGCCGACCACCCCCGCCGCGCGCAGCCGCAGCAGCAGCGGGTCGCGGACCGGCTTCGGGTCCTCGGCCTTCGTGACCCAGGCGGTCAGCTCCTCGCGGCCCGCGGGCAGGACCTCGTACTCCTTCTTCTGCCCGCGGGTCGGCTGCGCGGCCGGCAGTGCGCGGATATGCCCCGCCTGCTCCAGTTTCCCCAGCTCACGGTAGATCTGCTGATGCGTCGCCGACCAGAAGTAACCGATCGACCTGTCGAAGCGCCGGGTCAGCTCGAGACCCGACGAGGGCTTTTCGAGCAGGGCCGTCAGGATCGCGTGCGGGAGGGACATGACCCGATCCTAAGGACGCCCTTCATGACGGCTGCCCTGCCGGCTCCCACAGCGAGGACCGCCGTCACAGCGCCGCCCCGAGCCGCGTGCCCTGGTCGATGGCGCGCTTCGCGTCCAGCTCGGCCGCCACGTCCGCCCCGCCGATGAGGTGCACGGAGTGCCCGGCGGCGCTCAGCTCCTCGTACAGCGCGCGCTGCGGCTCCTGACCGGTGCACAGGACGACCGTGTCGACGGGGAGGACCCGGGCAGCGCCGTCGACGGTCACATGCAGGCCCTCGTCGTCGATCCGCTCGTACGTCGCACCCGCCGTCATCTGGACCCCGCGGTGCTTGAGTTCGGTGCGGTGGATCCAGCCCGTCGTCTTGCCCAGACCCGCACCGACCTTGCTCGCCTTGCGCTGCAGCAGGTGCACGGACCGTGGCGGCCGCGGGCGCACCGGCGCCGTCAGTCCGCCCGGCGCGCTGTAGTCGGTGTCCACGCCCCACTGACGGAAGTACGTCCCGGCGTCCAGGCTCGCGCCCTCCCCGCCGTCGGTCAGGAACTCGGCGACGTCGAAGCCGATACCGCCCGCGCCGATGACCGCGACGCGCTCGCCGACCGGAGCGCCGTCGCGCAGCACGTCGAGGTAGCTGAGAACGCTTCTGTGGTCGACGCCCTCTATCTCGGGGGTCCTCGGAATGACCCCGGTGGCGACGACGATCTCGTCGTACGCTGCCGACGCGAGATCGCCGGAGGTCACACGGACGCCCAACCGCAGCTCCACACCGTGGAGTTCGAGCTGGGTGCGGAAGTAGCGCAGCGTCTCGCCGAACTCCTCCTTGCCCGGGATCCGCTTGGCGATGTTCAGCTGACCGCCGATCTCGTCGGCCGCGTCGAAGAGCGTCACCTCGTGGCCGCGCTCGGCCGTCGAGACCGCGCAGGCGAGCCCTGCCGGGCCCGCGCCGATCACCGCGACGCGCTTGCGCACGCGGGTCGGGGAGAGGACGAGCTCGGTCTCGTGGCAGGCGCGCGGATTGACCAGGCAGGAGGTGATCTTCCCGCTGAAGGTGTGGTCGAGGCAGGCCTGGTTGCAGCCGATGCAAGTGTTGATGGTCTCCGCGCGGTCCGCCGTCGCCTTGGCGACGAACTCGGGGTCGGCGAGGAAGGGCCGGGCCATCGACACCATGTCCGCGCGCCCCTCGGCGAGCAACTGCTCGGCGACCTCAGGGGTGTTGATGCGGTTGCTGGTGATCAGCGGTACGGAGACGGACCCCATCAGCTTCTTGGTCACCCAGGTGTACGCGCCGCGCGGCACCGAGGTCGCGATGGTGGGGATACGGGCCTCGTGCCAGCCGATCCCGGTGTTGATGATCGTCGCTCCGGCCGCCTCGATCTCCTTGGCGAGCGTGATCACCTCCTGAAGCGAGGAACCGCCGGGCACCAGGTCCAGCATGGAGAGCCGGTAGATCAGGATGAAGTCCGGGCCGACCCGCTCACGGGTACGGCGGACGATCTCCAGGGGGAGCCGGATCCGGTTCTCGTACGAGCCGCCCCAGCGGTCGGTGCGGTGGTTGGTGGCGCTCGCGATGAACTCGTTGATGAAGTAGCCCTCGGAGCCCATGATCTCGACGCCGTCGTAGCCCGCGGACTTGGCCAGCCCCGCCGCCCGTACGAAGTCCTCGATGGTCTCCTCGACCTCGGCGTCGGTCAGGGCGTGCGGGACGAACGGGCTGATGGGGGCCTGGATGGCGCTCGGCGCGACCAGGTCCGCGTGGTAGGCGTACCGGCCGAAGTGCAGGATCTGCATCGCGATCCGGCCGCCCTGCGCGTGTACGGCGTCGGTGACGGCGCGGTGCTGTTCCGCCTCGGCCTCGGTGGTGAGCTTGGCGCCGCCCTCGTACGGACGGCCCCGGTCGTTGGGCGCGATACCGCCGGTGACGATGAGGCCGACACCGCCGCGGGCGCGGGCGGCGTAGAAGGCGGCCATCCGCTCGAAGCCGCGTTCCGCCTCCTCGAGACCGACGTGCATCGAGCCCATGAGCACCCGGTTGGGGAGGGTCGTGAACCCGAGGTCGAGCGGACTCAGCAGATGGGGGTACGGGCTGGGGCTCGTCGTCGAAGTCGTCGTCGGGCTCATCGGGGGCGCCTCCTCGGGCAGGGGTCGACGGTCCAGTTCTAGCGACCTCCCAGCGATTATGCAACAAAGTGCAAAAGATTCCTCGGGCCCGCTGCCCCGACAGTCCGACAAATGTGCTGATCAGTCGTACGGGTGATAGTGGCCAAGGAACCCCGCTGAGCTGCAATAGCGTGCCCCCGTGGCGGGATGGCAGCAGGTGAGTGCGCTGGGAGTCGCGGCAATTCTCGGCTCGCAGGGGGTGGGGATCGGGGCGGAGGTCTTGGCCCTGGTGCCCGGCGTGGCCGATGTGCCGGTGGTCGTGTCGGTGTCGGTCCACTTCGAGGACTGCACGCCAACGCCGACCCCAACGCCGACCCCAACGCCGACACCGACGCCGACGCCGACGCCGACCCCAACCCCGACGCCGACGGTGCCGTCCGCACCCGAACCGCCGGACACTCCGGCGCCCAAACCGACTCCGCCCGCGCCGAGCACTCCCCTACCGGAGCCGCCCGTGCCCCGGCCGGCCGCACCCCTGCCGTCGGCTTCGCGCCCCGAAGCCGTACCGCCGGCCGGACCCCTCCCGCAGGAACCCCCTCCCGATGCGGCTCCCGCTCCGACCCGCGCGCACGTCTACGCCGTACACAACTACCGCCCGGCCGCCGGGAAACCGGACGTCGCCGGGATGCCCCTGGTCGTCCTGATGCTGGTGACCACCACCCCCGCCGTACTCGCGGCAGCCCTCCTGCGGCCCCGCTCACGGTCCGCCGCGTCCGGGCGCGGCTCCTCCTGACCCCACGCCCCTCACACCCATGCGGAGAACCCCCATGTCGGAATGGCTGGTCCTGGCTGCCGCGATGGCCGCCGCCTGCGCCGTCGTCCTTGTCCTCACGGTGCTCAGGCAGCGCAGGCTGAACAGGGCCGCAGCAGCCGGAGCCGGGACGGAGGAGGACACCGCCGAGACGCCGGACGTCCTCGAGTACATGACGATGATGGTCGGCGTCGTGTACGCGATCGTGCTCGGCCTTGCCATCGCCGGCGTCTGGGAGGCGCGCAGCGCCGCGCAGGACGGCGTACGCCGCGAGGCGCAGGCGCTGCACGAGATCAACCAGCGGGCCAAGGTCTACCCCGCCGATGTGCGGGAGCAGCTCCGCGGTGACATCGACCGCTACGTCTCCCACGTCGTCCAGCAGGAGTGGCCACGGATGATCGACCACAACGAGCTCTCCGGCCGGGGGGCGGAGCTGCTCGATGTCGTACGGGCCGGCATCGCCGAGCGCAGGCCGGCCAACGAGCTCGAGGCGCAGGCGTACCAGCCGATGGTGGACCAGGTCGCCATCGCCGACGACGCGCGCAACGCCCGTGCGGAGAACGCCGGGGAGACGCTGCCGGGCGTCGTGTGGTTCGGCCTGATCACGGGGGCGCTGGTGACCGTCGGCCTGATCTTCACCCTGCAGATCGGCCGCACCCCCCGGGAGCTGCTGCTCGCCGGTCTGTTCAGCGCGCTGATCGCGTTTCTGCTGTTCCTGGTGTGGGACTTCGACGCGCCGTTCGGACGGTCCGGCGTCGACTCCGCGGACGCCTTCCACCAGCTGTTCACGAGCGCGGCGGGGAGGGGCTGAGCGCTTGTACGGTGCGCCGTGGTGCGGGGTCTCGTCCGGTGCGGGCTCCGCCTACTTCGGCGCGTGCTCGCCCACATAGAAGAGCAGCCATATGAAGCCGGCGAACAGGTGCGTCGCGAAGACGTAGACGAAGACGCGCAGCGCTACGCCACGCTCCTTCCAGCTCTCGCTCTCGCTCTCGCTCACCGCAGTCCTCCAGCCGGCCCGGGGCAGTCCGGTACGTCCCGTGTTCACCCGGGACCAGGGTACGGGCACCCGGAATAGGGGCGCTCGGATCACCGTTACAGGGTTCGTTCAAGGTTCAACAATCACCACGAACCCCGAGAGGTGAACCGCATGCAGTTCGGCATCTTCACGGTCGGCGATGTCACGACCGACCCGACCACCGGACGTACGCCGAGCGAGCACGAGCGGATCAAGGCGACCGTCGCCATCGCGCGCAAGGCCGAAGAGGTCGGCCTGGACGTCTTCGCGACCGGCGAGCACCACAACCCGCCGTTCGTCCCGTCGTCCCCGACGACCCTCCTCGGGCACATCGCGGCGCTCACCGAGCGGATCGTCCTCTCCACCTCCACCACGCTGATCACCACCAACGACCCGGTCAAGATCGCCGAGGACTACGCGGTGCTCCAGCACCTGGCCGAGGGCCGGGTCGACCTGATGATGGGGCGCGGCAACACCGGACCCGTCTATCCCTGGTTCGGCAAGGACATCCGCCAGGGCATCCCGCTCGCCATCGAGAACTACGCGCTGCTGCACAAGCTGTGGCGCGAGGACGTCGTGGACTGGGAGGGCACGTTCCGTACGCCGCTGCAGAGCTTCACCTCGACGCCGCGGCCCCTGGACGGTGTCCCGCCGTTCGTATGGCACGGCTCCATCCGCTCCCCCGAGATGGCCGAGCAGGCCGCCTACTACGGCGACGGCTTCTTCCACAACAACATCTTCTGGCCGATGGAGCACACCAGGAAGATGGTCGAGCTCTACCGCACCCGCTACGCACACCACGGACACGGCGCCCCGGAGCAGGCCATCGTCGGCCTCGGCGGACAGGTCTTCATGCGCAAGAACTCCCAGGACGCGATCGCGGAGTTCCGGCCCTACTTCGACAACGCGCCGGTCTACGGACACGGGCCCTCGCTCGAGGACTTCACCGAGCAGACACCGCTGACCGTCGGCTCCCCGCAGGAGGTCATCGAGCGCACCCTCGGCTTCCGCGAGGCCGTCGGCGACTACCAGCGCCAGCTGTTCCTGATGGACCACGCGGGGCTGCCGCTGAAGACGGTCCTGGAGCAGCTCGACATCCTCGGCGAAGAGGTCGTACCGGTGCTGCGCAAGGAGTTCGCGAACCTGCGGCCGGCCGGTGTGCCGGTGACCGCCCCGCTGCACCCCGCCGTAAGCACGAAGGAGGCGTAACGAATGACGACGTTGAAGCTGGTGGCCGTATCGGCCGGGCTGAGCGTGCCGTCGTCGACGCGACTGCTGGCCGACCGGCTGACCGAAGCGGTACGCGGCGGGCTCGGCGAGCGGGAGGTGGACGTGCGGGTGCGCGTCGTCGAGCTGCGCGAGCTGGCCGTGCCCATCGCCAACAACCTGGTGACCGGTTTTCCGGCGCCGGCGCTCGGTGAGGCAATCGAGGCGGTGACGGAGGCGGACGGCCTGATCGCGGTGACGCCCGTCTTCACGGCCTCGTACAGCGGACTGTTCAAGTCCTTCTTCGATCTGATCGAGCCCCACGCGCTCACCGGGAAGCCGGTGCTGATCGGGGCGACGGGCGGCACCGCCCGGCATTCGCTGGTGCTGGAGCACGCGCTGCGGCCGCTCTTCGCCTATCTGCGGGCGCTGGTCGTGCCGACGGCGGTGTACGCGGCCTCGGAGGACTGGGGCGGTACGGGCGATGCCCGCTCGGGCACGCTGCCGGAGCGGATCGCACGCGCGGGCCGCGAGCTCGCCGGGCTGATGGCGGCCGGAGCGACTGCCGGGACGACGCCTCACCGGGTGTCCGACGCGGCGGCCGACGGCGCACCGCGCGTGAACCAGTTTGTCTAGTTTTGCGTAGGCTTTACGCAAGGCTACGCACCTGGAGGTGGCAGGTATGGCAGACGCAGGCAGGATCGTCGTGGGCGTGGACGGCTCCGAACCGTCCCTCAGAGCGCTGCGCTGGGCCGTACGGCAGTCCGCACTGACCGGCGAGACGCTCGAGGCCGTGATCAGCTGGGAGTACCCGGCGGCGGGCTGGGCGGCCATGGTGCCGGGCGTGCCGGAGGACTTCAATCCGGAGGCCCTGGCGGCCCAGATCCTCGACGATTCCCTCGTTGAGACCCTCGGCGCGGAGGCAGCCGCCAAGATCACCCACACGGTCCTGATCGGAAACGCCGCGCAGGCCCTGATGGACCGGGCCGGCGGCGCGGCCCTGCTGGTCGTCGGCAACCACGGCTACAGCGGCTTCCGGGCGACGCTGCTCGGCTCGGTCGGCCTCCATCTCGCCCAGCACGCGCCGTGCCCGGTGGTCGTGGTGCGGGGCGGCAGCGACTCGGACTGAGGTCCTGGCGGCGGGGAACGGGAGACGCTGTACGAGGCGCTGGAGGAACCCGAGGTCCGGACGCGGCACGCCGATGTCGTACGGGCCCTGGACGGCTCCCCGGCGCTCAGCGCGACGTTCTTCCCCGCCGATCTGGCGCGGCACGCGTATCTGGCCGGCGGCGAGCTGGAGCGCGAGCGCCGGGTGGAACTGCTGCTCGCAGCCGCCCGGGACGCGTCCAGCAGGCTGGCCGGGGAGGAGGCCGTCGGCCACTACCGGCGTGCGCTGGAGGCCGCGGGCGACGATGCCCGGCGGGCCGCGGAGTTCGACCACGAGCGCTCGGCCCTGCTGGACGAGCTGCGCACGGCCGCCGGTCTCGGCGGCCGCACCCGACGCCTGGGCGGCGAGGCCGAGCGCGCCCGTAAAACGGTCACCGCCCGGATCCGCGACACCCTGCGCAAGCTGGACACCCGTCACCCCGAACTCGCCGCGCATCTGCGGGAGTCCGTGGGCACGGGGTCGTCCTGCTCCTACCGTCCCGCGCGCCCGGTCGACTGGCGGCTCTGACCGGGCGGACAGCGGACGACGCCCTCGAGCCACCGAGGGCGTCGTCCACAGTCACTCACCGCTCACCGCTCACCGCTCACCGCTCACCGCCAACGCTGCTCACCGCCACCGCTCATCGCGCATCGCTCACTTGCGGTTGTAGAGCCTCATCGTCACCGAACCGAAGACCAGCACCAGCAGGGCGGCCCACCCCAGCGACCAGGCGATGTCCGCCGCCGGCCAGTTGCCCGCCATCAACTCCCGTACCGCCGTGGCCACATGGGTCACCGGACTGTTGTTGACGAAGGCCTGCAGCCAGCCCGGCATCGTCTTCGGGTCGACGAAGACATTGCTCAGGAAGGTCAGCGGGAAGATCACCATCATGCTGACGCCCATCACCGACTTCTCCGTGCGCAGCAGCAGACCGAACATCGTCCAGACCCAGGAGAAGGCGAACGAGAAGACCATCAGCAGCGCGACGCCGAGCACCACGCCGAGCGGTCCGCCGTGCGGCCGGTAACCGATGATCATGCCGACGGCCAGCATCACCGCCGAAGCGAGCACATAGCGGACCACATCGCCGAGCAGATAGCCGACCATCGGGGACGGCCGCCAGATCGGCAGCGTACGGAAGCGGTCGAAGACGCCCTTGGTGATGTCGGTGTTGACCGCGACGCCCGTGTACATCGTGATCATCACGACGCTCATGGTGAGGATGCCGGGCAGCAGGAACTGGATGTACGCCGAGACCGAGCCGGCCAGCGCCCCTCCGAAGAGGTACGTGTACATCAGCACCATCATGATCGGGAAGGCCGTCACATCGAAGAGCTGCTCCGGCACATGCTTGATCTTGAGCATGGCCCGCCAGCCGAAGGTCAGCGAGGCGGAGAGCGCGCTGGGCCGCGGTGGGCGTTGCTTTCTCACCAGCAGGGCGGCCAGATCCTCCGCCTTCGGGGCTTCGAGTACGAGATCGTCGACGTCCTTGGTGGTGGTCGCGGTGCTCATGCCGCCGTCCCCTTCTTGTCGGTCAGGGCGAGGAAGACCTCGTCCAGGCTGGGCTGGCCCAGCGCGAAGTTGTCCACGGTGATTCCGGAGCGCGCCAGCTCGGCGAGCGCCCGCGCGGCCTGCTCCGCCGCGCCCTGCTCGGTGCCGTGTCCGTTGACCCGGGCGGTCAGGGCCACCGGATCGGAGTCCAGCTGCACTTCGGCGTTGAGCGCGGCCGCGAGCACCCGCTCGGCCTCCGGCCGCTGATCGGCGTCGCGCAGCCGCAGATGGACGGCGCCGGAGCCGACCGAGGCCTTCAGCTCGCCCTTCGTACCCTCCGCGATCACCTTGCCGTGGTCGATCACGGCGATACGGGACGCCAGTTGGTCTGCCTCGTCCAGATACTGCGTGGTCAGCAGCACCGTCGTGCCCTGGGCGACGACCGCCCGCACGATGTCCCAGACCTGGTTGCGGCTGCGCGGGTCGAGGCCGGTGGTCGGCTCGTCCAGGAAGAGCAGATCCGGGGTGTTGAGGATGGAAGCGGCGATGTCGATACGGCGCCGCATGCCGCCCGAGTAGTTCTTCACCTGCTTGGCCGCCGCCTCGGAGAGCCCGAACGCGTCCAGCAACTGACCGGACCGCTCCCTGGCGTCCGGCTTGGAGTGACCGAGCAGCCGCGCCAGCAGCACCAGGTTCTCCGTGCCGGTGAGGTCCTCGTCCACCGAGGCGTACTGACCGGTGAGGCTGACCCTGCCGCGTACCGCGTCGGCGTCCTGCTGCACGTCGTGGCCGAAGATCCGGGCCTCGCCGCCGTCCGGCCGCAGCAGGGTGGCGAGCATCCGCACGGTGGTCGTCTTGCCGGCGCCGTTCGGACCGAGAAGGCCGTAGACCGTGCCGGCCGGCACGGTGAGATCCACGCCGTCCACGGCCCGGTTCTCACCGAAGACCTTCACCAGGCCCGCGGTCTCGATTGCCAGATCTGTACTCATCGTCAATTCCTTCTCAGGGTCGCTCGTGACGTCGCTGGGAGGTCCAGGCCCTGCAAGGACCTAGGGGGTTGACTCGGGCCGTCGGCAGAAATCATCGAAGTCATCGGGGAAACCTCAGGAGACATAGGGGCGCGCGGCACGGGCCTCCCGCAGAGCCAGGCCCCACCAGCCGAGCTGGTCGAGCATCAGGCCCGCCGCCCGGTCCCGGTCGTCCAGCGCCTCGTCGAGGAGGTTGATGCTCACGCCGTTGCGCAGGGTCACGGTGTGCAGCTCGGTGAAGACCGAGCGCAGCTGCTCGACGGCGACCACGAAGGCGTCGGCACGGCCGACCTCCGTGCTGAACTCCCGCATCTGCTCGGTGGCCCGGTCGGGATAGCGGGCGGGGAAGTCGAAGTCGACGAGGTCGACGACCGCCAGCTCCAGATCGTCCCGTGCGGCCGCCCGCTCCATGAACCAGCGTCCGACCTTCTCGCCGGCGCGCCCCTCGCGCGTACTGCCGATGATGACCGCGGCACGCAGCGGCGCTGTGTCGCTCCGGTCCCGCTCCCGCACGGTGCACCTCCCTCCACAGTCTCCTGCCGTCACTCACAGGGCGCGAGACGACGGCGCGCGGCCGCCAGATCAGATCCGGCGGCCGCGCGCGGAGGAGAAGCCGGAGGTCAGGGCTCCCTGGTGTAGAAGACGTAGAAGGACGCGGCGAACATCACCGCCGCGAAGATGACCCCCATCCCGACCGACTTGAGCACGCTCTCCCCGGTCAGGCTGTACAGGAAGCCGATGGCCACGCCGCACAGGGCCGCGTACGCCGCCGAGCGCAGCTCGCGCGGCAGTGCCTGCTGGATCCGGCCCAGCGCGAACGCGAGCGCCGCGAGGACCAGTCCGGAGACCACGCCGAGTACGAACTGACCGCCGGTGAATCCCTTGCCGCCGCGGTCGATCGCCACCACGTAGATGCCGTAGGCGACGCCCAGGGTGACGGGCAGCGCCCAGCTGAGAGAACCGTGGTGCCGTGCGGGCACCGCTGCATGTGCGGCCATGGCGGAGAGCTCCTTCCCTCTCGTCCCCCGCGTCTCCTTTCAGAGCACACCCGCGCCGGGCGCCTGGCAAGTCAAAGGACCGATTCGGGATCGACGTGGTTCCTGCTCAGTACCGGCTCAGAACGCGTACGGGCCGAAGCGGCCCCATGCCACGACCACGGCGAGGGCGAGGAGTACGACGTTGACCGCCACGTTCTTGGTCTCGCCGCGCCGGCCGTGGGTGACGGCGGCGCCGACCATCACGGCGGCGAGGCCGGTGGCGGCGACCGGTACGAGGTCCGGCGCGATGTCCACGGCGGCGGGCAGGATCAGGCCCACCGCGCCCAGCACCTCCAGCAGGCCGATCGTCTTGATCGCTCCGGGCGAGAAGCTCTCGGCCCAGCCACCGGCGGTCTCGATGACCTTCGCCTTGGGCTGGAGCAGCTTGGCGGAGCCGGAGGCGAGGAAGACCGCGGCGAGCAGGCTCGCGAGGATCCACAGGGTGATGTTCATGGCGGGGACTTCCGATCCGGGGACGATTCAGGGACGGCGCAGGGACGGCTCCACTAACGAGTTGAAGCTTCAAGTTCAAAGCTAGAACCGATCACTTGAAGCGTCAAGTCCCTCGGGTAGGCTCGATTCCATGAACGCCCAGCATCCGTCGGACCCCCACTGGCTGAACGAGCGGGAGCTCGCCGCCTGGAAGGCCTTCAGCGCGGTCATGATCAAGCTGCCGGCGGCGCTGGACGCGCAGCTCCAGCGGGAGGCGGGCCTGAACCAGTTCGAGTACCTGGTCCTCGCCGGACTCTCCGAGTCCCCCGGCAGAAGGCTCCGGATGAGCACGCTCGCGGTTCTCGCCAACGGCTCGCTCTCCCGCCTCTCTCATGTGGTCAAACGCCTTGAGGCTCGCGGCTATCTGCGCCGCGAGCCCTGCTCCGACGACGGCCGGTACACCAACGCCGTGCTCACCGACGACGGCTGGACGAAGATCGTCGCGACCGCGCCCGGGCATGTGACGGCGGTGCGCTCGCTCGTGGTCGACGCGCTGGAGCCGGAACAGTTCGACCAGCTCCTCGAGATCAGCCTGCGCGTCCTGCACGCGATGGACCCGGACGTCGGCTGCCCGGGCAGCGGCTGAACCGCGGCCCCCGGTCGGCGGCGCACCACTCGCGCCGGGGCAGACGTCCGCGTTCCCTTGAGGAGTGCGGAGCTTCCTCTCAACGGTGTCGGTGCTGCTGATCGTTCTCGTGGCCGTCCTGACGCCGCTGAGCGCGCTCGCCGTCTGGGTCGACCGGGAGATCGACGAGACCGACAGCTACGTCGCCACGACGGAGCCGCTCGCGTCGGACGCGCGCGTGCAGAACGCGGTCGCCGTCCGGATCACCGACGAGATCATGAAGCGTATCGACGCGGGGCCCTTCCAGGAGGGCGTCGAGACCCTGGTGCACGACGCGGTGGTCTCCTTCGCCGGGACCAGCGCCTTCAAGACCGCCTGGAACACGGTGAACCGTGCCGCGCACACCGCGGTCGAAGAGGCCCTGGCGGACGGCGGCGACAACGCCATCACGATCGATCTGGCGCCCGTCACCGAGCAGGTGAAGCGTCAGCTCGCCGACGAGGGCGTGCCGTTCGTCGACCAGGTCCCGGTCGAGCTCGACCGGGTCACGATCCTGGAGTCAGACAACCTCGGCACGGTACGGGACATCTTCCACGCGCTGCGGATCGCCGGGGTATGGCTGCCGGTGGCCACGATCCTGCTGGCCGCGGCGGCGGTTCTCCTGGCGGTACGCAGGGGACGCGCCCTGATCGGCCTCGGCCTCGCCCTGGCGGCGGGAGCGGTACTGCTGCGCATCGCGGTCGCGGCCGGCCATGACCTGTCCCTCGCCGACCTCCCCCCGGACGTGGACCGCCCGGCGGCGGAGGCGGTCTACGACGCCCTTACGGCAACGCTGCGCACGACGGCGTGGTGGCTGCCGGCGGCGGGTCTGGCGTTGGCGGTGGGGGCATGGGTACTGGAGTGCCGGCGCCCGCGACGAGTGAGCCGCGTGGCTCGAGTCCACCCCGTCAGCCCGGTTGCCCCGGTGAAGCGATCGCCCTTGCTGCCTTGACCTCCTGGCGCAGGGGCTCCAGGACCCCCTCCTCATCGCCCTGCAGATCCGCCCGTACCTCCACCAGCACCTCGCTCGACCTCAGCCCTTCCGCCAGTTCGCGCAGCTGCTGCTCCACGTCCGCCACCTCCGCCCGCGCCGGCGGCTGCGCCCCGTAACTCACCCGCACCCGCGCCGCCGTCGTCGCGTCCACGATCCGTTCGACCGCCACGACCAGCGGCCACCACGCCGCCGCCCGCGTCCCCACCGGCGGCGGCTCCGTCAGTGCCCGCTGGAACTCCGACCGTACGGACGACAGGTCCCGGTAGAGCCGGCGCCGGCTGCGCACCCGCTCCCCCTGGTCCTGGTCCCCGCCGTCCCCAGCCGACCCGAACGCGCACGCCACATACCGCGCCGTGTCCTCCACCGCCGTCGCCAGCCGGTCGCCGATCCGGGTGTGCCAGCTCTCCGGCCAGAGCAGATAGCCCGCCACCAGCGCGATCCCGCAGCCGAGGAGGCTGTCCACCAGACGCGGCAGGACCAGGTCGAAACCCTGGTGGTTCAGCACGTCGGAGAGCAGCAGGATCACGGGCGTGATCGCCGCGGTCTGGAAGGCGTACCCCTTCGCCGAGAACGCCGGGATGAGCGCCGCGAGCAGCGCCATCACCGGTACGTCCCACCAGCCGCGCGGCACCTGCGACAGCACCGCCGCCGCGACGACCAGGCCCACCGCCGTACCGAGCGCGCGCAGCACGGCCCGCGAGAACACCGAGCCGAAGTCCGGCTTCATGACGAAGGTGACGGTGAGCGCGACCCAGTACGAGCGGGGCACCACCACCAGCGATACGAGCGCCTGCGCGAGCCCGATGCAGAGCGCGAGGCGCAGCCCGTACCGCCAGGACGGCTCGGAGAGCAGCACGCTGCGCGTCGCCCGCCGCGCCCGGATGCGCAGCGCGGCGGGCCGGCCGAGCCGGTCGTCGACGTTGTACGGATCGGGGTCGGCCTTGTGCACAACCGTGGCCGCATGCCGCAGCGCCGCCTCGACCGCACGGTCGGCCGGCCCCTGCGGCTCGGGCAGCACCAGCTCCGGCGCCGCACCCCGGCCCTCGGCGACCGCGTCCGCCAAGTCCCGTACGGCCGCCGCGATTTCGGGCTGCCGGGAGGCCCGCCCGTGCAGATGGGCCGCCGCCGCGCCCTCGACCAGCGGGATGAGCACATTCAGCTGGGCGAGGAGGCGCACCAGCGGGCTGCGCCGCCCGTGGTCGCGGGCCCGCAGGGCGAGGATCAGGTCGTAGGAGGTGTTCAGGGACTGGGTGACGGCCTGGCGTTTCTCCTCGTACGCCGACGTGCCCGCCGCATCCAGCAGATCGGCGACATCGCGGTAGGCGGCCGCGACGGCGGCACGTTCCGGCACCCGGCCGCGCAACGGCCAGGCCAGCAGCGACAGTACGAGGACGAACAGCCCGCCCAGCGTGAGCAGCAGCGGCGCCTTCCACCACGGCCCCGGCATCGGCAGCCCCGCGCCCACCACCGCGTTGAGCAGAAGCAGCAGCCCGGACACGGACGCCACCGCGCCGATCGACGAGATCATCCCGGAGACCAGTGCGACAAAGGTCAGCGCGGCGACCGCGGGCCAGCCCTCCCCGTACACCAGCGTGCCGAGCGTGACGCCGACCGCGCCGAAGAGCTGCGGGATCGCGATATTGAAGATCCGCATCCGGTACGCGTCGGCGGTGTCTCCGATGACGCCCGACAGCGCACCCATCGACACCAGCGCGCCGTACGCGGGCTCCCCGACGGCGAGCCCGACAGCCAGCGGCGCGGAGAGCGCGACGCCCGCGCGGGCGACGGCGGCCCAGGGCACGGGTGCGGTCTGCGGCCGCAGTCCTGCCAGCAGCCAGTCGGGCGGTGTCAGCCGTCCCGCTCGCGTCCCCGCCCCGCCCTTGTCGTCGCCCATGGTCATCAAAAGACCCCGAAGGGGCGGTCCGGCGCAACCCTGCTGCCGCTACCGGGCGGGCCGGCCGGGCCGGGCGCTGACCGGCCGGGCCGGGCGGTCAGCCCAGGTAGCCCTCCACCTCGTCCGGGGGCCGCACCTTCGCCGTCCCCGGATCCTCGCCGAACTCCGACTTGGCGCGGCGCTGCCGCAGGAGGTCCCAGCACTGGTCGAGCTGCACCTCGAGCGCGCGCAGCCGCGCCTGTTCGCCGGAGTCGAGGCCGTGCTCCTCGGTGGAACGCTCGCGCAGGGTGCGTTCCTCCGCGACGAGTGCGGTGATGTTGCCGAGTATCCGGTCGTTGTCCATGGCACCTGCTCTCGGAGGACGAGGCGAGTCTCAGAGGACGAAGACGGTCTTGCCGCGGGCACCGCCGGCGCGGGACTGGGCGAGCGCGTCCGGGGCCTTCTCCAGGGGGAGTTCGGCGTCGACGGGTGCCTTCAGTGAACCATCGAGGGCCGCCGCGGCGAGGGTGTCCAGCAGGGCCGACGAGGCGCGCAGATGGAAGTCGACACCCTCGACCCCGGCCGGGAGCCGCGCCGGGTCCAGCACGGAGCGGGTGGTGAGGGCGCGGCCGCCGGAGCGCACCAGGGCGGCGTTCGCGGCGAAGGAGCCCGCGTCGGCGGACACCACGTCGACCAGACCGTCGAGGCCGTCCGGGCAGGCGTCCCGTACCGCGGCCGCCAGGTCCTGCGCGGTGGTGTCGACGGTGACTGCGGCTCCGAGCGCGCTCATCCGCCGCTGCTCGTCGCCGCGCACCGCCGCCAGCACCCGTACGCCGCCCGCCGCGGCCAGCTGCGTCAGATAGCTGCCGACCCCGCCCGCCGCGCCGACGACCAGCAGGCTCTGCCCGGCCCGAACTCCTGCCGCCTCCAGGATCTGCGCGGCACTCATTCCGGCCGTGGGCAGCAGCGCAGCGGTCCTCAGCGGCAGACCATCCGGTACGAACGCGATGGCCGCGTCCTGCGGCATCGTCACGTACTCGGCGTACGTACCGGTCCCGACCGGCGGCCGGCCCGCCTGGCCGAAGACCGCGTCGCCCACCCTGAAGCGGTTGTCACCTGGGCCCACCACATCCACCCTGCCCGCGAAGTCGGTGCCCATGACCAGCGGGAAGACATGAGGGACCCTGCCCTCGAGCACTCCGTCGGCGGCCCGCCAGTCGAACGGGTTGAGCGCCGCGTACTCCACCTTCACCAGCACCTCGCCCCGACCGGGCTCCGGCTTGGGCAGCTGGATCAGTTCGGGGTCGGCCCTGAACGCCTTGACCGCGACAGCGCGCATCCGGAACGCCTCCTGACGGACGGCCCCCCGGGTCTGACCACGTCCCCACTCTTACCCGGCCGGGCGTTCAGCGCACGTCGTGCAGTTCGAGGTCGACGAGCAGCGAACGGTGGTCGGTGCCGGCGAGGTCCAGGAAGCGGGCCCTGCGTACGGAGAAGTCCTCGCTGATCAACACATGGTCGATCTGCGCGCCCAGCGGACGGCGGACGGCGGCCGGCCAGGACGGGGTGCGGGCCGCGCCCACGAGGGTGGCGCTGTCGCGCAGGTCACCGGCGTCGAGAATCCGGCGGAAGGCGGCGTGGTCCTGGGTGGCGTTGAAGTCCCCGGCGAGGAGGGTCGGCTGTCCCTTGACCCCCGCGGCGTACGTACGCACCCGGCCGAGCTCTCGCTTCCAGTCGTCGACGCCGCGGGGGATGGGCGGCAGCGGGTGTACGAGCTGGAGGTTCACGGTCCGGTCGCCGACGACGGCGACCGAGCCCGGCATGGCCAGCGTCCCGCTGATCCCCGGGGCGGGGCGCAGCGGGAACGTGCTGAGGATGGCCGAGCCCGCGGCCGCGTAGCCCTCGACGACATTGCGGTACGGATAGTCGGTGCGGGGGACCTCCGCCGCGAGCGCGCTCGCGCAGCCGGGGTCGCACTCCTGGACGAACACCAGGTCGGGCTGCTCGCGGCGGATGGTGGCCAGCAGCCCCTTGCTCCCCTTGGTGGCGTTGCCGAACTCGACATTCGAGGTGAGCACTTCGATGCGGGCGACGACGGGGCCGGGCGGAGCGTCGGTCAGCCCGGTGTCGTAGGGCCTGACGTACCAACCGGTGACGGCGAGCACCGCGACCGCCCAGACCACGCCGGTGCGCCACCGCGCGAGGAGGGCCAGCAGCAGGGCTGCCCCGGCGGGCGCCAGCAGCCAGGGCAGGAAGGCGAGCAGCTGGGGCACGGGGGTGACGGCGTCGGTGTCCGCGACACGGCAGCCGGCCACCACGCTGGGAACGATCAGCAGCAGACCGGCCAGCCAGGCGCAGGCGCGACGCCCGCCGGAGGGACGGAAGGGGGCGTCCGGCTCGCCGGCCGGGGCCGCCGCCCTGATGGCGCTGTCCAAACCGGCCTCCGAGCCGCGGGATGTCTGTCAATTGCACGCACTGTTGAGGACGCCAGTTTCGGTGAGTTTGTTGCGGCTGTCGCGGCGATTGGCGGAGAAGGCGTCAGGCGTGGCGCTCCGTACCCTTCTCCCCCTCACTCCTCTCCCCCTCCGGTGCGTACGGCCGGAGCCCGTCGATCAGCAGCTCCACGCCGACCCGTGAGTAACGGGACTCGAACCCGCGCTCTGAGCTTGGGCCCTCGGGCGGCGCCATCGACATCCTCACTCCCCTCGGCCCTGAGCTGCTCCATCTCCCCGACCCCAGTTGACTCTTCTGTTGTCACTTGGCAACATTAGAGCCAAGCGCTTCACTCACCTATTGTCGATCGACAATGAAAGCGTCAAGGAGGCGAGTGCGCGGTGATCGAAATCTCGGCTTCGGAGGCCGCCGAGAGGCTGGGTGTCTCCCGCCAGCGGGTGCTCGCACTGATTCACGATGGGGCACTGCCCGCCCGGCTCATCGGTGGACGGTGGGTGGTGCTGTCTGCGGATGTGGACGAGTTGGGGCAGGACCGGCCCAGCGGAAGGCCGATGGCAGGCCGGGTGGCCTGGGGCCTCCTGGACCTCCTCGACGGCGGGCGCGCTCCGTGGCTCACGGCTCCCGAACGTTCGCGGCTGCGCGCACGGTTGCGCGAACGGCCGCCGATCGCTCAGATCGGCCATTGGGCGCGACGGCGCAATGAAGTGCTGTGGTTGCGAGGTCATCCATCCGCGCTGCCAAGGTTGCTCGCCTTTGAGGGGGCAGTGCCCGCGGGGGCGTCAGCGCCAGGTCAGGACATCGTGGATCCCGGGCAGGTGGAGGTCTATCTGCGAAAGGACGTCGCCGCCGGGGCGATACGGAAGCTGGCCCTTCGCCCGGTACCCCGTCGGGAGGCGAACGCCGTGGTGAAAGTGCCGCGTGAAGTCTGGCCATTCGACGATGGCCCTGGACGTGCAGCGGTCGCACTCGACCTGTGGGACGCGAGCGACGAGCGCTCATGCCGCACCGCTCGCAGGCTGTATTCGAGCGCGCTGGATGCCCGGTTCCCTGCACATGAAGAAGGAGAGCTGTGAAGCACGCTTTACCGCGGCTGGACATCAAGCTCCTCGAACTGCCACCCCTCGCGGGCGCGGCCGATGAACTGTGGCGGCTCCTGCTGGACCTCGCAGATGTGGTCGATGCTCCCTGGACACTGGTCGGCGGCCAGATGGTGATGCTGCACGGCCTTCAACGCGGCCGGCCGTCTCCTCGTGTCTCTACGGATATCGACACCGTCGTCGATGTACGGGCAGACCCGCGCGGGATGCACCGGATGGTGCGTGCCCTCACGAGTCTTGGCCTGGTTCCCGCGGGGGACCCGGGGCCGAACGGCCTGATGCACCGTTACGTGAAGCCGGGGACGGAAGTTGCCATCGACCTCGCCGTCCCGGCCGCATCCGTGGACGTACTCGTCCCTGAAGGGTTGGGGCCAACGGCCGACGTGACCACGAGCGGCCGGGGCCGCGCATTCCCCGCGCCGGGTGCTTCGCAGGCCTTGGCACGCACCGAGTTGGTACCGGTTACGTACGACAGCAGGCAACAGCACGTACCTCGCCCGGATCTCCTCGGTGCCATCGTCGGCAAGGCCGTCGGCGCTGCCGTGGACGACAAGGAGCCAGAGCGACACATCCGGGATCTCGCCTTTCTGTGCAGCCTGGTGGAGGACCCGTTTGCTCTTGCGGAGAGCATCACGCCGAAGGACCGCAAGCGACTGAGCCAAGCGGTGAGGAAGTTGAGCGGCACATCTCCGCACTGGCAGGGTCTCGATGGTCGCGGCGACGACGCCCGAGCCGTCTGGGAGGTCCTCACCAGCGCGTGATGGGCGCATCGGCGGCTCACGTACCTGCCGCTGAGCATCGGACTCGTGCTCGCGCTCGTGACGGGCAAGCTCGCCGAGTCCAGCTATCTGATCACCGGGGGCAGTGAGGTCTACTGGGACCTCGCAGGCACCCCGCTGCTCGCGCTCGCGGCGGCGGGCGTGGTGGCGGTCGCGGTGGCGGGGACGCTGCCGTTGGCCGGGCGACGCATCGACCCTGAGCTGATCCGCCGCGACTGATCCCGCGACTGATCCCGCGTGGGTTCCGCGTGGGTTCCACAGCATGCGGTTCACGAGCGCTATTCGGTGCCCAGGTGCCCCGGGCAGGTAAGGCCGCCCGGGGCACACGGTTCATTGAGGGTCGGGTCGTCTGGTGTCGACGGGCAGACGGCCCTCACCAGCCGGGTCAGCGGTGATGGTGCCCGCGGCCCCAGGACTCGGTGTCGATGACGCGACCGCGGTCGTCGCGCAGCGTCGCGGTGTCGGAGCGGTTGTCCCACACGTAGGTGCGGCGTCCCTGGAAGAGGTCAGTGCGGGTGTCGCGGCCGACGCCGGTGTGGATGCGGACGGTGGCGCGGCCGGCGAGGCGGACGTCGCGGAAGCGGTAGCGGTCGCCGTCCGAGTCGCGCAGGGTCCAGCCGTCCAGGTCCACGCTGCGGCGGCCGTTGTTGGTGATCTCGACCCACTCGGCGTTCACGGACCGGTTGGTGCCGTTGTCGAATCCGGGGCTGTTGGCCTGCACGTCGCTGATCTCGACCCGGGACTGCTCGTGGTGCCGAGCGCGGTCGCGGTCGTTGTCGTGGGCCGAGGCCGGCAGGGCGACGGCGGAGAGGACGGCGCCGGCCGCGAGGGTGGTCGCGGCGATACGGCGGGCGGTGCGAGAAGCAGACATAGGTGACGTCTCCTCAAGAGCGGTGCTCCACATGCCGATGAGACCTGGTGGAGCGGTGCGGATTCCCGGCCCGTGCTGGGCCGAGGACCCAAACTCTGGGTCGTCGCCGGGCGCGGCGGCGGGCCAACCGGCACGCGTTACCAATTACGGACATTTCCGTAACGGGCGCCTGTATCGATCACGCATATGCGGTGAGCGTGGCCCTGACATTCACTGACCGCTACACCGATCCGTTCAATGATCAACAGCAAGCCCTTGCGTGCTCCGGCGCACGACCGGGCGCACCGCCGGGTGCACCACCGGCGCATCATCCGGTCGGTGGACGGGATCTCGTAACGATCGTTCTGCACGTTTCTTCGCACACGCGACGCAATGCCGTACGGGCGGACGGGCGGAGGAGGTCTCCGCTGCCCGGTCTCCCCGGAACTGGGTACGGTCCACTCATGAGGCTTGGCGCTGACGATGCGCGGCAGAGGTTCGAGGCGGCGTCGGTCGCTCACCTGGCCACGGTGAGTGGCTCCGGCGTACCGCACCTCGTGCCGCTGACGTTCGCCGTGGACGGCGACCTCCTGTGCTTCGCGATCGATCACAAGCCCAAGAGCACATGGAATCTTCGACGGCTGCGCAACATCAGTGAGAACTACCGGGTGGCAGCGCTCGTCGATCACTACGACGACGACTGGACTCGGCTCTGGTGGGCACGGGCTGATGGACAGGCGACAGTGATCGAGAGTGGTGAGCGGCGCTCACAGCTCATCGAGCTGTTGCGGACCAAGTACGTCCAGTACCGGCAGCACCCACCGGAGGGGCCGGTCGTGGTGATCAGGGTCAGTCAGTGGTCCGGCTGGTCCTTCGGGTGAGTCTGCCGGGATCAGCGGCCCGAACGCGGACACAAGGACCCCCGCCGCAGGCGACCCGCGCCCCCTACTGCACCTTCGGCAGCCCGCCCTGCAGCCGTTCCATCTCGCGGCGGTCGCGCTTCGTCGGGCGGCCCGCGCCCCTCTCCCGTACCGCCACCGGGGCCACGAACTCCCTCGGCGGGGGCGGCGGGCTGTTGTCCACGAGGCATTCGGCCGCCACAGAGGGGCCCACCCTCTTGCGGATGATCCTGGAGACGACCACCAGCCGCTCACGGCCCGCGTGGAACAGCCGCACCTGGTCACCCGCGCGCACCATGTGCGCCGGCTTGACCCGTTCGCCGTTCACGCGGACATGTCCGGCCCGGCAGGCCGATGCCGCCTGGGAGCGGGTCTTCGTGAGCCGGACCGACCAGATCCAGGCGTCGACCCGTACCGTCCCCTGGTCCGAAACCTCTGCAGCCATGTACCGACTCTACGAGTCCACCCGCGCCGCGCGCACCGGCAATACCCTCAGCGCCCGCCACGCCGGTACCAGCGTGGCCGAAAGCACCAGGGTCACCGCCGCGCCCACCACAGCGCCGTAGATCCACAGCGGGCCCGACGGCATCCAGCTGTCCGCCGCCGCGTGCGCGAAAGGCACCAGCGTCGTCGCCGCGGCCGCCGTGCCGAGCAGTACGCCGATCACCGCGACCACCAGGCCCTCGACCGTCAGCATCCGCATGACCTGCGCCCGCGTCGCACCCGTCAGATCGCCGGGGACCGCAGCCCATGGCGTCACCCAGCCTCTTGGGGTGGGGTCAGCCCCACCCCCCTCACCCCACCGCACGCATCCGACTACGATGCGCACGTTCTCCCTCTACGGAGGCCTTGACTCCGGAGCGGGCGTCCGTTTCTGACATACCAGCATATGTCGTGCAACACAGGGGCATTCACCCCAAGGGCATTCGGAGAACACCATGCGCAGCAGCTCGGCCAGAGGGCTACAGCCCAATGTCCTCGGCACGTTCGACACGATCGTGATGGCCATCGCGGGCAGCGCCCCCGCCTACTCGATCGCCGCCACCACCGCCGTACTCGTCGCATCCGTCGGCCTCGCGGGACCGGCCGCGCTGCTCTACTGCGCCATCCCCATGTTCGGCATCGTCCTGGCCTTCAGCAGACTCGGCCGGATCGACATCAACGCCGGCGCCAGCTACTCCTGGGTGAGCCGCACGCTCCACCCCTTTCTCGGCTTTCTGTCCGGCTGGGCGCTGGTCGTCTCCGCGACGATCTTCATGGTGGCCGGTTCGCTGCCGGCCGGTGCGATGACGCTCGCGCTCTTCGACCCCGCACTCGCCGAGAACGCCTTCCTCGCGACCGCCGTCGGCGCGGCCTGGTTCCTGGCGATGCTGCTGGTCGTTCTGGGCGGGGCGCGGCTGACCGTACGCGCGCAGGTCCTGATGTCCGGCGTCGAGCTGGCGATCCTGCTGCTGTTCATCGTCGCCGCGCTGCTGCACAACGGGGCCGCGGCCGCATTCGACTGGTCCTGGCTCGGCTTCTCGCACTTCGACGGAGCGTCCGGCTTCGCCTCGGGCGCGCTGGTCGCGACCTTCTACTACTGGGGCTGGGACGTCACCAGCAACCTCAGCGAGGAGACCCGCAACAGCCGCCGCACCGCCGGACTCGCGGCGCTCGTCGGCGTCGGTGTCGTCTTCCTCCTCTTCGAGGCCTTCACGATCGCCGTGAACGTGATCCTTACCGCCGAGGACATCAAGGCGGGCAGCGCCAACGTACTGGGCGTGCTCGGTGAGGCGATCTGGCCGGGCGCCGGCGGGAAACTGCTGGTCGTGGCGGTGCTGCTGTCCACCGTCGCCACCCTGGAGACCACTCTGATCCAGGTCACGCGTTCGCTGTTCGCCATGGGCCGGGACCATTCGATGCCGGCCGCGCTCGGCACCGTGCACCGGCGGTGGAACACCCCGTGGGTGGCGATCGCCGTCGTCGGCGCGGTGGCGCTCGCGATGTTCGTGGCCTCGACCGCGCTCGGCTCTGTCGGCGAGGTGCTGTCCGCCGCCGTCGCGGCGATCGGCCTGCAGATCGCCTTCTACTACGGGCTCGCGGGTATCGCGGCCGTCGTCGCGTACCGCAAGACGCTGCTGGCCTCGGTACGCGACTTCGTACTCGGCGGCCTGTGGCCGCTGTTCGGCGCGCTGTTCATGCTCTGGATCTTCTTCGAGGCGCTCACCGAGATGAGCTGGGCGTCGATCGGGATCGGCATCGGCGGGCTCGCCGCCGGTGTGGTGCCGATGATCCTTTACTGGCGGCGGGGGAGTTCGTACTACCGCCCCGCCCGACTGGAAGCGTCGCGCGCCCTGGAGGCGCAGGAGAGTTACGCCAACTCCGCCTCCAGACACCCTGATTACGCCGACAAGTCGATGGCCACGGACTTCTGAAGGAAGCCGAAGGAAGGAGGGAAGTGCCTCAGATGGCCGCACGCCGCCGCTTCGCCCCGGACTTCGACCCCGCCTTCGGGGACCGTCCGCTGACGGAGGCCCTGCATGACATCGTTATCGGGCGCTGGCAGGGCGTCCGCGACCTGTTGCGCGCCACCGGGGACGACTGGCCGCTGCGTACACACCGGCTGCGGCTGCTCTCGCACGCGGCCGCCGGCTCCTCCGCGGTGGAGAGCTGGCGGGCGGCGGAACCCGGCAATCCGGACGTGGCGGTGCTGCGGGCGGCGACGGAGGTCGTACGGGTCTTCCACCAGGCGATCGAGGCCGGCCGGGGCGTCGGCATCGACCACGCGCGGCTCGATGTGGCGGTGATGGCCTGCCTGGGCGCGGCCGACGCCCGCCCGGCCGACCCCATGCCGTGGGTGTCGCTGCTGACGGTGGCGCGGCTGTACGAGGAGGGGATTCCGCGGCGCGAACTGCGGGGCTGGTGGGACGAGTTGCGGCGCCGTGACCCGTACAACATCGAGGGTCATGTGCAGTTGCTGCGCTACTACTCGGCGCGCTGGCACGGCACCCACGGCACGATGTACGACTTCGCCCGGGACGCGGCGGGCGCGTCGCCGCCCGGGTCGCCGCTGCCGGTACTGGTGCAGATCGCGCGGGTGGAGGAGTACCGCTATGTCCGCGAGGGTACGCGCGGCCGGGCGCCGGTGCGGGACTTCGGGCGGCACTGGCACCACGAGCTCGCGGTGACGGAGGTGCGGCGCACCTGGGACCGCTGGATCGGCGGCCGCACGCCGGGGCCTGCGGTGCCCGAGGAGATCGGCGAGCTCAACTATCTGACACACGCGGCCTGTTACGCGGGGCTGAGCGAGGAGGCCCGGCAGCTGTTCGAACTGCTGGGGACGCAGGCGGCGCGGGTGCCGTGGTCGTACACGGGGGATGCGGAGGAGGAGTTCATGAAGTGGCGCGCACAGGTGCGCGCCACCTCATAGGGACTTGACTACACGCCGATGTCGCAGCCGTTCTTGCGCCAGACGGCGACGACCGACGGGCGGACGATCTTGCCCGGTCCGTCCGGCCAGATGCTCTTCGGCTGCTCGACGGACGCGCCGTCGAGCTCGCCCGGGTGCTGGACCGCGATCAGGACCCGGCGGTCCTGGATGATCGGGCCACAGGTCTCCGCGCCGGCCGGGACGGTGAGGAACTGCTTGAGCTCACCGCGCCGCTCGCCCTGGGTCGCGACGCCGAAGAGGCCGTCGTGGGAGCCGAGCTGGTTGCCGTCCGTGGAGATCCACAGATTGCCGTACGGGTCGAACGCGACGTTGTCCGGGCAGGAGATGGGGCTGACCTTCTCCTTCGGGAAGCCCGAGAAGTACGTCGCCGGGTCGTTCGGGTCTCCCGCGACCAGGAAGAGCCGCCAGGCGAAACCGTCGCCGGCCGGGTCGTCCCAGTTCTCGGCGAGCTCCAGGATCTGGCCGTGCTTGTTGAGGTTGCGCGGGTTGGCCTCGTCCGCACCGGCCTTGCCGGGCTTGCCGCGGTCGGTGTTGTTGGTCAGCGCGATGTAGACGCGGCCGGTGCGCGGGGACGGCTCGACGTCCTCGGGGCGGTCCATCTTGGTGGCGCCCACCTTGTCGCCGGCGAGGCGGGTGAAGATGTACACCTCCTCGGCGCTCATGCCGGGGACGAAGGACTTGTCGCCGGTGGCGAGCGGGATCCAGATGCCGCTGCCGTCGAACTCGCCGTCGTTCGGGAGCTTTCCGCTGCCGTCGATCTCGGTGGCCGGGGAGTCGCCGGTCAGCTTGGCGACGTACAGCGTGCCCTCGTCGAGGAGCGTGCTGTTGTGCTCGCGGGCGGCGCGCGAGGTGCCCTTCTTCATCCGCTTCGACGAGACGAACTTGTAGAAGTAGTCGAAGCGCTCGTCGTCGCCCATGTAGACGACCGGGCGGCCGTCCGCGGTCAGCCGCGGCTGGGCGGCCTCGTGCTTGAAGCGGCCGAGCGCGGTGCGCTTGCGGGGAGTGGAGTCCGGGTCGTACGGGTCGAGCTCGACGACCCAGCCGTGGCGGTGGACCTCGTTGGGCTCCTGCTTGACGTCGAAGCGCTTGTCGAAGAGCTCCCACTTGCGCTCGGTCGCGGCGGCGCCGATGCCGTAGCGCTTGTCCGTGGCACTCGATCCGTTGGCGAAGTACTGGTTGAAGTTCTCCTCGCCGTGGAGGGTGGTGCCCCACGGGGTGGTGCCGCCGGCGCAGTTGTTGAGCGTGCCGAGCACCTTGGTGCCGCTCGGGTCGGCGCTCGTACGCAGCAGGGGGCTGCCGGCCGCCGGTCCGGTGACCTTGAACTCGCTGGTCGCGGTGAGGCGGCGGTTCAGCGGGTGGCGGCTGACCGCGGTGAGCTTGCCGCTGCGGTCCTCCTCCTCGACCACGACGACGGACAGGCCGTGCGCGGCCCAGGCGATCTCGACCTGCTCGCGGGTCGGGTTGGCCGGGTCGTAGCCGCGGAACATCAGGATCTCGTCGGTGTACTCGTGGTTGGCGACGAGGAGCTGCTGGTCGTGCTTGTACGGCAGCAGGGAGAGGAAGTCATTGTTGTAGCCGAACTGGCCGGCCTGCGCCTTGGCGGTCTGCTTGTCGGCGTCGAAGGCCGGGGCGCCGCGGAGGATCGGCTCGCCCCAGCGGATGACGACGCTCTGGGCGTAGCCGTCGGGGATGGTGACCTTGTCGTCCTTGTTGGGAGCGACGGGGGCGAAGCGGAGGCCGCGGGCGCCGTCCGTCCTGCCGCCGCCGTTTCCGTGGCGGTCGGCGTCGGTGGCGGGCGCGGCGGAGGCCTGCTCGCCACCCGGCCCGAAGACGGTGGCGGTGCCGGCGGCGGCGGCGACGGTCACGACGGCGGCGGCGCGCATCATCGAACGGCGCGAGAGCGCGCTCGCTATGACGTCGCCGACGTACTCGTTGTCGCTGGTGTTCGGTACCTCGTGGAAACAGGCGTCGCCGCAGCGGTAGCGACAGGTGAGAGCGGAACGTCCGCCCGCGTGCGGATCAGTGTTCAACAACGGCAGCAGTTTGCGCACTTCGTCCTCCTCCGGCGCACCCCGCGCCGACATGGTGTCGGAATATGTTCCGCCGCGACGTTAGGTGCGCATGTCTGCAATGCGGCGGCCGGGAGGTGAACGGGGGATGAATCCGCCGCGGCCGAGGCGCGGTTGACATGGGGAGGCGGTTGATGCGGGGGGTGAGCCCGAGGTCGTGGGCGCCCCTGCCGGAGTTCGCCGCGGGCGGCGGCTAACCTTACGTGTCTGCCCTGGCCTGGACACCCCGTGACCCCCGGCCCAAGTGCGGACATTCACCGCTTTCACTGATGCGAAAGGCCTCGCCCATGGGCATTCGGAGCTTGCTGCGCAAGGTGTTTGTACGCGACCGTTCGGAGCTTAACGAGTCGGCGGCAACCTCCGTCCCGCCCCAGACCGAGCGCACGGAACCGGCCACCGCGACGGTGCCGGCTCCGTCGTCGGCGGAACGGGCGGCGGCGGACTTGGTCTCGGCGGCGTTCGACAACCCGGCGCCGCGGGGCAGGACGTCGGTCCCGGCCCAGGCCCAGGCCTCGGCCCAGGCCTCGGAGGAGCGGGTGGCGGCTGCGCCTGTCGTCGCCCCTGAGCCGGAGGCCGCGGCGGAGGTTGCCGTGGCTCCTGCTGGAGCCACGACAACCAGCGCGGTCGATGAGACCCCGGCCCTTGAGGCTGTGGCGGCCACGGCCGAGGAGGTCACGGCGCCCGAGACTGTGGCGGCCGCGACCGCCGAGGCCGCGACCGCAGCCCCGGCTGCCAAGGCCAAGCCGCGGGCGGCCAAGCGCACCGCCACGCCGAAGGCGGCGGCTCCCGCCGAGCCCGAGGCAAGCACCGAGGCTCCGGCAGAGCCGGTCACCGCGAGCGAGCCCGCCACCGACGCCGCCGGGTCTCCGGCCCCGGCGGCCGACGCCGAGCCGAAGGCGGCGTCCGCCGAGCCCACGGCCGGCGAACCGAAGCCGGTCACGGCGCCCGAGCCCGTAGCCGCAGCCCCGGCTGCCAAGGCCAAGCCGCGGGCGGCCAAGCGCGCCGCCACGCCGAAGGCGGCGGCTCCCGCCGAGCCCGAGGCAAGCACCGAGGCTCCGGCAGAGCCGGTCACCGCGAGCGAGCCCGCCACCGACGCCGCCGGGTCTCCGGCCCCGGCGGCCGACGCCGAGCCGAAGGCGGCGTCCGCCGAGCCCACGGCCGGCGAACCGAAGCCGGTCACGGCGCCGAGCCAGCCGCAGCCCGGCTGCCAAGGCCGCGGGCGGCCAAGCGCGCCGCCACGCCGAAGGCGGCGCCCGCCAAGTCCACGGCAGGCGACCCGGCCCCGGTCGCGGCGGCCGAGCCCGCAGCCACCACCGAGCCGGGCGCCGACGCCGTGCCCGAGCCCGTTGCCGCGGCCGCCACCGCCGACTCTCCGGCCCCGGTCGTAACGGCCCAGCCCAAGGCCGCAGCTCCGGCCGCCAAGGCCAAGCCGCGGGCGGCCAAGCGCACCGCCACACCGAAGGCGGCGGCTCCCGCCGAGCCCGAGGCAAGCACCGAGGCTCCGGCAGAGCCGGTCACGGCGCCCGAGCCCGCAGCCGACGCCACAGTCGAGCCGCAGGCAGTCGTCGCCACGCCCGAGCCCGTCACCGAGCCCGTCGCCGCAGCCGAAGCCACCGAGCCGACGCCCGTCACCGAGCCCGCAGCCGCCGAGCCGGAGGCGGCAGAGCCCGCCGAGCCCACGGCAAACGACCCGGCCGCCGAGCCGCAGGCACCCGCACCCGCACCGAGCCGTCGCCGCAACCGCGCCGCAGGCGACGCCGCGACCCGCCCACGCACCGCCCGCTCGCAGCCCGCGCCCCCCGGCTCCTCGGTCACTACGACGCCGCCGGCGCCGTACTCGAGCAGCGTCGGCTCGACGGGGCCCGCGCGCGCGTCTACCTCGTGCTCGATCGGTCCGGGTCCATGCGCCCGTACTACAAGGACGGCAGCGCCCAGCGCCTCGGTGAGCAGGCGCTCGCCCTCGCCGCGCACCTCGACGACGACGCCACCGTCAGCGTCGTCTTCTTCTCGACCGAGGTCGACGGGACCGGGGAGCTCACCCTCGACTCCCACGAAGGACGGATCGACGAGCTGCACGGCTCCCTCGGGCGCATGGGGCGTACGAACTACCACCTCGCCGTGGAACAGGTCCTCGCCCTGCACGCCAAGGCGGACGCCGACGCACCCGCGCTCGTGATCTTCCAGACCGACGGCGCGCCCGAGTCCAAGACCGCCGCCACCGCCGCGCTGACGGAGGCCGCGGACAAGCCCGTGTTCTGGCAGTTCGTCGCGTTCGGCGAGCATGACGCGAAGGCCTTCGACTACCTCCGCAAGCTCCAGGCCGACAACGCCTCGTTCTTCCACGCCGGTCCCGCCCCCCGCGAGCTCCCGGACGCGGAGCTCTACGAAGGGCTCCTCAGCAACTGGCGCGGCTAGCCGCCGCCAGGTCCTGTCCGGCCTGATCGGCCGGACAGGACCTGGGCAACCGGCAGCGTCACGGTGACGGCCAAGCCGCCCTCAGGGCCCGGCTCGGCCGTCACCGTGCCGCCGTGCGCCTCCGCTATCGACCGTACGATCGACAGCCCCAGCCCCGCCCCAGGCCCCATCCGGTCGCGGCCCTCCCCCCGCCGGAACGGCTCGAACAGCGCAGGGACGTCCTCCGCCAGGAGGACGGGGCCGGTGTTCCGCACCGTCAGGACTCCGCCTGCCACGGACAGGTCCACCGTCCCGTCCGGCACGTTGTACGCCTTCGCGTTCGCCAGCAGATTCCCCACCAGCTGAGTCAGCAGCATCCGGTTCCCACGCACCACCGCTCCGGCGCCGGTCGACGCCTTCAGCTCGTAGCGCGCCGCCTCCTGCGACACGACCTCCTCCAGGTCGACGTCCTCCCGCTCCGACAGCCCCCGCTCGCTCCGTGCCAGCACCAGCAGCCCCTCGATGAGCCGCTCGCTGCGCCGGTTGCTGTCGAGCAACACCGTTCTCGTACGGGCCAGTTCCTCCGCCGACGCCGACTCGTCGAGGCCCACCTGGATCGCCGTACGCTGCGTCGCCAGCGGCGTCCGCAGCTCGTGCGAGGCGTTCGCGATGAACCTCCGCTGGCTGTCGAACGCCTTCTCCAGCCGCGCCAGCAGCGCGTCCAGCGTGTCCCCGAGCTCCTTCAGCTCGTCGTCCGGACCGCTCGCCCCGATCCTCCCCCAGACTCCGTCCGGGGGGACCCCCAGCAGCCTCCGCTCCAGAAGACGCCGCGCCTTCGCCGTCATCGCGTGCACGGGCCGCAGCACCCGCCCCGCCGTCCACCACCCGACCGCGACCGCGCACAGCGCCGTCCCCAGCAGCGCGAACACCGACCAGATCAGCATCTGCTGCCCCGCCGCGTCCCGGACGCTGGCGGTCAGCTGGACGACCGTGACCCCGGTGACGTCCGTCACCGGCGGCGCGGGAACGGCGCGCGCCCTGATCGCCGCGACCTCGTTCTCCGTACCGGCCCGGGACAGGAGATTCACGATCCCCAGCAGGCAGGCGCCGAGGACGAGAAAGACCCCGCCGTAGATGAGCGCGATCCGCGTACGGATCGTCGACCCGGGCCCCATGCAAGGGCGGCTCACAGCACGTACCCCACACCCTGCACCGTACGGATCAGCGCCGGCTCCCCCAGCTTCGACCGCAGCTTGCTCATGCACACCCGCACCGCGCCCGTGAACGGATCCGCGTGCGCGTCCCAGGCGCGCTCCAGCAGCTCCTCCGCCGAGACCGTCGCCCCGTCGGCCTCCAGCAGGATCTGCAGTACGGAGAACTCCTTCGGGGACAGGCCGAGCTCCCGCCCGTCCCGCGTCACCGTCCGCCGCACCGTGTCCAGCCGCACCCCGTGCCGCTCGAGCAACGGCGGTACCGGCCGGGCGCTGCGCCGCCGCAGGGCGCGCACCCGCGAGACCAGCTCGGGGAATTCGAAGGGCTTGCCCAGATAGTCGTCCGCGCCCAGGTCCAGACCCTCCACCCGGTCCTCCATGGACGCGGAAGCGGTGAGCATCAGGATCCTGGTGCGGGACGCGGAGGCGACGAGTTCGCGCGCCACCTCGTCCCCGTGGACCCGCGGCAGATCGCGGTCGAGAACGACCACGTCGTAGTCGTTCAGCCCCAGATACGCGAGGGCGGCGTCGCCGCTGTACACGGTGTCGACGGCGAATCCGGCCCGCCGCAGCCCGGTGGCGACCAGCTCGGCCAGTACTTCCTCGTCCTCGGCGACCAGTACCCGCATGTCGTCGTCCCCCCGCACGCTCTACGCCCCCATCTCCTCCCAGGATGCGCCTTTCTACGGCACGGGTTGTTTCGCGGACGTCTCCGCCGGCCCCGCTCCGGCCGCCCTCCCCGGCTTATCCGGGTGAGTGGACGTTCCCGGGGCCGATAGGATTTCGACCATGGCGGCCACTGGATCCGAGAAGCAGGGGGCGAAGGCGTACTACGTCTCGACCCCCATTTACTACGTCAACGACGCTCCTCACCTGGGCCACGCCTACACGACCGTCGCAGGCGACGTGCTCACCCGCTGGCACCGCCAGCGTGGCGAGAAGGTGTGGTACCTCACCGGCACGGACGAGCACGGTCAGAAGATCATGCGCACTGCCGAGGCGAACGGCGTCAGCCCGCAGGAGTGGTGCGACAAGCTCGTCGAGGAGGCCTGGAAGCCCCTCTGGGAGCACCTGAACATCGCGAACGACGACTTCATCCGTACGACGGAGAAGCGGCACACGGACCGTGTGCAGGAGTTCGTGCAGGACCTGTACGACAAGGGCGAGATCTACAAGGGCGGGTACGAAGGCCCGTACTGCGTGGGCTGTGAGGAGTACAAGCTCCCCGGCGATCTGATCGACGGCGAGGGCGAGTACGCCGGGCAGAAACTCTGCCCGATCCACAAGAGGCCGGTGGAGATCCTCAAGGAGGAGAACTACTTCTTCAAGCTCAGCGAGTACGGTCCGAAGCTGCTGGAGTTCTACGAGGCCAACCCCGGCTTCATCCAGCCCGAGTCCGCCCGCAACGAGGTCGTGAACTTCGCCAAGCAGGGCCTGCAGGACCTGTCGATCTCGCGCTCGACCTTCGACTGGGGCGTCCCGGTGCCGTGGGACGAGAAGCACGTCATCTACGTGTGGATCGACGCGCTGCTGAACTACGCGACGGCCGTCGGCTACAACGAGAACCCGGCGAAGTTCGAGGAGACCTTCCCGGCGAACGTGCACCTGATCGGCAAGGACATCCTGCGCTTCCACGCGATCATCTGGCCGGCGATGCTGATGGCGAACGACCTGCCGGTGCCCGGCAGGGTCGCGTGCAACGGCTGGCTGATGGTCGGCGGCGAGAAGATGTCGAAGTCGAACCTGACGGGCATCAAGCCGCAGGACCTGACCTCGCACTTCGGCGTGGACGCCTACCGCTGGTACTTCCTGCGCGCCATCTCGTTCGGGCAGGACGGCTCGTTCTCCTGGGAGGACTTCACCGCCCGCTACACCAGCGAGCTCGCCAACGACTACGGCAACCTCGCCTCGCGCGTCGCTGCCATGGTCGGCAAGTACTTCGGCGGCGCGCTGCCGGAGGCGACGGCGTCCGGCGAGGCCGAGAAGGCGGTGCAGGCCGGCATGGCCAAGGCGGCCGCCGAGGCCGACCGGAAGATCGGCGAGGAGCTGGACTTCCAGGGCGGCATCCTGGCGGTCCTCGACTTCGTGAAGCAGGTCAACGGCTACATCACGGAGCAGGAGCCGTGGAAGGTCGCGAAGGACGAATCGCCGGAGGGGCAGGCGCGTCTCGCGACGATCCTCTACACGGCCGCGGAGTCGCTGCGCGCGGTCGCGGTACTGCTCAACCCTGTAATGCCGGTGACCTCGCAGGCCCTGTGGGACTCGCTCGGCGCGGAGGCCCCGCTGGGCGCCCTCGCGGACCAGCGGGTCCAGCGCGCGGGCGAGTGGGGCGGGCTCCCGGCGGGTGTGACGGTGACGAAGGGCGCGGTGCTGTTCCCGCGGCTGGAGGAGCTGAAGAAGGACTAGTGGCTGGGCCGCGGGAACACACGGGGGTCTGGGGGTCGTCCCCCAGAAGACACAGCCCGCGGCTGGAGGAGCTGAAGAAGGACGAGTCGAGCGCCGGGCGGACTGTTTCAGCGCGCCCGGCGCCCAGGACCGGGGTCCGGGCCGGAAACCCCGGTCAGTACGCCTCAGCGGCTCAGCGACGCCAGGTCGCCCATCACCACCACCGGCTGCTTAGCCGGGTCCAGCCACCGTAGCAGGTCCTTCATCCGCTCGAGCGGCAGCGAGACACAGCCCTGTGTGGGTCCGCCGTGGTCGACGTGGATCCAGATGCCGCCGCCCTTCTCCGAGCCCAGCGGCCGGGTCCAGTCCAGCGGGGTGGTCCCCGGCTCGCGGTTGTAGTTGATGGCCACGACATGATCGAAGGACCCCTCGAGCGGCTCGCCCTCGAAACCCGTGCCGGGCGCATCGAAGGCCGCGGCCTCGTCGTACGGGAGCTTCGTGCCCGGGTCGGGCAGCTTGCCGCCCGCGTCCGTGAGGCCGAAGACGCCGATCGGCGAGCGGTGGTCGGCCGTGCGGTGGTCGTCGGTCCAGCCGAGGAGCGCGTTGTGCGCCGGCCATGGATCGGAGACGGGCTTCCAGCCCTGGACGGGATCGCGCTCGTAGAGCATGGCGACGGACTGGTTGGAGTCGGCGTCGTCGCCGACCACCACGACCGCCTGCTCGTTCGCCGGGCTGAGCTGGGCGCGGGTCCCGGGGCCGAGTGCGGGGATCTCCTGCGCCCGGACGATCTGCGCCTGGGGGCCGGGCTGCCCGGCAGGACCCGACGCGGTGGCGCTCGCCGATTTCTGCTCGGCCGCGGGCGCCGCCCTGCCGGTTGCGCCCGCGCAGCCGGTGAGCAGCAGCAGACTGGCGGCGGCCAGTGCGACCGCCGGGAACGGTCCTGTGCGGAGGGACATGTGCGGGCCTTTCAGTTCGAGAGCTTCATGTGCTGCTGCTTCGGGGCGGGGTGGGAGCGACCTCGGCCCGGGCAGCATCGAATCCCACATATGCGATCATCTGTCGCGTTTCAGCCGCAGCGCGTGAGGCGTCGCCGGAGACGCGGAGGCTGACAAAGATGACGGAGTCCGCGGCCGGGACGCGGCCGAGCAGCGCACTGCGCTCCTTGGTGCCGCGGATCTTCCGGAAGGCGGGCGGGACGTCGCCCGACTCGTGCAGGACGGGCGGGTTCTGCGCCCTGGTCCCGACGGCCCCGGAACCCTCAGTTCCGGTCCGTCCGGGGTGGTGGATCCGCATCAGAACCGAAGAAGTGTTAAAAGCATCAATATATGGACATTGCTTTGAAGTTGGGCGTATCCAACTAATTCTCTCCTCGTTGGGGAGGGCATGGCGACGATGAGCCCGCAGGGCACAGTGGCGGCAGACACGTGCGAAGAGCGGGGCTTGGGCTCCTCGCGGGGGTCCGGATGCGCGGACTGCTCCGATCTGCTCCACAACCTCTTCGGTGTGCTGGAGCGGATCCAGGCCGAATTCACCCGGCGCATCGGCGCTGCCGAGGCGCCGCCGAGGCAGGCATGAGCGGCTACTGGCACTATCCCGACGACGGGTTGGACACGGCTGGGTATCAGCCGACCGCCTTCGGCGCGGATGTGCTCGACCCCACCATCCCCGAAGGCCTGGACGCCCACCTGGACACCCATTGGGACTTCGAGAACGATCTCACCCAACTCCTCCAGGCCGCCGCACCCACCCCGCCGCACCCACCCCCGTCGCACCCATTCCCGTCGTACCCGTCCCCGTCGCACCCGTCCCCGTCCCCGTCACCATCCCGCGCAAGCACGGCGCCCGTCGGCGTCCGAGCCGACTGGTGCGGTGCGTCCGCTGGATCCGGGCACCGTGGCTGAAGGTGCTGAGCCTGCTCATCGCGGCGCTGACCGCGGCCATCGTCGGCATGGTGAGCGTGCTCGGCGGACTGATCGCGTACGATCCGCTGCGCACCCTGGCGTCCCCCGCCCACGGGCTGGCCGGGTGGTGGCCGCTGCTGGTCTACGGGCCGTGGCTGGTGGCGTCGTTGTCCATCCTGCGGGCCGCGCTCCACCGCCGCCGCGCCGTGCACTCCTGGGTCGTGGTGATGCTCTTCTCGGCCGTCGCGATGTGCCTGTGCGTCGCCCACGCACCCAGGACGCCGATCGCGATGGCGGTGGCGGGGCTTCCGCCGATCACCGCCCTGATCTCATTCCAGCAGCTCGTCCTTCAGATCACGCTCACCAGCCCTGCCCGGCACGCCCAGCCGCGCCAGCGGCACGCAGGGGGGCGCGCCAACTACCGGCGCACGCCTCACCGTTGGTAGGGACCGCCGCAGGATCGCCTGCGGCGGCCCCACCGCCGCACGCAGGCGCCCTCCGCGTCAGCCGGTGCCGGTGTGCGTCTCGTCGGGGTCGACGCCCATGGTGAGCGTGGCGACTACGCCCTTCGCGATCTTCCCCTTGCCGTACTTGAGTGTCAGCAGACCGCCCTCGGTCCCGTTGCCGGGATAGATCGTGTCCTCGTCCAGCGTCGTGCGCTCGGTGGTGCTGGTGCTGTACGGCGCGACCTTCGCGGAGTCCAGTACGGCCTCCTCGGCGAAGAAGAGCTGACCGGTGTGGCAGGTGTGCCCGCCCTCGTAACCGGTCGTGGTCAGCTTGCCGCCGACATGCACCTTGGTGTGGATGTGCACGCAGCGGCCCCGGTACCAGCCGGGGAACACGGTCCTGAACTCCACGAAGCCGTTCCGGTCGGTCAGTTGGGTGCCGCGCAGATACCGCTTGTCGTCGGTGGGCTCCTCGTGGCCTCCGCCACCGCCTCCGGGCCCGCCGGACGGAGGCGTACCGGTCGGGGTACCGGTCGGGGCATCCGTCGGGGCGCCGCTCGGCGGCGTACCGCCCCCGCCTCCGCCCGTGGAGAGATCCTCATAGCCGGAGTAGATGCCCAGCGCGTCGCAGTGCCAGACGTCGACCGCCGCACCCGCCAGCGGCTTGCAGGTGTCGGTGTCGATCACCTTCAGCCGGAGGGTCATCGGGATGCCGACGCGGTCCTCCGTGATGTCCCGGCGGATCTTGTCCGCGTCGATGTAGTACGGCCCTTCGGTCGTCTCCGAGGTGAGCCGGTAACACACCTCACCGGACGCGGCGGGCTTCTTTCCCGGGCTCTGGCCCGCGGAAGCGGTGGTGACCACCGCGCCGCCGGCCCCGATCGCTGCCACGGCCGCGCCGCCTGCGACGACGAACCGGCGTCGCGTCATGTCCCGTTTGTGAGCGGGTTCCTGGGTGTCTGTCATGGGCCAGGACGCTAGGGAGCGGACCTGGCAGGGACATGGGAAGAGGCTGTGAGTCGCTGGTGAGACGAGAAGGGGCCGGGAACCGTTCGGCTCCGGGCCCCTTCTCCGCATACGACTACCTGCGTACGACTACCCGCGTACGGCTTACTCGCGTACGGCCTAGTCGCCCGACTTGGCGACCGGCTTGCGCAGCGCGATGTTCAGCTCGCGCAGCCGCGACTCGTCCAGCTCCGTCGGGGCGCCCATCATCAGGTCCTGCGCGTTGCCGTTGAGCGGGAAGGCGATCGTCTCGCGGATGTTCGGCTCGTCGGCCAGCAGCATCACGATGCGGTCGACACCCGGGGCGATGCCGCCGTGCGGCGGGGCGCCGAACTGGAAGGCGCGGAGCATGCCCGAGAACTCGTGCTCGACGGTCTCCTTCGAGTACCCCGCGATCTCGAACGCCTTGAACATGATCTCGGGCTCGTGGTTCCGGATCGCGCCCGAGGACAGCTCGACGCCGTTGCAGACGATGTCGTACTGCCAGCCCAGAATGTCCAGCGGGTCCTGGGTCTCCAGGGCCTCAAGGCCACCCTGCGGCATCGAGAACGGGTTGTGCGAGAAGTCGATCTTGCCGGTCTCCTCGTCCTTCTCGTACATCGGGAAGTCGACGATCCAGCAGAAGCGGAACACGCCCTCCTCGAAGTGGCCGGCGCGCTTGGCGGCCTCGACGCGGACCGCGCCCATGATCTTCGAGACCTCGTCGAAGTCGCCCGCGCCGAAGAAGATCGCGTGGCCGGGGGCGAGGGAGAGACGCTCGGTGAGAACCTTGACGTTCTCCTCGGTGAGGAACTTGGCGATCGGGCCCGTCAGCGAACCGTCCTCGCCGACGCGCACCCAGGCCAGGCCCTTCGCGCCGTGCTCTACGGCGTAGTCGCCGAGGCCGTCGAAGAACTTGCGGCTCTGCGAGGCGACGTCCGGCACCGGCAGCGCGCGCACATGCTTTCCGGCGAAGGCCTTGAACTCCGAGCCGTCGAAGACGTCCGAGATGTCGACGAGCTCCAGCTTGGCGCGCAGGTCCGGCTTGTCGTTGCCGTACTTGAGCATCGACTCGCGGAACGGGATCCGCGGGAAGGGCGACGTGACGTGGCGGCCGTCGCCGAACTCCTCGAAGAGCTCGGTCATCAGCTTCTCGATCGGCTGGAAGACGTCCTCCTGCTCGACGAAGCTCATCTCGACGTCGAGCTGGTAGAACTCGCCCGGCGAGCGGTCGGCGCGGGCGTCCTCGTCGCGGAAGCAGGGCGCGATCTGGAAGTAGCGGTCGAAGCCGGAGATCATCAGCAGCTGCTTGAACTGCTGCGGGGCCTGCGGCAGCGCGTAGAACTTGCCCGGGTTGAGGCGGGAGGGCACCACGAAGTCGCGCGCGCCCTCGGGGGAGGTCGCGGTGAGGATCGGGGTGGCCATCTCGTTGAAGCCGAGCGCGACCATCTTCGAGCGGATCGACGCGATGACGGCCGAGCGCAGCATGATGTTGCGGTGCATGCGCTCGCGGCGCAGGTCGAGGAAGCGGTACTCCAGGCGCCGCTCCTCGCCCACCCCGTCGTCCGTGTTGATCTGGAACGGCAGTTGCTGCGAAGCGCTCAGCAGCTCGACAGCGGAGACCTCGACCTCGATCTCGCCCGTGGGCAGCTCGGGGTTGATGTTCTCGGCGCCGCGGGAGACGACCTTGCCGTCGACGCGGACGACCGACTCCTTGTTCACCTTGTCGAGCGCCTCGTAGGCAGGGGTGCCGGGGCGGGCGACGAGCTGCGTAATGCCGTAGTGGTCGCGCAGATCGATGAAGAGGATGCCGCCCAGGTCTCGGCGATTGTGCAGCCAGCCGCTCAGCCGGACGTCGGAGGAGACGTCAGAGGCGCGGAGCTCGCCGCAGGTGTGGGACCTGTACCGATGCATCGTCGTTCATCCAGTCTTAGCGGTTAGGGGTGGGCACAACGCTTGCAAGGTTACCGCCCGGCCCCCGCCTGGCTCATTGGCATAGACATGCCACTCGCGACGAAGGGCCAGAGGCAGGCCCCGGCACGTCATCACCCCGCTCCACGGAGGAGGCGCTGCGGGTCGCCGTCTCTGAAATCGGTCTGGTTCGAGATCTACGAGTCGGACGCCCCGGAAGCGGCCCCTGAGGAGCCCGGCTCCGGCGCCGGGGAGTAGCGCGTACGCAGCTCGCCGATCACCCCGAACACGGCTGCGGTGAGCGGTACGGCTAGGAGCATCCCGAGAATTCCGGCGACGGACGCCCCCGCGGTGATCGCCAGCAGCACGACGGCGGGGTGCATCTGCACCGTACGGCTCTGGATCATCGGCTGGAGCACATGCCCCTCCAGCAACTGCACGGCGACGACCACTCCCAGCGCCCAGAGCGCGATCACGAACCCGCGGTCGGCGAGGGCGACGAGGATGGCGACGGCGCCCGAGATGAAAGCTCCGAGGTAGGGGATGTACGCCCCGACGAAGACGAGCGCACCGAGCCCGACGGCGCCGGGGACGTCGAGGATCAGCAGCCCGATGGTGATGCAGACGGCGTCGATGAGCGCGATGAGGGTGGTTCCGCGCATGTACCCCTCGACGGCCTCGAAGGCGCGCCGCGCCATGGCCACCACGACGTCCCCGGTGGCGCGCGGCGCGAGGGACCGGAGAGCGCCCGCGGCCCTGTCCGAGTCCCGCAGAAAGAAGAAGACGAGCACCAGTGCCAGCACGGCGGTGGCGATCAGCTCGCCCACCACGCTCAGTCCACTGATCACCCCGGACGCGGCGGTCCCGCCGAACTTCCCCAGCAGATCTTTGGCATTGGCCGCGAGATCGTCCAACGAGGTCCCGGCGGCCCCGAAGTTCCTGGCGAGATCCTCGGCGGCCTGCCGCAGCGAGGCGACGATCTGGTCGCCGGTCTCGACCAGCGCGCTGACGACGATGTACGTGGCCCCGCCGAAGACGGCAAGCACGGCGAGACAGGTGAGCCCGGCGGCGAGGGACCTCTGCACCTTCATCTTGACGAGACGCCGGTAGAACGGCCCCAGAAGTGCGGTCCCGAGGATCGCCAGGAGCACGGGCGTGACCGCCGTTTTGAAGGTGATGACCAGCCACACCCCGACCGCAGCCACCCCCGCCACCAGCAGTGCGACCGTGCACCAGGCGGCAAGCCGCTTCGCGTGCTCGGGAAGAAGGGTCTGCACAGACCCCACCCGACCACGGCGGACGCCGCGTCGCCCTGCCCACCGCGGCCAGGAGGGTGACGCCCCATCAGGCGCCCCGCCCCGGCCGTCCCCACGGGGGTCCCTCAGCCCTGTGCGCTCACATCCCGTGTACGGAGGGGATCGTGCCCAGCAGACCCTTCTGGAAGTCGTCGAAGGCCTGCTGCAGCTCCTCGCGGGTGTTCATCACGAACGGGCCGTAGTGCGCCATCGGTTCACGGATGGGCTGCCCGCCCAGCAGCACGACCTCCAGGTCCGGAGCGTTGGAGTCCTGCGACTCGTCCGCCCGTACCGTCATGGACGAGCCCTTGCCGAACACCGCCGTCTGGCCGGAGTGGACCGGCCGCCGGTCCGTACCGACCGCGCCGCGTCCCGCCAGGACGTACGCCAGGCCGTTGAAGTCCTCCCGCCAGGGGAGGGTCACCTCCGCGCCCGGCCGCAGCGTCGCGTGGATCATCGTGATCGGGGTGTGCGTGATGCCGGGACCCTCGTGCCCGTCGAGCTCACCCGCGATGATCCGCAGCAGCGCGCCTCCGTCGGACGAGGTCAGCAGCTGGACCTGGCCGCCGCGGATGTCCTGGTACCTGGGGTCCATCATCTTGTCGCGCGCCGGCAGGTTCACCCACAGCTGGAGCCCGTGGAAGAGACCGCCGGACATGACCAGCGACTCCGGCGGAGCCTCGATGTGCAGCAGGCCGGAGCCCGCCGTCATCCACTGGGTGTCGCCGTTGCGGATGGTTCCGCCGCCGCCGTGGCTGTCCTGGTGGACGAAGGTTCCGTCGATCAGATACGTGACTGTCTCGAAGCCCCGGTGCGGATGCCACGGGGTCCCCTTCGGCTCACCGGGCGCGTACTCCACCTCGCCCATCTGGTCCATCATGATGAACGGGTCGAGGTGCTGGTAGTTGATCCCGGCGAACGCGCGTCGCACCGGGAAGCCCTCCCCCTCGAAGCCCCCCGGCGCCGTGGTCACGGCGAGCACGGGGCGCGGCACGGCCTCGGCCGGCGCGGAGACGCGCGGCAGGGTGAGCGGGTTCTCGACAGTCACTGCAGGCATGACGGACCTCCTTGTGCGTCCAGTTTAGTTGAAGACTGAACATCTTGCCACCGGGAACGCGCGGCGCCCGGGAGGAATTCCCCCCGGGCGCCCACAGGACCGCCGTCAGCCGCACATGCGCCTAGCCGTACATCCGCCTCATCGCGAAGTCGACCATCTGCTCCACGGCCTTCGCGTCGAAGACCATCCGGTGATCGCCCTCCATGTCGAGGACGAAGCCGTACCCGGTCGGCAGCAGGTCGATCACCTCGGCCCCGGTGATCACGAAGTACTTGGACTCCTTGCCCGCGTACCTGCGCAGCTCCTTGAGCGAGGTGAACATCGGGATGACCGGCTGCTGAGTGTTGTGCAGCGCCAGGAAGCCGGGGTTGTCACCGCGCGGGCAGTAGACCTTCGAGGTGGCGAAGATCTGCTGGAAGTCCTCGGCGGAGAGCGACACGGTGGTGAAGGCCCGCACCGCGTCGGCGAGGGAGGGCGGCGACGGCTCGGGGTACAGCGGCTGCTCGCCGTAGGAGGGCTGCTGCGGCACGTACTGCTGCTGCTGGGCGCCCGGATTCTGGTCGTAGCCGTACATGACCCACGAGCCTACTGCGTCACAGATGACCCTCCGGGGGTTGCATCTTATTACCGACGGGTAGCATCATCGTAGCTACTTACTGGTACGTGGATGAGAGATCCTCCCTCCCGTCGCCCGACCACCACCCCTCAACGAGGCGCTTTGCGCCGCACCTGTTGATCGATCCTTACGGAGCCGTCGCCATGGGGCACTACAAGTCGAATCTCCGCGACATCGAGTTCAACCTCTTCGAGGTCCTCGGGCGCGACAAGCTGTACGGCACCGGCCCGTTCGCGGAGATGGACGTCGACACCGCCAAGACCATCCTCGACGAGGTCGCGCGCCTCGCCGAGAACGAGCTCGCCGAGTCCTTCGCGGACGCCGACCGCAACCCCCCGGTCTTCGACCCGGAGACCAACACCGCGCCCGTCCCCGCGTCCTTCAAGAAGAGCTATCAGGCCTTCATGGACTCCGAGTACTGGCGCCTCGGCCTGCCCGAGGAGATCGGGGGCACCACGTCCCCCCGCTCCCTGATCTGGTCGTACGCGGAGCTGCTGCTCGGCTCGAACCCGGCCATCTGGATGTACTCCTCGGGCCCCGCCTTCGCCGGCATCCTCTTCACCGAGGGCAACGAGGCGCAGAAGAAGGTCGCCGAGATCGCCGTCGAGAAGCAGTGGGGCTCCACCATGGTCCTCACCGAGCCGGACGCCGGCTCGGACGTGGGCGCGGGCCGCACAAAGGCTGTGGAGCAGGAGGACGGCTCCTGGCACATCGAGGGCGTGAAGCGCTTCATCACCTCCGGTGAGCACGACATGTCGGAGAACATCCTTCACTACGTGCTGGCGCGCCCCGAGGGCCACGGCCCGGGCACCAAGGGCCTGTCCCTCTTCCTCGTGCCGAAGTTCCACTTCGACTGGGAGACCGGCGAGCTGGGCGAGCGCAATGGCGTCTACGCCACGAACGTCGAGCACAAGATGGGCCTCAAGGCCTCCAACACCTGCGAGATGACCTTCGGCGACCAGCACCCCGCCAAGGGCTGGCTGATCGGCGACAAGCACGACGGCATCCGCCAGATGTTCATGATCATCGAGTTCGCCCGGATGATGGTCGGCACGAAGGCCATCGCCACCCTCTCCACCGGCTACCTCAACGCGCTGGAGTACGCCAAGGAGCGCGTCCAGGGCCAGGACCTGGTGAACTTCGCGGACAAGACCGCGCCCAAGGTCACCATCACCCACCACCCGGACGTGCGCCGCGCCCTGATGACGCAGAAGGCGTACGCCGAGGGCATGCGCGCCCTCGTGCTGTACACCGCCTCCGTCCAGGACGAGATCGCCGTCAAGGAGGCCGCGGACGAGGACGCCAAGGCGCTCGTCGCCCTGAACGACCTGCTGCTGCCGATCGTGAAGGGCTACGGCTCCGAGAAGTCGTACGAGCAGCTGGCCCAGTCGCTGCAGACCTTCGGCGGCTCCGGCTACCTCCAGGAGTACCCGCTCGAGCAGTACATCCGGGACGCCAAGATCGACACCCTCTACGAGGGCACCACCGCCATCCAGGGCCAGGACTACTTCTTCCGGAAGATCGTCCGCGACCAGGGCCAGGCACTGAACTCCCTCTCCGAGGAGATCAAGAAGTTCCTGGCGGTCGGCACCGGCGGCGACGACCTGGCCCCGGCCCGCGACGCGCTCGCCAAGGCCGCCGTCGACCTCGAGGCGATCGTCGGCACGATGACGAACGACCTCATCGCCACCGGCGAGGACGTCAGGAACATCTACAAGGTGGGCCTCAACACCACCCGCCTGCTGCTGGCCTCGGGCGATGTCGTCGTCGGCTACCTGCTGCTGCGTGGTGCGGCCGTCGCGGCGGAGAAGCTGCCCACGGCGTCCGCCAAGGACGTGCCGTTCTACCAGGGCAAGATCGCGGCCGCGAAGTTCTTCGCCGCCAACGTCCTGCCCGGCGTCTCGGCCGAGCGCGCGCTCGCCGAGACCGTCGACAACTCCCTGATGGAGCTGGACGAGGCGGCGTTCTAGTCACTCGGACTGTCCGAGAGCCGACTGTCCGAGAACTGTCTGAGAGGCGGCCTGCCCCTGCCGGGGGCAGGCCGCCTTTTTCTGTACGCGCCCGGCGCGCGCCCCTCGTTAAGGTGAACCCCATGAGCACATCGCCCCGCTTCGACCGCGCGCACACCGACGACCTGATGTCCTTCCTGACGGCCGGACCCTCGCCGTACCACGCGGTGGCCGCCGCCGCCGAGCGGCTGGAGAAGGCCGGCTTCCGCCAGGTCCTGGAGACGGACGCCTGGGACGGAACCGTCGGCGGCAAGTACGTGCTGCGCGGCGGGGCGATCATCGCCTGGTACGTGCCCGAGGGCGCCCAGGCCCACACCCCCTTCCGGATCGTCGGAGCGCACACCGACTCCCCCAATCTGCGGGTCAAGCCGCTCCCGGACACCGGTTCGTACGGCTGGCGCCAGATCGCCGTCGAGGTGTACGGCGGGACGCTGCTCAACACCTGGCTCGACCGCGACCTCGGGATCGCCGGGCGGCTCAGCCTGCGCGACGGCTCGCACCGGCTGGTGAACGTGGACCGGGCGCTGCTGCGCGTACCGCAGCTGGCGATCCACCTCGACCGGCAGGCCAACGACGGGCTCAAGCTCGACCGGCAGAAGCACATGCAGCCGATCTGGGGCCTCGGCGACGTCGAGGAAGGCGATCTGATCCGCTTCCTGGAGCAGGAGACGGGGGTCGGCGAGGGCGAGGTCACCGGCTGGGACCTGATGGTGCACTCCATCGAGCCGCCCGCCTACCTCGGCCGCGACCGTGAGCTGGTCGCCGGGCCGCGGATGGACAATCTGCTGTCCGTGCACGCCGGGACGGCGGCGCTCGCCGCGGTCTCCGGATCGCCGGAGCTTGAGTACATCCCCGTGCTCGCCGCCTTCGATCACGAGGAGAACGGCTCACAGTCGGACACCGGCGCGGAGGGCCCGCTGCTCGGATCGGTGCTGGAGCGCTCGGTGTTCGCGCGCGGCGGCAGCTACGAGGACCGGGCGCGCTCCTTCGCCGGCACGGTCTGCCTCTCCTCCGACACCGGGCACGCCGTGCACCCCAACTACGGCGAGCGGCACGACCCGACGCACCACCCGCGTGCCAACGGCGGCCCCATCCTGAAGGTCAACGTGAACCAGCGGTACGCCACCGACGGCAGCGGCCGGGCCCTCTTCGCCGCGGCCTGCGAGAAGGCCGGCGTGCCGTGGCAGACGTTCGTCTCGAACAACGCGATGCCGTGCGGCACCACCATCGGCCCGATCACCGCCGCCCGGCACGGCATCCAGACCGTCGACATCGGCGTCGCGATCCTGTCGATGCACAGCGCGCGTGAGCTGTGCGGCGCGGACGACCCGTATCTGCTGGCGAACGCGCTGACGGCGTTCCTGGAGAGCTGAAGTACCCCAAGTCCCTCAACAGGCCGGCCTGCTTGCGAAACATCCGCGAAAGCAGGCGCACGCCACGCTGATGACCATGGTTCTGCTTGGTCATCAGACGGTCGACGTGCACCACCGGGGTCCGTCGCGCCGCACGCTGTCCCTCGCGCTCGCCTCGGTGGCCGCGATCCTGTTCGCCGGCTGCTGGCTCGTGATCCAGCGGCACAACGAACGGCCGCCGTGGGCGAAGGACGTCGCCTACGAGGCGGGCTTCATCCAGGGCAACCGCATCAGGCAGTACGACCCGACCGGCCAGGAGACGATTGCCCTCCTGGCCGGTGGCTGCGAGCGCTTGCAGGCCGCCGGGCAGGGCGGGCTGAAGGCGTCGTACGACCCGGGCCTGTGGGTGGACGGTTGCCTGGACGGCGCGGCCGGGCGACAGCCCGTGAAACAGGGCCTGTTCCACTAGCGTCTTTCGTCAAACGAGCGGCCCCAGCCGTCGTTGCTACGCCTCGTCCATCCCCGCCAGGACGAGCGGCAGCCGCGAGACCCCGTCCGAACTCACCCGCACCGGAACACCCCAGTCCTGCTGGTGCACATGGCAGGCCGGATACTCTCCCCCAGTCTCCGACCGGGAGGTGCCCCCAGCCGGATCGTCGTCGCAGGACGCCGCCATCGCCGAGACATGCAGTACGCCCTCGGTGACCGCCGGGTCGATCTCCAGCTCGCGCGAGAGATCACTGCCCGCGCCGTCGCCGCCCCTCAGCAGCTCGGGCGGCGTCGAGGAGACGAGCAGCCGGGTCGAAGGACCGTACCGGGTGTCGAGCTTCTGACCGGCCGGGGCCTGGAAGACCACGTCCAACCGGAGTGTGCCCGGGGCGACTTCGGTGGCCGCGCGCCGGGTGCGGTGGGCGACGGCCTCGACGCGTACCGCCTCCTCCGGCAGCCGCAGCCGGGTCAGCCGGTGCCGGGCCGACTCGACGACCACGATGTCGTCGCCGACCAGCACCGCACCGCTCGGCTCCCTCACGTCCGTTGCCAGCGTGGTCACTTCACCGGTCGCCGGGTCGAAGCGCCGCAGCGCGTGGTTGTACGTGTCGCTGATGGCGACCGACCCGTCGGGCAGCGCGGTGACGCCCAGGGGGTGCTGGAGGAGCGCCTGGTCGGCGGCGCCGTCCCGGTGCCCGAAGTCGAAGAGGCCGGTGCCGACGGCCGTGTGCACCACCAGGTCACGGTCGATCCAGCGCACCGCAGAGGTCTCCGAGTCGGCGATCCACAGCCGCTCCTCGGTCGCCGCGAGCCCGGACGGCTGCGCGAACCACGCCTCGGCCGCAGGACCGTCGACGAGCCCCTCATTGGTGGTCCCGGCCGCGACCTCGACCGTCCCGGCCGCCGGGTCGTAGCTCCACAGCTGGTGGACGCCCGCCATCGCGATCCACAGCCTGTCGCCCCACCAGGCCAGGTCCCACGGCGAGGACAGCGCGACCTCGAGGGCGGGGCCGCTGGTCGGCGAGCCCTGCCACCACTGCCTGCCGGTGCCCGCGATCGTCTCGATCACGCCGGTCTCCGGGTCGTACGCCCGGATGGCGTGGTTCACGGTATCGGCGACCGCGACCCGCCCGTCGGGCAGCAGGGCGAGGCCCTGCGGCTCGTTGAACCGGCCGTCGCCGATCCGCCGTACGACGCTCTCGCCGTCCGGCTCCAGCTCGACCAGCTGATTCCGGGTGGAGTCGGAGACGAGGAAGTTCCCGGAGGGCAGCAGCACGGCCTTGCTGGGGAAGCGCAGATCGGTGGCGACGGGCTCGGGCGCGACATACGGCCCGTCGCCGCGCCGCAGGGTGCCCTTCGCGGCGTGCGCGGCCTCGAGCTCCTCGACGAGCTTCTCGATGGCGTGGGCATGCCCCTCGCCCGCGTGCTGGGCAACGACATAGCCCTCGGGGTCGATGACGACGAGGGTGGGCCAGGCCCGTACGGCGTACTGCTTCCAGGTGGCGAGTTCGGGGTCGTCGAGAACGGGGTGGTGCACCTGATAGCGCTCGACGGCGTCGACGACGGCCTGGTGCTCGGCCTCGTGCACGAACTTCGGCGAGTGCACGCCGATGATCACGACGGTGTCCCGATGCTTCTCCTCGAGCTCACGCAGCTCGTCCAGGACATGCAGACAGTTGATGCAGCAAAATGTCCAAAAATCGAGAACGACGATGCGTCCTCGCAGGTCAGCAAGGGTGTACTGATTACCGCCTGTGTTGAGCCAGCCGCCCTTGCCGATCAGCTCAGGGGCCCGAACGCGTGCACGTGTCGCCATACCCTCATCCAACAGCACGGAGCGGGGTACTCATTCCAGCCATGAAATACCTGGTACGCGACAAGATCTTCGCGATCGGCGACGACTACTGGATCGAGGACGAGAACGGGCGCCACGCCTTCCTCGTCGACGGCAAGGCGCTGCGGCTGCGCGACACCCTGGAGCTCAAGGATCCGGCCGGGACGGTCCTGATCACCCTGCGCCAGAAGATGTTCAGCCTGCGGGACACGATGACCATCGAGCGGGACGACGGGCCGCTCGCCACCGTCCGCAAGAAGCGGCTGTCACTGCTGCGCAACCACTACCGCGTGACGCTCGTCGAGGGCACGGAACTCGATGTCAGCGGCCGGATCCTGGACCGGGAGTTCACGGTCGAGTACGACGGCGAGCTGCTGGCGCACGTCTCCCGGCAGTGGTTCCGGGTGCGGGAGACGTACGCGGTGAATGTCGTCCGGGAGGACGCGGATGCGGCGCTCATGATCGCGGTCGCGGTGTGCGTGATCCGCATGTCGGAGAAGGAACGGGAGGACGACTGAGCGGCCCCGGGGAAGTCCGGGCGGCGTCGCGGGCCGATGGCTGTCGCCTGGCTGCGTTGTCGTCAGTCGCCTACGCTCCGCGTGGACTCCTTCCTCCGCCTTGCCAGACTCGGCCCTCGACCCGCTCCTTCACCCACCCGGACCTCCCCGACACCGCTTAGGCCACGACTAGGCCCTGTGATTTCGGGGCTCCGCCCCGAGCCCCGCGCCTCACGCCGACGGGGCTCATTTCCGGGGCGGGTTCGCGAGGCCCAGGCGGCGGTCCCTGAGCACCGGGAACTGCTCCCGCGTCGACGCCACCCTCGACGCGTCCAGCTCCACCGTCAGCACCTCTTCCTCCGCGCCCGCCTCCGCCAGCACCTCTCCCCAGGGGTCGACCACGATGCTGTGGCCGGCCTGCTCGACCCCGGCGTGGGTGCCTGCCGTGCCGCACGCCAGGACATACGCCTGGTTCTCCACCGCGCGGGCGCGGGCCAGCAGGGTCCAGTGTTCGCGGCGGCGGGCCGGCCAGCCCGCCGGCACGACGAAGAGCTGCGCGCCGGCGTCCACCAGGCCCCGGAACAGCTCGGGGAAGCGCAGGTCGTAGCACGTGGCCAGGCCGAGGACGAGCCCCGGCAGCGGCACGGTCACCAGCGCCTCGCCCGCGCCCATCATCACCGCCTCGCCCTTGTCGAAGCCGAAGCGGTGGATCTTCCGGTAGGTGCCGACCAGCTCACCGGCGGGGGAGATGACCAGGGAGGTGTTGTAGAGGGTCCCGTCAGGGGCCCTCTCGACGATGGACCCCCCGTGCACCCAGACCCCCGCGTCGCTCGCCGCCTTCGCCAGCACCTCGTACGTCGGTCCCGTCGGCGACTCGGCCTCATCGGCGAACGACTGGTAGGCGAAGGCTCCGGTCGGCCACAGCTCGGGGAGGACCACCAGATCGACGCCCGTCTGTTCCCGTACGAGCGAAGCAACCCGCCGCCTACGGGAATTGACTGATTCGTCCGGGTCTACTGCGATCTGAAGGAGCGAGGCGCGCACACTACCACCGTCCTGGCATTCGAGTCGTCAACGCGGGCCTACGATCGTCACACGAAAGCACTGCCAGCGTGCCCAGCGACAGCGTAACTTGGCTGCCGAGCCTCCCACGCAGCCCAGCAGTGCCAGAGTCAGCAGCAGCCCAGCCCGCGTACCGCAGAACCGCCGAGGGGTCCCGTGACCGTCCATCCCAGCCTCCAGACCTACGCCGACGCCTGGACCCACTCCATCGAATCGATAGCAGAGCTGGTGCAGCCGCTCGTGGAAGGCGAGTGGAACCGGCCGACGCCGTGTCCCGCCTGGTCGGTGCGCGATGTCGTCTCGCACGTCATCGGCATGGAGTGCGAGATGCTCGGCGACCCGCGGCCCATCCATACGCTGCCGCGCGATCTCTACCATGTGCAGAACGAGTTCGCGCGCTACATGGAGATGCAGGTCGATGTGCGCCGTCACCACACGGCGCCGGAGATGACCTCCGAGCTCGAGTACACGATGATCCGCCGGGCCCGTCAGCTGCGCAACGAGAACCGCCGCCCCGGCACCATGGTCCGTGCTCCGCTCGGCACCGAGCAGACGCTCGAAACCGCCATGCGGGCACGCGCGTTCGACACCTGGGTGCACGAGCAGGATCTGCGCGCCGCGCTGGGCAGGCCCGGCAATCTCGACTCCCCCGGCGCGTACATCACCCGTGACCTTCTGCTCGATGCCCTGCCGAAGGTGGTCGCCAAGGACGCGGGCTCCCCGGCGAGTTCGGCCGTGGTCTTCGATGTGCACGGCCCGGTCGAGTTCCTGCGTACGGTGCGGGTGGACGCGGACGGCCGCGGCACGGTCGACGGCGCGCCCTCGCTCGGACCGCTGGTGACCCTCGCGCTGGACTGGGAGACCTTCTACCGGCTGGCCTGCGGGCGGGTGCGGGCGGGCGCGGTGCAGGACCGGGTCAAGGTGGACGGGGACGCCGATCTGGCCGCGGCGATTCTGCGCGAGTTCGCGGTCACCCAGTAGGGCGGACGTACAGGGGGCGCTGAGGGCGCGGGGGAGACTCCGCGCCACCCGCTCACGCCGGTACGTGCACGGCCTCCACCCTGCTCGCCACCAGCCGCTCCCGCTCCCGCCGTACCGTGCGTGCCCGCAGTCGCAGGATCTGCCCGATCCCCAGCGCCTCCAGTACGAACACCGATGAGAACGCGATCCGGTAGTTGTCCCCCGTCGCGTCCAGCAGCACCCCGACGGCCAGCAGCGTCGTCATCGAGGCCACGAAACCGCCCATGTTGACGATTCCGGAGGCGGTGCCCTGACGCTCGGGCGGATTCGCCGGGCGGGCGAAGTCGAACCCGATCATCGACGCGGGCCCGCACGCCCCGAGCACCGTGCAGAGTGTGATCAGCAGCCACATCGGTGCCTGGTCGCCGGGGTACACGAGGGTGGCCGCCCACAGCAGCGCGGTCGCTCCGACCGTGCCGAGGGCGAGCGGTGCACGGGCCGCGTGGTGCCGGGCGATGACCTGCCCGTACACCAGCCCCACCACCATGTTGCAGAGCACCACCAGTGTCAGCAGCTCGCCGGCGGTCTCGCGCGACAGGCCCTGCGCCTCGACGAGGAACGGCATCCCCCACAGCAGCAGGAACACCATGGCGGGGAACTGGGTGGTGAAGTGCACCCACATACCGAGCCGGGTGCCGGGCTCCCGCCAGGATTCGGCGATCTGCTTCCGTACGAAGGCGGAGCCCGCGTGCTGGGCGGGCGGGGGCTCGTGGCCGTCGGGGTGGTCCTTGAGGAAGAGCAACAGCAGGACCAGGACGACCAGTCCGGCCGCCGAACTGCCCGCGAAGGTGGCGGTCCAGCCGAGGCCGTGCAGCATCCGGGCGATGAAGACGGTCGAGACGAGATTGCCCGCCATCCCGAAGAGCGCGGCGACCTGCCCGATGAGCGGTCCGCGCCGGGCGGGGAACCAGCGGGAGCCGAGCCGCAGCACGCTGATGAAGGTCATCGCGTCGCCGCAGCCGAGCAGCGCGCGCGAGGCGAGGGCGGTGCCGTACGAGGGGGAGAGGGCGAAACCGAGCTGCCCGACGGTGAAGAGGATGACGCCGAGGGTGAGGACCTTCTTCGTGCCGAGCCGGTCGACCATCAGGCCGACGGGTATCTGCATTCCGGCGTAGACCAGCAGCTGGAGGATGGAGAAGGTGGAGAGGGCGGAGGCGTTGACGTCGAAGCGGTCGGCGGCGTCGAGTCCGGCCACGCCCAGGCTCGTACGGAAGATGACGGCGACGAAGTAGACGGCGACACCGACGCCCCAGACCGTGGCGGCACGGCGGCCGCCGGGTGGATCGCCGGGGAGCGGGACGGCGGTGGCGCTCATCGGACCTCGCCCCGCGCCAGGTTGCTGAACCAGCCGACGTGGCGGTGGACGAGTGCGGCGGCCGCGTCCGGGTCGCCGGCGCGCAGGGCTTGAAGGATCTCGCTGTGCTCGGCGACGTTCTTGGTGATCCGGTCGGGGTGGGAGTGCATCACGGCGACGCCCATCCTCAGCTGCCGGTCGCGCAGTTGGTCGTAGAGGCGGGAGAGGATCGCGTTTCCTCCGCTGCGCACGATCTCGGCGTGGAAACACCGGTCGGTGACCGCGACGGCGGCCAGGTCGCCCTCCTCGCCCTGCCGCTTCTGCTGCTCCAGCAGTTCTTCGAGCCGGGCGAGCAGGCGCGGCGACGCCGGTACGGCCTTGCGCGCGGCGTGCTCCTCGACCAGCAGCCGGGTCTCGACCACATCCGCGATCTCCTGCGCGGAGACGGCGAGCACGAGCGCGCCCTTCTTCGGGTAGAGCTTGATCAGTCCCTCGACCTCGAGCTTGAGGAGCGCTTCGCGGACGGGGGTGCGCGATACGCCGACCGCGTCGGCCAGTTCGCCCTCGGTGAGGAGGGTGCCTCCCTCGTAACGGCGGTCGAGTACAGCCTGCTTGATGTGGGTGTAGACGCGTTCGGCGGCGGGTGCGGCGGGCATGCGCACAGCTTAGATACAAGAGGGGTACATCTGGAAATCCCGACCACGATGCAGAACGCGGACAACTTTTCGGGATCCGTACATCCTTCTGCTGCCCTGACGAGTCTCGTTGCAGGGCACTCGTTTCCCTCTGGCCCCACAGACGTCCTTTTTCAGCGCATTCGCGAACTCGGAGCGTTTCCCTTGACATACAGCTTCACGGGCGTGCGCAGAGCCGCCGCGGTCACCCTCGCCACCGGCGTCCTGCTGACCGCCTCGCCCCTGGCCGCACCTGCCCAGGCGGCCACCGCGCCGACCGTCTCCGCCGGCGGCGCGTACATGATGCTCAGCTCCAACGGCACGCCGCTGTACAACAAGTCCGCGGACACCCGACGCCAGCTGGCGAGTACGACGAAGATCATGACGGCCGCCGTGGTGCTCTCCACCCCCGGCCTCGACCTCAACCGCAAGGTGACCTCCAAGCAGGCGTACCGCGACTACGTCGTCGCCAAGGGCGCCAGCACGGCCGATCTGCGCAGCGGTGACGTGCTCACCGTCCGCCAGCTGCTGTACGGAACGATGCTGCCCTCCGGCTGTGACGCGGCGATGGCCCTGGCCGACACCTTCGGCACCGGAACCACTCGCACCGCCCGCACCCAGTCCTTCATCGCCAAGATGAACGCGAAGGCCACCGAACTCGGTCTGAAGAACACCAAGTTCGACTCCTTCGACGGAAACTCGTCGACGGGCAACAACTACACCACCCCGCGCGAGCTGGCGAAGATCGCCCGCTACGCGATGGGCAACGTCAACTTCCGCGCCGTGGTCAAGGCAACGTCGTACAAGGCCGCCGCGACGACGAGCACCGGCGGCACCCGCACGTACACCTGGTACAACACGAACACCCTGCTGGGCTCCTACAGCGGCGCCAACGGCATCAAGACCGGCACGAACACGCCGGCAGGCCCCTGCCTCGTCTTCGCGGCCACCCGCGGCACGAAGACCCTCATCGGCGTCGTCCTGAACGACTCCAACCGCTACACGGACGCCGCGAAGATGCTGGACTACGGCTTCGGCTCCAGCACCGCGAGCACCATGCGGCTGCGCGAGCTGCCGCAAGGCGCCCAGCGCGACTGATCCTGCCCCACCCACACGCACGAGGTCCCGTGACGCCATGCGCGTCACGGGACCTCGTGCTGTGAGCCGAGCCCGTCTAGGCCCAGGTGATCAGTCGCTTCGGCTGCTCCAGGATCGCGGCGACGTCCGCCAGCACCTTGGAGCCCAGCTCGCCGTCGACCAGACGGTGGTCGAAGGAGAGCGCGAGCGTGGTGACCTGGCGCGGCTTGACCTTGCCCTTGTGCACCCACGGCTGGAGCTTGATCGCACCGACCGCGAGGATCGCGGACTCGCCGGGGTTCAGGATCGGCGTACCGGTGTCGACGCCGAAGACGCCGACGTTGGTGATGGTCACCGTGCCACCCTGCATCGCCACCGGGGTCGTCTTGCCCTCGCGGGCCGTGGAGACCAGCTCACCGAGCGCGGCTGCCAGTTCGGGCAGCGTCTTGTCGTGCGCGTCCTTGATGTTCGGGACGATCAGACCCCGCGGTGTGGCGGCCGCGATGCCCAGGTTGACGTACCGCTTGAGCACGATCTCCTGATTGGCCTCGTCCCAGGCGGCACTGACCTCAGGGTTGCGCCTGATCGCGACCAGCAGCGCCCTGGCGATCAGCAGCAGCGGATTGACCCGCAGCCCCGCCATGTCCGGGTCGGCCTTGAGCTCGTCGACCAGCTTCATCGTCCGCGTCACATCGAGCGTGATGAACTCCGTGACATGCGGCGCGGTGAAGGCGCTGCCGACCATCGCGGAGGCGATGGCCTTCCGTACGCCCTTGATCGGGATACGCGTCTCCCGCGCACCCGCCGCGACGGGCGCGGGCTGCACGCCTGCCACCGGCTCGGCCGGGGCCGCCTGGGGCTGTACGGGCGCCGGCTGTACGGGCGCCGGTGCCGGAGCGGCCGCGGCGTGGACGTCCTCCCGCGTGATGACGCCGTCGGGGCCGGTCGGCGTGACCGTCGCCAGGTCGATGCCCAGGTCCTTGGCGAGCTTGCGGACCGGGGGCTTGGCGAGCGGGCGGGCCGCGGTGGCCGTACCCGTACCGCCGTGGCCGTTCATCTCGGCCTGGATCGCCGCGGCGGCGGGCTGCGGCGCGGCTTGCTCAGGAACGGCCGGCGTCCCCTTGCGGGCGCGGCGCTTGGTGGAGGACTCGGCGACGCCGTAGCCGACGAGGACCGGCGTACGGCCCTGCGGCTTGGCCTCCTCCTCGACGGCCGGAGCGGCGGGCTCGGCAGCGGCCGGGGCCGCGTCACCGCTGCCCGGCGCCACATCGATCGTGATGATCGACGTGCCGACGTCGACGGTCGTGCCCTCCTCGAAGCGCAGCTCGTGCACCACGCCGTCGTACGGGATCGGCAGCTCGACGGCCGCCTTCGCCGTCTCGACCTCGCACACGACCTGGCCGTCCGTCACCGTGTCACCGGGCTGGACGTACCACTTGAGGATCTCGGCCTCGGTGAGTCCCTCGCCCACATCGGGCATCTTGAACTCGCGGAAGCGGGTGGAAGTGTCAGTCATGGTCACGGCACTCCTCAGTACGCGAGCGAGCGGTCGACGGCGTCCAGCACCCGGTCAAGACCCGGAAGGTACTCCTCCTCGAGCCGTGCCGGCGGGTACGGGGCGTGGAAGCCGCCGACCCTCAGCACCGGGGCCTCCAGATGGTAGAAGCACCGCTCGGTGATACGAGCGGCGATCTCCGCACCGGAGCCGTAGAAAACCGGGGCCTCGTGGACGACGATCAGGCGCCGCGTCTTCTCCGCCGAGGCCTGGATGGTGTCGAAGTCGATCGGGGACATCGAGCGCAGGTCCAGGACCTCCACCGACTTGCCCTCCTCGGCGGCCGCGGCCGCCGCCTCGACGCAGACCTTCACCATCGGGCCGTACGCGGCGAGCGTGACGTCGGTGCCGGACCGGGCGACGCGGGCCTTGTGCAGCGGGCCCGGGATGGCCTCGGTGTCGACCTCGCTCTTGTCCCAGTAGCGCCGCTTGGGCTCGAAGAAGATGACCGGGTCGTCGCTCTGGATCGCCTGCTGGAGCATCCAGTACGCGTCGGAGGAGTTGGACGGCGAGACCACCTTGAGGCCCGGGACATGCGCGAAGAGCGCCTCCGGGGACTCGCTGTGGTGCTCGACCGCGCCGATGCCGCCGCCGTACGGAATACGGATGACGACCGGCATCTTGATCTTGCCGAGCGCACGGGCGTGCATCTTCGCGAGCTGCGTGACGATCTGGTCGTACGCGGGGAAGACGAAGCCGTCGAACTGGATCTCCACGACGGGCCGGTAGCCGCGCAGCGCGAGACCGATCGCCGTGCCGACGATGCCCGACTCGGCGAGCGGGGTGTCGATGACGCGGTCCTCGCCGAAGTCCTTCTGCAGTCCGTCCGTCACGCGGAAGACGCCGCCGAGCTTGCCGACGTCCTCGCCCATGATCAGGACCTTGGGGTCGGTGTCGAGGGCCTTGCGCAGCGACTCGTTGAGCGCTTTCGCGATGGGGAGCTTCTGTACAGCCATGGCTAGTTGCCCTCCTCGGCGAAGGACGCCTGGTACGCGATGAACTGGGCCCGCTCCTCGTCGACGAGCGCGTGCCCGTCGGCGTAGACATTCTCGAAGATCGCCAGCTGGTCGGGGTCGGGCATGGCCCGCACGGCCTCGCGCACCCGCTTGCCGAGCGTCTCGCTCTCCTCGTCCAGGGACGTGAAGAACGCCTCGTCGGCGAGGCCGGCCTTCTCCAGGTACGTACGGAGCCGCAGGATCGGGTCCTTGGCCTCCCAGGCCTGACGCTCCTCGTCCGCTCGGTACTTCGTCGGGTCGTCCGACGTGGTGTGCGCGCCCATCCGGTAGGTGAACGCCTCGACCAGGGTGGGGCCCTCGCCACGGCGGGCCCGCTCCAGCGCCGACCTGGTCACGGCCAGGCAGGCGAGTACGTCATTGCCGTCGACGCGGACGCCGGGGAAGCCGAAGCCCTGGGCGCGCTGGTAGAGCGGCACCCGGGTCTGCCTCTCGGTCGGCTCGGAGATCGCCCACTGGTTGTTCTGGCAGAAGAACACCACCGGGGCGTTGTAGACCGCGGAGAAGGTGAACGCTTCCGCGACATCGCCCTGGCTGGACGCGCCGTCACCGAAGTACGCGATCACGGCGGAGTCCGCACCGTCCTTGGCCACGCCCATCGCGTAGCCGGTGGCGTGCAGCGTCTGCGAGCCGATGACGATCGTGTACAGGTGGAAGTTGTTGGTGTTCGGGTCCCAGCCGCCGTGGTTCACACCGCGGAACATGCCGAGCAGATTGGTCGGGTCGACCCCGCGGCACCAGGCGACGCCGTGCTCGCGGTAGGTCGGGAAGACATAGTCGTCGTCGCGCAGGGCCCGGCCGGAGCCGATCTGTGCGGCCTCCTGGCCCAGCAGCGACGCCCACAGTCCGAGCTCGCCCTGGCGCTGGAGAGCGGTGGCCTCGGCGTCGAAGCGGCGGGTCAGGACCATGTCCCGGTACAGCCCGCGCAGCTCGTCGGGGCTCAGGTCGATCTCGTAGTCCGGGTGCTCGACGCGCTCACCCTCAGGGGTCAGCAGCTGTACGAGCTGGGGCTCGGAACTCTGCGGCTTCTTCGCGGCGCTCACGCGCTTGCTGCTGCGTCGCGGTTTGCGCGCGGCAGTGCTCTCCACGGTCACGTGCGTGCTCCTCCGTCGGTCCGGCCCGCGGGTTCGCCGGCGGGCCAGTGCGGCTCGCCTGATCCGTACCCGTGCACGGGGTGGGTGCCGCTCGGCCGGGATCAGGCGTGACAGGTGCCCCGGCGAGCGCCCTGCCAAAGGCACGTTACCCAGTGTGTCGCACTACTGCGAAACCCCATTTGACCTGCGATTTTGCTTGGATTTCCAAGTAAATCGAGAAATACGGGAACAACCACTGGTCACAGCCTTGCAGGCCGCCGGAACACCGGCACGTTATCCCCTTGACCCGGGGCACGGGAAGAGTAGATGTGTGACACTCCTTTCGTGCGTGAAGATGGAAAAATCACCGTATTTCTACCGGATGACCACAAAGTTGTCCGGCGCGGCGTCCATGAACGAGCGGCCGCATCTCGCCGAGGAGACGGTCAGGAAATCGCGCATCGAGCCGCGGTTCGTCACCGTGCGGAGGCTGGATTATCTCGAAGAGCAGTCCGTCGGACACGCTGCGTGATCTAGCATCTGGCGAGTGCCGCGCTCATCTGCAACTGCCCCACCCGTCGGTGTACTTCTGCGCCGCTACGACGACCCGGGCGAACCGCTCTCCTGCGAGCCCGTCACGCAGGGTCTCCTCAACCGCGGCTACCGGCTCGCCACCACCCGCGGCGCCTACTTCCTCAAGCACCACCTCGACGGCGACCGCGATGCCATCGCCCGGCAGCACCGTGCGACGCAGCGGCTCCAGGCCCTCGGCGTACCGGTCGCGCCGCCCGTCGAGGACGCGCACGGCGACACGGTCGCGGTGATCGGCGGCCGCTGTTACGCCCTGCACCCCTGGATCGACGGACGGCACCGCGACGGGGCGCAGCTGACAGCGGCCCAGTCGCGGCGGCTCGGCTCGCTGCTCGGGCTCGTACACACCTGCCTGGAGCAGGTCATGGAGGTCGACGCCACACAGTGCCGGGAGTACGAGAGCGCCGACCCCGAGGAGACGTTCGCGCTCATCGACGAGCTGCTGACGCTGGCGCGCGGGGCCCGGCCCCGGGACGGCTTCGACACCCTGGCCGAGCACCGGATGCTCGAGCGGCGGGCGCTGCTGGAGCGCCATGCCGACCGCAGGCCGCCGCCGGCCTCCGCGGGCTGCTGGGTGCACGGCGACTTCCACCCGCTGAACCTGCTCTACCGGGGCGGCGAGCCGGCCGCGATCGTCGACTGGGACCGGCTGGGGGTGCAGCCGCGCGCGGAGGAGGCGGTGCGGGCGGCGGCGATCTTCTTCGTCCAGCCGGCCGGGGAGCTGGAGCTGACGAAGGTACGGGCGTACGCGCAGGCCTACCGGCGGGCGGCCGGGGCGGACGCGGCGGAGCTGGCGGCCGCGGTGCACCGGGTGTGGTGGGAGCGGCTCAACGACTTCTGGATACTGCGCTGGCGCTACCAGCTGCACGACCGAAGGGCCGACCCGCAGTTTCCTGCGGCGTCGGCCCTGGCGGTGTGGTGGACGAGGGAGTACGAGGCGGTCCGCGACGCTTTCGCGGGGTGAACCGGATGAACGGGGTCAACCTGGTGAGAACGGTGTCAACCGGGTGAACGGTGTCAACGCTGTGCCGGCTTGGGCGCCGGCGTCACTCCTCGTTGCCGCCCGGGTCGCCCGTCCCGCCCGGGTCACCGGGGTCGCCAGTCGTGTTGCCGGGCGAACTCGGGTCGTCCGTCGGCTCGGTGGGGTCGTCGGTGGGATCGCCGGTCGGCTCGGTCGGCTCGGATGTCGTCGGCTCGTCCGTCGGCGTCTGCGGATCGGACGGAGTGAACGACGGGGTGTAGGACGGCGTGAACGACGGCTCCTGATTGCCACCCGTGGAGGTGTCCGGGTCCTCGCTCTGCTCGGTGTCCTGCTCGCTCGGAGTCGGCGAGTCGCCCGGAGTCGACGGGGTCTCGGTCACCGTCGTGTCGTTCTTGTCGGTGGTGCCGTTGCCGTTCGCCTTGTTCAGCGCGAACGCGACGCCCGCCGCGATGGCGAGGACCGCGAGGAACGCGAAGATCCACATCTTTCCGCGACCGCCGCCCTTGCCGCCGCGGTGACCACCGTCGTATCCGCCGTCGTTCGGGTTCATCGGCGGCAGGATCGGGCTCTGCGAGGTCTCGCCGTGGACGGGGTGGCCCATGGCGGTCGGCCCGGTCATCCCCATCGCCGGGGTCATGGCGCCGTCGTGCATCTCGACGGGACCGGTGTTCCAGGTGCCGGTGTGGCTGCCCTGCTGCTGAAGCATCTGCAGCCCGTACTGAACCAGGCCGCGCATCTCCTCCGCGCTCTGGAACCGGTCGTCCGGGTCCTTCGCCAGCGAGCGCATGACCAGCCCGTCGAGCTCCGGCGGCACCACGTCCGAGACCTCGGAGGGCGGCAGCGGGATGTCCTGGACGTGCTGGTAGACCACCGAGAGCGGGGTCTCGCCGGTGAACGGGGGCCGCAGGGCGAGCAGTTCGTAGAGCAGACAGCCGGTGGCGTACAGATCGGAGCGGCGGTCGACGGCCTTGCCCAGCGCCTGCTCGGGGGAGAGGTACTGCGGGGTGCCCATGACCATGCCGGTCTGGGTCATCGTCGACTGAGCGCCGTGCAGGGCACGCGCGATGCCGAAGTCCATCACCTTCACCGCACCGGAGTGGGTGATGATGACGTTCGCGGGCTTGATGTCACGGTGCACGATGCCGTGTTGGTGCGAGTACGCGAGAGCCTCGAGGACACCGGAGACGATGATCAGCGCCTGCTCGGGCGGCGGGGCCTCCGCGTTGAGCAGCAGATCGCGGATGGTGCGCCCCTCGACCAGCTCCATGACGATGTACGGGACGGTCCGGCCGCCCACCACGTCCTCGCCGGAGTCGTAGACAGCCACCACCGCATGGTGGTTGAGACCGGCGACCGACTGCGCCTCACGCGTGAAACGCGCCTTGGAGACGGGGTCCTCGGCGAGATCTGAGCGGAGCAGCTTTACGGCGACCGTACGGCCCAGCCGTACGTCCTCCGCGGCGAACACCTCGGCCATGCCGCCGCGTCCCAGAGGGTGCGTCAGGCGGTAGCGGCCGTCGCCGACCAGTCCGCCGATGCCCCAGTTCTCCGCCGAGTCCGGCACTCCGCCTGCTTCGGGTTCGGGTGCCATCAGTCCTCGCCGTCGTAATCTGTCCGCGTGCGTAAGGTGCCTGCGGGTGTTCGCTGTCCTCGGGGTGCTGTGCCACGTCACGCTACAGCCTTCGCGCGACGCGCCCGTTTCGAGATGGACCGGCCATCCAACCCGCTGCCGTGCGGCCAGGCAAATTCGACGCTTTTCCTGTAACGCTTCCGAGTCTCTTCTTGTGCGTACGGTCACGGAACGGGCACCTGGCTTGACGTGTCGGACCCCTCGGGCAGACTTGCCACGTACATACGGATCACGCAAGACGGGTCGCGGGTCTTACGCGCCGAGGGGGAAGCACAGCATGAGCCAGGACGGCGCACAGGGCCGCTATGCGGGAGGTTCGGTCGCCGGCGGGCGGTATCAACTCCGCGACCTGCTCGGCGAAGGCGGCATGGCCTCGGTGTATCTGGCGTACGACTCGGCGCTGGACCGCCAGGTCGCCATCAAGACGCTCCACACCGAACTGGGACGCGAGCAGTCGTTCCGCGAGCGGTTCCGGCGCGAGGCGCAGGCCGTCGCGAAGCTCTCGCACACCAACATCGTGTCGGTCTTCGACACCGGTGAGGACACGCTGACAGAACGCGGCTCCGCCGCGGGCTCCGGCGCGCTGATGCCGTACATCGTCATGGAGTACGTCGAGGGCCAGCCCCTCGGATCCGTACTGCAGGCGGACATTCAGCAGTACGGCGCGATGCCGGCCGACAAGGCGCTGAAGGTGACGGCCGATGTGCTGGCCGCGCTGGAGTCCAGCCATGAAATGGGCCTGGTCCACCGCGACATCAAGCCCGGCAACGTGATGATGACCAAGCGCGGCATCGTCAAGGTGATGGACTTCGGCATCGCGCGGGCCATGCAGTCGGGCGTCACCTCGATGACGCAGACCGGCATGGTGGTCGGTACGCCGCAGTATCTGTCGCCGGAGCAGGCGCTGGGACGCGGCGTGGATGCGCGATCCGACCTGTACTCGGTCGGCATCATGCTGTTCCAGCTGCTGACGGGGCGGATCCCGTTCGACGCGGACTCGCCGCTGGCGATCGCGTACGCGCATGTACAGGAGGAGCCGGTCGCTCCGTCCACGATCAACCGCTCCATCACTCCGGCGATGGACGCGCTGGTCGCCCGCGCGCTGAAGAAGAACCCGAACGAGCGTTTCCCGAGCGCCGCCGCGATGCGCGACGAGATCGCGCGGGTGGCGGGCGCCGGTCACACGGGCGCCCCGGTGATCATCGGTGGCGCGCCGTCGACGAGTGGCGCGGGGGTGGGTTCCGCGGTGTTCCCGCCGCTGGCCCAGTCGGCCCCGGCGCCGCAGAGCGTGCAGACGCCGTACCAGCCCGGCCCGTACGGCCCGCCGACCCCGGCGCCGACGCCGGCTCCCGCGCCGCACTACGGGTACCCGCAGACGCCCGCTCCGGCACCGGCCTACGGGACGCCGGCCTCGACGCCGCCGCCGTACACCATGGCCCCGCATTCGACGACGGCTTCGGGCGGCAGCGCCGGGGGCGGCAAGCGGAACATGCCGGTCATCGTGGGCGCGGTCGTGGTGGCGCTGCTGGCGGTCGGCGGCCTGATCACGGCGATCACACTGAACAAGGACTCGGGCGGCGGGGACAACGCGGGCGGGGACCCGAGCTCGAGCGAGTCGGCCGACACGGCGGGGGTCGTCCCGCCGGACCGCACGCGGACCATCGAGACGACGGAGTGCACGGACGCGACGGAGGACGGCACGGACCCCTCGAAGGTCCAGGCCCCCGACGTCACGTACAAGGACCTCCTCTCGGTGAAGGAGTGCCTGCGGGCAGCCGGCTGGACCTGGACGGTGACCGAGGTGGACAACCCTCAGTACGCCAAGGACGCGGTCATCGAGCAGTTCCCCAGGCAGGGCTCGCCCGTCGTGCCGAAGAACGCGGAGTTCGAGCTGAGGGTCTCCACCGGCCAGTCGGGGTGACCCTCACAGCTTTCCCATGTCCCAGGAACGGCCCGGCACGCAGCGCGCGTGCCGGGCCGTTTCCGTTGCCGTTTTCCCGTCCGCTCCGCGCGGCGTCCGCCCGAGATGCCGGAAGTGTCATGGTATGTGACGCTGAGTCCGATATCTCGGCGGCTCGGCACGGGAGGGGGTCACCCGGTGACTCCAACGCTCCGCACTCAGTGCGCGATCACGGTCGCGTCGCTCCTGCTGGTGGCCGCGCCCCACGCGTACGCCGAGGAGTCCGAGGACCCCGCCCCTTCTCCCACGGCCACGCCCAGCGTCTCGTCCTCGCTCGCCGGGCGGCCGGCCGGCGAGGGCCGCCCGCGGCCCGGACGGCCGTCCCGGAGCCCGAGCCCGAGTACGTCCCCGAGCGCCGTCCGTACGCCGTCCGGCCCTGACTCCGCGTCCCCTTCCGTATCCGCTTCCCCCTCGGCCGCTCCGTCCCGTACGCGGCCGTCCGCGTCGAAGCCCCCTCCTGTGGAGGATGAGGAACTCGAGACGGATGAGCTTGAGGAGGCGGTGGTGTCCGTGCCGCCCACCCCGTCGGCCTCCCCACCGGCCGCCGCACGTCAGCAGGCACCGCAGACGGTCCCCGAGGCGGTCGGGCGCCAGATCTCCCCGCTGTCGCTGGGGGCCGGGATGGCGCTCATGGGGCTCGGAATCGGCTTCCTGGGGGTGCGGCTGAGGCGCCGCTGATCACCATGTCCCCCTCAAGACGGACGCACAGACTCCGCCTCTCGGTGGTTGCCGCGGCTGGCATACCCGGTATACATACTGAGTATGTCGATTCGCCACGGGCTTCTCGCCCTCCTTGAGCGTGGGCCTCGCTACGGCTCTCAGCTCCGTACGGAGTTCGAGTCGCGCACCGGTGCCACCTGGCCGCTCAACGTCGGCCAGGTCTATACGACCCTCAACCGCCTGGAGCGCGACGGCATGGTCGCGCAGGGCGGCGAGGACGACGCCGGCCACGCTCTGTACGTCATCACCGATACCGGGCGCAGCGAGCTGAAGAGCTGGTTCACGACGCCCGTGGACCGCAGCAGTCCGCCCCGGGACGAGCTGGCCATCAAGCTCGCGATGGCGGTCGGCGCGCCCGGCGTGGACATCCGTGCCGTCATCCAGTCCCAGCGGCACCACACCGTGAAGGCGATGCAGGACTACACCCGGCTCAAGGCGCAGGCACTCGCCGCCATCGAGAGCGGCGGCCCGCAGGAGCGGGACGACGTGGCCTGGCTGCTCGTCCTGGAGCAACTGATCTTCCAGACCGAGGCCGAGGCGCGCTGGCTCGACCACTGCGAAGTCCGGCTCATCCGGATCTCCGCGACGGCCGATCGGGGAGGCGAGAGGGCAGCCGACCCGGCCGGGCCGCCGGCGGGCGCTGCCCTGATCGCGCCCCCGGCACCGTCGGACTCGCCGGGCCGGCCGGACTCACCGGGCCGGCCCGCGTCTGCGGCGCACGCTCGGCACGCGCCGCCGCCGACGTAGTCCGCGGGACCGGGACCGGCCGCCGCGGCACCACCCAGGCTTACCGCTCACCTCTTCGTATCCGTTCCGTACACCCGACTCGTACCGCTCGTACCGCCCGTACCGCTCGTACCGCCCGTACGCACGCCGTCCGTCCAAGGGGGGACCCTTCCCATGTCCGATCAGCATTCACAGCCGTCACCGTCGTCACAGCAGCCCGTGCTGCAACTCCAGCAACTGACCCGCGTCCACGGCAGCGGCGCCACCGAGGTGCACGCCCTGCGCGGCATCAACCTCGATGTCTTCCCCGGCGAACTCGTCGCCGTCATGGGCCCGTCGGGCTCCGGCAAGTCCACGCTGCTCACCATCGCGGGCGGTCTCGACGTCCCCACCTCGGGACGGGTGATTGTCGAGAACACCGACATCACCACCGCCGACCGCAAGACGCTCGCCGCCCTGCGCCGCCGCAGCATCGGCTATGTCTTCCAGGACTACAACCTCATCCCGGCCCTCACCGCCGCCGAGAACGTCGCCCTGCCGCGCGAACTCGACGGCATCTCCGCGCGCAAGGCCCATGGCGAGGCCGTCGCCGCGCTGGAGGAGATGGACCTCGGTCAGCTCGCCGACCGGTTCCCCGACGAGATGTCGGGCGGTCAGCAGCAGCGGGTGGCCATCGCCCGCGCCCTGGTCGGTGAGCGGCGCCTCGTACTCGCCGACGAGCCGACCGGCGCTCTGGACTCCGAGACCGGCGAGTCCGTCCTCGCTCTGCTGCGCTCGCGCTGCGACGGCGGCGCGGCCGGCATTCTCGTCACCCACGAACCGCGCTTCGCGGCCTGGGCGGACCGCGTGGTCTTCCTGCGCGACGGCGCCGTCGTCGACCAGACCATCCGCAGCCAGGCCGACTCGCTGCTCTCCGGCCAGGCGGCCGAGCTGTGATCACCTGGTACCACTCCTGGCGGGCGGCGATCCGGATCGCCCGCCGTGACGCCTGGCGCTTCAAGGGACGCAGCTTCCTCGTCCTCGCCATGATCGCCCTGCCCATCCTCGGCGTGAGCGCCGCGGATGTGACCCTGCGCAGCGCCGAGCTCTCCACGGAGCAGGGCCTTGAGCGTTCGCTGGGTGGCGCCGATGCCCGGCTGACCGACCCCGGCCTGGGCGGGGTGCCCGTCAAGCAGTCCCCGGACGCCGAAAGCTATGTGCCGGTGGGGGACTTCGACGGCAAGCCGTGGCCCGAGGGCAGGACGGACATCAGGAAGGTGCTGCCTGCCGGCGCCAAGTTCCTGACCGACTCGATCGGTTCGGCCAAGCTGCGCACCACGCACGGCCTGCTGAACACCGAGATCCGTGAGCTCAAGGCCTCGGACCCGATGGCCAAGGGCCTCCTGGCCGTCGACCGCGGCCGGCTCCCGCAGAAGGCCGACGAGGTCGCCGCGACCACGCACTTCCTGGAGAGCAGCGGCCTGAAGGTGGGCTCCGCCCTTGCGGCACGCGGCCTCGACCGCGAGTACAAGATCGTCGGCGCGTACGAACTCCCGGGCTCGCTCAAAACCGACCAGGTCAACGCGCTCCCGGGCGCGGTGCTCGCGCCGCTCGGCAAGGCCCTCGAAAAGGCCGGGCTGCCCGGTTCGGAGCCGAGCACCACGCATCTGGTGTCCCTTGCCGGTGGTTTCACGTGGAACATGGTCAAGGAGGTCAACGCCAAGGGCGTGACGGTCAATTCGCGCGTCGTGGCTCTCGACCCGCCTGCCAGGTCCGAGGTGCCGATCTACCAGGAAGAGGGCTGGGGCGACTTCGAGGAGAGCACGGCCGCCAAGGCCGCGGCCCTCGCGGCGGTGGGTACCGTCGTCGGCCTCGCCATGCTGGAGATCTGCCTGCTGGCAGGGCCCGCCTTCGCGGTCGGCGCCCGGCGTTCACGCCGCCAGCTCGGCCTGGTCGGCGCCAACGGCGGCGACCGCCGCCATATCCGTGCCATCGTCCTCGCCGGCGGTCTGGTGATCGGCGTCGCCGCCGCCGTGGTCGGCACGATCCTCGGCCTGCTTCTCACCTTCGCGCTGCGGCCGCTGCTCGAGGACTACATGGGCAAGCGCTTCGGCAGCTTCGACATACGGCCGCTCGAGCTCCTCGGCATCGGGCTGCTCGCCGTGGTCACAGGCCTGATGGCGGCGATCGTCCCGGCCATCACCTCGTCCCGGCAGACCGTGCTGGCCTCGCTCACCGGACGCCGTGGCGTACGGAAGAGCAGCCGGGTGCTCCCGGTGATCGGGCTGATCGCGGTCATTCTGGGCGCGGCGGTCGCGCTCTACGGGTCGACGATGACCGACCAGTTCATCGTTGTCGCGGGCGGCAGCGCCCTCGCCGAGCTGGGCGTGGTCGCGCTGACCCCCGCCCTGGTGGGCCTGTTCGGCAGGACCGGGCGCATCCTGCCGCTCTCCCCGCGGCTCGCGCTGCGCGACGCGGTACGCAACCGGGGCCGTACGGCTCCCGCCGTCGCCGCGGTGCTGGCAGCCGTCGCGGGCACGGTCGCCGTGGCGACGTACGCCGCGAGCGCGGACGCGCAGGGCGAGGCCCAGTACACGGCACGTCTGCCCTACGGCGCGGTCTCGGTGATGCTCGACGAGGCCGGCGGACGGGACGTCCCGTCGGTGCGTGCCACCGTGCAGAAGCTGCTGCCCATCGACGTACGGGCCGATGTGGACCGGATCTCGGTCGGCAAGCCCAACTGCCCGATGTACGGCGACGGGGAGGGCTGCGGCCGCTACGAAGTGGTCGTGCCCACGGCCAACGAATGCCCGCTGTGGAAGACCGACCCGGCGCGCCCGGACGAGGACCCCGCGGCGAAGTTCAGCAAGGCCGAACGGCGCAAGCTCGGCGACGACTGGCGCTGCAAGGAGGTCGGGGGCGGTGGGGTCTATGCCGACAGCGGTGTGCTGGTCGGCGACGCGAAGCTGCTGAAGGTGCTGAAGATCGACGACGCGGAGGCCGAGAAGGCTCTGGCGGCGGGGCAGATCGTCTCGTTCGACAAGCGCAACGTCGACGCCAAGGGCAAGATCGGCATCCGTCTGGTCACCGACATCAAGGCGGCCGACGCGGCCTCGGAGAAGGGCAAGGAGGCGCCGGGCGAGATCAAGTCGTTCGGCGTGCACCAGGCCGCCGCTGAGACGAACTCGTACGGCATCGCGATGATCGTGCCGCCCGCCGCGGTCAAGGCCTCGGGCATGGCCACAGTGCCGCTGGGTGCGTACTTCTCCACCGACAAGATGCCGAGCAGCGAGCAGCGCCAGCGGCTCTCCGGCGAGCTGGACAAGACCGGCTCGGACGTCAGTCTCAACATCGAGGAGGGCTATACCAGCGACAACAGCATCATCCTGCTGGCACTGACCGTCTTCGCCGGACTGATCACCATCGGTGCGGCCGGTATCGCAACGGGCCTCGCCCAGGCCGATGCCGAGGCCGATCTGAAGACCCTCGCGGCGGTCGGCGCACCGCCGCGGGTCCGCAGGACGCTCAGCGGATTCCAGTGCGGTGTGGTGGCAGCTATGGGTGTGCTGCTCGGCTCGGCGGCGGGTGTACTGCCGGCGATCGGGCTGCGGCTCACCGAGAAGCGCCAGCAGCTCAAGTGGTACCAGGACGCGCTTGACCAGGGCTTCGGCAGCATGCAGACACCGCCGCACGTGCCGATCATCGTCCCCTGGGCGACGCTGGCCGCGCTGCTGGTCGCGGTCCCGGTGGGCGCGGCGATCCTGGCGGCACTGGTCACCCGCTCCCGCGGGGCACTGTCCCGCCGCGCGGCCACCTGACCGGGGCCTCCTGGCCCTCCCCCGCCTGTCCAGCGGTTTTTGTGCCCCCGTGCGAGGGTGGATCACTCTCGCACGGGGGCACAACGTGTGGTGACGCACATGTGCGAGAGAATGGCGGCATGGAGATGCCGAGGAATGAACGGTCGCAAGAGAGCCCCCACGTACTCATCGTGGGACAGGACGGGAAGGCACTCGGCGGCGGTGACGGTGACGACGAGTCGCGCGAGGTCCCGGTGACGGAGATGGTCGAACAGCCTGCGAAGGTCATGCGGATCGGCAGCATGATCAAGCAGCTGCTGGAGGAAGTCAGGGCAGCACCTCTGGACGAGGCGAGCCGGGTACGGCTCAAGGCGATCCACGCCAGCTCGGTGAAGGAGCTGGAAGACGGCCTCGCCCCCGAGCTCGTCGAGGAACTCGAACGCCTCAGCCTCCCCTTCACGGACGAGGCGATCCCCTCCGAGGCCGAACTGCGCATTGCGCAGGCCCAGTTGGTGGGCTGGCTCGAGGGCCTTTTCCACGGAATCCAGACGGCCCTGTTCGCCCAGCAGATGGCGGCCCGCGCCCAACTCGAACAAATGCGCCGCGCCCTCCCGCCGGGCGCCTCCCACGAGGACGACGACGAAGGCCCGCACGGCGCGATCCGCTCGGGCCCGTACTTGTAGCCGTCGCCGCGCGACGCTGATGCCGATGCCCGGCTCACGGATGGTGAGCCGGGCATTGCCGTGGGAGCGGGTCCGGACGGACGATGCCCCAAGGCGGGCGCGGCGCGGCCGGTGCCGCGCCGGAGGTGCGGGTGGACGGAGTACCCCGTACACAAGGGCGGTGGTGGGTCAGCCGCCGCGGGCGCCACCAGCAGCACCTTGCCGACATTCGCGCCGGACTCCAGCACGGTGCCCTCCGCCGCATCCGTCAGCGGAACCGCCCGGTCCACCACCGCCCGCACCCGGCCCCTCGATCAGCGGCCAGACATGCTCCCCCACCGCCGCGATGATCGACGCCTTCTCGCCCAGCGGCCGCCCCCGCAGCGACGTCGCCGTGATCGCCGCGCGCTTCCCGAGCAGGGCCGCCAGGTTCAACTCGCCCTTGACGCCCCCCTGGAGCCCGATCACGGCAAGCCGGCCGTTGACCGCAAGCGCCCGCACATTCCGGTCCAGATACTTCGCGCCGACGATGTCGAGGATGACGTCCGCACCCGCCCCGTCCGTCGCCTTCCGCAGCTCCTCCACGAAGTCCTGCTCGCGGTAGTCGATCAGGATGTCCGCGCCCAGCTCCGCACAGCGCGCCAGCTTGTCGGGCCCGCCCGCGGTGACGGCCACCCGCGCGCCCACCGCCTTCGCCAGCTGGATCGCCATTGTGCCGATACCGCTCGCACCGCCGTGGACCAGCAGCGTCTCGCCCGGCCGCAAGTGCGCGATCATGAACACGTTCGACCACACCGTGGCGGTCACCTCCGGCAGCGCCGCGGCCGTCACCAGGTCCAGGCCCGCAGGCACCGGCAGCAGCTGCCCCGCCGGCACGGCGACCTTCTCCGCGTAACCGCCACCCGCCAGCAGCGCGCACACCTCATCGCCCACACTCCACCCGGAGACACCGGCCCCCACCTCCGCGATCCGGCCGGAGCATTCCAGGCCGGGGTAGGGGGAGGAGCCGGGCGGCGGGTCGTAGAAGCCCTGCCGCTGCAGCAGATCGGCTCGGTTGACCGCGCTCGCCACGACCTCGACGAGGACTTCGCCCTCGCCTAGTACGGGATCGGGCACCTCGGCCCAGACAAGCGCCTCGGGACCGCCAGGTTCGGGAATCGTGATCGCATGCATGGCGGCGAGGCTACTCCGGGCTGTTCATCGGCGATGCGTTCGTGGCGCGCACGATGTGATGAGCCGGTCCGTCAGCTGCGGCGGAGTCGCCGCCAGATCGTGGTAGCCGATCAGCCGGTGTCCCCGCAGCACGCACACGACCAGGTCCTCCGTCTCCCGCAGGGAGTTTCAGCCGGCTGGCGAGAAGCTGCTCGTCGGCGCCGCGCGCGATGGCGTCATGACCGGGAAGTTTCACGTGAAACACCCGCCGCCGGCGAACGCGGCCGACCAGGGCAGATCGAGGACCTCCAGCTCAACCCCGACCCGCGCGCCGCCCGGCGGAACGACGGCCAGACCATCGGCGGCGGCGATACCGCGCAGCATGGCGGGTCCGTTGTAGTGCAGCGGAACCAACTGGTCGGCGCGGTGGACGAAGGGCACCAGGCGGGTGTCGTACGGATGCCCGTGCACCTGGTCCCGTACTGGCCCGCGATACGGGGCAGGGGACGGCCGGCCCGCGAGTGCACGCAGGAGGGGCTCGGCGAGGGTGAGGAGCCCGGACACGGCGGCGAGGGGATTGCCGGGCAGGCCCACCAGATACCGGGCGGGGAGACGCGCGTCCGGCCCGTGCGGATCGGGCCCGTGCGGGTCCGGTCGAGGCGTGTCAGGGGCGAGCCGGGCCAGCAGCATCGGATGGCCGGGCCGTACCGCGACCCCGTCGACCAGCAGCTCGGCGCCGGCCTTCCGCAGGACCGGGTGGACATGGTCCACCGGCCCCGCAGCCGTCCCACCGGTGGTCAGGAGCAGGTCCGCGCCGGAGGTGGTGACAGCCTCGTGGAGGGCCTCGGCGTCGTCACCGAGTCGGCGTGTGGCGATGACCTCGACGCCGAGAGCCCGCAGCCACGGGCCGATCATCGGACCGAGGGCGTCACGGATGAGACCGTCGTGGGGGAGTCCCGCCGTGAGCAGCTCATCGCCGAGGACGAGGACTTCGACCCGCGGCCTGCGGACGGTGAGCAGCTCGTCGTAACCGGCGGCCGCGGCGAGTCCGAGTACGGCGGGGGTCACCAGGGAGGCGGCGGGCAGGAGTTCGTCGCCGGAGCGGCACTCCTGACCCCGCGGCCGGATGTCCTGACCGGGGATCACCTCACGCTCGGCGTGCAGCTGGCGCCTGTCCGCGTCGGCACGGGAGTGCTCGCCGCGGATCACCGCGGTGGCCTCGGGAGGGATACGGGCGCCGGTGGCGATGCGCACGGCCGCGCCGTCGGGGAGCGGCGAGGCGTCGCCGTGCCCGGCGAGGATCGAGCCGTCGCCCTGGATGGTCCATGGACCCGGGCCCGCGACGGCCCATCCGTCCATGGCGGAGGTGTCGAAGGAGGGCAGATCACAGAGCGCGGCGAGCGGCTCGGCGAGCACCTGGCCCAGCGCCTGATCGAGGGGCACGCGCCGGCTACGGAGCGGGGCGGCGCGCCCCAGGCGGGCGGCGAGGGCGCGGGCGTCGGGCCAGGGGGTGGCGCGGTGCCGGGTCGCGGCGGGGCCGGGTGCGGGCTCCTGCCGCGTCTGCCGGCCGACCAGCGCGAGGGCTTCCTCGACGCCGTCCACCTCGGACTCGGCCGCGTCGGCCTTGTGCACGGGGCCCACGGCGTGGCCCCTGGCATCGGCCCCATGATCCTGACCGGTCATCCGGCGTCGGCCTCGTCGGTCCTGGTGGAGTCCCCGGCAGCAGTGCCGGGAGCGGTTGGTCCCGCTCCGGCCTGGTCGGCCCGATCCGCCTCGTCGGCCCAGCGCAGGGCGAGCGCGGCGGCCTTACGGGCGGCCTCCGCGACCGCCTCCGGACCGCCACCGCCCGCCGAGGCCGCCGCGTAACCCACCAGGAAGGTGGTGAGCGGTGCGGCGGGGCGGGCGACACCGTGCGCGGCATCCCGCGCGAGGTCGAGCAGGACGCCGATGTCGACGTCGAGGTCGATGCCGAGTTCGTCCTTGACTGCGGTAATCCATTCGTCCAGCACGTTCCCATGCTCCCTGATACGGGCCCGGGCCGCGAAGATGTCCTCCCAGGTGTCGCAGTCGAAAGAGGCCAGTGGCTCCGCGGCGATCCGGGCGAGGTCCAGTTCCTGCGTCAGCAGACGCAACGGCAGCCCGGTCAGACTCCCGTACTCGGCAGCGAGAAGAGCCAGTTCACGGCGCAGCGGTTCGGTGCGGTACGCCGCTACGAGGGGCTGGTCGCGGCCGCCGGGATCGGTGAGCAGGGCAGCCTCCTGCCCGCTCGTGTCGAGAGCGCCGATCAGCTCGCGTACCGTCCGCTCCCCCAGGAACGGCAGATCGGCCGAGAGCACGAGGACGGACTGTGCCTCGACCTGCCGCACCCCGGCGTCCAGCGCGGCGAGCGGTCCGCCGCCCGGAGGCTCCTCGCGCGCCCAGACCACGGGGCGCACGGTGGCCCGGCGCCCCCCGACGACGACGGTGCGCCCCGCGTCGCGGCACACCCCGAGCACACGGTCGAGCAGGGCCCGCCCGCCCACGCTCACCGCCGGCTTGTCGGCCCCGCCCAGCCGCTTCGCGGCACCTCCGGCGAGCACGATGGCGTCATACGCGGTCATGCCTGAAGTATGGGCCGCGACGGCGTGGGCGGGGAGCCCCGATTCGATCTCTCTTCTCGGCCGGCTCTACAGGCTGCGCAGCAGAACCGCCGGATGCTCCACGCAGTCGGCCACAAAGCGCAGGAAACCGCCCGCCGTGCCGCCGTCACAGACCCGGTGGTCGAAGGTGAGGGAGAGCTGGACGACCTGGCGGACGGCCAGCTCGCCCCGGTGCACCCACGGCTTGGGCACGATCCGGCCCACGCCGAGCATGGCCGCCTCCGGGTGATTGATGATCGGCGTGGAGCCGTCGACGCCGAACACCCCGTAGTTGTTCAGCGTGAACGTCCCACCGGTCAGGTCCGCCGGAGTCAGCTTCCCTTCTCTGGCCGCGTCCGTCAGCCTCCCGAACTCCGCGGCCAGCGACTCGGCCGAGCGGCTGTGCGCATCCCGGACTACGGGGACGACAAGCCCCCGCTCGGTCTGCGCCGCGAAGCCGAGATGCACCTCGTGAAGGCGCACGATCTCCCTTGCCTCCATGTCCACCGTGGAGTTGAGCTCCGGGTGGCGCGCGAGAGCAGCCGTGCAGATCCGGGCGAGCAGCGCGAGAAGCGAGATCTTCGGGCCGCCCGCGGCGTTCATCGAGGCCCGCGCGGCCATCAGCTCGGTCGCGTCCGCATCGACCCAGCAGGTGGCGTCGGGTATCTCGCGCCGACTGCGGGAGAGCTTGTCGGCGACGGCCCCGCGCACGCCGCGCAGCGGTACGCGCTCTCCACGCCCCCCACCGACGGCAGCCGCTGTCGCAGCGACTGCGGCGGTGTCGGGTACGTCGGTCGTCCCGGCGGCGCGCACGGCGTACTCGACGTCAGCGCGCAGGATCAGCCCGTCCGGCCCGGACCCGCTCAACTGCCGCAGATCGAGATCGTGTTCACGCGCGAGCCTGCGGACGAGCGGCGAGATCACGGGCACTGGCCCGGAAGCTTCGGGCCCGGGTGGGGGCGCAGCCGCGGGCACGGCGGCCGGTACGGGCACGGGGGCACGCGTCGGCGCCTGTGCCTCGGCGCGCCCGGCCGGCCGGGCGCCGTTTCCGAGCTCCGCCCCGGGCGCGGCCGGGCGGATGCGGCGCCTGCGAGCCGCCGGCGCCCCCGTCCCATAGCCGACCAGCACGTTCCCGGACGACTCGCCGGAGGACTCGCCACCGGAAGCCGAGAGCCCGGCCGAGCCCAGGGCCGCAGCCGCCCCGGCCGACTCCACGGCACCCACCGCAACCGTCAACAGCGGTGCACCGACCGGCAGTTCCGTACCCTCCTCACCGAAGCGCGCGGTCACCACACCCCCGTACGGGCACGGCACCTCCACCATCGCCTTGGCCGTCTCGACCTCGACGACCGGCTGGTCGATCGCGACGACATCGCCGACGGCCACCAGCCAACGGACGATCTCCGCCTCGGTCAGACCTTCGCCAAGGTCCGGGAGCTTGAATTCGAGCACCTGAGCCATCAGCTCCCCGCCTCCCACTGCAGTCGCGCCACCGCGTCCAGCACCCGGTCGACTCCCGGCAGATGGTGCCGCTCGAGCATCGGCGGCGGATACGGAATGTCGAATCCGGCAACCCGCAGCACCGGCGCCTCCAGATGGTGGAAGCAGCGCTCCGTCACCCGGGCGGCGATCTCCCCGCCGGGACCTCCGAAGCCGGTCGATTCATGGACGACGACCGCCCGGCCCGTACGCCGCACGGACGCGCAGACCGTCTCGTCGTCGAAGGGCACCAGCGAGCGCAGATCGACGACTTCCAGGTCCCAGCCCTCGGCCGCGGCGGCCTCCGCCGCCTCCATGCACACCGGCACGGAGGGCCCGTACGTGATGAGCGTGGCGCTGCGCCCGGTGCGCCGGACGACGGCCCGGCCTATCGGCTCGACCGCGGACGGTGCGTCCGGCGACCACTGCGCCTTCGACCAGTACAGCCGCTTCGGCTCCAGGAAGACCACGGGGTCGTCGGAGGCGATCGCCGCCCGCAGCAGCCCGTAGGCGTCGTCGACCGTCGACGGCGTGACGACATGGAGCCCCGGAGTCGCCATGTAGTACGCCTCGGACGAGTCGCTGTGGTGCTCGACGCCGCCGATCCCGCCGCCGTACGGCACACGCACCGTGATCGGCAGCGGCATTCCGCCCCGCGTGCGGTTCCGCATCCGTGCCACATGGCTGATCAGCTGCTCGAACGCCGGATACGCGAAGGCGTCGAACTGCATCTCGACGACCGGCCGCAGCCCGTACATCGCCATGCCGACGGCCGTGCCGAGGATGCCCGCCTCCGCGAGCGGGGTGTCCGTACAGCGGTCCTCGCCGAACTCTTTGGCGAGCCCGTCCGTGACCCGGAAGACCCCGCCGAGCGCGCCGACGTCCTCCCCCAGCACATGAACGGCCGGGTCCTCGGCCATCGCGTCGCGCATCGCGCGCTGCAAGGCCTGCGCCATGGAAGCGGGCTTCACCGCGGCCGTGGTCATCGCGCCTCTCCCTCCGCGTCCAGCTCGGCCCGCAGCTGCGCCGCCTGCTCGCGCAGCTGGCTGGTCTGCTCGGCGTAGACGTGCTCGAACAGGTCCATCGGTTCCAGTACCGCATCGGCGTTCATCCGCTCGCGCAGATCCGCGGCCATCGTCTCGGCCGCGTCGGCCGCCGCCCGTATGCCGTCCTCGTCGAGCAGCCCCCGCTCGGTCAACTCACGCTCCAGCAGCCGGATCGGGTCGTGCGCACGCCAGGTCTCGACCTCGGCCTCGCCCCGGTAGCGGGTCGCGTCATCGGCGTTCGTATGGGCGTCGATGCGGTACGTCACTGCCTCGATCAGCGTCGGACCGCCACCGCGCCTGGCCCGCGCCACGGCCTCGCCGAGCACTTCGTGCACCGCGGCCGCGTCGTTACCGTCGACGAGCCGGCCCGGCATTCCGTACCCCACGGCCTTGTGGGCGAGCGAGGGTGCGGCGGTCTGCTTGGCCAGCGGCACCGAGATCGCGAAGCCGTTGTTCTGGACGAGGAAGACGACGGGGGCCCGCCACACCGCGGCGAAGTTCAGCGCCTCGTGGAAGTCGCCCTCGCTGGTGCCGCCGTCGCCGACCATGGCCAGCGCGACGACGTCGTCGCCCTTGAGGCGGGCGGCGTGCGCCAGCCCCACGGCGTGCGGCAGCTGGGTGGCGAGCGGGGTGCACAGGGGAGCTATGCGGTGCTCACGCGGGTCGTACCCGGTGTGCCAGTCGCCGCGCAGCAGCGTCAGCGCCTGTACGGGGTCCAGGCCCCGGGCCACGGCCGCCAGGGTGTCGCGGTAGCTGGGGAAGAGCCAGTCCCGCTCCTCCAGCGCCAGCGCCGCGGCCACCTCGCATGCCTCCTGCCCGGTGCTCGAGGGGTAGACCGCGAGCCGGCCCTGCTTGGTCAGGGCGGTGGCCTGGACGTTGTACCTGCGGCCGCGCACCAGCTCCGCGTACAGCCGCAGCAGCAGCTCGGGGTCGGTCCCTGCCGCGGCCTCCGTACCGAGCACGCGATACGGCTCCGGGTCCGGGAGCAGCGGTGTGGGGTCGGTGCGGGGCTTCCACGCCGGGGGCGGGGTGGGCCGGTAGGCGGAAGCGGCACCGGGCAGCTCTTGGACCGTCATGCTGCTCTTTCTCAACGCGAGCACCTCCTCGTGGGAGCGACGACGAAAGCGGGGACGAAGGTGGCGAGGCGGCACGAGTGTGGTGCGCCTCACCTACCGATTGTTCGGTCGTTGGCGCATTTTGGCTACAGGCACCTTCAGCCTGTGGACAAACGGTTCTCCACGGCTTGATATAGAGACAGGTCGTCCATGCTAGGGAGGCGGGGGGACATGGCAGCTGAACAAATGGCCGAGGACGGGGACCGCATGGAGCAAGCCCCTCCGCCGCGCCCGCTGGACGCGATCGACCGCGACATCCTGCGCATGCTCCAGACGGACGGCCGTGCCTCGATACGTTCGGTGGCCGATCGGGTCCATGTCTCGCGCGCCAACGCGTACGCCCGTATCAACCGGCTCATCGACGACGGAGTGATCCGCGGCTTCAGCGCCCGCGTGAACCACGAGCGGGCGGGCCAGGGCGCCTCCGCCTACATCACGCTCAAGATCGTGCAGAACTCCTGGCGCACGGTGCGAGAGCAGCTGCGGGCCCTGCCGGGTGCCGTGCACATCGCGCTGGTCAGCGGTGACTTCGACGTACTCCTGCTGGTGCACACCCCGGACAACCGCACGCTGCGCGAGCTCGTGCTGACCAGGCTCCAGTCGATCCCGGAGGTCCTGTCCACCCGCACGCTGCTGGTCTTCGAGGAGACGGATCTCGATCCGGGCCCCGGGCAGATTGCCGGACCGGCGCCGGACGCGGAGCCGCTCCCCTAGGGCCCTGGCGGCTCCGGGCGCCCATAGTGGCGCCGGGGGATCCAGGACCTGTCCGGCTAGGCCCTGTCCGGGCGATCTTCGAGGATCAGCCCGCGGCGTCAGATGCGGTGCATCGCAAGGCGGAGGATCGCTCTCGTACTGGACGTACTTGGGCGACTCCGACAACGCAGCGAGGTGCCGTAGCTGCCGTCGAGGGCCCGACAAGATCGCCCGGACAGGGCCTAGGAGTCCGTACGCAGCCCGTCGAAGGCCAGCCGTACGACCGCCTCGGCGACCTGGTCGCCGTCGTAGCCGCTGCCCGGATGCGGTCGGTACCACTCGACCAGGGAGTTCACCATGCCGAACAGCAGCCGGGTCGCCAGCCGGATGTCCATGTCCGCGCGGAGATCGCCGTCCGCCGCGGCCGCCTTCAGCAGGTCCGAGACCCGCTGATCGAACTCACGGCGCCGCTCCATCGCCCAGCGCTCGGTCGTCGTATTGCCCCGTACGCGCAGCAGCAGCGTCACATAGGGCAGCTCGGCCATCAGCACCTCGACGGTGCGCCGGGTCACGTACTCGACGCGCTCGACGGCCCGTCCCCGTACCGCCCCCGGCTCTTCCAGGATCGCGAAAAGGGAGTCGAGCGCCCGGCTGACGGCACGGCGCAGCAGCTCCTCCTTGCCCGCGACGTGGTGGTAGATCGAGGACTTGGAGATGCCGGCCGCCTTGGAGAGATGCTCCATGGAGGTGCCGTCGTAGCCGCGCTCGTTGAAGATCCGGACGGCTACGGTCAGCAGCGTCTCGGGTGTGTACGTGTCCCGCTTGGGCGTGGTCAAGAGCCTGCCCCGTCCTTGTCCATGCGGACGTACGAGTCGCGGTAGAGCGCCAGGGAAGCGGCGTAGCGCCCGGTGGGCACGCGCGCGTGGAGCTCGTCCAGCAGCTCGTGCGCCCAGGCGCGGCCGAGCCGGCGGCCCCACTCGACCGGCCCCAGCGGGTAGTTCACGCCGAGCCGCATCGCCGTGTCGATGTCCGCCGGTGAGGCGACCCCCTTGGCGACGGCATCCGCGGCGAGATCCACGAGCATCGCGACCGTACGGGCCACGATCATCCCGGGGACGTCGCCGATGACGCTGACCTTCTTGCCGAGTGCCTGGAAGAGGCCGATCGACTGCCTGAGCGTCTCCCATTCGGTGACCTCGGAGGCGGAGAGCGCGATCCGGGTCGCGGCCCGGTAGTCGAACGCCAGGTCGAAGTAGACGACATCGCGGAACTCGGCCGAGGTCTGTCCGTCGGTGAGCACCAGCTGTCCGCCGCTGGGCAGCAGAATCCTGGTGCCCTGGTCCTCGTCCGACTCGCGGACCGTGATGCCCGCCTCGCGGATCATCGCGAGCAGCTCTCGGGCCGGCCCGAGGTCGCCCTCGACGGTGATGTGGGACGGCGGCCCGGTGTCGGGCGCGGTGTGCGGCTCGGGGCGTATCGCGCCTTCCTCGTACGGGTACCAGCCGCGCCCGCTCTTGCGTCCGTGCAGCCCCGACTCGACCAGGCGGCGCTGGGCGAGCGACGGCGTGAACTTGGGGCTCTGGAAGAAGGACTCCCAGACCGACCGCGTCACGGCCTCGTTGACGTCCTGTCCGATCAGGTCGGTCAGCTCGAACGGCCCCATCCGGAAGCCGCCGCACTCGCGCAGCACCGCGTCGATGGTGGCCGGTTCTGCGCCGCGCTCCTCGTAGACCGCGAAGGCTTCGGCGTAGAAGGGCCGGGCGATGCGGTTGACGATGAACCCGGGGGTGTCGGTGCAGCGCACCGGCGTCTTGCCCCAGGCCGCCGCCGTCGCCCACGCGCGCGTGGCTGTCGCCGCGTCGGTCGCGTGGCCGCTGACGACCTCGACGAGGGGGAGCAGGGGCGCCGGGTTGAAGAAGTGCAGCCCGACGAAGCGGCCGGGGTGCTTCAAGGCGCCCGCGACGGCGGTGACGGAGAGGGACGAGGTGTTGGTCGCGAGCAGGCAGTCGTCAGCGACGATCTCCTCCAGGGCTGTGAACAGCTCCTGTTTGACGCTGAGTTGCTCAAGGATCGCCTCGATGACGAGGGCCGCGTCGGTGAGCTCGGCAAGATCGGCGGCCGGGTGCAGACGCTCGCGGGCGGCGTCGCGCTCGACGGCGTCCAGCCGGCCCTTCTCGACCAGCCGGTCGAGGCGCGCGCCGATGGCGTCAGCGGCCTCCGCCGCCCGTCCGGGCACGGCGTCGTAGAGGCGTACGAGGTGGCCCGCGACCAGGGCTATCTGGGCGATGCCCTGCCCCATGGTGCCGGTGCCGACGACGGCGACGGTACGTCTCTGATCGATGGCGGTCATGGGAGCGATCCTCCCCGATGAGTTGTCCACAGGTTTGACAGGCCCCCTTGTACCGACCGATCGTTCGGTTACTCTAACTCTGTCATTCCTCCCCTGCCCAGCTCGACGAGGAGTTGGTCCTTCATGCAGCTGACCGAGACCCACCGGCCCACGCTCGACCAGGCCCTCGAAGCGATCCGCACGCGCGCGTACTGGTCCCCGCACCCCGAGCACCCCAAGGCCTACGGCGAGAGCGCGCCGACCGACGGCCTCGCGGCGTTCGAGACCCTGCGCGGCTCCCGCTTCGACCTGGACCAGCCGGGCACGGACGGCTGGACGGGCGGCGAAATCTCGCCGTACGGACCGGAGCTCGGCATCGAGTATCCGCACCCGGATGTGGATGTCCTGCTGCCCGCGATGCGCGCGGGCATGGGCGCCTGGCGCGAGGCCGGCCCCGAGACGAGGGCTCTGGTCTGCCTGGAGATCCTGTCCCGGATCAGCGCCCGCACCCATGAGTTCGCGCACGCGGTGATGCACACCAGCGGCCAGGCCTTCATGATGGCGTTCCAGGCGGGCGGACCGCACGCCCAGGACCGCGGCCTGGAGGCCGTTGCGTACGCCTATGCGGAGCAGACCCGCACGCCCGAGGCCGCGGACTGGTCCAAGCCGCAGGGCAAGCGCGACCCCCTTCAGCTGCGGAAGACCTTCACCACCGCGGGACGCGGTATCTCGCTGCTGATCGGCTGCAACACCTTCCCGACGTGGAACGGCTACCCGGGGATGTTCGCCTCCCTGGCCACCGGCAACCCGGTCCTGGTCAAGCCGCACCCCCGCGCGGTGCTGCCGCTCGCTCTCACGGTGCGTGTCGCCCGCGAGGTCCTCGCCGAGGCGGGCTTCGATCCGAACCTGGTCTGTCTGGCCGCCGAGCGCCCGGGCGAGGGGATCGCCAAGACCCTCGCGGTACGCCCCGAGATCAAGATCATCGACTACACGGGATCCACCGGCTTCGGCGACTGGCTGGAGGAAAACGCCCGCCAGGCGCAGGTCTACACCGAGAAGGCCGGCGTCAACACCGTCGTCGTCGACTCCACCGACAACTACAAGGGGATGCTGTCCAACCTGGCGTTCTCGCTGTCGCTCTACAGCGGCCAGATGTGCACCACGCCGCAGAACCTCCTCATCCCGAGGGACGGCATCACGACGGACGCCGGACCCAAGTCGTACGACGAGGTGGTCGCCGATATCGCGGCCTCGGTGGGCGGCCTGCTCGGCGACGACGCCCGGGCGAACGCCCTGCTGGGCGCGCTGGTCAACCCCGATGTGAAGGCACGCCTGGACGCGGCCGCCGGACTGGGCGAAGTGGCCCTGCCCTCCAGGAAGATCGGCAACCCCGACTTCCCGGACGCCGTCGTCCGTACACCGGTCGTCGTCAAGCTCGACGGCGCGCGCAAGCTCTGGGAAGGGACCGACGCAGAGCCGGCGTATCTGTCGGAGTGCTTCGGCCCGGTCTCGTTCGCGGTCGCGGTGGACTCGACGGCCGACGGGCTGGATCTGCTGCGGCGCACGGTCCGCGACAAGGGCACGATGACAGTCGGCGCGTACACCACCTCGGCGGAGACGGAGCGTGCGATCGAGGACGTCTGCCTGGACGAGTCGGCGCAGCTCTCCCTGAATCTGACGGGCGGGGTATACGTCAACCAGACGGCCGCCTTCTCCGACTTCCACGGCTCGGGCGGCAACCCGGCGGCGAACGCCGCGCTGTGCGACGGAGCTTTCGTCTCGAACCGCTTCCGGGTGGTGGAGGTCCGCCGCCAGGCGTGATCACTTGCTGAACGCCGTGGCCCCGAGGGTGACTTGGGGCCACGGCATCATTTACGCGGGCCGCGGGACGCACCTTCCCTACGGGGAGGGGATCTCCGCGTACCGCTGCACCCACGCGTGCATCGCGATCGCCGCCGCCGCGCCCGCGTTGATCGAGCGCGTCGAGCCGAACTGCGCGATCGAGCACACCATCGTCGCGTGCTTGCGCGCCTCCTCCGTCAGTCCGGGCCCCTCCTGCCCGAAGAGCAGCACGCACCGGCGCGGCAGCTCCGTGCGCTCCAGCGGCACCGCACCCGGCAGATTGTCGATCCCGATGATCGGCAGATCCTCGGCCGCGGCCCAGGCAGTCAGCGACTCCGTGTCCGGGTGGTGCCGAACATGCTGATACCGGTCGGTGACCATGGCCCCGCGCCGGTTCCAGCGCCGTCGGCCCACGATGTGGATCTCCTTCGCCAGGAAGGCATTGGCGGTGCGCACCACCGAACCGATGTTGAAGTCGTGGCCCCAGTTCTCCACGGCCACATGGAATCCGTGCCGCCGTGTGTCCAGGTCGGCGACGATCGCCTCACGCGTCCAGTACCGGTACTGGTCGACGACATTGCGCCGGTCGCCTTCCGCGAGCAGCTCGGGGTCGTACCGCTCGTCCTGCGGCCATGGCCCCGGATGCGGCCCTACGCCGACCTTGTCCGCGCCGTAGCCGTCGTCGTACTGAATCGATTCTTCGGTGGTGCTCACCCGACGAGCGTACGGGGCTGATCCTGGCTGCCCCGCCGCTGCTCCGGCACCACGTCCGCCTTCGAGCGCACCCGGTCCCGACCCCGCACGGCCCGCCCGCCGAGCCAGACCAGGAACGCGGTCGGCAGGAACACCGCGTCGGCGGCGATCATCGCGAGCGAGAAGAAGGGCAGGCCGAGCAGCACGGCGATGCCCGCGTGCTCCAGCATCATCGCCACCAGCAGGACGTTCTTGACCCGCCGGTTGAAGAGTGTGAAGGGGAAGGCGACCTGCACGATGACCGTGCCGTAGGTCAGCACCATCACCATCAACCCGCCCGAGGCGAGGAGGTCGGAGAGGGCCGGCCAGGGCGTGAAGTAGTCGAGCTTGAGCGGGTAGTAGAGCGCGGTGCCGTCCTGCCAGCGCGAGCCCTGGATCTTGTACCAGCCGGCGGTCGCGTAGATCAGACAGACCTCGGCCATGATCACGACGAGGGCGGCGTTGTGCGTGAGGTTGGCGAGAACGTCGAGCAGGGTGCGCGGCTCGCTGTTCGGGGCGTACCGGCTCACCATCCACCAGAGGCCCTGCGCGACCCACAGCAGCCAGACAACCAGCAGGACGAGCCAGCCGGTCTGGTTCAGGAACGTGGCGATGACCAGGCCGCATCCCAGCACCAGCCACAGCGCGGGGCCGACCCGGTCGCGCGGCGGCACTCCCGGCACAGCGTTCGCACGCGCCGCGCGCCGTGCGTCCAGCGACCAGACCTGAGCGCAGCGCGTGAGGACCAGATACATCGCCATCAGATGGATGACGTTGTCGCCGCCGTCACCCATGAAGATGGAGCGATTCTGCAGCGACAGCACACCGATCATGAAGATCACGGACATGGCGCGGGTACGCCAGCCGAGCATCAGCAGCACGCTGGACAGCACGGCGGCGCCGTACACGATCTCGAACCAGAGAGTGTTGTCCGACCACATGAGCGCGGTGAAGGCGTCATTGCCCGAGATGAGCCGCCGCCCCATGTCCCAGCTCCACGGGCCGTCGGGCCCGTACATCTCATGGCGGTTGGGCAGTTCACGCAGGAGGAAGAGCAGCCAGGTGGCGGCGAAGCCGATCCGGACGACGGCGCTCTGGTACGGGCCGAGGGCCCTGGAGGTGAAGCGCTGGACGGTGCGGGCGACCTTGCCTTCGACGGGTTGGGTCACTTGCCGGCCTCCGTACGACCGTTACGGACTTGCCCGGGCAGATCCGCTGTGGTCACCGTCCACCACGGCAGCGCTCGGAAGGCCGGGCGGGTGTCGGTCTTCTCCTCGCTCCACTCCGGGGCCTTGACCGAGCGGGTGGACGACCTGAGCTGGATGCGCTCGACCGGGCCGCCCAGGTCGTGCCCCTCGAGGCGCAGCATCACGATGCGGCGGATGTAGCTCTCGGAGAGCTGGCCGCGGAGGCCGTTCGCGCGGTTCTCGTTGTCGTGGGAGTTCACGTAGAAGTCCCAGCCCCGGCGGAGCTCGTTCTGCTGGACATGGCTGGGGAGGAGATTGCCGCGGATCGCCTCGCCGTCCTCGCCGGTGAGGTCGATCCAGTCGGTGCGCTTGCGGCCGCCGTCGGGGCTGGTGACCTCGGCCCTCGCCTGCACGGCGACGTTCTGCTGGAGCGGGTTGGGGGCGAAGAGCTTCCAGTTCTGTTCGAACTCGGGGTAGACCCAGCCGTCGACCGCTTTGCCGTAGTGCTTGGTCACGGTGTTGGAGGGGGCGACGTGCAGAAAGACCATGGCCAGGTGGACACAGGCGAGTACGCCGATGATCGCGAGCGAGACGGCGGCGGCCACCTGGTAGGGGAGCGAGAGCGCCGCTATGCCACCGGTGGGGGCGGGCTCGCGCTGGTGTCCCGGCCCGGGCTGCGGCCGTACCTCGCCCGGGGGCTGTGACACGGACAGGGCATCGGGCGGGGATCCGGGCTGGTCAGAGGGGCCAGGGGCGTGCTCGGGCGGCGGCCCGGAGCTCGTGCCCCCGGCGCGTTTGACGTCCTCGTCCTCGTAGGAGTCCATCCCGCCCCGATCCCCCTCGGTCAAGCTCGGATATCCACAGGGTTGACACCCTACGGGCCGTCGACTCACCATTGAAGTCAATGAACCGAACGATCGGTCGGTAGGGAGCTCGGATGACGGCAGTGACTGCGGATGCGTACGAGGCGGTTTTTGACGCCGCCGTTGCCGCCGACGAGCGCATCGAGCCGCGCGACTGGATGCCGGACGCCTACCGGGCGACGCTGGTTCGCCAGATGGCCCAGCACGCCCACTCCGAGATCATCGGCATGCAGCCGGAGGCGAACTGGATCACGCGAGCCCCCTCGCTGCGGCGCAAGGCGATCCTGATGGCCAAGGTGCAGGACGAGGCGGGCCACGGGCTGTACCTGTACAGCGCCGCCGAAACCCTGGGCACGAGCCGCGAGGAGCTGCTCGACAAGCTCCACGCGGGCCGTCAGAGGTACTCCTCGATCTTCAACTATCCGACCCTGACCTGGGCCGATGTCGGCGCGATCGGCTGGCTGGTGGACGGCGCCGCGATCACCAACCAGGTGCCGCTCTGCCGCTGCTCCTACGGTCCGTACGCCCGCGCGATGGTCCGGATCTGCAAGGAGGAGTCCTTCCATCAGCGGCAGGGGTACGAGCTGCTGCTCGCCCTCTCCCGTGGGACGTCCGCCCAGCACGAGATGGCGCAGGACGCGGTGGACCGCTGGTGGTGGCCGTCGCTGATGATGTTCGGCCCGCCGGACGACGAATCGTCGCACTCGGCGCAGTCCACGGCCTGGAAGATCAAGCGGCACTCCAACGACGAGCTGCGTCAGCGCTTCGTGGACATCTGCGTCCCGCAGGCCGAAGCCCTCGGGCTCACCCTCCCGGACTCCGACCTGCGGTGGAACGAGGAGCGGGGTCACCACGACTTCGGCGCGATCGACTGGGCCGAGTTCCAGGAAGTCCTCAAGGGAAACGGCCCCTGCAACGAACAGCGGATAAGCCAGCGCCGCCAGGCGCACGAAGAGGGCGCCTGGGTCCGTGACGCGGCCGCGGCGTATGCCACCAAGCACCAAGCGCAGCACGTGAAGCCCGGGGAGGCGACGGCATGAGCAGCTCGACCGACTGGCCGCTGTGGGAGGTCTTCGTGCGCTCGCGCCGCGGGCTGTCCCACACCCACGCGGGAAGTCTGCACGCCCCCGACGCGCAGATGGCCCTGCGCAATGCCCGCGATCTCTACACCCGGCGGAACGAAGGCGTCTCGATCTGGGTGGTGCCGTCCACGGCGATCACCGCGTCCTCGCCCGACGAGAAGGACTCGTTCTTCGAGCCGGCCGGCGACAAGCCCTACCGCCACCCGACCTTCTACGAGATCCCGGAAGGAGTGAAGCACCTGTGACGACCACGGTGAATGCCGCCGCACTCGCCCTCGGCGACGACGCCCTGGTGCTCTCGCACCGGCTGGGGGAGTGGGCGGGTTATGCGCCCGTGCTGGAGGAGGAGGTCGCCCTCGCCAATATCGCGCTGGACCTTCTGGGCCAGGCGCGGGTGCTTCTCTCCCTCGTCGGTGACGAGGACGAGCTGGCGTATCTGCGCGAGGAGCGGGCCTTCCGCAATCTCCAGCTGGTCGAGCAGCCGAACGGCGACTTCGCGCACACCATCGCCCGCCAGCTCTACTTCTCCGTCTATCAGCGACTGCTGTACGGCCGACTGGCTGCCGGGGAAAGTGAGTTCGCCGGGCTCGCGGCGAAGGCGGTCAAGGAGGTCGCGTACCACCAGGACCACGCCGAGCAGTGGACCGAGCGCCTGGGCGACGGCACGGCCGAGAGCCATGAGCGGATGCAGCGGGCGTGCGATGCGCTGTGGCGGTTCACCGGCGAGATGTTCCAGCCGGTCGAAGGGCTGGACATCGACTCGCAGGCGCTGCAGAGCAGTTGGCTGGAGTCGGTAACCGCAGTCCTGGAGCGGGCGACGCTGACCGTGCCCGACGGGCCACGGTCCGGCGGATGGGCGGCGGGGGCCGGGCGGCAAGGTCTGCACACCGAGTCCTTCGGGCGGATGCTCGCCGAGATGCAGCATCTGCACCGCAGTCACCCGGGGGCGTCATGGTGACCGACGTGACCCAGCCGCCCGTTGTCGAAGCGGGGGCCGGCACCCGGACCGACGCCGGGACCGGGGCTGCTGCCCGGACCGGGGCCGAGACGCGGCTCGAGGCGGAGCTGCGCAGGCTCGCCGGCTCCGTGCCCGACCCGGAGCTGCCGGTGCTGACCCTGGAGGAGCTCGGTGTGCTCCGCGGCGTGCAGCTCCTCGGGCCCGGCAGGGTCGAGGTCGAGCTGACCCCCACCTACACCGGCTGCCCGGCGATCGAGGCCATGACCTCGGACATCGAGCAGGTGCTCCACGACCACGGGATACCGGACGTCTCGGTCGTCAAGGTGCTGTCCCCGGCCTGGTCGACGGACGACATCAGCGCGGAAGGGCGTCGCAAGCTCGCCGAGTTCGGGATAGCGCCGCCCCGCCCTCACGCGGCGGACGGACCGGTACTGCTCACGCTCTCCGTGCGCTGCCCGCAGTGCGGCTCGACCGACACCGAGCTGCTGAGCAGGTTCTCCTCCACCGCGTGCAAGGCACTGCGCCGCTGCGTCGCCTGCCGTGAACCGTTCGACCACTTCAAGGAGTTGTAGATGTTCCATCCGCTCCGGATCAGCGAGGTCGAACAGCTCACGGACGACTCGGTTGCCGTCACCTTCCAAGTGCCGCCCGAGCTGCGGGAGACCTTCCGCCACACGCCCGGCCAGCATCTGGCCCTGCGCAGGCTCGTACAGGGCGAGGAGATCCGCCGTACGTACTCGATCTGTGCCCCGGCCGCCGCAGCCGACGGTGATCCGGTACTGCGCGTGGGCATCCGGCTGGTCGACGGCGGCGAGTTCTCGACGTACGCGCTCAAGGAGCTCACCGTCGGCGACACCGTCGAGGTGATGCCCCCGATGGGCCGGTTCCTCCTCGCGCCGCGTCCCGGATATTTCGCGGCGGTGGTCGGCGGCAGCGGTATCACCCCGGTGCTGTCGATGGCGGCGACGCTGCTGGCGCGTGAGCCTGAGGCCCGGTTCTGTCTGATGCGCAGCGACCGCACCGCGGCCTCCACGATGTTCCTGGACGAGGTCGCCGACCTCAAGGACCGCTTCCCTGACCGCTTTCAGCTGGTCACCGTGCTCTCCCGGGAGGAGCAGCAGTCGGGTCTGCCGTCCGGACGGCTGGACAAGGAGCGGCTGACGGCACTGCTGCCCGCCCTGCTTCCGGTGGCGGATGTGGACGGCTGGTTCCTGTGCGGCCCCTTCGGCCTGGTCCAGGGCGCCGAGCGCGCGCTGCGCGGGCTGGGGGTTGACCGGAGCCGTATCCACCAGGAGATCTTCCATGTCGACGACGGAACGGCACCCTCCCCGGCGCCGGTAGCCGCGCCGGCCCACGCCGCACTCACCGCGACCCTCGACGGCAGGTCCGGCAAGTGGCCGGTGCAGGAAGGGGAATCGCTGCTGGAGACGGTGCTGCGGAGCCGCTCGGACGCGCCGTACGCGTGCAAGGGCGGAGTCTGTGGCACCTGCAGAGCCTTCCTGGTCTCGGGCGAGGTCCGCATGGACCGGAACTTCGCGCTGGAGCCGGAGGAGACCGATGCGGGCTATGTGCTCGCCTGTCAGTCCCATCCGGCCACCCCGGAAGTGGAGTTGGACTTCGACCGCTGACACCACGACACCCGCGACGTCCACCGGTGACGACGGCCGACGGCCGACGCGCCTCGGTCCACGCTGTGTTCTTTTCCAAGAACCTGTTCTATCTTGACGGTCCGTCAGATAGGGATTCTGCGCGGATCCAGGCAGGACCGGTGCGCGGGAGGACAGGGCAGTGGACTTCACCTTCACCGAGGAACAGCAGGCGGCCGTAGAGGCGGCGAAGGCGGTCTTCTCGGGCGTCGCCCCCGACGGAGTGCCGAGCCCCGCGCTCACACCGGGCGCGGTGGCCGAGGAGTTCGACCGGCCGCTGTGGGCCAAGCTCGCGGACGCCGATCTGCTGAGTCTGGTCCTCGCACCGGAACACGGCGGGGCAGGTCTCGACCCCATCGCGCTCTGCCTTGTCCTGCGCGAGTCCGCGAAGGTCCTCGCACGAGTCCCCCTGCTGGAGACGAGCGCGGTCGCCATGGCCGTAGAGCGGTACGGCAGCGCTGAATTGGGGGACGAGATCCTCCCCCGCGTCGGCCGCGGCGAGCTGGTGCTCACCGTCGGGGCCAACGGCCGCACCGGCCATGACCCCGCCGAGCTGGCCGTCACCGCCCGCCGGGATGACGGCTCCGGCTCCGGCGTCGATTCCGGGACAGGGGCCGGGACAGGGGCCGTGGCCGGCTGGGTGCTCGACGGGGTGCAGACGGGCGTGCCCTGGGCCCAGTCCGCGGACCGTATCGCCGTGCCGGCACACACCGATGAGGGCCGCGCCGTGATCGCCCTCGTCCCCCGGGATCAGGAAGGTCTCGCTCTCGCCGAGCAGATCTCCACCAGCGGCGAACGCTTCGCCGAGGTCAGCCTTGAGTCCGTACGGATCGACGCTCGCGAACTCATCGACGCCGAGGGCGCCTGGGAGTGGCTGCGCCAGCTCCTCGCCACCGGGACCTGCGCACTCGCGCTCGGGCTCGGCGAGGGCGTGCTCTCCATGACGAGTGAATACACCGGCAAACGCGAGCAGTTCGGCTTCCCTGTCGCGACCTTCCAGGCCGTCGCCGTTCAGGCAGCCGACCGCTACATCGATCTGCGCGCCATGGAAGCGACCCTCTGGCAGGCGGCCTGGCGGCTGGCCCCCTCACACAGCAGCGCGGGAGTCGGCGGACCTTTGCCCGTCTCCGGCGATGTCGCGGTGGCGAAGATCTGGGCCTCGGAAGGCGTACGCCGGGTCGTCCAGACCGCGCAGCATCTGCACGGCGGCTTCGGCGCGGACACCGACTACCCGCTGCACCGCTACCACGCGTGGGCCAAGCAGCTCGAGCTCTCTCTCGGCCCGGCCGCGGCCCATGAGGAGGCCCTGGGCGACCTGCTGGCCGCCCACCCCCTCGGTTGAGCCCGGCCTAGCAGCTCACAGGACGGAGGCCGGGCTGCCGTTGTCGGTCACCATCGGGCGCCCGGCGCCGTCCCAGGCGAGCATGCCGCCCTCGATATTCACGGCGTCGATGCCCTGCTGCACCAGATACTGGGTGACCTGCGCGGAGCGGCCACCGACCCGGCACATCACAAAGGCCCGGCGCCCGTCGGCCAGCCCTTCGGTCACCTCGCCGAAGCGCGCCACGAAGTCGCTCATCGGAATGTGCAGCGCGCCCTCGACATGCCCGGCCGCCCACTCGTCGTCCTCCCGGACGTCCAGCACCAGGCCGTCGGACGGTACCGCCGCGGCGTCCACCGAGGGCAGCGGGACGAAATTCATGGGTCATGCCTTCTCTCGTACGTGCGCGGCAGGGCTCCCCGGTCTCTGGAGGAACCTCAGAAAACCTACTGCACCAGGCCGGACAGTTCCGCCTCGCGCTCGGCGACCTGCGCCAGCAGCTGCTCGGCGATCTCCTCCAGCAGCCGGTCCGGGTCCTCGGGAGCCATCCGCAGCATCGCTCCGATAGCGCTCTCCTCCAGCTCCTTGGCCACCGCGGTCAGCAGCTCCTTGCGCTGCGACAGCCACTCGAGCCGGGCGTAGAGCTCCTCGCTCTCGCTGAGCTGCTGCTCGGGAGGTACGGGCCCGGCCGACCACTCTTCGGCCAGCTCCCGCAGCCGCTCCACGTCACCGAGCCCGTACGCGGCGTTCACCCGCGTGATGAACTCGTCCCGCCGCGCCCGCTCCGTCTCGTCCTGGGCCAGATCCGGATGCGCCTTGCGAGCCAGCTCGCGGTAGAGCTTGCGCGCCTCTTCGCTCGGCCGCACCCGCTTCGGCGCCCGCACGGGCTGGTCGGTGAGCATTGCGGCGGCCTCCGGGGACAGGCCGTCGGAGTCCATCCACTCGTGGAAGAGCTCGTCGACGCCGGGCATCGGCATCACCATGGCCCGCGCTTCCTGCGCCTTGCGCAGATCCTCCGGGTCACCGGTGGCGGCGGCCCTGGCCTCCGCGATCTGCGCGTCCAGCTCGTCCAGTCGCGCATACATCGGGCCGAGCTTCTGGTGGTGCAGCCGGGAGAAGTTCTCCACCTCCACCCGGAACGTCTCCAGCGCGATCTCGAACTCGATCAGCGCCTGCTCGGCCGCGCGCACGGCCTTGTCCAGCCGGGCCTCGGGCCGCGTCGGCGCGTCCTGCTCTTCGTCGTTCCGGGTCGTCGGCCCCCCGGGCGCATCCTGGGTCACCCGTCCAGCCTACGGGCGCGGGGGAGCACCCCGTCACACCCCCAGCTCAGCGGCTATCCGCCCGTTCTTGATCGCCGCTACGAGCTCCTCGTGGTCCGCCTCTGTACGATCCGCGTAGGTCGTGGCAAAGCCGGCCACCGCCTCGTCCAGCTCCTCGCTCTTGCCGCAGTAACCGGCGATCAGCCGCGGGTCGGCGCTGTGCGCGTGCGCCCTGGCCAGCAGCGCGCCCGTCATCCGTCCGTAGTCGTCGACCTGGTCGGGCGCGAGCGCCGCCGGGTCCACGCTGCCCTTGCGGTTCCTGAACTGCCGCACCTGGAACGGCCGTCCGTCCACCGTCGTCCAGCCCAGCAGGATGTCGCTGACCACCTGCATCCGCTTCTGGCCGAGCACCACACGGCGCCCCTCGTGCTCCACATCCGCCACCGGAAACCCGGCGGCCGGCAGATACGGCAGCAGCGCCGAGGCCCGCGCCTCCTTCACCTGCAGCACCAGCGCATCGCCCCGGTGGTCGAGCAGCAGCACCACATACGACCGGGTCCCTACGCTGCCGGTCCCCACCACCCGGAACGCCACATCGTGAATCGTGTAGCGCGCGAGCAGCGGCAGCCTGTCCTCCGACACCGTGCGCAGATACTCACCGAGTGAGGCGGCGACGGCCGCCGCCTCCGAGTCCGGCACCCGCCGCAGCACCGGCGGGGCGTCCACAAAGCGCCGGCCGTCGGCGGCGGAGCCGCTGCCGGAGACAGCCTCGGTCGCCTTGGCGGCGAAGCGCGCGCTCGTGTTGTTACGCGCCTTCTCCGAGACCCGCTCCAGAGTGCCCAGCAGATCGCGCGCGTCCGTGTGGGAGACGAGCTCCTCGTCGGCGATGGCGTTCCACGCGTCCAGCGACGGCAGCTTCGCGAGCAGACGCATCGTGCGCCGGTACGCACCCACCGCGTCGAACGCGGCCGCCCGGCAGACGGTTTCGTCCGCCCCCGCCCCCCGCCCCGCCAGCACCAGGGACACCGCGAGCCGCTTGACGTCCCACTCCCACGGGCCGACAACGGTCTCGTCGAAGTCGTTCAGGTCGATGACAAGGCGGCCGCGCGCATCGCCGTACAGCCCGAAGTTCGCCGCGTGCGCGTCACCGCAGATCTGCGCGCCGACCCCCGTGACGGGCGTGCCCACCAGGTCGTGGGCCATCAGCCCGGCCGAGCCGCGCAGAAAGGCGAAGGGTGAGGCCGCCATCCGGCCCACCCGTATCGGAGCGAGCTCCGGCACCCGGCCCTGGCTGGACTCCTCGACGGCCTCGACGGCACCTGGCCGCTCCACGGCGAGCACCAGCGAGTCGTGCGAGGAGCGCGGGACCCGGTCCCGCAGCGCCTTGCCCGCCTCCTTCGGCGACCGCGCGGCATCCGATGTGCCAGGCGTCCCGTCCGCCGCACGCCGCGCCCCGAAGCCAGGCACCACCGGAATGCGGCCACCGCCCACGGCGGTCCCGCCCACCTCGGCCCCGTCCGTCCGGACACCACCGGACTCCGGTCGCTGCACCGGCATCACCGTCTCAGCCTCGCTCATGACGCGCAGCCTCCCCCGTCGTCGTACAACATCAACATCAGCCGTCATTGACCGTACCGCCGCTGCCCGACAGTCGTCTCCCCCTGTGGATAACGTGGAAGCGACTCCGCGGCCTGCGAGGATCACTCATCCGGGCACCCAGGCCGCGCCCGGACGACCACCCACCGCGTCCAGAGTCAGCAGCCGCCCTCGTCGCTCTGCGCCAAGTGGGTCTCCGCCCACAGCGCCAGCTCCTTGAGCGCGGGCTCCATCGCCGCCCCCGCCTCGGTCAGCCGGTACGCGACCCGCAGCGGCGGCCCTTCGTCGACCTCGCGCACAACCAGACCCGCCGCCCCCAGCTCGGTCAGCCGGTCCGACAGCATGCGCTCACTGATACCGGGGATGGCCCGCCGCAGCTCCGCGAAGTGCACCGCACGCTGCATCAGTACGGAGACGATCGGCCCGGTCCACCGCTTGCCGAACAGCTCAAAGACGCGCGAGATGCCCCCGTCGACCTTCTTGCACGACTCTTCGCTGTGTTCAGCCATGCCCCCAGAGTACTGGGCCAACGCCAGGGACTTACGAAAGATAAGGAACTATGCTATCCATAGGTGCATACGGAATCTCAGTTACCCACTGCCCCCTTGGAGCACCCTCATGGCCACGCTGCTGCACATCGACTCCGCCGTCTTCCCTCAGGGCTCGGCCTCCCGCGACATCACCGCCGCGTTCGTCCAGGCCTGGCAGGAGCAGCACCCCGAGGGCAAGGTCGTCTACCGCGACCTCGCTGCCGAGCCCCTGCCCCACCTGGACTTCGCTGCCGTATCCGCGGGCGTCGACGACGCACTGCGCGCCGAGCTCGCCGCCGAGCTCGAAGCGGCGGACGCCGTTCTGATCGGCGCGCCGATGTACAACTTCACGATCCCGTCCACCCTCAAGGCATGGCTGGACCAGGTGATCGTCGTCGGTCACAACGCGGGCGTTCCCGACAGCCCGGTGGCCGGTACCCCGGTCACCGTTGTCGCCAGCCGCGGCGGCTCATACGCCCCCGGCACTCCGCGTGAGGACTTCGAGTTCGTGCAGAACTACATGGAGAAGGTGCTCACCGGCATGCTCGGTGCCGAGGTCGACTTCATCGTTCCCGAGCTGACGCTGGCCCACTCCAGGCCCGAGATGGCGGAGTTGATCCCGCTCGCCGAGGCCTCCCGGACCAAGTCGCTGGACGAGGCCTCCGAGAAGGCCAAGGCCCTGGCCGTGCGCTTCGCCGCCTGACCCCAGACAGCGCACACACGGCACACGAACGCTCGCGGGGGATACGCCTCCGCGGGCGTTTCACGTGAAACAGGCACGCGGATGTTCCACGTGAAACGTCGCTCGCACGCAGCCCCGCCTCGGCTCCCACGCCGGCCCCGCTCGCGCCCGCCCCCGCCTCTGCCCCGGCCTCAACCTCGGTCCGAGCCCCGGCCCAAACCCTGACCTCGGACCGGGCCCGCCACCCTCACAACCCCGCGTCACGCGCCAGCAGTGCCGCCTGCACCCGGTTCTCGCACTCCAGCTTCGCCAGGATCCGGCTCACATACGTCTTCACCGTGGCCTCGCTCATATGCAGCCGCCTCCCCGCGTCCGCGTTGGACAGCCCCTCCCCGAGCAGCGCCAGCACCTCACGCTCCCGCCCGCTCAGGCCGGCCACACGCGCCCGCGCCTCCTCACCCCGCGCCGCCACGCGCCCCGAGGCCAACTGGTCCACCACATGCCGGGTCGCTCCGGGTGAGAGATACGCATCCCCCGCGGCCGCCGCCCGGACCGCCCGGATCAGCTCCGCGGGCGCCGTGTCCTTCAGCAGAAACCCGGCACCCCCGTACTCCAGCGCCCGCAGTACGTTCTCCCGCTCGCCGAAGGTCGTCAGTACGATCACCCGCGCCGTCGGCGTCGCCCTGCGCAGCTCCCCCAGGGCGGTGAGCCCGTCCATCACCGGCATCTGGATGTCGAGCAGCACCACATCGACGCCGTGTGAACGTGCCAGGTCTACCGCCTCACGCCCGTTCGCCGCCTCCGCCACGACCTCGATCTCGCGGTCCGAGGTGAGGATCATCCGGATCCCGGCTCTGATCAGCGGCTCGTCATCCGCGATCAGCACCCTGATCGCCGTCCCACGCCCACCCGCCGCCGGCAAACCCGCAGATCCCGGCACTCCTGTCGGCCCCGGCACTCCTGTCGGCCCCGGCACACCCGCCGGCCCGGCTCCCGCGCCCGGCGACCCCGTCACGTCCACCCCACTACCTGCTGACCTCGTAGGACTTTTTCTCGATCAGCTTGCCGCCCTTGAAGCAGAAGCGGAACACCGGCTCGGTCTCGAAGCTGTCCCCCACGTCCGAGGACATGAGTACCAGGCACTCGGAACCCTCCGGCTCCTTCGGGCCCTTACCGTCCAGCCCCATCAGCGTGATCGTGTCCCCGTTCGGCAACCGGTCGCGCACTACGTCCTCGCCGCTGCCGATCTTGACGCTCTCGTACTCACCCGGGTCGATCATCCCCTGGCTCATCGACCCCACCAGGAAGGCCAGCGCGAAGCCTCCCGCCACCACGAGCACCAGCACCAGCGCCACGCCGATCCCGCACCCCATCGCGATCCCGCCGGCCCTGCTCCTCTCCTTGCCGCCCGCCAGTTCCCGCGCCGAAACGGTCCAGTCCATGGGCGGAAGACCGTTCACCGTCGCAGCCTTCGGCGACTGCTGGCGGAAGTCGTCCTCCGCGGCGACGAACGGCGCCGCCTCCACAACTCCGTACGGCAGCACCCCCGCCACCCGGAAGCCCCCGCCGTCCGCGGGCCCCGCGTGCACCATGCCGCCGACCAGCCGCGCCCGCTCGCGCAGCCCGGTCAGCCCCTGCCCGCCGCTCACCACCTCACCCGGCGCCGGCGCCGGCGCCGCCGCGCTGACGATCTCGACGACGAACGAGTCCGGCTCGTACCTCAGCTCCACACTGATCGAAGCGCCCGGTGCGTGCTTGTACGCATTCGTCAGCGCCTCCTGCACGATTCGATACGCCGCGTGGTCGGCCGCCGCGGCAAGCGGCCGTTCCTCGCCCGCACTCCGCAGCTCCACCGTGTTCCCCGCCGTACGCGCCGACTCGACGAGCCCCACGATCCCGGCCGTCCCGCGCCCGACCAGCCCCGAGTCGTCCACCGGCGCGGGCGCCTCGACGCCGTCCCGCAGAATCCCGACGACCTCACGCAGTTCGTGCATCGCGGTCACCGAAGCGCCCCGCAGCACCCCGACCGCCTCCCGCTGCCGCGGCGTCAGCTCGGGATCCACCTCCAGCGCCCCGGTGTGCACGGAGATCAGCGCCAACTGGTGGCCGAGGCTGTCGTGCATGTCCTGGGCTATCCGCTGCCGCTCACGCAGCCGCGCCTGCCCGGCCACCAACTCGCGCTCCCACAGCAGCTGGGCGTTGCGCTCCTGCAGGGCATGCAGCAGGGTCCGGCGCTGGGTCCAGTACCTACTCGCCAGGCCCGGCACCACGGTTGTCGCCAGGAAGTACAGAGTGGTGAGCAGCAACCGGGTCATCGGTGCCTGCTGCGACCACGAGTCCTGGAGAGTGACGCCGGCGAAGAGTACGAACGCGACAGAGAACATGGCCAGCGCCCGCCCGGCGCCCACAATCCGCCGCCCCGCCGACCACCCCACGAGCATCAGCAGCGGAGCGAACCCGCTCAGCAACGGGGTCAGTGCCGCCGTCACCGCCAGTACGGTCCCCGGCATGCGGCGCCGAAGCAGCGACAGCACCACGGCGGCGATTCCAACGACCGCGAGCCGCGGCCCCTCGCCGCCCAGCAGTTCCTCGCTCCCGGCCGCCATGATGCCCAGCACAAGGGCGAGCACCACCTCGCCGGCGGTCCGCCGTCCCGGCCACAATTCGGGCGCCGCCAGCCACGTCCATCCGGCCCGGATCTTCGATGACACATCCACGCCCGCACCCTAAGCGGCCCGCCCAGCCGCCCACGGCCCACTTTCGTCGCGCCCCGGAGCGACGAACGTCGCACAGTCGCACATCCCACACTCCGGCGACCGCGGGACAGGCGACAGACACCGCACAGCCGACGGGCAGGTGCGCCGGACAACGCGGAAGCCCCGTAGGCCGATGACCTACGGGGCTTCCGTCTTGTGCGCGAGGGGGGATTTGAACCCCCACGTCCCTAAGGACACTGGCACCTGAAGCCAGCGCGTCTGCCGTTCCGCCACTCGCGCAAGAGTGGTCTGCTTGGCTCTCTCACTGGTGTGTGCGATCGCCTGGCGACATCCGGAAGATTAGCACGCTGCACAGGGCGGATTCACATCCGTTTGTTTGGCGGACCCGGTCGGCGAACAGGGAACGGAGGGCGGCCGCCCCCCACTCCTCTTGGGTACACCCCGAGTGCGGGACACTGTCAGGAGGCCGCCTCTACGATCCGTGTGAGAGGTGACACTCATCGACGGGGCAGACAAGGGGAACCAGCCGATTTCCCGACGCGTGGATACGATCAGTAGGCAGTACCAGGACGACAACGACGGAGGAGGTGCCTCATGGGAGTCCTGAAGAAGTTCGAGCAGCGACTCGAAGGTCTGGTCAACGGCACCTTCGCCAAGGTGTTCAAGTCCGAGGTCCAGCCCGTCGAGATCGCCGGCGCTCTCCAGCGCGAGTGCGACAACAACGCGACGATCTGGAATCGCGAGCGGACGGTCGTCCCCAATGATTTCATCGTCGAGCTCAGCGCGCCCGACTTCGAGCGCCTGAGCCCGTACTCCGGACAGCTCGGCGACGAACTGTCCGGGCTGGTACGCGACTACGCGAAGCAGCAGCGGTACACCTTCATGGGCCCCATCAAGGTCCACCTGGAGAAGGCGGACGACCTCGACACCGGTCTGTACCGGGTGCGCAGCCGCACCCTCGCGTCGAGTGCGTCACAGTCCCCGGAGCGGGCACCCGCAGCCCCCGGTCCCGCCGCCCCCCAGGTCGGCGCCCGCGGTGGCTACGGCTATCCGCCCGCCGCAGCACCTCCCATGCCGGCCGCGCCGCCTCCGGGCGGCGGCCGCCCCGCGCCCGTCGCGGACCGACGCCCGGCACCCGGTCCAGGACCGATGCCGAGCACCCAAGTACGACGCTGGATCGAGATCAACGGCACACGCCATCAGATCTCCCGCCCGACGCTGGTGCTGGGTCGCAGCACCGACGCCGATGTGCGGATCGACGACCCCGGCGTATCGCGCCGGCACTGTGAGATCCGGACCGGAACGCCCTCGACGATCCAGGATCTCGGGTCTACCAACGGCATCGTGGTAGACGGGCAGCACACCACCCGCGCTACGCTCCGCGACGGCTCGCGGATCGTCGTGGGCAACACCACCATCGTTTACCGGCAAGCCGAAGGGTGAAGCGGGGGCAATGTCAGAGCTGACCCTGACGGTCATGCGGCTAGGTTTCCTGGCCGTTCTGTGGCTGTTCGTGATTGTGGCCGTCCAGGTCATCCGCAGCGACCTGTTCGGTACGCGCGTCACGCAACGCGGCTCACGCCGCAATGCCGACGCGCGTGCCCAGCAGGCGCGCCAGAGTGCCGCGCCACCGCAGCAGCGCCAGCAGACCGCCGGCAGCGGCCGCCAGCGCCGTGGTGCGCCCACCAAACTGGTCGTGTCCGAAGGCACCCTCACCGGCACCACGGTGGCGCTGCAGGGCCAGACCATCACGCTGGGCCGCGCGCACGACTCAACGATCGTGCTGGACGACGACTATGCGTCCAGCAGGCATGCCAGGATCTACCCGGACCGTGACGGCCAGTGGATCGTCGAGGATCTCGGGTCCACCAACGGCACATATCTCGACCGGACCCGACTCACCACCCCGACACCGATTCCGCTGGGCGCGCCGATCCGCATCGGCAAGACCGTCATCGAGCTGCGGAAGTAGTACGACAATGAGCGAGCGGAGCGAGCGAGCCGCACCGGTCCTGACAGCGGACCGGGACGGGCTCCCGACCGGAGGGTGGGCAGTGTGGCTCGAGAGCGGCTGTACCCCGAGCCGACGGGCGAGGTGCGCATGAGTCTGTCTCTGCGCTTCGCCGCCGGGTCGCACAAGGGCATGATCCGGGAGGGCAACGAGGACTCCGGCTACGCCGGCCCCCGCCTTCTGGCCATCGCCGACGGCATGGGTGGTCAGGCCGCCGGTGAGGTCGCCTCGTCGGAAGTCATCTCCACGCTCGTCACGCTCGACGACGACGTACCCGGCTCGGACATCCTCACCTCGCTCGGCACGGCCGTGCAGCGCGCCAACGACCAGTTGCGCCTGATGGTCGAGGAGGACCCTCAGCTCGAGGGCATGGGCACCACGCTCACCGCGTTGCTCTGGACCGGCCAGCGGCTCGGCCTCGTACACGTCGGTGACTCCCGCGCCTATCTGCTCCGCGACGGCGTCCTGACCCAGATCACCCAGGACCACACGTGGGTGCAGCGGCTGGTCGACGAGGGCCGGATCACCGAAGAGGAAGCCACCACCCACCCGCAGCGCTCCCTGCTGATGCGCGCGCTGGGCAGCGGCGAACATGTCGAGCCCGACCTCTCCATCCGCGAGGTCCGCGCCGGCGACCGGTATCTGATCTGCTCCGACGGACTGTCCGGCGTCGTCTCCCATCAGACGATGGAGGACACCCTCGCCGACTACCAGGGCCCGCAGGAGACCGTGCAGGCGCTGATCCAGCTCGCGCTGCGCGGCGGCGGCCCCGACAACATCACCTGCATCGTCGCCGACGTCCTCGACACCGACTCCAACGACACCCTGGCCGCCCAGCTCAACGACACCCCGGTCGTGGTCGGCGCGGTCGCCGAGAACCAGCTCCAGCTGAACGACGGCGGCGCCATGCAGACCCCGGCGGGGCGCGCGGCCGGCCTCGGCCGCCCCGTACCGCCGCAGCACTCCGGCGGCTTCGGCCCGCCCGGAAGCGGCGACGACATGGGGTACGGCGGAATGCCGCCGGAGGGCAGCTTCGGCGCGTACAGCGACGAGGACTTCATCAAGCCGCGCGGCGGCCGCAGGTGGCTGAAGAGATCCTTCTACATCGTGCTCGCCCTGGCGGTCGTCGGCGGCGGTCTGTACGGCGGCTACCGCTGGACCCAGACCCAGTACTTCGTCGGCTCCAACAACGAGCACGTGGCCCTCTACCAGGGCATCAGCCAGGACCTGGCCTGGGTCTCGCTCTCGAAGGTCCAGAAGGACCACCCCGAGATCGAACTCAAGTACCTCCCGCCCTACCAGCGCAAGCAGGTCGAGGCGACGATCACCGAGGACGGCCTCGACAAGGCGCGCACGAAGATCCAGGAGCTCGCCGACCAGGCCGCCGCCTGCAAGAAGGACGAGCAGCGCCGCGATGCCGCCGACCGCGCGAGCACGCCGCCGCCCGGCGAGGGCGAGGCCGGCGGCACCACCGGCAAGCCCACCACCCAGAACGCACAGACCAAGCCGAACGCACCTACTCCCACTCCGGGCCCCACCCTCTCGGAGGAGGAGCAGAAGCTGGCCTCGAACTGCGGTAAGCAGTAGTCGGCCGTAGGGGGCCTCCTTCACCATGAGCGTTGTCACCAACACCACCACGATCGGCGCGATCGAAGCACCGAGCCGCCGCAACACCGAGCTGATGCTGCTCGCGTTCGCCGTTGCCATCCCGGTGTTCGCGTACATCAATGTGGGCCTCGCCATGGACGGCGAGCTGCCCACCGGAGTACTCGGTTACGGGCTCGGCCTCGGCCTCCTCGCGGGCGTGGCCCACCTTGTGGTGCGGAAGTTCGCCAAGTACGCCGACCCGCTGCTGCTGCCCCTGGCGACGCTGCTGAACGGTCTCGGGCTGGTTCTGGTCTGGCGGCTCGACCAGTCTCCGCGCCTCATCGCGCGCGCCGAGACCCTGTTCGGCGCCTTCAGCCCCGACGCCCCCAAGCAGCTGCTGTACTCCGCGATCGGCATCGCTCTCTTCGTCGCCGTGCTGCTCATCCTCAAAGACCACCGCATCCTGCAGCGCTACACGTACATCTCCATGGCGGTGGCGCTGCTCCTGCTGATCCTGCCCATGTTCTTCCCCTCGGTGAACGGCGCGAAGATCTGGATCAGCCTCGGCCCCTTCTCCATCCAGCCCGGAGAGTTCGCGAAGATCATCATCGCGGTCTTCTTCTCCGGCTACCTGATGGTGAAGCGCGATGCCCTGGCGCTCGCCAGCCGCCGCTTCATGGGCCTGTATCTGCCACGGGGCCGTGACCTCGGACCGATTCTGGTCGTCTGGGCCATCTCGATCCTGATCCTCGTCTTCGAGACGGACCTCGGCACCTCGCTGCTGTTCTTCGGCCTCTTCGTGATCATGCTGTACGTCGCCACGGAACGCACCAGCTGGATCGTCTTCGGCCTGCTGATGTCCGCGGCCGGAGCGGTCGGCGTGGCCACCTTCGAACCCCACGTCCAGTCCCGCGTCAACGCCTGGCTCGACCCGTTCGCCTGCTACTCGACCGACACGAGCGGTGCCTGCGAGCAGATCTCCAACGCGATCATGTCCTTCGGCTCCGGCGGCACCCTCGGCACCGGACTGGGCCAGGGCAACTCCGACCTCATCGGCTTCGCCGCCAACGCCGACTTCATCCTCTCCACGGTTGGCGAAGAGCTGGGCCTGGCCGGGATGATGGCGTTCCTGCTGATCTACGGTCTGATCGTGGAGCGCGGTGTACGCACCGCCCTCGCCGCCCGCGACCCCTTCGGCAAGCTCCTCGCGATCGGCCTCTCCGGAGCCTTCGCCATCCAGGTCTTCGTCGTCGCCGGCGGTGTGATGGGCCTCATCCCGCTGACCGGTATGACGATGCCGTTCGTCGCGGCCGGCGGTTCTTCCGTGATCGCCAACTGGGCTCTGATCGGGATCCTCATCCGTATCAGCGACACCGCGCGCCGTCCCGCGCCGGCTCCCGCCCCGTCCCCCGACGCCGAGATGACCCAGGTGGTCCGACCGTGAACAAGCCCCTGCGCCGGATCGCCATCTTCTGCGGCCTGCTCGTCCTCGCCCTGATGGTGCGCACCAACTGGCTCCAGTACGTCCAGGCCGAAGACCTGAACACGAACTCCAAGAACAAACGGATCCAGATCGAGCGGTACGCCAGCGAGCGCGGCAACATCATCGTCGACGGCAAGCCCATCACCGGCTCAGTCGACTCGAACGACGAGTACTTCAAGTACAAGCGCACCTACGTCAACGGCCCCATGTGGGCCCCGGTGACCGGATACGCCTCGCAGGCCTACGACGCCAACCAGATCGAGAAGATCGAGGACGGCATCCTCACCGGCAACAGCGACCAGCTCTTCTTCGACCGCACGATGGCGATGTTCACCGGCGACAAGAAGAAGGGCGGCAACGTCGTCACCACCCTCAACGGAGCCGCCCAGAAGGCCGCCTACGACGGCCTCGGCAACAAGAAGGGCGCCGTCGCCGCGATCGACCCCAAGACGGGCAAGATCCTCGCGCTGGCCTCCACACCCTCGTACGACCCCGCCACCTTCGCCGGCTACTCCGGCAAGGACGAGAAGGCGTGGCTGGCGCTGGAGCGCGACAAGGACAAGCCGAAGCTCAACCGCGCACTGCGCGAGGTCTACCCGCCCGGCTCCACCTTCAAGGTGGTCACCGCGGCCGCGGCCCTGGAGCACGGCGTCGTCGACGACATCGACGCGGCCACCGACACCCCTGAGCCGTTCCTCCTGCCCACCACCCGTGTTCCGATGGTCAACCACGCCAACGGCTGCAAGAACGCCAGCCTCAACCAGGCGCTCAAGGTCTCCTGCAACTCCGTCTTCGCCAACCTCGGCGACAAGGTCACCCGCGACAAGATGGTGGAGACGGCGCAGAAGTTCGGATTCAACAACCCGGAGATCGACATCCCGGTACGCGCGGCCGCCTCCGTCTACGACAAGGCGATGGACCGCCCCCAGAACTCCCTCTCCTCCATCGGACAGTTCAACACCGCCACCACCCCCCTCCAGATGGCCATGGTCACCGCGGCGATCGCCAACGACGGCAAGCTGATGAAGCCGTACATGATCGACCAGCTGGAAGCGCCCAACCTCGACGTCATCGAGAAGACCGAGCCGCAGGAGATGAGCCGCCCGCTCTCCCAGAAGAACGCGCAGCTCCTCCAGCAGATGATGGAGAACGTCGTCGAGAACGGCACCGGCGGCAACGCCAAGATCGATGACGTGACCGTCGGCGGCAAGACGGGCACCGCCCAGCACGGCGAGAACAACAGCAAGAACCCGTACGCCTGGTTCATCTCGTACGCGAAGGCCGCCGACGGATCTACTGTCGCCGTCGCGGTCGTGGTCGAGGACAGCGAGGCCAAGCGCGACGACATCAGCGGCGGCGGCCTCGCGGCCCCCATCGCCAAGGACGTGATGCAGGCGGTACTGGACAGCAAGAAGTGACGCGGATCACGTCTGGCGCCCATACCTGCACATTGCGATACCGGTCGGGTATCAGGTGACGGTCACGGGCGGATCAGGTGCGGCGTGGCCGGTAGCGTATGCGCGAACAGCACACCGCCGGACCACACACGGGTGCGGTCGGGACTGACGGAGAGGGCTGGAACAGTTATGGAAGAGCCGCGTCGCCTCGGCGGCCGGTACGAACTGGGCTCGGTGCTCGGCCGTGGTGGCATGGCGGAGGTCTACCTCGCCCACGACACCCGGCTCGGCCGCACCGTCGCCGTGAAGACGCTGCGGGCCGACCTCGCCCGCGATCCGTCCTTCCAGGCCCGGTTCCGCCGTGAGGCCCAGTCGGCCGCCTCGCTCAATCACCCCGCGATCGTCGCTGTCTACGACACGGGCGAGGACTACGTCGACGGGGTCTCGATCCCGTACATCGTGATGGAGTACGTCGACGGGTCCACGCTCAGAGAGCTGCTGCACTCCGGGCGCAGACTGCTGCCCGAGCGCACCCTCGAGATGACCATCGGCATCCTCCAGGCGCTGGAGTACTCGCACCGCGCCGGAATCGTCCACCGCGACATCAAGCCGGCGAACGTCATGCTGACGCGCACCGGCCAGGTCAAGGTCATGGACTTCGGCATCGCCCGCGCCATGGGCGACTCCGGGATGACGATGACCCAGACCGCGGCCGTGATCGGCACCGCCCAGTACCTGTCCCCGGAGCAGGCCAAGGGCGAGCAGGTCGACGCGCGCTCCGACCTGTACTCCACGGGCTGCCTGCTCTACGAGCTCCTCACCGTCCGTCCCCCCTTCGTGGGCGACTCCCCGGTGGCCGTGGCGTATCAGCACGTACGGGAAGAGCCGCAGCCGCCGAGCAACTTCGACCCCGAGATCACGCCCGAGATGGACGCCATCGTCCTGAAGGCCCTGGTCAAGGACCCCGACTACCGCTACCAGTCGGCCGACGAGATGCGCGCGGACATCGAGGCCTGCCTCGACGGCCAGCCGGTCGCGGCGACGGCGGCGATGGGCTCGGTCGGCTACGGCGGCTACGGCTCGGACGACCAGCCGACCACGGCACTGCGCCAGGCCGACCCGGCCGGCCAGACGTCGATGCTCCCGCCGGTGAACCCCGACGGCGGCGGCTACGGCGGTTACGACGACCGCCCCGACCGCCGCCGCCAGAAGAAGTCGAACACCTCGACGATCCTGCTGGTGCTCGCGGGCATCCTCGTACTGGTCGGCGCGGTACTGATCGGCAAGTCGGTCTTCGGCGGCGGGGGCGGCAACGGCGATGTGCCGGTGCCGCTGCTCGTGGGCAAGACCTTCGATGAGGCCAAGGTTCTGGCGACCAATGCAGGCGTGGAGGTCGCGCAGTCCGGCACGGACCGGTGCGACCAGCCGAAGGGCAGTATCTGCACCCAGACTCCGGACGGGGGCAAGATGAAGGAGGGCGACACCGTCCAGGTCGTCGTCTCCGAGGGCGCCCCCAAGATCGAGGTCCCCGACGTCACGGACAAGCCGGTGGACAAGGCGACGCAGATCCTGGAGGGCAAGGTCTTCAAGGTCAAGACCAAGGAGATCGAGTCCGACGAGGATCCCGGCACTGTCCTCACGCAGAGCCCGGTGGGCGGTGCTCAGGCCGAGAAGAACTCCACGGTCACCCTCACCGTCGCCAAGCAGACCAAGGTGCCGGTGCCTCCGGTGGTGGGCGCGCAGTTCGACGCCGCCAAGGCCCAGCTCGAAGGCCTCGAATTCACGGTCGCGCGGGTCGACGTGGACTCCACCGAGCCGGCGGGCCAGGTCATCAAGCAGGACCCGGCGGGCAACTCGAAGGCGGCCAAGGGCGCGACGATCACCCTGACCGTCTCCAAGGGCCCGCAGACACCGCAGGTTCCGGTTCCCCAGATCCGGGGTATGACGGTCGCCCAGGCAAAGCAGCAGCTGGCACAGAGCGGATTCACAACCGTCGGGTTCGCTCCTGGAAGCTCGCAGGACGACAACGCCTTGGTCACCAACACCGACCCGCAGCCCGGCACCCAGGTGGACCCGGCGACCACGACGGTCACCCTCACCACTGTCGGCGGCGGCGGCAACGGCGGCGGCAACGGCGGCGGATTCATCGGCGGCGGCGACGGCTAGCCGCCCTCCTCCGTAACAGCACTCCGTACGGCAGATGCCCCGGCACCCAACCAAGGATGCCGGGGCTTCTCGCTTCCGCAGCGTCCGCCGTGTCCGTGCCGACCGCTGCGGCTAGCGCAGTTCCTCCGGCGGCGTACGGTCGCTGTCGACCTTCACCGTGCGCTCCAGCTCGCCCCAGACGATGTAGCGGTAGTCCGACGTGAAGACGGGCGTACAGGTCGTCAGCGTGATGTAGCGCCCCGGCTTCGTCTTCCCCGACTCCTTCGGGACCGGCTGCAGCACGGCCACGTTGTACTTCGAGGTCTCCTTGAGCTCCTTGTAGACCTTGTAGACGTACCAGGTGTCCCGGGTCTCGAAGACGATCGCATCGCCGTTCTTCAGCTTGTGGATGTTGTGGAACTTCGCTCCGTGCCCGTCCCGGTGCGCGGCCAGCGTGAAGTTCCCCTTGCTGTCCCAGGGGAGCGCCGACTTGATCGGGTCGGTGTAGTAGCCGGCGATGCCGTTGTTCAGGGCCTTGGAGTCGGTGCCCTTCTTCACCAGCACCTCACCGCTGTTCATGGCGGGTACGTGGAGGAAGCCGATGCCGTCCTTGGTGTCGAGGGCGCCGGGACCGCTGTTCGCCCAGCCGTCGCGCATCTGGTCGCCCTGCTTGGAGGCCTCGCGGTCGGCGAGGACGTTCGTCCACCACAGTGAGTAGACGACGAAGAGCCCCAGCACCACGCCCGCTGTGATCAGCAGCTCGCCGAAGACACTGATGGAGCCGACGATCCGGCTACGCGCACGTGACACTGCACCTGTTCCCGTCTTGAAGTCCCACAGCCCACTGCGTTCAGCCGACGAGCGCGTCGGGTTTGCCCTTGCTGCGCGGCCGTTCCTCGACCATCTTGCCCCACACGATCATTCGGTACGTACTCGTGAATTCCGGCGTGCACGTCGTCAGCGTGATGTACCTGCCCGGCTCCGTGAATCCGGAGCCCGGCGGCACCGGACCGATCACGCCGACGTTCGACGGCGAGGTCTGGGGGAGGATGCTCGCCATCGTGTACGTGTAGTACGCGTCCTGCGTCTCAACGACGATCGGGTCCCCCGGCTTGAGACGGTTGATGTACCGGAACGGTTCGCCGTGCGTGTTGCGATGGCCCGCGACAGCGAAGTTGCCCGACTTGTCCGCGGGCATCGCGGTCTCGAGCTTGCCCTCGGCGTAGTGGCCGACCATGCCGCGGTCGAGGACCTTGGGCTTGCTGATGCCCTCGGCGATCGGGACGACCACGTCCAGCTTGGGGATGTGCATGATGGCGAAGCCCTGACCCGGCTCGAACACACCCGGCGTGCGGCCCTTCGCCCAGCCGTCCTGGATCTTGTTGGTCTCCTGGTTGGCCTGCTGCCCGGCGCGGACGTTCGTCCACCACAGCTGGTAGGTGACGAACAGCAGCAGCAGCACGCCGAAGGAGATGAAGAGTTCGCCGATGGCACGGCTGGCGATGACGGCGGGGCTGTCCTTGAGCGCACGCGCGGCACGGCGGGCCTCGACGCGCGACAGGGGCTTGGCGGGCGCGGAGGTGTCGGAGGCGGTGGGAGCGGGCTCAGGACGCCTACGGCCCCGGCCCTTGGCCGCCCTGCGGCGCTCGGCGCGACCGGGACCCGTGGGGGTCTCCGCCGCGCGGCGGGTGTCCGAGGTACGCAGGGCAACGGTCTCGTCGTCCGGTACGGGTAGGGGACCGGACGCCGGCAGGGGTGCCGGAACCGGCTCCGGTGCTGGAGCCGGGTCGAACATCGGCTGCGGATCGGGCATCGGCCGACGCTGGGGCCGGGCCTGCGGCCGGGGCTGGGCCTGAGGCCGGGGCTGCGGTGCCGGCTCCTGCTCCGGCTGTACGTACCAGTCCCGCTGGTACCCCTCGGGGTCGTACCACTCCTGCGGCTGCTGCACGGGCTGCGGCTGCTGGGGCAGCTCCTCCTCCGGAACGCCTGTCGGCCGGAACCACGGCGAGCCGAGCTCCCCCGGCGGCAGCGGATCCGTCAGCGGGTCGTACTCGTCCTCCGGACCGACGGCACTCACGCCACAGCCTTGCCCACCACCGGTGCGAGCCCCGCCGACCGGCCGATCGCCCCGGTGTCGCCGCACTGCTCCAGCCAGTTGGCGAGCATCAGATGGCCGTGCTCGGTGAGGACCGACTCGGGGTGGAACTGCACGCCCTCGACGGCCAGTTCACGGTGGCGCAGCCCCATGATGATGCCGTCCGCCGTCCGCGCCGTGACCTCCAGCTCGTCCGGCAGCTCCGCCGGCTCGGCGGCCAGCGAGTGGTAGCGCGTGGCGGTGAAGGGCGAAGGCAGTCCGGCGAAGACGCCCTTGCCCTCGTGGGTGACGAGCGAGGTCTTGCCGTGCAGCAGCTCGGGGGCGCGGCCCACCACACCGCCGTACGCCACCGCCATCGACTGCATCCCCAGGCAGACGCCGAAGACGGGCACGCCGGTGTCCGCACAGTGCCGCACCATGTCGATACACACACCGGCCTGCTCGGGCGCTCCCGGACCGGGGGACAGCAGCACTCCGTCGAAACCGTCCTGGGCGTGCGCGAGTTCAACCTCGTCGTTCCGCCGGACCTCGCACTCGGCGCCGAGCTGGTACAGGTACTGGACGAGGTTGAAGACGAAGCTGTCGTAATTGTCGACGACCAGGATGCGGGCGCTCATCGGGCCGTCCCCGCCCCGTCGACCGTCACATCGTTGAACGGAAGCAGCGGCTCCGCCCACGGGAAGACGTACTGGAACAGCATGTAGACGACCGCGAGGGCGAGCACGAGCGAGATGAACGCCCGCACCCATGCGTTGCCCGGCAGATGCCGCCAGATCCAGCCGTACATGCTGTCCCTTTCCGTTTGGTACCGCACCAGACTAAAGGGCGGCAGGGGCGCATGGGTCAGCTGCGCAAAGCTTCCGGTTTGCCGTCGGTCACAGGCTGGGTGGCGTCCAGATGCGCCCAGGCGATCAGGCGATGGCTGCTGCCCCACTCCGGATCGCAGGTGGTCAGCGTCAGATAGCGCCCCGGCCCGTCGAATCCCGACTTTCGCGGGACGGGGTCGATGACGCCGACATCGCCCGGCACGGTCCGGTAGGGCTTCTTGTCGATGCGGTACGTGAACCAGGTCGTCCCGTCCGTCAGCACCACGGCGTCCCCGGGCCGCAGCTTCGGGAAATCCTTGAACGGATCCCCGTACGTACGGCGGTGGCCGGCGACCGAGAAGTTGCCGCCGCCGCCGAGCGCGGCGGTGGAGCTGTAGTGCCCGAGGCCCTTCTGGAGCGTGCGCACCTTGGTGCCTTCCAGGACCGGCCAGTCCCAGCGCCCTCCGAAGCGGGGGATGTACATGACGGCGAAGGGCTTGCCGTCGCGGTACGCCTCCGGAGCAGGGTCGGGGGCGGGGGGCGTCGCCGTGGGTTCCGGCGCGGGGGCCGCGACCGGGCCCTGCGACCACTCCTCCTGGAGCTTGTCGATCTGTCCGTCAGTGGCACTGCCGGCCTTGATACCGGTCCAGAACAGCACGTACACCACAAAGAGCACGATCAGGGTGCCGACGGTGATGCAGAGTTCGCTGAAGGTCCTGACGATCAGCCGTACCGACACCGTCCCCCCAGGCGCTGCTACTTCACAGGCTTCGCGTAGTGGAGATCCACTGTGCCCGAGTAGCCGGGGAGAGTCACCGCCTCGCGCTCGTCGACTTTCCAGCCGAGGCCGTACGCCTTCACATACAGCTGGTAGTTCTGGATCGCCGGGGAGGTGGTGAGCGCCTTCTCGAGGGCGCTCTGGTCGCCGACAGCGGTGATCTTGTACGGCGGTGAGTAGACGCGCCCCTGGAGGATCAGCGTGTTCCCCACGCACCGGACGGCGCTGGTGGAGATCAGCCGCTGGTCCATGACCTGGATGCCCTTGGCGCCGCCCTTCCACAGGGCATTGACGACGGCCTGCAGGTCTTGCTGGTGGATGACCAGGTCATTGGCCTGCGGCTCGGGGTAGCCGGGGGCGGCCTGGGCATTGGGCGGGGCGTCGTTGAGGGTGACCGTGAGGCCCGGTCCGCTGAGCTTCCTGGTGCCCGCGGCCTGCTCCAGGGCGCCCAGCTTCGCGTCCTCGGCCTTGGTGGAGCCGTCGTCACGCCGGGCGAGGGCGTCGACGTCGTCGCGTACCGACGCGGTGGACTCGTCGAGATCGCCGTTCTTGGCACTGCGCTGCTCGATCAGGTCGGAGAGCTTCAGCAGCGAGCCGTCCGTACGCAGGTTGGTGCCCTTGGCGGTATTGAAGCTGGTCACGAAGATCAGCCCGGCGAGAGCGAAGACGGCAGCGCTCAGCAGCCGGACCGGCCGCCAGTCGAAGCGGTGGACCGGCCCTTGGGGGGAGTCGGCAGAATTGCTCAACGTACCCTTATCTCCTTAGGCGCCGCGGAAGCACTACGCTAACGGACGCCCGGGCTCAGCAGTGGTCCCCCTCGCTTCAGCCCCGGCGCCAGCCACAGTTCCCTGCGCGGTAACGCAGCGCATCGACAGGAGAGTCCCTCGTGCCGAAGTCACGTATCCGCAAGAAGGCCGATTTCACGCCGCCGCCGGCTACGAAGCAGGCGACCAGTATCAAGCTGACCAACCGCAGCTGGGTCGCACCGGTGATGCTCGCTCTGTTCCTGATCGGGCTCGCCTGGATCGTCCTGTTCTATGTGACCGAGGGCGATCTGCCGATCAAGAGTTTCGGCAACTGGAACATCGTCGCCGGCTTCGGCTTCATCGCCGCCGGCTTCGGCGTCTCCACCCAGTGGAAGTAGCCGCTTCGCAGCCCGCCCGTCAAGCCCTGCCCTGAGGTTATCCACAGCGTTGTCCACAGTGGGGAAAAGGTCTGACGATCTGTGGATAACCCTCGCAGCGTTGACGCCGGTGTGACTGCATCGGCCATGCTGGTGAAGCGAACCGCCCCTTGTCCCTGCTGGGAAAACCCAGTTCAGCGACAAGGGGCACGCTTGTTCCCCACAGCATGCACAAGATCGGACACACGCTGTGGACAACTTTGGGGATAGCACGCTCAGGTGAGCGAGACGGTCCTGGCCACCACGATCCCGACCGTCGCGAGAAGGACCAGCGCACAGGTCCCGACCTGCACGAGCGTGCGGTGCTCGCGGGGCGCGTAGACCAGGCCGAGGGTGACGAGCGCGCCTACCACCAGGCCGCCGATGTGCCCCTCCCAGGAGATGCCCTCCCTGGTGAAGGTGAGGAGCAGGCTCAGCGCGAGGATCGCAATGACGGGCCTCATATCGAGGTTCACGCGTCGCGCTAGCACGGCGAACGCGCCCATCAGACCGAAGATGGCGCCCGAGGCACCGAGCGAAGGCTGGTTCGGGGCAGCGATCAGATAGGCGAGGGTGCTGCCGCCGAGGCCCGAAAGCAGATAGACGGCGATGAAGCGGCTGCGGCCGAGCGCCGGCTCCACGAGTCTGCCCAGGAACCACAGGCTCACCATGTTGAACAGGATGTGCGACACCTCTTGGTGCAGAAACGTCGAAGTGAGCAGCCGGTACCACTCACCGTCGGCCACTCCGACCACCGCGTTGAGCTGTGGGCTGAAGGCATATCCGATCAGGTCCGTCTCGGCGACAAATCGGTCGCGGAGCGCGAGCACCACCACGAAGACCGCGACATTGATCGCGACGAGGATCTTGGTGACCAGGAAGGAGTCGGCCACGATGGTGCCTCCGGCCACCGTCCGCGGCTGGTTCGCCGTCGGGCCGTGTCCCGTACCGGAGCCGGTCCGTACGCACTCCGGGCACTGGAATCCGACCGACGCGCTGACCATGCAGTCCGGGCAGATCGGGCGCTCGCAGCGAGTGCAGCGGATGCCCGTATCGCGGCCCGGATGCCGGTAGCAACTGGGCAGCCCGTGCGCGTCCTGCGGCTCCTGCGGACTGCCTGGCGCCTGGTCCATGAGGTCCCTCAATCTCCCTAGCTCAACACACCGCCCCGCTCATCCATACGGATGGGCGGGGCGAAATGGTTCCCCCGGAGAGCCCTGGGGAGGCTGTGGTTCAGCCCTCGCGGGTCTCCACGACGACGGACTGGATCACGACGTCGCTGACCGGGCGGTCGGTGCGCGGGTTGGTCTGGATGCCGGCGATGGCGTCCACGACCTTCTTGCCCGCCTCGTTGGAGATCTGACCGAAGATGGTGTGCTTGCGGGTCAGCCAGGCAGTGGGCGACACGGTGATGAAGAACTGCGAGCCGTTGGTGCCCGGGCCGGCGTTGGCCATGGCCAGCAGGTACGGCTTGTCGAAGGCGAGGTCCGGGTGGAACTCGTCCTGGAACTCGTAGCCCGGGCCGCCGGTGCCGTTACCCAGCGGGTCACCGCCCTGGATCATGAATCCGCTGATCACGCGGTGGAAGACCGTGCCGTCGTACAGCTTGTCCGAGGACTTCTTGCCGGTCGCCGGGTGGGTCCACTCCCGCTCGCCCTGCGCGAGCTCGACGAAGTTCTTGACGGTCTTGGGCGCGTGGTTCGGCAGGAGCCGGATCTCGATGTCGCCTTGGTTGGTCTTCAGGGTGGCGTAAAGCTGCTCGGCCACGATCTGCCTTCCGTAAGTCTGCTCTGACGTCTCCCGATCCTTGCACGGAAGCATCCCGTACGGATAAAAGCCGCCGAGTAGTCGCCGGAGCGGCGCGTTATGAGGCGAACCGTGGCATCGTCGACCGCAAGCTCCCTACATGACCCGGATGCCCGCCCCGCATGCCGAGGCGGCACTCAAGAGGCATGATTTTCAAACGGGTGGAAAGGCGAAACTGTGCCCAACTGGGGATAAACCCTCAGTCCCCCAGAACGCCACCGAGGAGGAGGATCCCGTGACCCGCATGGAGAGCGTGCGCGCCGCGACCGATACGGCGAGGGAAAGCGTGCTGCACGCCGCGGAAGTGGTGGCGCCCTACGCCGGCACGGCCAAGGAGCAGGCCGCGCATTATGCGCAGGAGGCCCGCGTTCGGCTCGCGCCCAAAGTCTCGAAGGCCGCTTATCAGGCCCGTGTGCAGTACGGCGCGCGTGTTGCGCCGCATGTGCCGCCAAAAGTGGACGAGGCCGCGCACCGAGCCGCGTTTCAGGCCCGGAAGGCCGCTCGTCAGGCGGCGGATTACACCGTTCCGCGTGTCGAGCACGCGGTGGCCGTCGCTCAGCCCGTACGGGAAGAGGCCGCGGCCCGCTCCGCTGCCGCACTGGCCGCACTGCGCGGACAGGTGACGGCGAAGGACATTCAGAAACTGGTGCGGAAGCACGAACGGCGGTCCAAGGCCGGACGCCTCGCCAAGGGCCTCCTGGTCATCGGCGTAGTGGCCGTCGGAGCTTTCGCCGTCTGGAAGTGGTGGGACAAGCAGGCCAACCCCGATTGGCTGGTGGAACCGCCCGCTGCCACGGAGGTTTCCGACCGTGCCCCGCTGACGTCCGTCGACGGCAGTGCGGCTGCGCTCGACCCCGAGGTGCAGGCGAAGCAGGCCGAGGCGGAGGCGGAGGCTGCGGAGCGCGACGAGGATCGCTGAGCCCAGACCGCTCGCAGGGCAGGTGGCGCCGGAAGAGGTGACAGCTCCCGGCGCCTCATGCCGCGGCGAGCGCCGGGTCCGCGACCGGGTCCGCGTCGGAGCTCAGCTCATCGTCGGCGTCGATCGCGGACAGGTGACGGGTCGCGGGAGACGATCCATGGGCCTCGGCGCGGATGCGCTGCTTGATCGTGGGCGGCAGTGACCTGTCGCGCGCCGTCGGGCTCCATCGTGTATTGGGCACGGGTACCGTCGCCCGCACAGCTTGCCGGCGCGCCTGCTTCGGCAGGGCCGACCGGAGCGCCCGGTCCGGCGTCTGCACGGCGGGCTGCTGCGCGGCGGCGGCCGCGGTGGTCAGACCCGCCGAGGCAAGCAGCGCAAAGAATGCGGTGATGAACGCGGTCCACAGACTCTTGACCTTGAAGGCGGCCATGACCCCTCGCTTTCGGGTTGAGCGATCTACATACCTTCCTCATGATGTGTACGCATCTTGAGAAGTGGGGGAGCGACGCCGCCGCTGTGCAGTTCTTCGGATGAACACCACCCGGACGGTCCAATGACGGCCCGATGACGGCCCAAAACCTGGCCTGAGCACGGCCTGAGCACGGCCCCACGGCAGTAGCACGGCAGCAAAAAAAGGGCGCTCCGACCTGTTCTCAACAGGTCGGAGCGCCCTTGGTGCTGTGGAGCCTAGGAGATTCGAACTCCTGACATCTGCCTTGCAAAGGCAGCGCTCTACCAACTGAGCTAAGGCCCCGGAAGGGTGGGTACGACCGAGCAGAAACGTGCCTCGGCCACCGCCGGAGACCAGAGTACCGGGTCACCCCCGTGATCCTGCAAAAGGATTGGGACTCCCGGTCCGCGACCACCCTCCGTAGGATGCTCGACGAGGTTCGCAGCAGCGAAGCCCGCTTGGGGAAGCGATGGGGAGACGCGATGGACGCCGCACAGCAGGAAACGACCGCAAGAGCCAGAGAGCTGCAGCGCAGCTGGTACGGAGAGCCGCTGGGGGCGCTCTTCCGTCGGCTCATCGATGACCTCGGTCTGAACCAGGCCCGGCTCGCGGCGGTGCTCGGTCTTTCGGCTCCGATGCTCTCGCAGCTGATGAGCGGCCAGCGCGCCAAGATCGGCAATCCTGCGGTGGTCCAACGGGTACAGGCGCTGCAGGAGTTGGCGAGTCAGGTCGCCGACGGCAGCGTCAGCGCCTCCGAGGCCACCGAGCGGATGGAAGAGGTCAAGAAGTCGCAGGGCGGCTCCGTGCTGACCGGCACCACTCACAGCACCAGCAGCTCGGGTGCGCCGACGGTGCGCCGTGTCGTACGGGAGATCCAGTCGCTGCTGCGCTCGGTGGCGGCCGCGGGCGACATCATCGATGCGGCGGACTCCCTCGCCCCGAGCCACCCGGAGCTGGCAGAGTTCCTCCGGGTGTACGGCGCGGGGCGCACTGCCGACGCGGTCGCCCACTACGAGTCGCACCAGAACTGACCGAGAGCTGACCGAGGCAGGAAGCCTCACAAGGGAACGGGGAGCGGGCGCAGCACAATGGGTGAGGTCTTCGCTGGTCGGTATGAACTGATCGACCCGATCGGACGCGGTGGTGTCGGCGCTGTCTGGCGCGCCTGGGACCACCGGCGCCGTCGTTACGTGGCAGCCAAGGTCCTGCAGCAGAGCGATGCGCACACTCTGCTGCGCTTCGTCCGCGAGCAGGCTCTTCGGATCGATCATCCTCATGTCCTCGCCCCGGCCAGCTGGGCCGCGGACGACGACAAGGTGCTGTTCACCATGGACGTGGTGAGCGGCGGATCGCTTGCGCACGTCATCGGCGACTACGGTCCGCTGCCGCCCCGCTTCGTCTGCACCCTGCTCGATCAGCTGCTGTCCGGACTGGCCGCGGTGCACGCGGAGGGGGTCGTGCACCGCGACATCAAGCCGGCCAACATCCTGCTCGAGGCCACCGGAACCGGGCGGCCGCATCTGCGGCTGTCCGATTTCGGAATCTCCATGCGCAAGGGCGAGCCGCGCCTCACCGAGACCAACTACGTGGTGGGCACGCCCGGTTATTTCGCACCCGAGCAGATGCTGGGCGCCGAGCCGGACTTCACGGCCGATCTCTTCGCGGTCGGCCTGGTGGCGCTCTATCTCCTCCAGGGCCAGAAGCCCGACTCCAGGGCTCTGGTCGAGCACTTCGCCAACATCGGCACCCCCGGCGCTCCCCAGGGCATCCCGGAACCGCTGTGGCAGGTGCTCGCCGGTCTGCTGCAGCCCGACCCGCAGGCCCGGTTCCGTACGGCCACGGGAGCGCGCAAGGCGCTCACGGCCGCCGTCGAGATGCTTCCGGAGGCGGGCGCCGACGAGGAGCCGGTCGAGGTCTTCGACCAGATCGGACCGCTCCCCGCCGGATTCGGCCCCACCGGTCCCGTACCCGGTGCCGGAACCGACCCCCAGGCAGGTCAGCAGCCGGCACAGCAGGGCGCTCAGGCCCCCGTACAACAGCCTCTCCCGGCGTCACAGACGGGCAGCTTCCATCTGGCCCCGCCACCGCAGCAGCCGCCGCCCGCACAACTCCCGCACCCGGCCCAGCCGTCCACTCCTCCCCCCGTGCCGGCGGCCGCGGAACCCACGCCAACCCCACCCCACACCGTACCGGCGCACAGCGCCTCCCCGCTTCACACCCCCGCGCCCGAGCAGTCCTCGCAGTCCCGGACCGCTCCGACCGCGCCGGTGCACTACGAACCAGCTCTTACCCGTGCTTACACCGCTCAGAGCCCGCAGGTTCCGCCCTCGCACGCACCAGTTCCGCAGGCGGCACACAAGCGACCGGGACCGCCCCCGAAGGTTGCGATCCCGGTGCTGCTCGTTGCGCTGCTCTGTTTCGCGGTCGGCATCTGGGCGCTGACCCAGTCCTGAACCACCGGCCCTGAACTACCAGGCGGGCGGGGGTCCGTACTGTCCGGGCGGCGTCTGCCCGTGTGCCTGCCCGTGTGCCTGCCCTTGCGGCTGCCCCTGAGCGTGCCCGGAGGCCTGCCCATGCACGTGCCCCGGCGCCTGGTCCTGAACCGGGAAGGGGCCAACCGCCGGAGCGGGCCCCTGCACCGGGGCCGCCCGCCGCCGCGCGAGCAGCATCCACACCCCGAGCCCGAGCACCAGCACGGTCCCCGCCCCGATCCCGGCGGCGGCGACCAGCTTCATCGTGCCGCTCTGAGCCACCTCGGGCGCGCTCTTCCCGCTGTCGGCCGCCTCCTGGTCGTCCTGGGTGACCTCGAAGTCCCCGGCGGGCCCCGCGTACGACGGAGCGCTTTTCGCCTCGCCCTCGACGTTCACCCGCAAGGTCAGCGGGAGTGCCTTGTTGCCGTACTCCTCGGCGATCTTCGGGTTGAGCGTGACCGACAGGTAGTACCAGCCGGCGAACCGCATGGCGCTGGTTGCGCTGCTGGAGGCGTACCGGTTCTCGTACGCCACCGGAGGCAGCGGATCCAGCGCGACCGACTTCTGCTTGCCGTCGTAGTACATGCTCGATTCGTCCGCGACATAACCGCGGGCCGGGTTGTGCAGCGACAGCACGAGCGCGTTGCCGACGCCCGCGGCGTCCTCGGACGCAGTGCTCGTGCCCAGGTCGGCGCTGGCAAAGATCTGCTGTCCCCAGTTCACCGGCACCCGGTAGAAGAGCGTCTGGCCGGGGGTGATCCCGTCCTGCCACTCGCCCTGCCTGAGGCTGGTGGCGTCGAAGAAGCTCGTACCGCCGGGGCGCTTCTCCGGGCCACCGTCGGGCGCCGCGGGGGAGGCGGACGGCCAGTTCTCGCGCGGCGCGGTCGGGCCGGCCGCCTTCAGCCCCGGCTCCGAGGCGAAACGGATCTCGACGTCCCATGCCTCGGGCGTGGAGGTGGCCTCGGCGGTCCTCTCCAGGAGCACGTAGTACGCGCCCGCCTCCTGGCAGCTGTTGCGGTCCTTGACGATCGTCCGGTCCGCGTACGCGGCGACCGGCCGGGCGTACGTGGCGGAGCTGAACTGCGCGTCGTTGTCACCGCACTTGATGCCCTCGCGGTCCTCGACGCTCACGGACAGTTTGTCCGCGAACCCGACCTTGGTGGCCGGCTTGGGGACGGCCACCGCCGAGATGTACGCATTGGTCTTGGCGTCCAGATCGAGGCGGTAGTAGCGCTTCTCGCCCGGCTTGATCTTGTCCTTGTAGGTCGAACCGGCTGTCAGGGACGGCCCGTCACTGTTGACCGCCGAGCCCTGAACGGGCTTCGCAGCACTGTCGAAGTCGTAAGGATTGGGCTCACCGGCCGCCCAGGCCCGCCCGGGCAGCGCTGCCACCGCGCACATCGCCGCCACGCAGGCGAGCGTCACCCGGCCCCTGCCGCGCTGCCTCTTCACGCGCTTCTCCTTGTTGAGTCCGTTGAGTTGGTCGAGGGCGACGATTCCGTGGTCGAGTGCGCGACCGTGGCAGCACCCGCGGCCCGCCTGCGCCGTACCAGTACCAGCACCAGGCCCGCGACCACCACGAGCGCACCGCCCGCCACAGCCGCGGTCCCAGTGCCGGACCATCCTGCCCGTTCGGCCGCGTTGCTGTCTGCGCGCGCGGCCGAATCACCCTTCTTGTCCGCCTTCTTCGCCACAGCGGGGGCGTCGTGTTGCGGCCCGGCCAGTTCGCCGCCCATCACCGCCACCCGCAGCACTACGCCGATCTGCGGGTTCTCGGCGATCTCGGCGGACTTCGCGCCCAGCGTGACGGCGATGTAGAACCCGCCGCTGGTGTGCACCGGAACGGGCCCCCAGGGCGAGCAGCGCCGCGCCGATCATTGCCACCGCCGTACGGCGGCCCAGCCATGCCTTCACCATGTCCCCCCAAGACCAAAATTTGCACTTGCAACTTAATGGTTTACTGAAGGGAACTCAAGGCCAGGATTGTCACGGTCATGCAACGCCACCGAGGCGCTCAGGCAGCACGAAATCCCGGCCGGCACGGAGCCCGGAGCAGCACGAAGCCCCGGCCGCTTCAGCGACCGGGGCCCGTGACTCAAGACCGTTTGCGTCTCACACACCCGAACCTGCGGGCACGGAGTCGGTCGCCTCCGTCCACAGATCCTGCTCGGCGCGATCCGCCTGGATCTGGCGGTACACGAGGAGCCCGCCGATGGCGGCCAGTGCGACCAGGAGAAGCTTCTTCACCGCGCGACCTCGTCTTTCCTTGACGTATGAGGACTTCTGGCGCCCGACTATACACACCGACCGATACCGATCGGTGACCTGCGTACGGCCTCCGTACGCCCCAACTCCGGCCCCGGACAAAGCGATCGGCCCGCACGGAGAATCTCCGTACGGGCCGAATCGTCACTGTGGGGCTAACAGGATTTGAACCTGTGGCCTCATCCTTATCAGGGATGCGCTCTAACCAACTGAGCTATAGCCCCGCCGCGCTGCGCGCTGACTCATGAAGATTAGCGCACGTCGGGGCCAGTCCCAAAATCGGTTGTCCCGTCTCACTCGTCCTCTGCGAGCGTGAGCTCGACACCGCCCACGAAACCGGCGGAGAGGTTGTAGATAAAGGCTCCGAGCGTCGCCAGCGCTGTGGCCAGCACCACGTCGATCACCGCGATCACCGAGGTGAAGATCAGCACCCGCGGCAGCGAAAGGAACGACTGAAGGTCGAAGCCATTGCTCTCGTTGGAGCCGGTGGCCTCGCTGATCGTCCCGCCCACCGTGGAGAAGACGCCCATCGCGTCCATGACCATCCATAGCACCGCGGACGCGATCACCGTGCAGATCCCCAGCGCGATGGAGAGCAGGAAGCTGACCTTCATCACCGACCACGGATCGGCCTTGGCCACCCGCAGCCGCGCCTTGCGGGTCCGCGGCGTCGTGCGCGCCCCGGTCCGCGGCCGGCGCACAGCGGTGCCCGCCTGCTGCCCGCCATGCGTGCCGCCCCCGCCGGGCGGCGAGGGATAGGCCTGCGGCGGGTGGTACGGCTGCCCGGCCTGCTGCGGCGCCGACTGCTCGCCGCCAAACATCTCGTACGGGGGCTGAGGCCCCCGGGTGTCCGTCACCGTAACCCCCTGGGAGTCCGCGGCAGGGCCACGGGCACCGTTCGCTCCGGAAGCGGCCGATCCGGCGCCCGTGGCTCCACTCACGCTTTACTCCTCGTGCTCCCCGGCCGAGGACTCACTGCCCTCGACTGCCGCCTCGACCGCCTCATTGTCGGCCTCTTCGGTCCCTTCGACCTCTTCGGCCTCGCGACCTGCCTCGGCGTTACGAGCGATACCGACCACGGCATCGCGCTTGCCCAGGTTGATCAGTTGGACGCCCATGGTGTCACGGCCCGTCTCCCTGACTTCATTGACTCGCGTACGAATCACACCGCCGCCGAGGGTGATGGCAAGGATCTCATCGGTCCCCTCGACCACCAGCGCACCCACGAGTGAACCGCGGTCCTCCACGATCTTGGCGGCCTTGATACCGAGGCCGCCACGACCCTGGACGCGATACTCGTCGACGGCGGTCCGCTTCGCGTACCCACCATCAGTGGCAGTGAACACGAACGTACCGGGCCGGACGACATTCATCGAGAGGAGCTCGTCTCCCTCACGGAAACTCATCCCCTTCACGCCGGATGTCGCACGCCCCATCGGGCGCAGCGCATCGTCCGTCGCGGTGAACCTGATCGACTGCGCCTTCTTACTGATCAGCAGCAGATCGTCCTCGGCGGACACCAGCTCCGCGCCGATCAGCTCGTCGTCGCTGCCGTCCTCCGTCTCCCGGAGGTTGATCGCGATCACACCACCCGAACGCGGCGAGTCGTAGTCCTTCAGCGACGTCTTCTTCACCAGGCCGCCCTTGGTGGCGAGCACCAGATAGGGCGCGGCGTTGTAGTCGCGGATCGCCAGGATCTCGGCGATCTGCTCGTCCGGCTGGAAGGCCAGCAGATTCGCGACGTGCTGTCCGCGCGCGTCCCGGCCGGCGTCGGGGAGTTCGTACGCCTTGGCCCGGTAGACCCGGCCCTTGTTGGTGAAGAACAGCAGCCAGTGGTGCGTGGTCGAGACGAAGAAGTGGTCGACGATGTCGTCTTCCTTCAGCTTCGTACCGCGTACGCCCTTGCCGCCGCGCTTCTGCGAGCGGTAGTCGTCCGTCTTCGTACGCTTCACATAGCCGCCACGCGTGATGGTGACGACGATGTCCTCCTCGGCGATCAGGTCCTCGATGGACATGTCACCGTCGAAGGGCACCAGCTTGGAGCGCCGGTCGTCGCCGAACTTCTCGACGATGACGGCCAGTTCCTCGCTGACGATCTGACGCTGCTTCTCCGGCGAGGCGAGGATCGCGTTGTACTCGTTGATCTTCTGCTGCAGCTCGTCGTGCTCGGCGACGATCTTCTGGCGCTCCAGGGCGGCCAGTCGGCGCAGCTGCATCTCGAGGATGGCATTGGCCTGGATCTCGTCGATGGAGAGCAGCCCCATCAGGCCCGTGCGCGCGGTCTCGACCGTGTCGCTGCGCCGGATCAGAGCGATGACCTCGTCGATCGCGTCCAGCGCCTTGAGCAGACCGCGCAGAATGTGCGCCCGCTCCTCCGCCTTGCGCAGGCGGAACTTCGTACGCCGGACGATGACCTCGATCTGGTGCGTCACCCAGTGGCGGATGAAGGCGTCCAGCGAGAGGGTGCGCGGCACACCGTCGACCAGTGCCAGCATGTTGGCGCCGAAGTTGGTCTGCAGATCGGTGTGCTTGTAGAGGTTGTTCAGCACGACCTTGGCGACCGCGTCCCGCTTCAGCACGATGACCAGGCGCTGGCCCGTACGGGAAGAGGTCTCGTCGCGGACGTCCGCGATGCCGCCGATCTTGCCGTCCTTCACCAGGTCGGCGATCTTCTGCGCGAGGTTGTCGGGGTTGGTCTGGTACGGAAGCTCCGTGACCACCAGGCACTGGCGGTTCTGGATCTCCTCGACCTCGACGACCGCGCGCATCGTGATCGAGCCACGGCCGGTGCGGTACGCCTCCTCGATGCCCTTGCGGCCCACGACCAGCGCGCCGGACGGGAAGTCCGGGCCCTTGATCCGCTCGATGAGCGCGTCCTGCAGCTCCTCGTGCGAGGCCTCCGGGTGCTCCAGCGCCCACTGCGCGCCGGCCGCGACCTCACGCAGATTGTGCGGCGGGATGTTGGTCGCCATACCGACCGCGATGCCGGCCGAGCCGTTGACCAGGAGGTTCGGGAAGCGCGCCGGCAGGACCGTCGGCTCCTGGTTGCGCCCGTCGTAGTTGTCCTGGAAGTCGACGGTCTCCTCGTCGATGTCCCGGAGCATCTCCATCGACTGCGGCATCAGCTTGCACTCGGTGTACCGCATGGCGGCGGCGGGGTCGTTGCCCGGGGAACCGAAGTTGCCGTTGGAGTCCACCAGCGGCATGCGCATCGACCACGGCTGGGCCAGCCGGACCAGGGCGTCGTAGATCGAGGAGTCGCCGTGCGGGTGGTACGTACCCATGACGTCACCGACGACGCGGGCGCACTTGTAGAAGCCCTTCTCGGGCCGGTAGCCGCCGTCGTACATCGCGTAGAGCACACGACGGTGGACGGGCTTGAGACCGTCCCGTACGTCGGGCAGGGCACGCGAGACGATGACGGACATCGCGTAGTCGAGATACGAGCGCTGCATCTCCGTCTCGAGCCCGACGGGCTCGATCCGCATGACCGGCTCTTCTTCTTCGGTGGTGGCGGGGGTGTTTTCGTCGGCCATTGCTGGTCAAGATCCTTTCGAAGCGGTCAGCTGAGACCGACTCAGATGTCGAGGAAGCGGACGTCCTTGGCATTGCGCTGGATGAACGAGCGCCTTGCCTCGACGTCCTCGCCCATCAGCACCGAGAACAGGTCGTCGGCCTGTGCCGCGTCGTCCAGGGTGACCTGGCCGAGCACGCGGTGGTCCACGTCCATCGTGGTGATGCGCAGCTCCTCGGCGTTCATCTCGCCGAGACCCTTGAAGCGCTGGATCGAGTCTTCCTTGATCCGCTTGCCGTTCTGCTTGCCGAGCTCGACGAGCGCGTCGCGCTCACGGTCCGAGTACGCATACTCGAAGTCGTCCCGGCCCCACTTGATCTTGTAGAGCGGCGGGCGGGAGAGGTAGACGTGCCCGGCCTCGACCAGCGGCCGCATGAAGCGGAACAGGAAGGTCAGCAGCAGGGTGTTGATGTGCTGGCCGTCGACGTCGGCGTCCGCCATCAGAATGATCTTGTGATAGCGGAGCTTCTCGATGTCGAAGTCCTCGTGGACTCCGGTGCCGAAGGCCGAGATCAGCGCCTGGACCTCGGTGTTCTGCAGGATCTTGTCGATCCGGGCCTTCTCGACGTTCAGGATCTTGCCTCGGATGGGCAGGATCGCCTGGTACATCGGGTTACGGCCGGACTTCGCCGAACCACCGGCGGAGTCACCCTCGACGATGAAGATCTCGCACTTCGTCGGGTCGTTCGACTGGCAGTCACTCAGCTTGCCCGGCAGCGACGCCGACTCCAGCAGGCCCTTGCGACGGGTCAGGTCACGCGCCTTGCGGGCCGCGACACGCGCCGTCTGCGCCTGGATGGCCTTGCGGATGATGTCCGCGGCCTCGTTGGGATTGCGGTCGAACCAGTCGTTGAGGTGCTCGTGCACGACCTTCTGGACGAAGGTCTTCGCCTCGGTGTTGCCCAGCTTGGTCTTGGTCTGACCCTCGAACTGCGGCTCACCCAGCTTGACGGAGATGATCGCCGTCAGGCCCTCGCGGATGTCCTCGCCCGCCAGGTTGTCGTCCTTCTCGCGCAGGAACTTCTTCTCGCGCGCGTACCGGTTGACGAGACCCGTCATGGCCGCACGGAAGCCCTCTTCGTGCGTACCGCCCTCATGCGTGTGGATGGTGTTCGCGAAGGAGTACACACCCTCCGTGTACTGCGAGTTCCACTGCATGGCGATCTCGGCCGAGAGCAGACGCTCCTTGTCCTCGGCCTCGATGTCGATGACGGTCGGGTGGATCAGCTCACCCTTGCGCGAGTTGAGGTACTTCACGAAGTCGACGATGCCGCCCTCGTAGTAGTACGTCACCGTGCGGACCTGGTCCTCGGCCGCCTCCTCGACGGTGTCAGCACCGGCGGTGGCCTTCGCCGACTCGCGCTCGTCCGTCAGCGACAGGGTGAGGCCCTTGTTGAGGAAGGCCATCTCCTGGAAACGGCGCGAGAGCGTCTCGAAGGAGTACTCGGTCGTCTCGAAGATGTCCGGGTCGGCCCAGAACGTGACCGTGGTGCCGGACTCGTCGGTGGCCTCGTTCTGCGCGAGAGGGGCAGTGGGGACGCCGAGTTTGTAGTCCTGCGTCCAGCGGTAGCCGTCGCGCTTGACCTCGACGGAGACCCTGGACGACAGGGCGTTGACGACCGATACACCGACGCCGTGCAGACCGCCGGAGACGGCGTAGCCGCCGCCGCCGAACTTGCCGCCGGCGTGCAGAACGGTCAGCACGACCTCGACGGCCGGCTTGCCCTCGGACGGGACGATGTCCACCGGGATACCGCGACCGTTGTCGATCACGCGTACGCCACCGTCGGCAAGGACCGTGACATCGATGGTGTCCGCGTGCCCGGCGAGGGCCTCGTCGACGGAGTTGTCGACGACTTCGGTCACAAGGTGATGGAGTCCACGCTCACCGGTCGAGCCGATGTACATGCCGGGGCGCTTGCGGACCGCGTCCAGACCCTCGAGGACGGTGATCGCGCTGGCGTCGTACGAGGCTGTGACCTCGCCGTTGCCGCCGGCAACAGTGGACGGAATGTTCTCGTTGGGGTTGCCGGAATCGGCCACGAAGCGCCCTTTCTGGCACAGCACAAGCCGTTCTCCGGGCAGGCGGGAACGGCTGCGTCGTTCGACATGTTCCGCGAGTGGGCGGGATTGTCTGCCAGTCTACCGGTACCGCCGACCCGAATGGGGGTTTGCCGGTAGCTGAGTCCTCATGTGCCGCCCTGAACCCTGACGGTCCGACTCCCCATATCCGGGAAGGGGCTTCAGGAGGCTCACACGGGCATTGAGCGCTTCGGCCTGTCAACTACCCACTACGGTGAGGGACACCTCACACGCCTCGCCCGTTTTCCCCCGGCTCGCCCGACTCGGGGCAGAGCGAGGTCTGGGGGCGCGGGTGCGGGTGATCGGGCGCTGCACGGCGACGGCGACGGGCGGGTCACGGCGCCTTGCGGGGGCTCGTCGGCGCGAGCCAGATCACATGGGGCCGCGGCGCCAGGGTCGCACCCGTGGGTCTCTGCGGCGCGAGCCAGATCACACGCGGCTGCGCCCGGGCGTCCGGGGCGCGGCCCCCGGTTTCGGGAAGGGGGGAGGGGAGAAACACCCCCCGCTCTCACCCGTACGTGTCCCCCGGCCCCACACTCCCCGGAGCCCTCAACGGCCCATACCTCCGCGGCGGCCCCCCCGGCCCCAGCACCTTGATCAACTTTACGGTCCCCTGCCCCAGGTCCTCGTTCAGCCGCGCCACCAGCCGCGGCGCCAGCAGCCGCAGCTGCGTCGCCCACGCCGTCGAGTCGCACTGCACCGTCAGCACGCGCTCATCCTCGTCGTACTTCTGCGGCACACAGTGGTTCGCCAGGTCCTCGCCCACGATCTGCGGCCAGCGCCCCATCACCCCGCCCACCGCGGCCGGCGTCTCCCAGCCCCGCTCGGTGATCAGCCGGTTGATCGCCGCACCCAGCGGCAGCGGATCGCGCCCGTCCGCCCGCGCACCCGACCGTAGGCCGCCACCCCGCCTGGCCTGCTTCTTCTGCTGGGCCGCCGCGCCCCGCGCCTTCGCCTGCTCCTTCGCCGCGCGCAGCGCGACCCGCGCCAGATCGACCCCCGACGACTCGGGCGCCTTCGGCTGTTCCGCAGGCTGACCTGCAAGCTCCCCCGGAGACCGGTCGCCGGCCTGACGGCCGGAATCGTCGCTCATACGCGCGCCACCTCGCCCTCGGCCACCTCGTACCGCACCCCCGCCAGCACACCCGGCACATCGTCCTCGACCGCCGCCGTCACCAGCACCTGCTCGCCCGGAGCCACCAGTTCCGCCAGCCGCTCCCGCCGCCGGGCGTCCAGCTCCGCGAAGACATCGTCCAGGACCAGCACGGGCTCATTGCCCTCGGCCCGGAGCAGGTCGTACGAGGCAAGCCGCAGCGACAGCGCGTACGACCAGGACTCGCCATGGCTGGCGTACCCCTTCGCGGGCAGCTGCCCCAGCCTGAGCACCAGATCGTCGCGATGCGGCCCGACCAGCGTCACACCCCGCTCGATCTCCTGCTTGCGCACCTCCGCAAGCGCGGCAATCAGCTGCTCGCACAGCTCGTCGCGACCGTGCACACCGCCCGCCCCACCGGCGGAGGAACGGTACTCCAGCGCGATCGGACCGCCGCCCGGCGCCAACTGCTCGTACGCCTTGTCCGTCAGCGGCTGCAGCGCCGCGATCAGATCGATCCGCTGCGCCAGCAGCTCCGCCCCCGCCCGCGCCAGATGCTGGTCCCACACATCCAGCGTGGACAGATCCATCCCGCGCCCACCGTGCCGTCGCGCCATCGCCGCCGACTTCAGAAGGGTGTTGCGCTGCTTGAGCACCCGCTCGTAGTCGGACCGCACGCCCGCCATCCGCGGCGAGCGCGCCGTGATCAGCTCGTCGAGGAACCGGCGCCGCTCGCCCGGATCGCCCTTCACCAGCGCCAGGTCCTCCGGCGCGAAGAGCACCGTCCGCACTATCCCGAGCACATCACGCGGTCTGACCTGCGAGGACCTGTTGATACGAGCCCGGTTCGCCTTCCCCGGATTGAGCTCCAGCTCGATCAGCTGGGAGCGCTCGCCCTGGGTGACGGCCGCCCGGATGACCGCCCGGTCCGCCCCCATCCGGACCAGCGGAGCGTCCGACGAGACCCGGTGGCTGGCCAGCGTCGCGAGATAGCCGACCGCCTCGACGAGGTTGGTCTTGCCCTGCCCGTTCGCCCCCACGAACGCGGTGACGCCCGGGTCGAGAGGGACCTCGACCCGGGCGTACGAGCGGAAGTCGGCCAGCGACAAATGCGTGACGTGCATGGATGTACGCCGACCTCCCCCGGCTCAGGGCTACTTCTTGTTCTCGACCGCGTGGCCGCCGAACTGGTTGCGCAGCGCCGCGATCATCTTCATCTGCGGGGAGTCGTCCTGCCGGGACGCGAACCGCGCGAACAGCGACGCGGTGATCGCGGGCAGCGGCACAGCGTTGTCGATGGCGGCTTCCACAGTCCACCGGCCCTCGCCGGAATCCTGTGCATAACCGCGCAGCTTCTCCAGGTGCTCGTCTTCGTCGAGCGCGTTGACCGCCAGGTCGAGCAGCCAGGAACGGATGACCGTGCCCTCCTGCCAGGAGCGGAAAACCTCGCGTACGTCGGTGACCGAGTGGACCTTCTCCAGGAGCTCCCAGCCCTCGGCGTAGGCCTGCATCATGGCGTACTCGATGCCGTTGTGGACCATCTTGGCGAAGTGGCCGGCGCCGACCTTGCCCGCGTGGACCGCGCCGAACTCGCCCTCGGGCTTGAGCGCCTCGAAGATCGGCTGGACCCTCGCGACGTGCTCGGCCTCGCCGCCGTACATCAGCGCGTAGCCGTTCTCAAGGCCCCAGACGCCGCCGGAGACACCGCAGTCGACGAAGCCGATGCGCTTGATGCCCAGCTCCACCGCGTGCTTCTCGTCGTCCGTCCAGCGGGAGTTGCCGCCGTCGACCACCACATCGCCCGGCTCCAGCAGCGCGGCGAGCTCGTCGACGGTGGACTGGGTCGCGGCGCCGGCCGGGACCATCACCCACACGACCCGGGGGGCCTTCAGCTTGCCCACAAGCTCTTCGAGGCTGTGGACATCGGCGAGGTCCGGGTCGCGGTCGTAGCCGATGACGGTGTGGCCCGCGCGGCGGATGCGCTCGCGCATATTGCCGCCCATCTTGCCGAGGCCGACGAGACCGAGCTCCATCACAGATTCCTTAAGCGTTGTATGCCGATTCGTACCCGGCTCCGAGCCTACGCCCGGGCAGTACGCACGGCCTGACGGGCCTGCTCACGTCCGAGCAGGCCCGTCAGGAACGGTCGGTTCGTGCCCTGTACGCCGTGTCCGCTGTCTCAGCCGGACAGCCGCACGGGCATGATCAGGTACTTGTACGCCTCGTCCGCCTCGGCATCCACCGCCGGCTTGCCGCTCAGCAGCGCGGGCTTGGTGGAGGTGGTGAAGGACAGCTGGGCGACCGGCGAGTCGATGGCACTCAGGCCGTCGAGCAGGAAGGTCGGGTTGAAGGCGATCGAGATGTCGTCGCCGTCGAGGTTCGCGTCCACACGCTCCACAGCCTGTGCGTCGTCGCTGGAACCGGCCTCCAGGATCAGCACGCCCTGCTCGAAGCTCAGGCGCACCGGAGTGTTCCGCTCGGCGACCAGGGCCACACGCTTGACGGCCTCGACGAAGGGCGCGGTCTCGATGACGGCGACCGAGTTGAACTCGGTGGGGAACAGCGTCCGGTACTTCGGCAGATCGCCCTCGAGCAGACGGGTCGTCGTCCGCCGCCCGGCACCCTCGAAACCGATCAGCCCCTCGCCCGCACCCGAGCCGGAGAGCGCCAGGGTGACCGTGTCACCGCTCGTGAGCGCCTTGGCGGTGTCCAGGAGCGTCTTGGCGGGCACCAGGGCGACCGCGGAAGTCTCCGGGTTCTCAGGCTTCCACAGGAACTCGCGGACCGCGAAGCGGTAGCGGTCGGTGGAGGCCAGGGTGACGGAGTCGCCCTCGATCTCGATGCGTACGCCGGTGAGGACGGGGAGCGTGTCGTCACGGCCGGCGGCGATGGCGACCTGCGCGGCGGCGGAGGCGAAGACCTCACCGGGCACGGTGCCGGTCGCGGTCGGCATCTGCGGCAGCGCCGGGTACTCCTCCACAGGCAGGGTGTGGAGTGTGAATCGCGAGGAGCCGCAGACCACGGTCGCTCGTACACCGTCTGTGGAAATCTCCACCGGGCGGTTGGGGAGAGCGCGGCAGATGTCGGCGAGGAGCCGGCCGGAGACCAGAACGGTGCCGCCCTCGTCGACCTCCGCCTCCACGGAGACGCGGGCCGAGACCTCGTAGTCGAAGCTCGAGAAGCTGAGGGCGCCGTCCTCCGCCTTCAGAAGAAGGCCCGCGAGTACGGGCGCCGGCGGACGGGCCGGGAGGCTGCGGGCCACCCAGGCCACCGCCTCCGCGAGTACATCGCGCTCCACCCGGATCTTCACCGGAACCGCCTCCTGCTGTTGCTGGCTCGCCCTGCTGGCCTTCGTCGTCGGCTGTATCGCCGGGGACCAGTCTGACGTACGGCACCGACAGTCGGTGCGGGTCGGGGTCAAGTCGTGGCAAGAGGTGTCGGGGGCTCCGGGCTCGAGTTGTACACAGGGCCTTCTTCGAAGCGAATTTCCCCGTAACTCTAGGGGGCAGTAGTAGTAGGGCCTGTGGAAACGGTGGATAACGTCATCTGTGCAGGTCAGACCCGTTTTTTTGTCCACCGGGCCTGTGGGTGGAGCCGGTGGAAAACCGGGTCGTTCTGTGGACGCCCGAAAGTTCTGCACACCCGATGCACAGCCCGAGGGGACTTTTCCCCAGTGCTGTCCCCAGCTTTTCCCACGTTCCCCACAGCCCAACCGACCACGTCGGTGTGACGGCTTTCACTCGACACGGTGAGACCTGGTGTTTCGTTGCCGAACAGTGGACAGGGGTGTGGAGAAGCTGTGGGCAACGCGGCTCCGCCTGTGGGCCGCCGGTGGACAACGCCGATCACGCCCTGTGGACGATCTCCGTGTCCACAGTCTGTGGAGAACGGTTGGCCACAAATCCACAAGCAGTTGACCTGGTGCGATGAAGTTCCACCAGCCGTGCCTGTGGACGCGATCTGGACAACTTTCCAGTCCCCAGGCTGTGGACGGAAGATCCTCCCCAGATCTGTGGAGAACGGCACCCGGCCGACGCGTATTCGAACGCCGCAGACGTACGGAACGACGAAGGGCGCCCCGGGACTTCGTCCCAGAGCGCCCTCGAAGGCCTCTTCGCCGGCCGCCTCAGCCGTTCTTGATGCGGTTGGTGAGCTCGGTGACCTGGTTGTAGATGGAGCGCCGCTCGGCCATCAGCGCGCGGATCTTGCGGTCCGCGTGCATCACGGTCGTGTGGTCGCGGCCGCCGAACTGCGCGCCGATCTTCGGCAGCGACAGGTCGGTGAGCTCCCGGCACAGATACATCGCGATCTGGCGCGCCGTCACCAGCACCCGGCTGCGCGAGGATCCGCAGAGATCCTCCACCGTCAGTCCGAAGTAGTCGGCGGTCGCCGCCATGATGGCGCTCGCGGTGATCTCGGGAGCCGAGTCCTCCCCGCCCGGGATCAGGTCCTTCAGCACGATCTCGGTGAGCCCGAGATCCACCGGCTGCCGGTTGAGCGACGCGAACGCCGTCACCCGGATCAGCGCGCCCTCCAGTTCGCGGATATTGCGCGAGATCCGGGAGGCGATGAACTCCAGCACCTCCGGCGGGGCATTGAGCTGCTCCTGCACCGCCTTCTTGCGGAGGATCGCGATCCGCGTCTCCAGCTCCGGCGGCTGTACGTCGGTGGTCAGCCCCCACTCGAAGCGGTTGCGCAGCCGGTCCTCCAGGGTCATCAGCTGCTTGGGCGGCCGGTCCGAGGACAGCACGATCTGCTTGTTGGCGTTGTGGAGCGTATTGAAGGTGTGGAAGAACTCCTCCTGCGTCGACTCCTTGCTCGCCAGGAACTGGATGTCGTCGACGAGCAGGATGTCCACATCGCGGTACCGCTTGCGGAACGTGTCGCCCTTGCCGTCGCGGATCGAGTTGATGAACTCGTTGGTGAACTCCTCGGAGCTCACATACCGCACCCGAGTGCCGGGGTAGAGGCTGCGCGCGTAGTGCCCGATGGCGTGCAGCAGGTGGGTCTTGCCCAGGCCCGACTCTCCATAGATGAAGAGGGGGTTGTACGCCTTGGCCGGTGCTTCGGCGACCGCGACCGCCGCCGCGTGCGCGAACCGGTTGGACGCGCCGATGACGAACGTGTCGAAGAGGTACTTGGGGTTCAGGCGGGCTTGCGGCTCACCGGGGCCGGATGCCGGCGACGGCTGCGCGCCCAGCGGTCCCGGGGCGCCTCCGGGGGCGCTGCGGTGCCGGGGCTGGTGCTCCGGGAGGCCGTGCCGCTCCGGACGCTGCTGCTGATGCTGCTCGTACTGCTGGCGCTCGGGCGGCTGCGGCTGCCGGTAGTCGTGCTGGGGCTCGCGCGGCCGGGCGGTGGCATAGGGGTCGCGGTCCTGGAAGCCGCCGAGCCGCGGCTGCTGCCACAGGTCCTCCTGGGTGCGCGGCCAGGCGCCGGGTTCCGGTCGCTGCTGCTGGTGCTGCTGGTACTCGGGGTAGGCGGGGCGGACGTTCGGCAGTCCGTCGTCGGCGGGCCGGTGCCCGTACCCGTCGTAGTGGTCGTTCTGTCGCGGCTCATCGTGCTGCGGGCCCTGATAACGGGGCGCCTGCGGCTGCTGCTGCGACGGGGGTGCCTGCGGGGCCGGGGGCTCGCCCACGGAGTCGTCGACGGTGATCGCGATCCGGATCGGGCGGCCGCACTCACGGCTGAGGGTCTCGCTGATCAGTGGGGCGAGCCGGCCTTCGAGGACCCGCTTGCCCCATTCATTGGGGACGGCGAGAAGAGCGGTGTCAGCCACCAGTGCGAGTGGCTGGCAGCGCTCGATCCACTGCTTGTCCTTGGGCTCGATGCCCTGCTGGCCCTCCGCGAGGAGCTGCTCCAGCACTCGTGGCCACACTGCGGCAAGATCGGCAGGTACATCAGCCACAAGGCACGCTCTCTCACAGGTCCCGTCCCACGAATGTGTGGTTCTCGGGACGGGATGGGAAGACAGGCAGGAAAGGAATTGGAGTTCAGCCACGGTAGTCAGGCGAAGCCGCGCGGTTCAAGTTGTTGTCCACAGGCTGTGCACAGTGGACCCCGCCACGGGGCTGGTTTGACCGGATGGCTCAGCCGCGCGTACCGTAACCAGGTCGAGTTGTCGATGGCTGCTGCCGCCTGCCTCCGATGGGCAAAGATCACGGTCTGTGATCGTGAAGCGGTGCACTCGGGCGTAAACGCGAGCTACTCGTGGGCGCACGGTGACAGCCAGGCGATGTCCCGCCATCTACGAATTACTTCTGGAGCCCCCGAGTGAGCAAGCGCACCTTCCAGCCGAACAACCGTCGTCGCGCCAAGACCCATGGCTTCCGCCTGCGGATGCGCACCCGTGCCGGCCGCGCGATTCTCGCGAACCGCCGTGGCAAGGGTCGCGCGAGCCTGTCCGCCTGATCACTAACAGGTCATGACGTGCTGCCTACCGAGAATCGGCTGAGGCGGCGCGAGGACTTCGCGACCGCGGTACGCCGGGGACGCCGGGCCGGACGCCCGCTTCTCGTCGTCCATCTACGCAGCGGTGCAACGGACCCGCACGCGCCTGGGGAGAGCGCTCCCCCGACGCGTGCGGGTTTCGTCGTGAGCAAGGCTGTGGGCGGGGCGGTCGTACGCACCAAGGTCAAGCGAAGACTGCGCCACCTGATACGCGATCGGCTCGCCGAGCTGCCCCCCGGTAGCCTGGTGGTCGTACGGGCGCTGCCCGGTGCGGGCGACGCCGAATATGAACAGCTGGCCCGAGACCTGGATGCTGCTCTTCAGCGGCTGCTGGGAGGGGGCGCGCGATGAAGTACCCGCTGCTGGCTCTGATCAAGCTGTACCAGTGGACGATCAGCCCGTTGCTGGGGCCTGTCTGCAGGTACTACCCGTCGTGTTCGCACTACGGATTTACGGCCATCGACCGACATGGCGCGGTGAAGGGCACTGCTCTCACCGCCTGGCGCATTCTGCGGTGCAATCCGTGGTCGCCGGGCGGCGTGGATCATGTGCCCCCGCGCAAGCGCCCTCGTTGGCACGAAATGCTGCGCGAAGCCTTGCGTGGCAGCAAGGGCGGGCACTCCGCCGCTGATGTGCCTCACCGGGAGTCGGCCCCCGAACCCCCGAGCCCGGCCGCAGAGACTTCGCCCAATGCTCAAGGAGCCTGATTAGTGGACACGATTGCCGGTCTCTTCAGCTTTATCACCACACCTGTTTCGTGGGTCATCGTCCAGTTCCACTCGATCTACGGGGCGATCTTCGGCCCCGACACGGGCTGGGCCTGGGGACTGTCCATCGTGTCGCTGGTGATCCTTATCCGGATCTGTCTGATCCCGCTCTTTGTGAAGCAGATCAAGTCGACCCGGAACATGCAGGCGCTCCAGCCCAAGATGAAGGCGATCCAGGAGCGCTACAAGAACGACAAGCAGCGTCAGTCCGAAGAGATGATGAAGCTGTACAAGGAGACGGGCACCAACCCGCTCTCCTCGTGCCTTCCGATCCTCGCGCAGTCGCCGTTCTTCTTCGCTCTGTACCACGTGCTCTCGAAGATCGCCTCGAACGACACCATCGGTGTGATCAACGAGTCGCTTCTGCAGAGCGCTCAGAAGGCTCACATCTTTGGTGCGCCCCTTGCCGCGAAGTTCACGGACAGCCCGGAGAAGGTCGAGGCGCTCAACGCCTCCCTGACCGATGTGCGCATCGTCACCGCGATCATGATCGTCATGATGTCGGCGTCGCAGTTCTACACGCAGCGCCAGCTGATGCAGAAGAACGTCGACCTCACGGTGAAGACGCCGTACATGCAGCAGCAGAAGATGCTGATGTACATCTTCCCGGTGATCTTCGCCGTCATGGGTATCAACTTCCCCGTCGGTGTCCTCGTCTACTGGCTGACCACCAACGTGTGGACCATGGGCCAGCAGATGTTCGTGATCAACCAGAACCCGACGCCGGGCAGCAAGGCCCAGGACCACTACCTCCAGCGGCTGCTCAAGGGCGTCACCGTTCACAGCGAGGTGCGTTCGCGGCGCAAGCGCAACGTCGTCCAGGCGATCGTCGCCAAGGGCCCGGACCGCAACGAGAACGAGCGTAGGTTCATCACAGGCCTTGCCAAGGCGGGTCTTGCCGCCCAGCCGGACGGCACGGTGGTCAAGAGCGATGTCGCTGTTGCCGAGGCCGAGGGCGGTGCCACACCGAAGCGGCAGCAGCCCAAGCGCCAGACCAAGGCGAAGCGTCAGTCCGGCAGTGCCCAGCAGGCCGCCGCCAAGAGCCCCGAGGACGGCGACTCCGTGTCGAAGCCCTCGCTGCAGAAGGACGAGCCCGCTGGGGGCACCTCCCAGGCCGGAGGTTCTGGAGGAGACGCCAAGTCGAAGCCTGCCAGCGGTTCCGCACGCCAGCAGCCCAAGTCGGGTCAGCGCAAGGGCCAGCAGCGGCCCAAGCACCCGTCGTCCAAGAAGTAAGAAGGAGTCCATCCGTGACGGAAGGCACCATCTCCGCCGCCGCCGAGGGTGGCGACACCCTGACCCGCCTCGAGCAGGAAGGGGAGATCGCAGCCGACTACCTCGAGGGTCTGCTCGACATTGCCGATCTCGACGGTGATATCGACATGGACGTCGAGGCCGACCGGGCCGCGGTCTCGATCGTCGGCGACGGAGGAAGCAGGGATCTGCAGAAGCTCGTGGGCCGCGACGGTGAGGTCCTGGAGGCTCTCCAGGAGCTGACGCGCCTCGCGGTGCACCGTGAGACCGGGGACCGCAGCCGGCTGATGCTGGACATCGCGGGCTTCCGGGCCAAGAAGCGCACGGAGCTCGCCGAGCTCGGTGCCAAGGCCGCCGACGAGGTGAAGAGCACCGGTGAGCCGGTGAAACTGAACCCGATGACGCCCTTCGAGCGCAAGGTCGTGCATGATGCGGTCGCGGCCGCGGGTCTGCGCAGTGAGTCCGAGGGCGAGGAGCCGCAGCGCTTCGTCGTCGTCCTCCCGGCCTGAGTTCCATCGTTCCCTCGGCCCCGTCTGTTCGCAGGCGGGGCCGATCTTTGTCAGCCTGATAGTCAGCCAACCCAGTCCACAGCGCGACAGTGCGGTACGGAAGGACGGTTCCCGTGACGGAGGAAGCAGAGCTTCCCCAGGCGCCCGAAGTGGCGCGGACGGTATTCGGAGAGTTCTTTCCGGAGGCCGTGCGGTACGCGGAGCTGCTCGCTGATACGGGAGTCAAGCGCGGCCTGATCGGGCCTCGTGAGGTGCCGCGGCTGTGGGAGCGGCATCTGCTGAACTGCGCGGTGCTCTCCGAGGTCGTGCCCGAGGGTGTCACGGTCTGCGATGTCGGTTCGGGGGCAGGCCTGCCGGGCATTCCGCTCGCGCTGGTACGCCCGGATCTGAAGATCACGCTCCTCGAACCGCTGCTGCGCCGGACGAACTTCCTTCAGGAGGTCGTCGAGCTGCTGGGCCTGGACCACGTGACCGTGGTCCGGGGCCGGGCCGAGGAGGTACTCGGCACTCTGCCGCCGGTCCATGTGGTGACGGCGCGTGCCGTGGCCCCGCTGGACCGGCTGGCGGGCTGGGGGGTCCCCCTGCTGCGCCCCTACGGAGAGATGCTGGCGCTCAAGGGCGACACCGCCGAGGAGGAGATCCAGGGAGCCAGGGCCGCGCTGAGCAAGCTCGGCGTTGTGGATGCCTCCGTGCTGCATGTCGGTGAGGGGCTGGTCGATCCACTGGCCACCGTGGTGCGTGTGGAGGTCGGGGAGAGCCCCGGCGGAGTTCGCTTCGCGGCGAAGCGGGCCAAGGCCGCCCGCACGAGCCGTACCCGCCGGCGTCGCTGATCCGGCGTCCCCGGGCCACGCGGCCCGTCTGTACTGTCTATGAGCAATGCTCCATACAAGCTGCCATACGTACGCATTTCGGAGTGTCGTGTGGGCGTAGTCCTGCGGCCGGTGCATCGTGTTTCACGTGAAACGTCGCTCACTGCTGCAGGGAATCATCAGCCGCGGCCGTGCGGCCGCCCCGATGAAGGGTCGCAGGCCCCTCGAGCAGGTTACGAAATTGTCCACAGAGGTGGATTCCTCCACAGAACCACGGGCCTCGCTGGTTCACGACCCCGAAAGCATGGCAGGCTCTGTCCATTGCGAGCCTGAAGTCGAGGAGAGTGCCTTGCGGTCTGACGCCAACATCGCGGGGCCGATGACCGATCCGGTCCCCGGTCCCCGTACCGAGTCGGCGGGGGAGGATGTTTCACGTGAAACACCGCCCCCGATGGACGACACCCCCATTGGCCGTGCTGCCCAGCTGGCGGTGGAGGCGCTGGGGCGTGCCGGCGAGGGTCTGCCCCGGCCCGAGCAGACACGCATCATGGTTGTCGCGAACCAGAAGGGCGGCGTGGGGAAGACCACTACAACGGTCAACCTCGCCGCCTCGCTCGCGCTGCACGGCGCGCGCGTTCTGGTGGTCGACCTGGATCCACAGGGCAACGCCTCCACGGCGCTGGGGATCGATCACCATGCCGAAGTCCCCTCGATCTATGACGTCCTGGTGGAGAGCAGGCCGCTCTCCGAGGTGGTCCAGCCGGTCCTGGACGTCGAAGGTCTCTTCTGCGCCCCCGCCACCATCGATCTCGCCGGTGCGGAGATCGAGCTGGTGTCGCTGGTGGCGCGGGAGAGCCGACTGCAACGAGCGATCCAGGCCTACGAGCAGCCGCTGGACTACATCCTTATCGACTGCCCGCCGTCGCTCGGTCTGCTGACGGTCAATGCGCTGGTCGCCGGTGCAGAGGTGCTGATCCCCATCCAGTGTGAGTACTACGCACTGGAGGGCCTGGGTCAGTTGCTGCGGAACGTGGACCTGGTCCGCGGTCATCTCAACCCCGACCTGCATGTGTCCACGATCCTGCTCACCATGTACGACGGCAGGACCCGGCTCGCTTCACAGGTGGCCGACGAGGTGCGCAGTCACTTCGGCAATGAGGTGCTGCGGACGAGCATTCCCCGGTCGGTCCGTATCTCGGAGGCCCCGAGCTACGGACAGACGGTGCTGACCTACGATCCGGGTTCCAGTGGTTCCCTGTCGTATCTCGAGGCGGCCCGTGAGATCGCGCTGCGGGGGGTGGGGATCCACTACGACCCGCAGCATGCCCATCTGGGCAGCCAGAACAGCCAGCAAAACATGTCGGAGGGGATCCAGTGAGTGAGCGACGTAGAGGATTGGGGCGTGGGCTCGGTGCGCTGATCCCTGCCGCTCCGCAGGAGCAGACGGTGCCCCCTGCCGGGGCTGGGAGCTCTCCGGGAGCGATTCCGGTGCTGACCGCGGAACGCGGTGTGGCGGCGGCGAAGGTGACGATGCTGCCCAACGCATCCTCTCCGCCGGACGCGATCACGTCGGCGACGGAGCCGGAGGCGGTACCGCAGCCCGCGGAGCCGGCCGGTGCGCACTTCGCCGAGTTGCCGATCGACGCCATCACGCCCAACCCGCGCCAGCCGCGTGAGGTGTTCGATGAGGACGCTCTCGCCGAACTGGTTACTTCCATCAAGGAAGTGGGGCTCCTCCAGCCCGTCGTCGTGCGACAGGTGGGGCCCGAGCGGTATGAGCTCATCATGGGTGAGCGCCGCTGGCGGGCTTGCCGTGAGGCCGGTCTGGAGCGGATCCCCGCGATCGTCCGGGACACGGACGACGACAAGCTCCTCTTGGACGCGCTGCTGGAGAACTTGCACCGCGCCCAGCTGAACCCGCTGGAAGAGGCTGCCGCCTACGACCAGCTGCTCAAGGACTTCAACTGCACGCACGACCAGCTGGCGGACCGGATCGGGCGCTCGCGTCCGCAGGTGTCCAACACGCTGCGGCTGCTGCGCCTCTCGCCTCCTGTTCAGCGAAGGGTCGCTGCCGGGGTGCTGTCGGCCGGTCATGCCCGGGCGCTGCTCTCGGTGGAGGACTCCGAGGAGCAGGACCGGCTGGCGCACAAGATTGTTGCCGAGGGGCTCTCGGTGCGAGCGGTCGAAGAGATCGTGACCCTGATCAACTCGAGCCCCAAGAGCACGTCCAAGCCGAAGAGTCCGCGAGCTGGTGCCCGGTTGTCGCCGGCACTCACCGATCTGGCCTCCCGGCTCTCGGACCGGTTCGAGACGAGAGTGAAGGTCGACCTCGGTCAGAAGAAGGGAAAGATCGTCGTCGAGTTCGCTTCGATAGACGATCTGGAGCGGATCCTCGGCACCCTCGCTCCCGGTGAGGGGCGGGTCCTGGAGAAGGGACTCGACGAGGAGCCCGCAGAGGGCGACGAGGTCTGAGTCTTCAGAGATGCCGCCAGGGGCGGGCCGTGTCCGTTGGCTGACGGAACACGGTCCGCCCTTTGCCGTCGTACGGTACCCGTGCCGGGGCTGGGTGGATACGATGCGTTCTGGTATGGCGCATCCACCTTGATCCACCTCAGAGGGAGGGCGAGGGCCATGCAATCGGTGAGCCGCAGCCAACTGGTCACAGTCGGCTTGGGCCTTGGGGCAGTGGGCGGCTTCGTCAGCAGCCTGCTCCGGGAACGGAGCGCGCTGGCAGCCGCTCGTAGCGCGGCAGGCGAGGGAAGCGAGGAACAGCCTTCATGGGGCGTCGGCTTGCACCGCTCACGCTGGACAACGTTTCGGACCTTCCCAAGCGCTGTCGTGCGTGTGTCTTCTGGGAGCTTGATCCGGTCCGTGGCGAAGCCGCGGTAAAGGCGGGAACTCCCGAACTGGAGAAGGAAGCCTGGATCTCCGCTGTGCTGCTCGAATGGGGCTCCTGCGGCAGGGTCGTCTACGTCGACGAGGTGCCCGTCGGCTTCGTTCTCTACGCGCCTCCGGCGTATGTGCCGCGCGCTACGGCTTTCCCGACGAGCCCTGTGTCACCGGACGCCGTGCAGCTGATGACCGCATGGATCATGCCGGGCTATCAGGGGCAGGGGCTCGGCCGGGTCATCGTGCAGACGGTCGCCAAGGATCTGCTGCGCCGCGGGTTCCGGGCGATCGAGGCGTTCGGCGATGCCCGCTGGAAGGAGCCGGCCTGTGTGTTGCCCGCCGACCATCTGCTGGCTGTGGGTTTCAAGACAGTGCGTCCGCATCCGACGTACCCCCGGCTGAGGCTGGAGCTGCGGACGACGCTCTCCTGGAAGGAAGACGTGGAGTTGGCGCTGGACCGGCTGCTGGGTGCCGTGCAGAAGGAGCCGGTGCTGCGGCCGCTGTGAGCGGGAACGCGAAAATGGGCTCATCCCCCGTCAGGGATGAGCCCATTCGTGTTTCACGTGAAACAACGTCGCGATGACTACTCGCCGATGAAGCCCTCAAGGTCGCGAACAATCGCAGCCTTCGGCTTGGCACCGACGATCGTCTTGGCGACCTCACCGTTGAGGTAGACGTTCAGCGTCGGGATGGACATGACGCCGTACTTGGCTGCGGTGGCCGGGTTCTCGTCGATGTTGAGCTTCACAATCTCGATCTTGTCGCCGTGCTCAGCGGCGATGGCCTCGAGGGACGGCGCGATCTGGCGGCAGGGACCGCACCAAGCGGCCCAGAAGTCCACCAGCACGGGCTTGTCGCTCTTGAGGACATCCTCTTCGAAGGTGTCGTCAGTCACGTTCTTCAGGGCGCCGGCCACGGCGGCCTCCTTACTTCTTTGCGGGGTATGAGGGATGTGGTGCTGGGGTCAGACCGCGGTGGTCTTCTCCGGCTCGGCGGCCTTCTCGCCGTCGGCGAGCGCAGCGAGAAAGCGCTCGGCGTCGAGGGCGGCGGAACAGCCGGTCCCGGCTGCGGTGATGGCCTGTCGGTAGGTGTGGTCCACGACGTCACCCGCGCCGAAGACACCGGTCAGCTTGGTGCGCGTCGACGGCGCCTCGACCACCAGGTAGCCCTCATCGTCCAGCTCGAGCTGGCCCTTGAAGAGCTCGGTGCGCGGGTCGTGGCCCACGGCGATGAACAGACCCGTCACTGGGAGGGCCGAGGTCTCTCCGGTCTTGGTGTTGCGCAGAGTCAGACCGGAAAGCTTCTGCTCGCCCTGGATCTCGGTGACCTCGCTGTCCCAGGCGAAGGAGATCTTCGGGTCGGCGAAGGCGCGGTCCTGCATGGCCTTGGAGGCGCGGAGGCTGTCGCGGCGGTGGACGATGGTGACGGACTTCGCGAAGCGAGAGAGGAAAGTGGCCTCCTCCATCGCGGTGTCACCGCCGCCGATCACGGCGATGTCCTGGTCCTTGAAGAAGAACCCGTCACAGGTCGCGCACCAGGAGACGCCGCGTCCGGAGAGAGTGTCCTCGTTCGGCAGGCCGAGCTTGCGGTGCTGCGAACCGGTGGTGACGATGACGGCCCTGGCACGGTGGACGGTGCCCGCCGTGTCGGTGACGGTCTTGATCTCGCCCGTGAGGTCGACGGAGATGACATCGTCGGGAACCAGCTCTGCACCGAAGCGCTCCGCCTGGGCGCGCATGCTGTCCATCAGGTCAGGACCCATGATGCCGTCGCGGAAGCCGGGGAAGTTCTCCACCTCGGTTGTGGTCATCAGCGCACCGCCGGCGGTGACGGCACCCTCGAACACCAGCGGCTGCAGCGATGCGCGCGCGGTGTAGAGCGCGGCCGTGTAGCCGGCGGGCCCGGAGCCGATGATGATCACGTTACGGACGTCGCTCACGGGTTACTTCCTCGTCTCTGCGGACTGCCTGCTGCCTACGGGGGCCGGGTCAATGACTCTCACCCCACGCAACGGATCCTACGGGGCTTGCATTCCCGGTACGTCCGAGCGGCGCAATGGGGTGTGTCAGGCGCGGGGGTAGGCGTTTGTCAGCAGCAGTTTGCCCGTGGACGCGGGGGCAGTCTCGACGCAGGCCGCGTCGACCACATACGCCTGTACCTGCGCGCCGTCCGTGGAGTGCGGGAGCACGACGAGATAGGCGCTGTCGCCCTTGTACTGTCCGCGCTCGAAGGCGATGGGTGTATCCGTGCGGCCGGTGCCCTTCTGGATACAGGGCGGCACCGTGACGCCCGGCATGCGCTTGGGGGAGACGGGGGCGCTCCGGCTGTCGCTGGACGTCTCCTTCTCTATGTCCTGGTGCTGGGTAAGGGCGGGGGCGATGAGCGCCTGCACGCGGCCCTCGATGCCGGACTGCGAAAAGTCCTGGGTTCCGCCCTCAGCTGAGCTCGCGCTGTCCTTCGTTGCGCTGGCGTCGCCCCCGGTGGACTGCGGGCTCTGGAGGAACAGGACACTGATGCCGACTGCGGCAGCGCTGAAGACTGCGCCGAGGACCACTGCGCGGCGACGCCGTGTCCGGTGATTGCGGCCAGGACCCGTCGCGGCGCGCGGGCGTCCCGCCGGCCGATCGGCCTGTGTGGCCTCCGTCTGCTGAGTGACCGGCGTTGTTTCACGTGAAACATGCGCGGTCTCTTCAGGCGCGGTGGCGTCCAGAAGAGCCTCGGCGGCCAGAGCGGCATCGATCCGCCCGGCGAAATCGGCGGGCATCCGATGTGCCCCGGGGAGGGTGCCGAGCAGTCCGCGAATCTCCTCGAGGGACGTACGTACATCCGCGCACAGGGGACAGCCGTCGAGATGCTGCCGCACCTCGGCCGTGCGGTCAGGCGAGAGAAGACCTTCGGTGAGGTCGGAGATTTCCGAGACGTCCGGATGCTGAGTCGTGTCGGTCGTGGATGTCACGCGCGCCCACCTCCGCCCTTCACAGCTGCAGGGTCATTCGGCCCTGCGTCCCTTTGTCTCGACGCCGGTGGGACGGATGTCCCCGGCTTCCGGTTCCTTCCCTTGCTGACCTCGGTGCTATCCCCGGCATCGCTCCGCAGATGAGTGAGCATGGGCAACAGCCGTGCCCGGCCGCGCGCACAGCGGCTCTTGACGGTCCCGACCGGTACATCGAGGACGAGGGCGGCCTCCGCCACGGGGTAGCCCTGCATGTCCACCAGCACGAGCGCGGCCCGCTGATCGACGGGGAGCTTTGCCAGCGCTGCCAGCAGTTCCCGGTGGAGATCCTGACGCTCGGCCGGGGCCTCGGCCGACTCGTGCGGCTCGAGGATCTGTTCCAGGCGCTCTGTGTCGTCGACGGGGGACGTCTTGCGCGAGGCTGCCTTGCGGGCCCGGTCGAGACAGGCGTTCACCGTGATGCGATGCAGCCAAGTAGTGACGGCGGACTGGCCCCGGAAGGTATGAGCGGCTCGGAAGGCGGATACGAGAGCGTCCTGGACCGCGTCGGCTGCTTCCTCTCGATCGCCGAGGGTTCGCAGGGCGACGGCCCACAGCCGGTCGCGGTGGCGCCGTACGAGCTCACCGAAGGCATCCGGGTCCCCCGCGACATGGCGGGCCAGAAGGTCCTGGTCGCTCGTATCGCCGAGTGTCGCGTCGTCCAACGGTGACCCCCTCCCCTGATGCCGTCAGCTGGTGATCTTGATCTCCGAGACCTTGCCCCGGAAGTTGCCCTCGTCGGTCTGTGGAAGCTTGGTCAGCCAGACCAGAACGTACCGCGTCTGCACCGGTTTGCCGGGCTTGAGGGACACATTCGAACCGGACCCGTCGGCCACCTTGGTGAAGCCGTCGAGGGTTGTCGGCTCGGACGAGGCGCCCTCGGGTGCTGCCCGCAATTCCACCGAGGTGTCTCCACCGAGGAAGGAGACATCCACGGTGCCGACCTGTTGGACCTCGTCGAGATCCAGAACGATGCCGACGCCTGACTTGAGCCGCCCGAAGTCCGCGCTGAAGTAGCCGTCCGTGGTCCAGGACGTGCTCGGGTCTTCGTCGTAGCTGTTCTTTATCCCGGCCGGCTTCTCGGAGCCGTCGGTCCCAAGGGGGTCGAAGTCATGGGCGCCGGTGATGATGACCGGCTTGCCGGACTCCGGCTCGGGGTTCTTCTCGCCGTCGTTCGTCTGCGAGCTGTCCGGACCGGTCGGCTCGTTACCGCGGTCGATCAGCTTGTCGGCTACCTGCCAGCTGCCGAGTCCCAGGGCGGCGATAAGCAGCGCGGCCACGGTCCACTTGAGGACCTTGCCCGTGCGGCTCTGGAGCGGGGCGGGCGGGGTGGCTACCTGCTGGGGCGCAGTCACCCCCGGGTGAGGCGCAGGACGGCCGTACGTGCCCTGCTGGTAGGTGGTGCGCTGGTACTCGGGCCGGGTGGTGAACGCAGGTTCCGGCGGACGGATGCGGGGCATCGCCGCGACGGCCTTCGCCAGCTCGTCGGGCGTGGTGCAGGGCGGCTCTTGGCGGGAGGCGGTGGCACCGTCATTGACCAAGGCGCGCATGGCGAGCTCGGAGAGCCCACGGTGGATGCCGGCCCGCACCTGGTCCGGGGCGATGAGCCCGACACCCTTGGGCAGTCCGGAGAGACCGTAGGCGTCGTTCTCGTACGGCCACCGCTGCGTCAGCGCCGCGTAGAGGAGCGCGCCGATCGCCTCTGTGTCGGCCCGCTGGGGTCCCTCGGCGGTGATTCCGCGAAGGGCTGCGTTCACCGCGAGGCCGCGGATCCGGTACTGCCCGGTGGAGCTCCGCAGGACCGCGCCCGGGGTGAGCCTGAGGTGGGCGAGGCCCTCACGGTGGGCTGCGGCCATCGCCTGGGAGAGCTGGTCGACGAGCTGGTAGGCGTCATGAGGTTCCATGGGCCCCATGGCGAGCAGAGCGGTGAGGTCGGTCGCGTCCGGAAGCCATTCATGGACGACGTAGACGAGGTCGTTCTCCTCGACGGCGTCCAGGACCTGTACGAAACGGGGGTCGCCGAGGAGCGCGGAAGAGCGCGCCGCCGCGAGTACAGAGCGCGCCCGCGGGTGATCGGCGGGGAGCAGATGCACCCCGACGGCACGACGCAACTTCTCGTCGACAGCGCGCCAGCTGCTGAAACCGTCCAGACGGGTGACGCACTCCTCGAGGCGGTAGCGTCTGGCGAGCTTGTGGCCACTGTGCAGTTCAGGCGTTGTGATGGCAGGTTCGGCGTCCTGCCGCTCGCTGCCCGTGTCCGGTGCGGTCTTCTCCGCCGAGTCCTGGGATTCCGCCGCCCCGTCGGTCGTGGCCTTACCCGCCTGCGCGGTCAGCGGGTCGTCTCCGCTGTTGTCGGCCACGTCGACGGCAGCCGTGCTACGTTCCGCCACCGTCGTTCCTGCCTCCCCATCCATTGCGCACTATCCAACAGCCATGCCAATTGTGCCCACAGTCCGGCGCTATGCACGACACACGGCGTCCGACGATGGTTGTGCGGGACCGCTCGTCCATCAGCGTCCGAGCCGACCGCGGACCATGCCGACCATGGCGTTGAGCTCCTCGATACGCATCCGCTTCGCGGCGATGAAGAAGACGCCCAGCAGCACGATCCCACCGGCGAGCAGTGCGACGAGCGAGCCGGCGGCGCCATTGCCGAGTCCCTGAGTGACGGCGAAGGCGACCGCGCCGGCGGCGACCGCGGCCGGGACCGAAGCCATGCAGAGCCGAGCGTAGGTTCGCATGACGTGGGAGCCGTCCAGATCCCCGCCCAGCCTGTTCTTCAGCCGCCGCCAGGCGATGCCGACGCCGACGGCGTACGCGAGTCCGTACGAGGCTCCCATGCCCACGACAGCCCACTGAGCGGGGAGGAGCACGTAACAGAGAGCGGAAGCGGCCGCGTTGACCGCGGCGACGATGACGGTGTTGTAGAAGGGCGTGCGGGTGTCCTCGTACGCGTAGAAGCCGCGCAGCACGACGTACTGCACCGAGTACGGAATCAGGCCGAGCGCGAACGCCATCAGGATGAAGCCCATGCCCCGGGCGGACTCGAGGCCGCTGGAGGCGAACAACAGCGTGGACATCGGGACGCCGAGCGCCAGGAATGCGAAGGAGACGGGGACGATCGCGACCGCAGAGTTGCGCAGACCCTGGGAGATGTCGTCGCGTACGGCACCCGGGTCGCCGTCGTGGGCGGCGCGAGAGATACGGGGCAGCAGGGCGGCCATGACCGAGACGGTGATGATGGCCTGCGGCATGCCCCAGATCAGCTGTGCGTTTGCGTAGGCGATGAAACCTGCGCCCTGCCTGCCGGAAGCCTTCCCGGCGGCGGTGGCGAGCTGGGTGACGACGAGCACGCCCGCCTGGTTGGCGAGGACGAACAGCACAGTCCACTTTGCCAGCTTGACGGTCTTGCCGAGGCCGTGGCCCTTCCAGTCGAAGCGGGGGCGGAAGCGGAATCCGGTCTCGCGCAGGTAGGGGATCATCGCCAGCGCTTGGACCACGAGGCCCAGCAGGGTTCCGATGCCCAGCAGGCGCACACCGTCCGGCGGGATCGTCTGGACGCCCATCTGCGAATCGGCTGAAGTGCCGTACACCCAGATGAACAGGCCGAACGTGGTGATCATGACGATGTTGTTGAGGACCGGAGTCCACATCATCGCGCCGAACTTCCCGCGGGCGTTGAGGATTTGCCCCATGACGACATGGATGCCCATGAAGAAGATCGTGGGCAGGCAGTAGCGGGCGAAGGTGACGGCGACGTTGTTGGCCGCCTGATCGCTGGCGATGGTGTCCGACATCAACTGGATGAGCAGCGGAGCCGCGAACACCGCGATGCCGACGATGGCGCCGAGCGCCACCATGACGAGAGTCAGCAGGCGGTTGGCATAGGCCTCGCCACCGTCCTCGTCGTTCTTCATCGCCCGCACCAGCTGGGGCACGAAGACCGAGTTGAGGCCGCCACCCACGGTGAGGATGTAGATCATCGTCGGGAGGGTGTACGCAATGGTGAAGGTGTCACCCAGCAGGGCGGCACCCAGAGCGGCAGTGATCACCAGGCTGCGTACGAAACCTGTCAGACGGGAGACCAGCGTTCCGGCCGCCATCACCGCGCTGGACTTCAGCAGGCCCGAGGCACGACCGCCCGACTTCTTGGGAGCGGGCGTCGCCGGGAGAGGTTCGGGGGCGGGGGCAGGTTGACCGGAGGCCTGCTGGTCACGGAAGAGGTGCGCGAACGCGTCGGGCTCCGGCTCATCCTCGCCGGCCCGCGTGACCAGCTCGTCCACGCCGGTGAACTGGGTCGTCCTGGCGTCGTCCCCGTACGGCAGATGGCGGGACGGACCGGCGGGTTCGGGCGGCGGGGTCTGCGCCCAGATGCGGGGGTCCGGGGCGTGCTGAGGTGTCGGCGGCTGCTCGTACAGCGGCTGAGGCTCCTGGTAGGTGCCCGGGGGCGGCGGCGGGTGCGAGGCACGGTCGTAGAGTGCCTCGGTCACCGGGTCCTGGGCAGACAGATCCTGCGCCCGGTAAGGATCACGGGCGTAGGCGTCCTGGACATACGGGTCCTCGGAGTACGGATCAGGGGCGGGCTGGGGCGGCGAAGGAACCTGGTCTGCCGGGTCTCTGCCCGCGCCCTGACCGCGGTCACCGTCGTACGGCGCGTTCATTGCTACCCCACCTCATCGTCCCCGGCCGACCGGCCACGACATCGCTCAACGGTCCACTTTCTCACCCGTGCCCGACGGGTCGCCGCTTTCCGGTCCGGTGTCCGGTGCCGGGTCACTCGCCTGCGCGGGATCAGGGCTGTCGATGTCACCCACCGAGCCTTCCAAATCCTCAGCATTCTGTGATTTTTCCGAGGTCTCCGCATGTTCCGCAGCGGCGTCACGGGCTGCCGCGCGCTTGCGCTGGCTGTACATCCGGACGCCTGCGAGGACGAGCAGCAGGACGCCGCCCGCGATGACGAGCATCACGGTCGGGGTGATCTCGGAGACCTTTACCGAGAACTCCATGGGCTTGCCGTACGGCTTGCCGTCGTCGGTGTAGAGCTGGGCCGTCATCTGCACCGGGCCGTTGGCGTTGGCCGCGGCGGCGAACTTCACTGACTGGCTGTGGCCGCCCTCGACTTTGATCGGCTGCTCGACGATGGCCTTGTCGTCGTCGAGGCCGAGGCGGGTTGGGTTGTCGGACCTCAGCCGCAGCACCAGATGGTCGATGCCCTGGACCAGCTTGTTCTGCACGGTGACAGGAATGGTCGCGCTGCGCCCCGACAGGGTCACAGGCGACTTCTCGATCAGCTGCACCTCTTCGGTGAGGCTCTGCAGATAGGTTCGCACTCCGCTGCGGTACTGCTGCCCAGCCGCTGCGTGCCCGCGCCAGGACGTGGACATCTCCCGATCGATCGCCCTGCCGAAGGGCGTGACCACCCGGTCCTCCGCGGTGAGAATGACCTTGAAGTTGTCGAGGATGTTCTGAGTGTTCCAGATGTCCCGGAACGCCTGGACCGGCAACTCCTGCTGTCGCAGCTGCTTGGGATAGCGGGAAGAGCTGGGCATCCTGGTGTTGGCATCGGCGTCGGGTTTGGCGTCCGCGGCTGCGACCAGGTCGAGCGGCTGGGTCCAGCGCTGACTGTCGAGGGCGTGCAGTGCGCGCGCCATGGTCTGCGCCTGGGAGGCCGTCGGCATCCGCTGCGGGGCAACGACGATGCTCCGCTGGTTGTCCGGGTCCTGGCGGGTCAGCGCCAGCGTCTGGGCGAGGAACTCCTGAACCGCGAGAGTGGACTCGCCGGTCTGGAGCATGTCGCCCTGGAAGGCGGTGGAGAGCCGGGCGTCGGCGACCACGGCCGTCGTCCCCCCACCGATCGGCCGTGCCGAGGTGGGCGTGTACGACAGGTCGTCCCGCAGGCTGTCGCTGCGGGCGATCACCTTGTGGGCGCCGGCGGAGGTGCCGACATCGACGATCGAGGAGTCGATGGCGCCGTTCACCGGCCAGGCGAAGTCGACGGACGGTGTCACATGGAGGATCGTCTCCACCGTCGTCCCGGCGACCACGGTGGCAGGCTGCAGATGGCTGAGGGAGCCTGAGACGTTCTTGCCGCGGTGTGCCAGGGATGCCAGATCAGGGTCGGCGAATGGCAGCGCGATCACCTTGCGGCCCTGCACCGCGGCCTCGACGGCGCTCAGCCACCGCTTGGCGACGGCCTGATTCTTGCCCGCGACGGTCGTGGTCCCGTTCTTGACCCGGTAGCTCCTCGTCATGGCGTCGACGGTGGCCAGGAGATCCGGGTCGACGACCCACGTGACGGGGAGGCTGTTGCCGAGGGAGACGAGCTGCTCGAGCCGTCCGCCCGGGGCGAGCTCCGCGGCCAGCGCCTCGTCCTCGAAGACCGGGGTCTGCTGTTCGTCGGACCCCGTTTCCGAGGTGAGGTGGGTCGACGAGATCAGCGGCCAGAGATAGGTGAACTGGGTCTTCTTCTCCGTAGCCTCGGGCTGCCAGGGAAGGAAGGTCCGCTCGATGCCCAGAACCTGCTTGAACGGCTCGCCCGGGGTCTGTCCCGACAGGGACACACTGAGCTGGTAGACGCCGCCGTCCTCGTCGAGCTCGAGCTCGCTGATGGGGATCGACAGCGTGAAGTCCCGGCTGATGTGGGACGCCAGCTGCGGAATCTTGATGACGTACTTGCCGCCGACCGGCGAAGGATCGGGGCCCGGGACATATCCGGTGCGCTCGGCGGCGCGGTCGATGGCGGTCCTGCCGGACAGTGTCGGCCCCACACGCAGATCGACCTGCGCGTCGGTGACGGTCTGCTTGCCCTTGTTGTACACCGTGCCGGAGATCATGAGCGTGTCGCTCTTCCCGGGCACGGGCGGAGTCAGAGTGTCGAGAGACACATCGACCGTACGGGAGCCTGTGGCGCTCTCAGTGCCCCCCGCGGCGGACGCGGAAGGGGCGGCGGGACCCCATAGCAGTCCGGCCACGAGCGGGGCGCCCGCGATCACGGAGGCTGTACGTCGCAGCCACCGGCGGGCAGGAGAAGCACTCATCCCCTTGAAGTCTGCCGCCTCGGCCACGCGCTCGCCCGTCCCTCGTCGTCTGCTGCCGGTGGTGGTTCTCGGTCCTTGCGTCCACGCATGGTAACGAGGTGCGCTGTGCCGAAGTGCCGCGGAGTGCCCCACAAGATCGGAAGAGACTTCCGGGACCGATAAACAGGGACGCTCCGGTCGGCCCGGGCACGTACCCTTTTCTGTTGTGCCGAACGCCAATGAAGACAACCCCACTGCACTGAGCCAGGTGCAACGCCGCGCGGTGAGCGAACTGCTGCGGGTGTCCCCTGTCGCCGACGACCTTGCCCGCCGCTTCCAGGAGGCCGGGTTCAGTCTTGCCCTGGTCGGTGGCTCGGTCCGGGATGCGCTGCTCGGCCGGCTCGGCAACGACCTGGACTTCACGACGGACGCCCGCCCCGAGGACGTACTGAAGATCATCCGTCCGTGGGCGGACTCGGTCTGGGAGGTCGGGATCGCCTTCGGCACGGTCGGGGCTCAGAAGGCTGCCCGCGACGGAAGCGCTGATCGACTCTTCCAGATCGAGGTCACGACGTACCGCTCGGAGTCGTACGACAGGACCTCGCGCAAGCCAGAGGTGTCCTACGGCAACTCGATCGAGGAGGACCTCGTACGCCGTGACTTCACGGTGAACGCGATGGCCGTCGCGTTGCCGGAGAAGGAATTCATCGACCCGCACGGCGGTCTGGAGGACCTCGCCGAAGGCGTTCTGCGGACACCCGGTACGCCCGAGGAGTCCTTCTCCGACGACCCGCTGCGCATGATGCGGGCTGCTCGCTTCGCCGCGCAGCTGGACTTCGAGGTGGCGCCCGAGGTTGTCGCCGCGATGAAGGAGATGGCCGATCGCATCGAGATCGTCTCCGCCGAGCGGGTGCGCGACGAGCTCAACAAGCTGATCCTTTCCGCTCACCCACGCAAGGGTCTGGGGCTGCTGGTCGATTCGGGCCTGGCCGATCATGTGCTGCCCGAACTGCCGGCGCTGCGCCTGGAGAGCGACGAGCATCACCGGCACAAGGACGTGTACGAGCACTCCCTGATCGTTCTGGAACAGGCCATCGATCTGGAGGAGGACGGCCCGGACCTGGTACTGCGGCTCGCCGCGCTGCTCCATGACATCGGAAAGCCGCGGACGCGGCGCTTCGAGAAGGACGGCGGCGTCTCCTTCCACCACCACGAGGTGGTGGGCGCGAAGATGACCAAGAAGCGGATGGCCGAGCTCAAGTACTCCAACGACATGGTCAAGGACGTCTCGCGTCTGGTGGAGCTGCATCTGCGCTTCCATGGCTACGGGACCGGTGAGTGGACCGACTCGGCGGTGCGGCGGTATGTGCGCGATGCCGGACCGCTGCTGACCCGGCTGCACAAACTGACTCGCTCGGACTGCACCACGCGCAACAAGCGCAAGGCGGGCGCCCTCTCCCGCGCTTATGACGGACTGGAGGAGCGCATCGCGCAGCTTCAAGAGCAGGAGGAGCTGGACGCCATCAGGCCCGACCTGGACGGCAACCAGATCCAGGAGGTCCTGGGTGTGGGTCCTAGTCCGGTGATCGGGAAGGCGTATGCGTTCCTGCTGGAGCTGCGCCTGGAGAACGGTCCGATGGGGCGTGATGCGGCGGTCGCCGCGCTCAAGGAGTGGTGGGCAGAGCAGGGCTGAGCGTGAAACGGCGTCATGTTTCACGTGAAACATGACGCCGGACCGGTGTGCCGAGGGGCGGTGTTTCACGTGAAACACCGCCCCTCGGCGTATGCGACTGCATGTGCGATCGACCGCTTGTCGCGTGCGCGCTATAGCCCCGCCCCAACTCGGTTCCAACGGGCCATCATTACAGCGACCACCGCGTAGATCACCGCGACCACGACAACCAGGGGAACCGACCGGCCGTCAGGAGGCAGCATCAGTGCGGCGATTGCCGCAGCGACCACGAAGGCGACGTTGAACAGCACGTCGTAGAGGGAGAAGACCCTTCCGCGGTAGGCATCGTCCACCGATGTCTGTACCACCGTGTCCGTGGTGATCTTCGCTCCCTGGGTGATGAGCCCCAGGACGAACGCGGCGACGAGTATCGGTGTAGGAGCGAATGGCAGCCCCAGGGCGGGTTCGAGGACGGCGGCTGTCCCGGCGCACGCGACGATCCAGCCGAACTGGCCGAGCCGGCCGACCGCCCATGGGGTCAGTACGGCAGCCGCGAAGAAGCCCGCGCCCGAGATGGCGATGGCCAGACCGAGCAGGGCCAGGCCCTCCGGCTCGGTCTCGGACCAGGCGTACCGGCAGAGCATCAGGACCATCACGGTCAGCGCGCCGTAGCAGAACCGCATCAGCGTCATCGCGACCAGCACACGGGCTGCCGTCCGCCGCTCGGCCAGATGCCGCACTCCGTCCGTCAGCCCGCGCGCCGTGGACGCCAGTGCGGCGGCAAGCCGCGGCTGCACCAACTCCTGCTCGGGGCCGAGCAGGTCGCGCGCCATCCGGAGTGAAGCCAGCGCCGCGCAGAGATAGAGCGCGGCACCGAGCAGCACCACCGCGGCATCGGAATCCGCGGACACCAGCCGGACGGCGAACGCGAGCCCGCCGCCCGCGGTGGCGGCGAGGGTACCGGCCGTCGGGGAGATGGAGTTCGCCATCACGAGCCGGTCGGCGTCGACCACTCGGGGCAGCGCGGCGGAGAGACCGGCCAGGACAAAGCGGTTGACCCCGGTGACGGACAGAGCAGAGGCGTAGAAGAGCCAGTCGGGAACGGACGCGAGAATCAGCACCGCGGTGCCGCAGGCGAGGAAGGCCCGCAGCAGGTTCCCGTACAGGAAGACCTGCCTACGCTGCCAGCGGTCCAGCAGGACGCCGGCGAAGGGGCCGATCAGCGAGTACGGGAGAAGCAGCACGGCCATGGCGGAAGCGATAGCGGTCGGCGAGGTCTGCTTCTCCGGCGAGAAGACCACGTAGGTGGCGAGCGCCACCTGGTAGACGCCGTCGGCCGACTGGGAGAGCAGCCGGACCGCCAGCAGCCGGCGGAAGTCGGTCAGGCGCAGGAGTACGCGCAGATCACGCACGGCAGGCATGCGATCAAGCGTCACACACGAGGAGGGTCCCCGGGCGGATTGCTCGGGGACCCTCCTCGGTGAAGCAGGAAGAACGCTTAGCGCTCGACCTCGCCCTTGATGAACTTCTCTACGTTCTCGAGGGCTTCGTCGTCGAAGTACTGCACCGGCGGGGACTTCATGAAGTACGAGGACGCGGAGAGGATCGGGCCGCCGATGCCCCGGTCCTTGGCGATCTTCGCGGCGCGCAGGGCGTCGATGATGACACCCGCCGAGTTCGGGGAGTCCCACACCTCGAGCTTGTACTCAAGGCTCAGCGGGACATCGCCGAACGCGCGGCCCTCGAGGCGCACGTACGCCCACTTGCGGTCGTCCAGCCAGGCCACGTAGTCCGACGGGCCGATGTGGACGTTGTCGGCGCCCAGGTCACGGTCGCGGATCTGCGAGGTGACGGACTGCGTCTTGGAGATCTTCTTGGACTCCAGACGGTCACGCTCGAGCATGTTCTTGAAGTCCATGTTGCCGCCGACGTTCAGCTGCATGGTGCGCTCGAGGCGGACACCGCGGTCCTCGAAGAGCTTCGCCATCACACGGTGCGTGATGGTGGCGCCGACCTGCGACTTGATGTCGTCACCGACGATCGGGACGCCCGCCTCGGTGAACTTGTCCGCCCACTCCTTGGTACCGGCGATGAAGACCGGGAGAGCGTTGACGAAGGCGACCTTGGCGTCGATGGCGCACTGTGCGTAGAACTTCGCAGCGGCCTCGGAACCGACGGGCAGGTAGCAGATCAGGACGTCGACCTGCTTGTCCTTGAGGGTCTGGACGATGTCGACCGGCGCCTCGGCAGACTCCTCGATGGTCTCGCGGTAGTACTTGCCCAGGCCGTCGAGGGTGTGGCCGCGCTGAACGGTCACGCCGGAGTTCGGCACGTCGCAGATCTTGATGGTGTTGTTCTCGCTGGCGCCGATGGCGTCCGCAAGGTCGAGGCCGACCTTCTTGGCGTCCACGTCGAAGGCGGCCACGAACTCGATGTCAGAGATGTGGTAGTCGCCGAACTGGACGTGCATCAGACCCGGCACCTTGACGGTGGGGTCGGCGTCCTTGTAGTACTCGACGCCCTGCACCAGCGAGGCGGCGCAGTTGCCCACGCCGACGATGGCTACGCGAACCGAACCCATTCCGGTTGCTCCCTGTGTGATCTCGGTATTCCGGATGAAACCCTGCGGATCGCAGAGCCTCATTTGGCGGTGTCGTCGGACGGATCCGGCGGGGTGGAGGGTCCGGGGGATGTACCTCCGGACGACTCGGCACCCCTGTGCCGGGGCAGGCCGCCCGTCGCTCCAGGTGTGTTGTCCTGCTGAGCTGAGCTCTCGGGGGAGGGCTGTCGCTTATCCCGCCCCGCCCGCTCGCTCTCGATGAGCTCGTTCAGCCAGCGCACTTCGCGCTCCACGGATTCCATGCCGTGTCGCTGCAGCTCAAGCGTGTAGTCGTCGAGGCGCTCGCGGGTACGGGTCAGGCCGGCGCGCATCTTGTCCAGACGCTCCTCCAGCCGGCTGCGACGGCCCTCCAGCACCCGCATCCGTACCTCGCGCTCCGTCTGCCCGAAGAAGGCGAACCGAGCAGCGAAATGCTCGTCCTCCCATGTATCGGGGCCGGTGTGCGAGAGCAGCTCCTCGAAGTGCTCCTTACCTTCTGCCGTCAACCGGTAGACGATCTTGGCCCGGCGCCCAGCGAGTGAAGCGGCGAGCGCATCCTCGGGAGCACTGCCCGGCTCCTCGATCAACCAGCCGTTGGCGACCAGCGTCTTGAGGCAGGGGTAGAGGGTCCCGTAACTGAAGGCCCGGAAGATCCCCAGCGAGGTATTGAGCCGTTTCCGCAGCTCATACCCGTGCATCGGGGCTTCACGGAGCAGACCGAGCACGGCGAATTCCAGGATGCCGGAGCGCCTGCTCATCGTCGCCTCCTTCGCCGCGTCGGTCGTTATGTCGTGCTGATGTATCGACTCGATACATCAGCACGATAGAACGACGTTCCTGCTGCGACAAGAGGGGCCAAGGTGAACGGCGTCACATCGTCAATTCATAGGGAGCAAGTTGCCCGATTTAGGGTGAACTTCAGCGCTATGTGGGTTTTGACCGTGCGTAGTCTGTGCGGCATGCAGACCGCCGGGAACCATGTGACGCCTCAAAGCGTCATCGCCGTGGATGCACAACGGATGAGCTCTTCGCGGAGCTGGTCCGTATCCATTTCGGGGGGACCGGAACTCAACTGCCGCTTCCAGGCGTCTCGCCTGCCCGAGGAGTAGTCGTTCGATGAGCGAGCACCGTCGCAAGCCGCCGCAGCCGCCGCAGGGTGGCGGGCGGGCAGGAGCCAGGCGCGCCGCCCAGCAGCCCTCTGGCCGCCGCGCAGCCCCGTCCCGGGGCACCACGTCAGGTTCCCCTTCCGTTTCGTCCGGCGAGGAGCGTCCGTACGGCGGTCGTGCCGAAGCCCGCCGTGCCGCCCAGCGCAACGGCGGTGGTCGCGGACGCGTTGACGAAGGCGCGGGCGCCGGCCACGGAGGCCGGGGCGGTGGCCGCCGTGGAGGCGGCGGTGGGGGCCATGACGGTCCCGGCCGCGGTCGCGGGGGGCGGCCGTCCAAGAAGCGGATCATCGACTACCCGCGCCACAACAAGTACGGCTGGCGCCGGTGGGTGCCGTCGTGGAAGCTCGTCACCGGGCTCTGCCTGGGTTTCATCGGCAGTCTGATGGCCGCCGCGACCATTGCGTACGCCATGGTGGAGGTTCCGGACCAGGACAAGACGGCCAAGGCACAGAACAACGTCTACTACTGGGCGGACGGCAAGCCGATGGCCGCCACCGGCGGCGAGATCAACCGGCAGATCATCCCGATCGAGAAGATCCCCGCGAACATGCAGAACGCGGTGATCTCGGCGGAGAACAAGACGTTCAAGGACGACTCGGGAATCGACCCGATGGGTATCAGCCGGGCCCTGCTGAACATGGCCAAGGGTGGGCAGACCCAGGGTGGCTCCACCATCACCCAGCAGTACGTGAAGAACGCGATGCTCGGCGACCAGTCCCAGACGCTGACGCGTAAGTTCAAGGAGCTGTTCATCTCCATAAGGGTCGGCACGGACCTGGACAAGCCGGAGATCATGGCCGGTTACCTGAACACCTCGTACTACGGACGCGGTGCCTACGGCATCCAGGCCGCGGCCCGTACGTACTACGGCAAGAACGCCGACACGCTGGACGCCGGAGAGTGCGCATTCCTCGCCTCGCTCCTGAAGGGTGCGACGTACTTCGACCCCGCCGGCGCCGAGGACATCGACCCCGCGGCGACGGCGAAGGCCAACACGGAACGCGCAATCGAGCGCCGGAACTGGATCCTCGACGAGATGGTCAAGGACGGTCACCTCCCGGCCGGGGAGCGGGCCAAGGTCGCTGAGTTCAAGATGCCTGACAAGCCCAAGAAGGACGCACAGCTGGGCGGTCAGGTCGGCTATCTGGTGGACCTTGCCAAGTCCAACTTCCTCAACAGCAACCCGGACATGGACGCCACCGACCTCGCCCGAGGCGGCTACGAGATCCACACGACCTTCGAGAAGGACAAGGTCGACAAGCTGAAGGCCGCGGTCAAGAAGGTCCAGGACGCCAACATCAAGCCCGAGAAGCGCCCGAAGACGGACACCTTCGTCCAGTTCGGTGGCGCCTCGGTCAACCCGAAGACCGGTGCCATCGCCGCCGTCTACGGCGGCGAGGACGCGACCAAGCACTTCACGAACAACGCGAACGAGACCGGTGCCCAGGTCGGATCGACGTTCAAGCCGTTCGTGCTGGCCGCCGCGATGCGGGACGGTGTCCGTGACCCCGAGCTCGGCGAGGACCAGGATTCGTCCGAGCGCACCATCGTCGACCCCGACAAGGCGATCTACAACGGCAAGAACAAGCTCAAGATCAAGAAGTACGACGGTTCCATCTGGACGAACGAGGAGGGAAAGGAGTGGCTTCAGACCAACGACGGTGACGAGTCGTACAAGAACATCAACCTGCGGGAAGCCATGGTCCACTCCGCCAACTCGCCCTTCGTGCAGCTGGGCATGGACATCGGCATCCCGGAGGTCAGAAAGGCGGCCACGGACGCCGGTCTGCTCGACTCGTCCTTGTCCAAGTCGAACGTCCCGTCCTTCTCGATCGGTATCTCTTCTCCCAGCGCCATCCGCATGGCCGGCGCCTACTCGACCTTCGCGGCCAACGGCGAGCAGCGTGACCCGTTCTCCGTCACACGGGTCGAGTACCAGGGCAGGACGGTTTACAAGCACGAGGACCACGCCGAGCAGCCCTTCACGTCAGCCGTTGCGAGCAATGTGACCGACGTGCTCAGGTCTGTCGTCGACGAGCCCGAAGGCACCGGCAAGAACGCCCGGCTCCCCGGCAGGGAGGTCGCCGGCAAGACCGGTACGACCGACGGAAACAAGTCGGCCTGGTTCGTCGGCTACACGCCGCAGCTGTCGACCGCCATCGACATGTACCGGCTCGACGACAACGAGAAGAGCAAGAAGCGCGAGTTCCTCGAGATGTACGGCACCGGCGGCCAGGACAAGATCCACGGTGCTTCGTTCCCCTCCGAGATCTGGCAGGCCTACATGAAGGAAGCGCTCAAGAACACGAGCCCCGAGTCCTTCCCCGATGCTGAGCCGATCGGTGAGGCCTACTGGGGCGGCGGCGCGTCCAGCCCGCCCCCCACACCGTCGAACACGCCGTCCGGCACCCCGTCCTCGACGCCGTCGAACACCCCGTCCGGCACCCCGTCGGGCTCTCCTGACCCGAGCACGTCATGTGATCCGTGGCAGGACTGGACCTGCGACCCCACGGGCGGAGCCAGTGGCAGCAACGGCAATGGCGGAACCACCAGCGGCGCCTCTGGCACACCCTCGATCAGTCCGTCGACGACACCAACAGGAACCAACGGCAACGGTGGGGGCAATGGCAACGGAGGCTTCATCGGAGGCTCCGGGTAGCAGCCGGTCCGGACCGGCTTGAGCAACGCCACGAGGGCCGCCGCCCGGTACGCACAGCACCCTGTGCACTCCGGTGCGGCGGCCCTCGCCGTGTCCCGGGCCCCGTACGGCAGGATGTGCAGCATGCCCAGCGCAAAAGAGACCAGCGTGTACCAGGACCGGCCGGACGTACGCCCCACGCGGCAGGACCCCATCGCCGCGTCCGGCAGCGAGCTGATCGGCGGGCCCGCCGGTCGCTTCGCCTGGCGCGGCAGCAGCGGCTGGCTCAATCCCGTACGTGTCATCGCACTGGTGGCGATCGGCATGTTTGCGCTCGGCATGGTGCAGAAGATGCCCTGTTACAACTGGGCCTGGTTCCGAGGCACCAGCTCCCAGTACACACACGCCTGTTACTCCGACATTCCGCACCTCTACCTCGGGCGTGGCTTCTCGGAGGGTCTCATTCCGTACTTCGACCGGCTGCCCGGCGATATGGAGTACCTCGAGTACCCCGTTCTGACGGGTCTGTTCATGCAGGTGGCTTCGTGGCTCGATCTGGCCGGCGGCTCCATGCAGAACCAGGAGCAGATGTACTGGATGGTCAACGCAGGCCTGCTGATGATCTGCACCGCGATCATCGCCGTCTGTGTGGCCCGTACGCACCGTCGCCGGCCCTGGGACGCGCTGCTGGTGGCTCTGGCACCCGCGTTCGCGCTCACCGCCACCATCAACTGGGATCTGCTGGCCGTGGCGCTCACCGCCGCCGCGATGCTGATGTGGTCGCGCGGCCGGGTACTGGCTTTCGGCATCCTCATCGGGCTGGCGACCGCCGCCAAGCTCTACCCCGTGCTGCTGCTCGGGCCGCTGCTGCTGCTGTGCTGGCGGGCGGGTAAATGGCGAGAGTTCGCCACTGCGGCGCTCGGCGCGGCAGGCGCTTGGCTGGTCGTGAATCTGCCCGTGATGCTGCTGGCGCCGGAGGGGTGGAAGAAGTTCTACACCTTCAGCCAGGAGCGGCAGGTCGACTTCGGCTCGTTCTGGCTGATCATCACGCAGCGTACGGGTGAGCCCATGGAAGTCGAGTCGGTGAACACCTACGCGACGCTGCTGATGCTGCTTGCCTGTGCGGGCATCGCCGCGCTGACGCTCAGCGCGCCGCGGCGGCCCCGTTTCGCGCAGCTCGCCTTCCTGGTCGTCGCCGCGTTCATCGTCACCAACAAGGTCTACTCACCGCAGTACGTACTGTGGCTGATTCCGCTCGCCGCGCTGGCCAGGCCGCGCTGGCGGGACTTCCTGATCTGGCAGGCCTGCGAGGTCATGTACTTCCTGGGGATCTGGATGTACCTCGCGTACACGACCAGCCCCAAGCACCAGGGGCTGCCGCCCGAGGGCTACCAGGTGGCGATCGCCCTGCATCTGCTGGGGACGCTGTACCTGTGCGCGGTGGTCGTGCGGGACATCCTGATGCCGGAGCGGGACGGCGTACGCAAGGACGGGTCGGACGACCCGTCGGGCGGTGTGCTCGACGGAGCCGACGACGTCTTCGTACTGGGGCAGGCGGCGCATCCGCCACGGCACGCCGCGCACGCCCTGGAGGGGCCGCGGGTGGAGTGGGGGACGCGTTCCCAGGATCCTGGGAACTAGCCGGTCGTTCTGCTCTCTAGCGGTCGACGAGGCGGTCGAACTGCGTCGTCGTATGACGCAGATGAGCCACCAGTTCGTCGCCGACCTTCGGCTCCTGCGCGTCCGACGGCACGAACAGGATCGAGACCTGCATGTGCGGCGGCTCGGCGAACCAGCGCTGCTTGCCCGCCCAGACGAACGGCGAGAGGTTACGGTTCACGGTCGCCAGTCCGGCACGGGCGACACCCTTGGCGCGCGGCATCACACCGTGCAGGGCCTTCGGGGCCTCCAGGCCGACGCCGTGGGAGGTACCGCCGGCGACGACGACCAGCCAGCCGTCGGAGGCGGTCTTCTGCTGGCGGTAGCCGAAACGATCCCCTTTGGCGACACGTGTGACGTCGAGAACCGCGCCGCGGTACTCGGTCGCCTCGTGGTCGCCGAGCCACAGCCTTGTGCCGATACGCGCGCGGAAGCGGGTCTGCGGGAACTGCTGCTGGAGGCGGGCCTGTTCCTGGGCGCGCAGATGGCTGACGAACATGGTGTGCAGCGGCAGCCGGGCCGCGCGCAGCCGGTCCATCCAGCCGATGACCTCTTCGACCGCGTCCGAGCCGTCCGTACGGTCGAGGGGGAGGTGAAGCGCGAAGCCTTCGAGGCGTACGTCCTCGATGGCGGCGTGCAGTTGTCCCAGCTCCTGCTCGCTCACGCCGTGGCGCCTCATGGAGCTCATGCACTCGATGACGACCCGCGCGCCCACCAGGGCGTGCACGCCGTCGACCGAGGAGACGGAGCGGATGACGCGGTCGGGCAGCGGAACCGGCTCCTCGCCCCGCCGGAAGGGCGTGAGGACGAGGAGGTCGCCGCTGAACCAGTCCTTGATCCGGGCCGCTTCGTAGGTGGTGCCGACGGCCAGCATGTCGGAACCGAAGCGCGAGGCCTCGTCCGAGAGCCGCTCATGACCGAAGCCGTAGCCGTTGCCCTTGCAGACCGGTACGAGGCCGGGGAACTGGTCGATCACGGACTTCTGGTGCGCCCGCCAGCGCGCGGTGTCGACGTAGAGGGAGAGCGCCATGGCCGGCCCGGAACCTTTCTGGTGGCTGCGGTGTATCAGAGGTATGTACGAGATTTACGAGACTACGGCGTTGTGCGCGGCATCGTCAGCGGTCTCGATCCTGCCGACGGCCGTTCGATCAGCCGTGACGCCGCCCCTACCATCGTCAGCGGCGCGACATGTACATGTCGAGCGCCTTGTGGAGCAGCTTGTTGAGCGGGAAGTCCCACTCGCCGACATACTCCACAGCCTCGCCACCGGTGCCGACCTTGAACTGGATCAGGCCGAAGAGGTGGTCGGTCTCGTCGAGCGAGTCGCTGATGCCGCGCAGGTCGTAGACGGTCGCGCCCATCGCGTAGGCATCGCGCAGCATCCGCCACTGCATCGCGTTCGAGGGCCTGACCTCACGCCCGATGTTGTCGGACGCGCCGTACGAGTACCAGACATGCCCACCGACGACGAGCATCGTCGCCGCGGACAGGTTCACTCCGTTGTGCCGCGCGAAGTACAGGCGCATGCGGTTCGGGTCCTCGGAGTTGAGCACCGTCCACATGCGCTGGAAGTACGAGAGCGGGCGCGGCCGGAAGTGATCGCGCACCGCGGTGATCTCGTACAGCCGCTGCCACTCGGCGAGGTCCTCGTAACCACCCTGGACGACCTCGACACCTGCCTTCTCGGCCTTCTTGATGTTGCGGCGCCACAGCTGGTTGAAGCCCTTGAGGACATCGTCGAGCGAACGGTTCGCCAGCGGCACCTGGTACACGTACCGCGGCTGCACGTCCCCGAAGCCGGCGCCGCCGTCCTCGCCCTGCTGCCAGCCCATCTTCCGCAGCCGGTCCGCCACTTCGAAGGCACGCGGCTCGATGTGCGTCGCCTCCACGTCACGCAGGCGCTTCACATCCGGGTCCTGGATCCCCGCCTTGATCGCCGGCGCGTCCCAGCGCCGGATGACCACAGGGGGGCCCATCTTCACGGAGAAGGCGCCCTGCTGCTTGAGGTGGGCGAGCATCGGCTGCAGCCAGTCGTCCAGATTCGGCGCGTACCAGTTGATCACCGGGCCCTCGGGCAGGTACGCGAGATAGCGCTTGATCTTGGGCAGCTGGCGGTACAACACCAGGCCGGCGCCCACCAGTTCACCGCTCTTGTCGAACCAGCCAAGGTTCTCCGAGCGCCATTCAGTCTTCACATCCGCCCACGCCGGGACCTGGCAGTGACTTGCCGCGGGCAGGCTCTGTACATAAGCCAGATGCTGCTCTCGGCTGATGGTCCTCAGGGTCAGGCTCATGCGGGGCGCTCCTCGGCAGGTGTGTCCCCATGGATACAGGGGCTCCGGCTCTCGCGCCGAAGCCTACTGCGCCGGTGGAGCGCCCCGGATGGCCGCAGGGGAGAGCGTCGTTGTGACCCCCGTCCCCTCCTGACTCTGTTTCTGTTCCGGTCCCGTTCCGCCCTAGCCCAGGAGCCCGCCGAACAGTCCGCCGTGTGCCATGCCGAGGAAGAAGCCGAACGCGGAGGCGCCGAGGCCGAGGATCAGCGCGAAGCGCTCCCGTGTCGTCACCGAGATGAATTGCCCGTAGGCGCCTGTGAGGATCCCCACCAGCCCGGACCACGAGCTGAGCAGATGGAGGCTGTCGAACATCGCCGAGACGAAAGCGAGAGCTCCGAGCACCACGGTGACCGCCATCAGGGTGTCCTGAAGGGGATGGGGCTTGCCGTCGGTGGCGAAGAGGGAGACGGAGGACTGAGGTCGCGTTGCCTGTGCCATGGGGCACCTCCTGGCGTTGCCGGAAGGCGGCGCATCGTAGCGCCGCGCACACCCGATGTGTACAGATTGCGTCCCCTGGCCACCGGATTTCAACCGGAAGGCTGTCTGCGGGTACTCTGTACGGTCTGCACCGGTGTCTGCCCAGGCCAGAACGCAATCCCTCGGGATTGTCAGTGGCGGCCGATATCGTTGCTTACGCATCACGACCCTCCTGCCACGGAACGACCGTGGCCGCTGAGTCCAAAGGAGGTGGGTTCCACATGCGTCACTACGAAGTGATGGTCATCCTCGACCCCGATCTCGAGGAGCGCGCTGTCTCCCCGCTGATCGAGAACTTCCTCTCCGTCGTCCGTGAGGGCAACGGAAAGGTTGAGAAGGTCGACACCTGGGGCCGTCGTCGTCTCTCGTACGAGATCAAGAAGAAGCCCGAGGGCATCTACTCGGTCATCGACCTGCAGGCCGAGCCTGCGGTCGTCAAGGAGCTCGACCGCCAGATGAACCTGAACGAGTCGGTCCTCCGGACCAAGGTCCTCCGTCCCGAGACCCACTGAGCATCTAGCTCAGAGGTCATCGGGTTCGAGTAGCAGCAAGCAGCCAGAAGCAATCCCCGCCGAGAGGTTCACCCATGGCAGGCGAGACCGTCATCACGGTCGTCGGCAATCTCGTCGACGACCCCGAGCTGCGCTTCACCCCGTCCGGTGCGGCGGTCGCGAAGTTCCGTGTCGCGTCCACTCCCCGCATCTTTGACAAGCAGACCAATGAGTGGAAGGACGGCGAAGGCCTGTTCCTCACCTGCTCGGTCTGGCGTCAGGCGGCGGAGAACGTCGCGGAGTCGCTTACGCGAGGCATGCGCGTCGTCGTGCAGGGCCGGCTGAAGCAGCGGTCCTACGAGGACCGCGAGGGCGTCAAGCGCACGGTCTACGAGCTGGATGTCGAGGAAGTCGGCCCCAGCCTGAAGAACGCCACGGCCAAGGTCACCAAGACCACCGGTCGCGGTGGCCAGGGTGGCTATGGCGGCGGTCAGCAGCAGGGCGGCGGCAACTGGGGCGGCGGTCCCGGTGGTGGTCAGCAGCAGGGCGGCGGCGGTGCACCCGCCGACGACCCCTGGGCGACCAGCGCGCCGGCCGGCGGCGGCCAGCAGCAGGGCAGTGGGGGCAGCTGGGGCGGAAGCTCCGGAAGCTCCGGCGGTTCTGGCGGCGGCTACTCGGACGAGCCTCCCTTCTAAGGGCAGCTCGTACCCAACTTCTTGATCACACAGGAGAAACACAATGGCGAAGCCGCCTGTGCGCAAGCCTAAGAAGAAGGTCTGCGCATTCTGCAAGGACAAGACCGTGTACGTGGACTACAAGGACACGAACATGCTGCGGAAGTTCATTTCCGACCGCGGCAAGATCCGTGCCCGTCGCGTCACCGGCAACTGCACGCAGCACCAGCGTGACGTCGCCACGGCTGTGAAGAACAGCCGTGAGATGGCGCTGCTGCCCTACACGTCCACCGCGCGATAAGGGAAGGGTGACCGACTAATGAAGATCATCCTCACCCACGAGGTCTCTGGCCTCGGTGCCGCCGGCGACGTCGTTGACGTCAAGGACGGATACGCTCGCAACTACCTGGTCCCGCGTGGTTTCGCGATCCGCTGGACCAAGGGTGGCGAGAAGGACGTGGCGCAGATCCGCCGCGCCCGCAAGATCCACGAGATCGCGACCATCGAGCAGGCCAATTCGATCAAGGGCCAGCTCGAAGCCGTCAAGGTCCGTCTGGCTGTTCGCTCCGGCGACGCCGGCCGTCTCTTCGGTTCCGTCACCCCGGCCGACATCGCCTCGGCGATCAAGGCTGCCGGTGGTCCGGAGGTCGACAAGCGCCGCGTTGAGCTCGGTTCGCCGATCAAGACCCTGGGTTCGCACCAGGTGTCTGTGCGTCTGCACCCCGAGGTTGCCGCGAAGCTTGGCGTCGAGGTCATCGCCGCCTGAGCGCTGCGTAACTTGCTCGACTGAGCAGTAGGAAGGGTCGCACCCCAAGGGTGCGGCCCTTCCGCTTTGACGTCCTGCACGTGTCGTGTTTCACGTGAAACATCGAAGTTCAGCGCGTGGCGCCGGTGACGATCCAGCGACCGGAGCGGGCGCGGAGCCAGAGAGTCAGCATGCGGACGGTCATCATCAGCGTCATGGCCAACCACAGGGTGGTCAGTCCGCCGCCGAAGGCGGGGACGAGCAGGGCGACAGGGGCGAAGACTGCCAGCGTGACCAGCATCGCCCCGGCCAGATAGCGGCCGTCGCCCGCTCCCATCAGTACGCCGTCCAGTACGAAGACGATGCCGGCGATCGGCTGGGAGACGGCTACCACCAGCAGCGCCGGGAGCAGAGTGTCCTGCACCGCCTGGTCGCTGGTGAACAGGGGGATGAAGAACGGCCGGGAAACAACGACCAGAATGCCGAGCACCACACCTGCGGCGGCGCCCCACTGCACCATGCGGCGACAGGCCTGCCGGGCACCCTCTGCGTCGTCGGCTCCCAGATAGCGGCCGATGATCGACTGCCCGGCGATGGCGATCGCGTCGAGTGCAAAGGACATCAGGTTCCACAGGGAGAGGACGATCTGGTGGGCGGCGATATCGGTGTCGCCCAGGCGGGCCGCCACAGCGGTGGCGATCAGCAGGACGGCGCGCAGTGAGAGCGTACGGACCAGGAGAGGGGCACCTGCCTGGGCACTGGCTCGTATCCCTACGGTGTCGGGGCGCAGGGAGGCGCCGTGCCGACGCGCTCCCCGTACGACCACGATCAGATAGGCGGCGGCCATCGCGCACTGGGCGATGACCGTGCCCCAGGCGGAGCCGGCGACGCCGAGTCCGGCGCCGTAGACGAGTCCGACATTGAGCGCCGCGTTGGCGGCGAAGCCGCCGATGGCGACATACAGAGGGGTCCTGGTGTCCTGGAGGCCGCGCAGTACGCCGGTGGCGGCGAGCACGACCAGCATCGCGGGGATGCCGAGGCTGGAGATCCGCAGGTACGTGGTGGCGTACGGGGCTGCGGTGTCAGAGGCGCCGAAGAGCTGGACGAGCCAGGGAGCGGTGGGGAGGGTGACGGCGATGACGACGACACCGAGCAGCAGCGCGAGCCAGATGCCGTCCATGCCCTGCCGGATGGCGGCCGCGAGATCGCCCGCGCCGACGCGGCGTGCGACGGCGGCTGTGGTCGCGTAGGCGAGAAAGACGAAGATGCTCACTGCGGTCATCAGAAGGGCCGCTGCGACGCCCAGGCCGGCGAGTTGCGGCGTACCGAGGTGGCCGACGACTGCACTGTCGACCATCACGAAGAGCGGCTCGGCGACGAGGGCTCCGAAGGCGGGGACCGCGAGCGCGATGATCTCTCGGTCGTGCTGTCGCCGGCGGTCCTTCGGTGCCGCGGGAGCCTGTGTCATGGCAGCAATCTAATCTTCCACAGGTAAGAGATGCAATCCGCCCGTGGTCCTTACCACTCCTCTTGGTGTCCGTTCTGTCGTGCGCCGTTTGTTCTGATCTTGGTCCAGTCGGGAAAGTTTTTCTCCCCCACAGCCGGTGGACGGAAAAAGGCCAGGTCAGAGTACGTGAAGCGAGGTGGCTATGAGTTTGTCCACAGTACTGTCCCCCGGTCCGTGCACAGGTTCCGAGGGGTTCTCCACAGCATCTGGTCCGTCGTCCACATGGCCTGTGGATAACCAGATTGGCTGACGGTGCCGACGGGCCTACCGTGGACCGTCGCCCGACGCGCCGGAACCGGAGTCTGGCAACTCGTTTTGTCAGTGTCGTGCCGTAGAAAAGAGTGGCACGGCGAGGTCCGCGGAGCGGACGGGAGGAGGTGGCCCGGGTGAGCATTTCCGAGCCCTTGGACGACCCGTGGGCCCCAGATGGTCCTGGTGACCGTCTGCCCGTCTCCCGCCAGCGCCGCAGCGACGGTCGTGGTGGCCGCGAGGACCAGCACGAGCGGGGCAGGGAGAGCGGAGGCTGGGACGGAAGCTCCCCCGGTTTCGAGCGGGTGCCTCCCCAGGACCTCGATGCCGAGCAGTCCGTCCTCGGCGGCATGTTGCTCTCCAAGGACGCCATCGCCGATGTCGTGGAGATCATCAAGGGCCATGACTTCTACCGGCCCGCCCACGAGACGGTCTACACGGCGATCCTCGACCTCTATGCCAAGGGCGAGCCGGCCGACCCGATCACCGTCGCGGCGGAGCTGGTCAAGCGTGGCGAGATCACCCGCGTCGGCGGGGCGCCGTATCTCCACACGCTGGTCCAGTCGGTGCCGACCGCGGCCAACGCGTCGTACTACGCGGAGATCGTCCATGAGCGCGCGGTGCTCCGCAGGCTGGTGGAAGCCGGCACCAAGATCACGCAGATGGGATACGCGGCCGATGGCGACGTCGACGAGATCGTCAACTCCGCCCAGGCCGAGATCTATGCCGTCACCGAGCAGCGCACCAGCGAGGACTATCTCCCGCTCGGCGACATCATGGAGGGCGCGCTCGACGAGATCGAGGCGATCGGTTCGCGCAGCGGCGAGATGACCGGTGTGCCGACCGGCTTCACCGACTTCGACTCGCTGACGAACGGACTGCACCCGGGCCAGATGATCGTCATCGCGGCCCGTCCCGCCATGGGTAAGTCCACGCTCGCGCTGGACTTCGCCCGCGCCTGTTCGATCAAGAACAACCTGCCCAGCGTGATCTTCTCCCTCGAAATGGGGCGCAATGAGATCGCGATGCGTCTGCTGTCCGCCGAGGCGCGTGTGGCGCTGCACCACATGCGCTCCGGGACGATGACGGACGAGGACTGGACCCGGCTGGCCCGCCGGATGCCGGATGTCTCCCAGGCCCCGCTTTACATCGACGACTCCCCGAACCTCTCGATGATGGAGATCCGGGCCAAGTGCCGACGGCTCAAGCAGCGCAATGGTCTGAAGCTCGTCGTCATCGACTATCTGCAGCTGATGCAGTCCGGCGGTTCGAAGCGCGCCGAGAGCCGTCAGCAGGAGGTCTCGGACATGTCCCGAAATCTCAAGCTGCTGGCCAAGGAGCTCGAGCTCCCGGTGATCGCCCTCTCCCAGCTGAACCGTGGCCCCGAGCAGCGTACGGACAAGAAGCCGATGGTCTCCGACCTGCGTGAATCGGGATCCATCGAGCAGGACGCGGACATGGTCATCCTGCTGCACCGCGAGGACGCGTACGAGAAGGAGTCACCCCGCGCGGGCGAGGCGGACCTGATCGTGGCCAAGCACCGTAACGGTCCGACGGCGACGATCACCGTCGCCTTCCAGGGCCACTACTCCCGCTTCGTCGATATGGCGCAGACCTGACCGAGCCGGCTGTAGGTTCCCAAAACGCGTGGCCACTTTCCATCGGCGGTGGCCACCGCGTGGCCACTTGGCCACGGGGATGGAAATCATGCTCCGTGGACGAGTAGTTCCCCTCTTCGTGTAGAGGACCTCCCTGATCGTCGTCTCCGCTGCCGACCGGGGCAGGACCCCAGCGTTCGGTGGCCAGTAGGGCTGCCTCGGAAATCGCGGGGTTGGTGGTCCGATGGGTACAGCGGTGGCCGCGCCGGTACGGCTGAGCGTTCGGCGCGGTGACGAGACCGTGGTGGAGGACCTGGAGTGGCCGTCGGTGCCGCTCTCACTGCTGGGCGAGGCCCGGCCGTGGCGGACGTTCCGCTGGTACAAGGGGCAGCAGCACTACTCGGGCACATACTGGTCGGCCACCGTGGGCGATCATGTGATCTACGAGTCGCGGCTGGAACTGGGGCGGCTGATGTTCGCCGACTTCGCCCCGGAAGTGCGGCACATCGTCGCCCAGCCCTTCCTGCTCAAGGCCGATATCGATGGCAAGGTCCGCAAGCACATCCCGGACTATCTGCTACTGACGCATGACGGTCCGGTGCTCGTGGATGTCAAACCGCGTCACCGGCTTGAGAAGCCGGAGGTCGCCTTCACCTTCGCCTGGACACGGGAGGCGGTCATGTCGCGCGGGTGGCGGTATGAGGTGTGGAGCGAGCCGGATCCGCACGTGCTGGAGAACGTCCGGTTCCTCGCGGGCTACCGCCGCGCCTGGCTGTTCGTACCTGGTGGCCGCTTTACGGGCCGCTGATCTGGACGGGATGTCGCTGGGCGATGCCTTCCGGCTGCTGCCGGAATGGCCCCGGCCGCTGGTGAAGTCCGCGGTGTTGCACGTTCTGTGGTCCGGGCATGTCACGACTGCGCTGGACCGGCCGCTGAGCGCGGGCCACGTGCTGCGGAGGGCCGCATGAGCTGGGCGGGGACGAGGCTGGGGGTCGGGACGCACTTCCGGCTGGACGGCGAGACGGTCGAGGTCGTGGAGTTCGTCAGCCTGGCCATGGGCATGGAGGTCGTCCTCAGGGACGGGCGTGACCGGCTGGCCCGGATGTCGCTGCGTGAGTTGCTGACCTCCGATCGCGCCGAGCTGATCCACGACAGGTCGGGCCCGTCCTCCACCGACGATGAGGATCTCGTGGCCGTCGTGCTGAACCGCCTGACCAAGAGGGAGAAGAAGGAGGTTCTGGAGCGGGCCGAGCATGTCCGGGAGATGCTGACGGGCTACCGCTCCGGCAACCACGGCGTCACCAATGAAATTGACCCCGATCGGCGAAGCCGTAGTCGCAGCGATCCACGCGGCGACAGAACTGGGACCTGTCCGGCCGATCATGTGACTAGTGCGTGTCCGGGGCGTTGACGTGGGCACTGGGCGAGGGGATGGGATGTCCTCTCAAGCTGGCCAAGTCCGTCCGCTGCACCGTGTCGGGATGCCGCACACGGTGCAGCGGATCGGGACCCAGCAGCCCTTCTGCCTCCAGTTCAGCCCAGTGCGCAGCGATCGAGTGCAGCACGAACCCGGTTGAGTCCCTCCACTCTCCAGTGGTCCCGGTCAGGCATTTGGTCGTCTCGACGCCAGCGCCAGGCCGAGAACATCGCCCAGTTCAAGGCGCGGCACTGGTGAATCAGGCTGTGGTCAGCCCCCGCATAGTGCTTTCCCACTTCTTCGGGGGCATGGGTGGTTTTGTTCACGGATCACGACAGCGGTCGTTCAGCACTCTGGAAGGCGCCCGCCCGGGGGCGAGGTCGATGTTCACGAGAACGGACAGCACCCGTCTCCCCATCCCGGGCAGGGGTGGCTTTCCTGAGCCTCGGCACCCGCAAGACCGGATTGGTCCTCGATCCTCGGGTATGTCACCAGACCGTTCGCCTCGCCTGCGGCGCACCTCCGTGGTGCGATGGAAAAGGGTGTCGGAGGGAGAGAGTGATGGTCCCACCAGCAGCGGAGCGCAAGAGTGACGCGGCCCCGGTATCAGTCCGCCCTCTGGGTGAGGCGGACCTGGATCGGGCCGACGAGGTCTTCAGGGTCGCCTTCGGGACGTTCCTCGGGGCTCCCGAGCCGAAGACATTCTTCGGGACCGCCGACTACGTCCGCACTCGCTGGGCGGCCGATCCACAGGCGGCCTTCGCAGCGACGGTCGAGGGCGAAGTAGTTGGATCGAACTTTGCCACTAACTGGGGCAGCGTCGGGTTTTTCGGACCGCTGACCGTGCGTCCGGATCTGTGGGACCAGGGCATCGGCAGGCGTCTGATGGAGCCGGTCATAGACTGCTTCGACGCCTGGGGGAACCGCCACCTCGGCCTGTTCACCTTCTCGCACAGTCCCAAGCACCTTGAGCTCTACCGCCGGTACGGTTTCTGGCCTCGATTCCTCACAGCCATCATGAAGAAGCATGTCGCAGACGGTGCCCCAGTCCCCGGCCGGGTGCTCTATGGCGACCTGCCCGCCGCCGAGCGGCCTGACGTGCTGAGTCTCTGTGGAGCACTGACCGGGGCCGTGTACGAGGGCCTGAGCCTGGAACGCGAGATCGTGGCCGCGCACGCGCAGGGACTCGGTGACACCATCCTGCTCCATGGCGCTGGCTCCGAGCTCGATGGCCTGGCCGTCTGTCACTGCGGAGCCGGGTCGGAGGCTGGCGAGGACGTGTGCTTCGTCAAATTCGGCGCCGTACGTCCTGGTCCGGAGGCCGCCGACCGGTTCGAGCGACTGCTCGACGCGTGCGAGTGGCTGGCCGCCGAGCGCGGGCTGGGGCAACTGGACGCTGGCATGAACCTGGGCCGCTCGGATGCCTACCGGCGCATGATCGACCGCGGTTTCCGCACCTGGTTGCAGGGCGTGACCATGCACAGGCCCAACGAACCCGGGTACAGCCACCCCGACGCGTATGTGATCGACGACTGGCGCTGAGACCACCGCCGCGCTCGGCCCGCTAGGAAGGCTGCTCCCGGTTGTTCACTTCTCTGAGTGCCGCGGCGACTCGATCGGTGAAATGCGGTGCGTCCAGATCGATCTGGCGCAGGGCGGCATGGTGTCGCCTGAGCACGTCTGCGTAGTCGATCGGCGCGATCTCTGATCCCACAGGTTCGTAGTAGGTCCAGAGCGAGATGGCGACGGCGTCACGCAAATAGACTCGGGGCTCGACCCGAGGATCGAGCTCAGCCACCGGTGCGTCGACGTCGGCGAGGTGGTGAGCAACCTCTACTTCGAACTCGGAACCAGCCAGACAGGCTGTGGTCCGCGGACGGAACTTGGGAGCTTCTGCTCCAGCAGCCCAGGCCGCTGCCGACGCGGCAGATGAGATCGACTGGGACATCTCGGTCGACTCCACCATCGTCCGCGCTCACCAACATGCGGCCGGCGCCCGCACGCAGGCGCCTCCGGGCCCGCGCGCCGAGGAAAATGACACGCACCATGGGAATACGGCACTGACACGATGCTGGAACGCTGTGCAAAGCCGCAGGTCACGTGAACTGACGGTGAATCAGGTAGTGAGAACCTACACCGGCTGTAGGTTCGCATTTCCGATGTCCCTTTCTCGTTGGCGGTGGCCTTTTTTCTGGCCCAATGGACAGCGTGATGAGACGCACTCCAGTCTGATCATTCACTCGTCGTGGTGCTCGTAGGCGATCCGGGCATGGGCGAGGGCCGCCTGCAGCCGGAGTGAGTTCGCCCAGGCGTACTCGGGTCCACGGACACCGCGGCGCTGACGTACGTCGAGCAGCAGGCGGACGTCAGCGTGCCGCAGTCGTTGCAGGAAGGACTCGCCGTCGAGGCCATAGACGCCGATCGTCACCATTCTGAGCACCGGAAATCACCCATCTGCCTGCTACTCGTGCCGGTTCAACCGGCACCGGTAGCAGAGGCGGCGAGGTCGCATCACGCGACGGCGGTCCCTTCAAGCTCGACCATCTGGCCGGGGATCGCCAGCCGCGTCACCCCGAGCATCGTGGTGGTCGGCGCCACCCCGGCGGCGCCCAACCGCGCCGCCAGCACGCCGTAGTGCTGGAAAAGCAGATCGACGTCGGTCGTGTAGACGTTGAGCCGGACGAGGTTCGCGAGAGACATGCCAGCCTCGCCGAGCACGGCCTCCAGGTTGTCGATGCTCAGCGCCAACTGCGCCGCCATGTCACCGTCATGCTGGGGCTTGCCGTCGCCGCTCATCGCGGTCTGCCCCGAGATGTACAGGGTCCGGGCGTGCCCGGAGACGACCTCACCCTGGTTGAATCCCATCTCCACCGACCACGTCACCGGGTTGACCGCCGTTCGTTCCATTGCCACGTCAGCTCCATTCGATTCATTGGGAGTACGTACGTCCATCGGCTCGGTAGCCGCCGGCTTCGACGTCGTGTTAACGAGCCTCGCAACAAATCACGACATCCTTAGTCATGTATTTCGATAAAGTTCTCGTATGCGCGCCGACCGGTTGGTCTCGCTGGTGCTGCTGCTGCGTCAGCGCGGTCGGCTGACTGCGGACACGCTGGCCCGCGAGCTGGAGGTATCCACCCGCACCGTGCTGCGCGACATCGAGGCGCTGTCCGCGGCCGGCGTCCCGGTCTACGCCGAACGCGGCCGGCACGGCGGTTTCGCGTTGTCGCCCGGTTTCCGGACCGAGCTCACCGGTCTGAACCACGACGAGGCCCTCGCCTTGCTGACCGCCGGATCGGGGCGCGGCGAGCAGGTATTCGGCCTCGGCTCGGCGCTCGCTTCGGCCATGCGGAAGGTGGTCGACGCGCTGCCCGAAAGCCACCGGGCCACCGCGAGCGACGCGGCCCAGCGATTTCTCGTCGACCCCGAGACCGACCTGCTCTCACGTCGGCTGGTCACTGAGGAGGTACCCGACACCACAATGATCGAGGTCCGGCGCGCGGTGCTCGCCGGACACAAGCTGCGCATCCACTACGCAGCCACAGGCCAGACACCACAGTGGCGCACGCTGGACCCGATCGGCCTGGTCACCGTACGCGACCGGGGCTACTTGCTGGCCACGAGATCTGGCGCGGACCGCACCTACCGGCTGTCGCGGGTGTTGGCCGCCGAGGAACTCCCCGAAACGGCACAGCGACCAAACCGGGTCGATCTGGACCGGATCTGGCGGGAACGCTCCGCGCAGTTTCTCTCCGGCGGCGACCACATCACCGTGCTGGTACGGGTGAACCCGGTGCGGCGGGAGGACCTGCTGGACACCGCGCTGGCGGTCCGCGCAGAGGAACCCGACGCAGACGGCTGGCTGCGGCTGGAGGTGACCTTCCAAGATTCACGACACGCCGAATGGGCGCTGTGGCAGCTCAGCACGGACGCGGAAGCCCTGGCCCCGCAGTCGTTGCGCACCTCCCTACGCAACCGCGCCGCCGCGATTGCCACCCGCTACGGAGACTCATCCTGAGAGTGAGAAGCCATCTCATTTGGCTAACTGATCATTTCGGAGTGAGTTGGGTGCAGGGGCTTGGCGGTTGAGGTTGCCGACGGCAGAGTTCTGCGGGTGTCGGATGATCTTGTGGACCGCGTGCAGGCGGCGCCAGACGTACCCTGGCATGCTCGCCGATGCCATCCGCGATCTGAACTTGGCGTGGCAGTGCCGCCTGCGGTCGTTTCGGCTTTCGTGTAGAGGATCTCGCGGGCCTGCTCCGCGGCGCGGGTGATGCTCTCGCCGACGAAGTCGACGAAGCGGGCGATGTTCTCGAGGCGGGCGGCAGCCGGGGTGTCGGGGCCGAGGATGCTGACGCCCTGCCGTGCGATCTCGGCGAGCTGGGCGTTGGACCGGGCGCTGGCGATCATCGACTGGTACCAGACGTCGTCGTCGACGACGTAGCGCTCGCGGCGGCGTTCGTCGCGTTCCCGGCGGATGAGGCCCTGGCTTTCGAGGAACGTGATCGCTTTGGAGATGGACGCCGGGCTGACCTGGAGGTGCTGGACGAGTTCGGACGCGGTGAGGCTGCCCGCGTCGGTGGTGTAGAGGGACACCAGCACCCGGGACGTCATCTTGGGCAGGCCCGATTGCATGAGGAGGGTGGTGAACATCTCCTCGTACTCGCGCACGGCCTCGGCGTCGCGTCCATGGGCCTGCGGGGGCGCCTCCGGCCCTCGGGGCGCGGCCTGCCTGCGCCGGTGGGCGCGGCGTTCGGTGGCGCGGTGGGCCAGGTCGGCACGGCAGGCGGTGGGGCCGCCGTTGCGCAGCACCTCACGCGTGATCGTCGAGGTGGGGCGGTCGAGGCCTCTGGCGATCTCCGCGTAGGCGAGCCCGTCGGCCAGCCCCAGCGCGATCTGCTGGGTGAGCCTGCCTCCCGGCATCGCGATCTCCCTTCGTGCTTCCTTGATGCCTCAAGTATAGCGTTCACTCCCAATTCATTGCAACGAACGAGTGGCTGCTGTTGCATTAGGATCAGATCCATTGCAACGCTATCCTAGCTTCTACCTGCCATGATGGCGATTATGCGCAACGATCGTGTTGGCGGATCTTTGAATACAACGTAGCGTTTCCGGTATCAGAAACAACGGGCCGAAGGAGAGCACGATGCAGAAGTTCGACACCCTCGCCCCGGTCTCCGCCGTCCTCGACATCCCTGCGGGACGCATCCGGTTCATCGCCGCCGAACGGGCCGACACCACGGTCGAGGTCCTGCCCGCGGACGCCTCGAAGGGCCGCGACGTGAAGGCGGCGGAGCAGACCACGGTCGAATACGGCGACGGCGTCCTGCGGATCGAGGCCTCACCGGCGAAGAACCGGATTCTGGGCAGCTCCGGATCCATCGAGGTGACCATCCAGCTGCCCGCCGGCTCCCGCATCGAGGCAAAGGCGGCCAGCGCCGAGTTCCGGGGCGTCGGACGGCTCGGCGACGTCGCCTTCGCGGGCGCGCAGGGCTCGGTCAAGCTCGACGAGGCCGCGAGCGCCCGCCTCACCCTCCTCGCCGGCGACGTCTCGGTCGGCCGCCTGGGCGGCCCCGCGGAGATCAGCACCCAAAAGGGCGACATCCACATCGCCGAGGCCGTGCGCGGCACGGTCGTGCTGCGCACCGAGGCCGGCGAGGTGTCGGTCGGCGCCGCCAGCGGAGTCTCCGCCTCCCTGGACGCCGGCACCACCTACGGCCGGATTCACAACGCGCTCAAGAACACCGAAGGCGCCGCCGGCCTGAACATCCACGCGACCACCGCCTACGGCGACATCGCCGCCCGCAGCCTCTAAAGGAGCACCCATCGTGACCAACCTGGCCATCGCGGCGAACGGGCTGCGCAAGTCCTACGGCGACAAGGTCGTGCTCGACGGCGTCGACCTGGCCGTCCCCGAAGGAACGATCTTCTCCCTGCTCGGCCCGAACGGCGCCGGCAAGACCACTGCCGTCAAGATCCTCTCCACCCTCATCTGCGCCGACCCGGGCACCGGCGACATCCACATCGGCGGCCACGACCTGGCCGCCGACCCGCAGGCCGTGCGGGCCGCGATCGGCGTCACCGGCCAGTTCTCCGCCGTCGACGGCCTGCCCGAAGTAACCGCCATGACAGCGCGGGCCACCTCCCGCAACTCGTCCCGCTCCAGGGCGGCGTACTCCGACACCGCGTCGGCGTACGCCGCCCCGTCGGCGTTCTCGGCCATCCGGCCCGGGGATCCCCGGGCCGGCCCCTCGGGTCGTTTCCGCACGTCGGCGTCCGGCAGCCTTTGCGTCATGTCCGACTCGCTCCAGCTACTGGCCGGTCAGTTGTCCCGTGGTGTCCGAGCCGGGATTCCGGGGCCAAGTAGGCGAGCCGCGACCCATACCTCGTGGTCGGCATGGGACAAGACCGTGAGACCGCGCATCGTGAAATCAGCTCGACGTGGTGCATCGGCACCGATAGACCTGCCCCATGACCTCACCCTTTGAAGAGCTGCTCCCCAGTACGCAACGAGCCCTGCTGCACCGCATCGCCGTCGCTCAGTCCGAAGGGCGCGCCCCGTCGTTCGTAGGCGCCGTGGAGCGCGAAGGACAGGTGGTCTGGGCGGGCTCCCGCAGCTCGGTCGACGCACATGTACCGGACGCCGACACCCAGTACCGCATTGGCTCAATTACCAAGACCTTCACGGCCGTTCTGGTGCTGCGGCTGCGCGACGAGGGCCTGCTCGATCTGAACGACTCCCTGGAGATGCACCTCCCGGGCACGGGCGTGGGGGATGTGACCATCGCCCAACTCCTGGGCCACAGCGCCGGTCTGGGCGCCGAGACCCAGGCACCCTGGTGGGAGCGGACGCCGGGCTCGCTCCGCCCCGAACTTGCCGACGTCCTCGGTGAAGAGCCGCGGATGCATCCTGTCGGCCGTCGCCACCACTACTCCAACCCCGGCTATACGCTGCTCGGTTCACTGACCGAGGTGGTGCGCGGGGCCTCCTGGGAGGAGGTCCTGCAGCGCGAGATCCTCGAGCCGCTCGCCATGGACCGTACGAGCACTCAGCCCCGGCCCCCGCACGCCGGCGGTTGGGCGGTGCACCCCTGGGCCGATGTGATGCTGCCCGAACCCGTAGAGGATCTCGGTCTGATGGCGCCCGCAGGACAACTCTGGTCGACCGCCGCCGACCTCTGCCGGTTCGCCGCGTTCCTCGCCGAGGGCGACGACCGCGTGCTGAGCGCCGCGTCCTTGGAGGAGATGCGGACGCCGTCCGTGCCTCCGGAGGCCGGTGAGTGGGACAGCGGCTACGGCCTGGGGTTGCAGATCGTACGGAAGGACGGCCGCACTCTGGTCGGGCATACAGGCTCGCTGCCAGGCTTCCTCGCCGGACTCTGGGTGAGTGTGGACGACGGGGTCGGCGCCGTAGCGCTCGCCAATGCGACCTCGGGGCCTCTGGCGGGGACGGTCGCCGCCGATCTCGTACGGATCGTGGCCGAGGCCGAGCCGCGTATCCCCGAGCCCTGGCGGCCGCTGCCCGAGGTCGACCAGGCGCTTCTGGACCTGACCGGACCCTGGTACTGGGGGGCGTCTTCCTTCGGCCTGCGTCTTCTCGCCGACCGAGGCGTGGAACTGCAGCCCCTGCGCGGCACTGGCCGCGGGTCGCGCTTCGCTGCGGCGGCGGACGGGACCTGGACGGGCCTCGATGGCTACTACGCGGGTGAGACGCTGCAAGTGGTGCGGCGGGAGAACGGCTCGGTGAGTCATCTCGACCTCGGGTCGTTCGTCTTCACACGTGAGCCGTACGAGCAGGGCGATGCGATTCCCGGGGGAGTGGACAAGGAGGGCTGGCGCGGACTCCGCATGTGAAACGGGAGTGGAGCGATGTTTCACGTGAAACCCGGCGCGTGACCGCCACCAAGCCGGTCGGACCGCTCAAACCGCTCCGGCCGGTCCGGCTGGTCGAGCCGCCCCGACCGGTTCGGCCGGTCCCACCGGTCAGGCCGTCAACTCCCGCTCCAGCGGCGTACGGAAGCGGGGCGTGATCCGGGCCTCGCCCACCCATCCCGACAGCCGTGAAGCCTCCGCTTCGATCGTGGCGGCGGCCTCCCCGCCGGGATCGGTCAGCAGTCGCCAGACGATGTTGCCGTCCGTGCGCTGGGCCCAGCCGCCGATGATCTGTCCGTTCCACCAGACCGTGGGGCCGACGTTGCCCGACCGGTCGAAGAGCGCCGTGCGATGGTCGGCACTGAGGTGGAAACCGCGGTCGCCCCAGCCCATCGCGCTCGGATCGAGCGCGGGGAGCAGTGCGGCCCAAGGCTCCACGGTCGGTTCGGGCGCCATGTCGCCGGGCGCCACATAACCCGTGCCCTCGTCCAGCCCGACCTCCTCCGCACCGACGGCGGCCAGGGCCTTGCGTACGTCGCCGAGGGTCCACCCCGTCCACCACTTGAGGTCGGCCTCGGTGGCCGGTCCGTACGAGAGGAGCCAGTGCCGGGCCAGCTCGGCCCGTGCCTCGGCGGCCGGCAGTGCGGGCCAGGGTTCGCTCGCCGTCCAGTGGAACTGGCTGGAGGTCCAGGAACCGCGCGGCCGGTCCCGCCGGATACGGCCGTCGGCGGCGAGCACCCTGATGACCCGGCTGGCCACGCCCTGCACCGTCTCGTACTTCTTGCCGGGGAAGACGGTGATCTTCGTCCGAAGGGCCGGCACATCGGCGGAGAGCTGGCTGCCCGTCGCGGAGCCGCGTGTGGCGAGGGCCGCCAGGGCCGCCTCCTCGGCCTCGGCGAGCCACCGTTCGTCCAGCCCGTTCACGTCGTCCGTCAGATGATCGATGAGTGTCCGGCGCTCCTTGACCGCGATGGCACGCGCGGTGGAGGCGTCGACATACGGGGCGAGTTCGGCGGAGACGGCGAAGAGCGTGCGCCGCATGGAGAGCAGCCGTACCAGCGCCACGTCCTTGTACAAGGACCGCTCCACGGCCGCGACGCTCGGCTCGCCGAGGCGGGCACAAGCGGAGAGGAAGACCGTCGAGGCATCGGTGGCGTGCAGCGCGACGACCGCGTCGGCGACCGCCACGGGCGAGTCCGCCCGCACGGACGGGGCCAGCAGATGGCGGCGGCCGAGCCGGATGCGGCGCTGCTCGTCACTGATCCGGTGCACAGCGAACCCCCTTGTTCAGAGCATCGTCGGAGCGTGGTCAGAGCGGGAGTTTGAAGCCCACGTGGGAGGCGGTGAATCCGAGCCGCTCGTAGAAGCGGTGGGCGTCGGCACGGCTGACGTCCGAGGTCAGCTGCACCAACTGGCAGTCCTGGCGGCGGGATTCGTCGATGGCCCATTCGATGAGCCGGGTGCCGAGGCCGCTGCCCCGCTCGTCGGCGTGGACCCGTACGCCTTCGATGATCGAACGAGTGGAGCCGCGCCGGGACAGCCCGAGGACGATCGTGAGCTGCAGGGTGCCGACGACCCGGTCCTCGCGCACGGCGACGGCCTGGATCTGGTTCGGGTCCTGGGCCAGCCGCTCGAAAGCGGCGGTGTACGGGGTGAGGTCGTCCGGCGATTCACGCTGAGCACCCAGCGGGTCGTCGGCAAGCAGCGCCACGATCGCCGGGATGTCGTCGAGTACCGCGGGCCGTATGTCCAGATGGCTCATGATCGGCAGACTACGCGGGGACCTTCAGTTCCTCGACAGCCCTGACCAGGGGGGCCAGCTCGGGGTTCTTGCCGGCCTCATCGAGAGCCTCACGCAGGGCCGAGTCATTGGTGGGCCGGGCCTCGGCGAGCAGCTTCAGGCCGGCGTCCGTGACATCGGTGTAGGTCGCACGCACCGCAGTGACGTCACCCGCTCCGCGTCGGGCCGCTCACTCATCCGGCCTGATCCAGAAGACCGGCCCTAACCCGCCGCGACCGACAGGGGCGCGAAGCGGCGGGTCCAGTCGCCCGGGAGGTCCGGGGCGCCATAGACCATCACCGCGTTGAAGGCGGTCGGCTCCAGGCCGTGCTCCTTCACCCACGTGAGCAACTGCTCGTGGCGTACGTCGATATCCGTACGGAGCGCCCGGTCCGTGCCCGCCGCCAGCGCGGCGATCAGAGCCTTCGCCGTCTCCGTGTCCCGGGCGATCAGCGGGCCGACCACATGTGTGTCCATGTTCGGCCAGGCCGCCGCGTATCCCGTCAGGACGCCGTCCTCCTCCGCCACCCGAAGCTGGTCCGCGAAGGCGGGCAGGCGCGTGATCATATGCGTGCGGTCCAGGCCGAAGACCTCGGTGTCCAGGCGCAGTACGGCCGGGAGGTCCTCGGCGGTCGCCGGTCGGGTGGTCACATCGGGGAGTGGACCCGAGGAATGGAATCGGCCGCGGACCATTTCGGCGCGGCCGATGTTCGCAAAACCCAGTTCTTCGTAGAGCGGCTGTCCGTACGGCGTGGCGTGCAGGGTGACGGGAGTGTCCCCGGGCTCCGCCAGAACGTGCTTCATCAGCCGCCGCGCGACACCCTGCCGGGTGTACCGCTCGGCGACCAGCATCATGCCGATCGCGGCGAGCCCGGAGCCGTACGAGGTCAGTACGCAGGCCGTCACCAGTCCCTTGCCCGCCGGGTCGTCGATGCCGTATCCCGTTCCTGCTGTGAGCAGCAGGCCCCATTTGTGCTCCTCGCGCGGCCAGCCGCGGTCTTCGGAGAGGTCGGCGCAAGAAACGAGGTCGTCCGTGGTCAGACGCCGGATGGGGAGCTCGGAGAGCGGTGTCGACATGGGGTCAGGCTGTCTGACGCAGTGATCGCTCGTCCAGTGCTTTCCTGGAAGTGGCCGAGAGACGCGGCCTCCTGCCGCGCCGCGTAAGGCCCCACGGCTTGAGGACGGAGATGACCGTCATAAAGACATAGGTGGTCAAGGAGACGGCCGGGCCCATCACGAGGTCAAGCGGCTGGGCCAGCGAGGCGCCCGAGGAGACCGTCTCGACGGCGTCGTTGACACCTGGCCGCAGAGCGAAGAGCGATGCGGTGAGGGTGACAAGGGTCAGCCAGAACTTCGTGTAGACCCAGCGATGCCGGGCCAGGCCCCACTTGGTGCCGAGCGACAGCACGAGACCGCTGAGCAGGGTCAGCAGCGCCATCGGGATCACCAGCCAGTCCGTGAAGACCTTCATCGAGCGGCACGCGGCCTCGATCATGGGTGTGGATTCCGTGGTGGCCGCGGTGAGGGCAAGCGCGAGCAGTCCGAGCGTGAGCCCGAGCCAGCCTGCGGATGCGGCGACATGGACGACAAGGAGGGCCCGGCGAGCGGGGCGCTTGAGTGGTTTCACGTGAAACACGGTGCCGGGTGGGCAGGCGCACCGCGTCTGACAGCGGGAGTAATCGCGGGTACTAACCTCGGCGTACATGGAGAGAACACGCAGGCTGCATATCTTCGATCTCGATGGGACACTGATCCGCGGGTCGGCGGCCCCGGTGGAGATATCCCGGCAGCTGGGGCTGCTGGACGAGATCGGTGAGCTGGAGCGGGACTTGACCGCCGGCAGGATCGGCCCGCCGGAGTATGCCGTCCGCGTGCACGCTCTCTGGACCGATCTCACCGAGGCGCATGTGGCCGCCGCCTTTGAGGCGGCGCCCTGGCTGGACGGCATCCAGGAGGTGTGGCGGGAGATTCGTGAAGCCGGCGACTACTGCGCCGTCATTTCGCTCTCGCCCTCCTTCTTCGTGGAGCGGCTGCTCGGTTGGGGAGCTCATGCGGCGCACGGATCGCGCTTTCCCGAGGTGCCCTTCACGCGGCCGGTGGATCCGGCGGGCATTCTCAACGCGGCCGCGAAGGTGAAGATCGCTGACCGGCTCTGTGCAGAGTTCGGGGTGGGTCTGGACAGATGTGTTGCATATGGTGATTCCATGTCCGACGCGGAGATCTTCGCGGCTGTGCCCACAACGGTGGCGATGAATGCGGATCACCATCTGTCGGGGCTTGCCACATATACCTATACGGGGGGCGATCTGCGCGAGGCCTGTGAACTGGTGCGATTTCGCGAGTAGTTCAGGAGCCCGGGGCGGTCCGGGGGATCCCGCATGGGGACATGGGGCAATGGAGCCTAACGGGAAAGCGGGTTCGGATGCCCGGACTTTCTGCTCTTTGTCCGATGCGGTCACGATGCCTGGCATGCTGCGACGACTGGGGCTGCGGACAATGTCACATTCCGGGCTTACTCGCCCCTATTCGGCTTGTGGCTGAGGATAGTGTGGGCCAGCAGTAGTCCTGAGGCAGAGCGGCGAATTGAGGCACGTTCCGGACCAGCGGAAGTGCGCGGACCGACCGAAAGATGTTCGAGGCGAGGCACACAATGGACGCTCCGACCACCACGTCGGCCGGCAACGGCACGTCAGGCGACAGCGGCGGAGGCGGATGGTTCACCCCTCGTAAGCCGCCGGCTCAGGGCGGTGCCGCCCCCACGCCCGCTCCCGCTGAGGGGGCGTCCGCAGGTGACGCCGGGCAGGACCGAAGAACCGCCCCGAGGCGTACCGTCTCCTCCATACGACCGGTGGGCTCCGGTATGTCTCGTACCGCCCCGCAGCCCGCGGACGAAGCCCCCGTGGCCGAGCCTGTGGCCCGTGCCGGCGTGCCCGCCACCCCTGTGCCCGCCACCCCTGTGCCCGGCACCCATGTGCGTGCGGCGCCTGAGCCCGATGCCCCGTTCGGCGATCGTTCCCTCGACGAGGTCCGCACCGACGGCCTCCCGATCGATCACGTGCCGATCGATCACGGGGCGACCGAGTACGAGGCGGTCGAGCAGGCTCCGGACGAGCGCCCCCCGCGTCACGAGGCCTCCAGCCCCCACGAGCCCGCCCAGCGCCCCGAAGACGCCGCCCCGCCCGCCGCCGCGGACGACGCTTCCCCCGACGCCATCCTCATCCGCCGCACCATGGCGGAGATCGCACCCGTCGCGGACAAGGTCACCTCGTACTTCTACGCCCTGCTTTTCGTCCGCCACCCCGAGCTGCGCGGCCTCTTCCCGGCTGCCATGGACTCCCAGCGCGACCGGCTCCTCAAGGCGCTGCTGACCGCCGCCGAGCACATGGACAACGCGGCTGTGCTGACCGACTACCTCCAGCACCTGGGCCGCGGCCATCGCAAGTACGGCACCCAGGCCGCGCACTACCCCGCCGTCGGTGAGGCCCTGATCGGCGCGCTGACCCGGTACGCCACCTCGACCTGGGACGAGGAGACCGAGGCCGCCTGGATCCGTACGTACACCACGATCTCCCAGATCATGATTGACGCGGCGTCCTCGAACGAGCGGCTCGCGCCCGCCTGGTGGCATGGCGAGGTGGTCTCGCACGACCTCAGAACCCCCGACATAGCGATCATCACCGTGCGCCCCGACCAGCCGTACGCCTTTCTGGCGGGCCAGTACACCAGCCTGGAGACGCCCTGGTGGCCGCGGATCTGGCGGCACTACTCCTTCGCCGGAGCGCCCCGCCCCGACGGGCTGCTCTCCTTCCACGTCAAGGCGGTCCCGGCCGGCTGGGTTTCCAACGCCCTGGTCCACCACGCCCGCCCCGGCGACATCCTGCGCCTCGGACCGCCCGCCGGCTCGATGACAGTCGACCACAGCACCGACAACGGCCTGCTCTGCCTGGGCGGCGGCACGGGCATCGCGCCCATCAAGGCGCTGGTCGAGGATGTCGCCGAGCACGGTGAGCAGCGGCGGGTGCAGGTCTTCTACGGGGCGCGCACCGACTTCGACCTGTACGACATCGACACGATGCTTCGGCTCCAGCAGACGCACCCCTGGCTCTCGGTCCGGCCGGTGGTCGACGGCCGGTCGCAGTTCCCGGACGCCGTGCGGGAGTACGGCCCGTGGTATGAGTACGACGCCTATCTCTCCGGCCCGGCCGGCATGATCCGCAGTGGTGTCGACGCTTTGCGGGGCATCGGCATCCCGCAGGACCGGATACGCCACGACTCCCTCGAGGAGCTTGTGGCGGCCGGCGACTGACGAGCCCCGGCCCGGGGTGCTCAGCCCAGGTCCTGGACCCTGCCGGGCCTCAGCCCAGGTCGGGAGCGTGCATCGCCCGTACGCCCTCGATATTGCCGTCCAGGTAGTGCCGCAGGGACAGCGGTACGAGATGGACGGCCGCGATCCCGACCCTGCTGAACGGCACCCGTACGATCTCGTACTCCCCGCAGGGCTCCTCGATCTCCGGGCCGTGCCGCAGTGAGGGGTCCATGGACTCCAGTCGGCAGACGAAGAAATGCTGCACCTTCACTCCTGTCACACCGCCGTCCGCGATGTGTTCGACGGTGTCGACGAAGCAGGGCACCACATCGGTGATCTTGGCGCCGAGTTCTTCGTCCACCTCCCGGTGGAGCGCGTCGACGACGGTTGCGTCCTCCGGATCGACCCCGCCACCAGGCGTGAGCCAGTACGGATCCACTCCGGGCTTGGTGCGTTTGATCAGGACGAGGTCGTTGCCGTCCAGCAGAATGGCGCGTGCGGTGCGCTTGACCACGGGTCGTTCGGTCATGGCAAGAGAGTGGCCCGCGCCGCCCGTTCTGAAACTCCTGTCCGCCCTCCGTTCACCAGTCGATGGCAGCGCGCAGCAGACACTCGTGCGCCCGCGCGATGTGCGGGAGGGCGAGTGTGCCGGTTCGTACGACGAGAAAGTACGTACGCAGCGGGGGCACCGGAGGGTCGAGCAGCGCCACCAGCCGACCGCGTTCCAGTGCCTCCTCGCACAGATACCGGGGCAGCACGGCCAGCCCGGCGCCCGAGGCCGCGGTCTCCAGGACGGCCCGCAGATCGGGCGCTATGACGGCGCCCGCGGCGGCTGGACGGGAGTCGAAGACGGCGGACCAGTAGCGCGAGACCAGCGGCAGGGACTCGTGCACCTCGACCACCGGGAGCTGATCCAGCACCACGTGTCCCTTGCGCAGCGCTCCGGGCCCCAGCCGCGCCGCCCAGCGGGGCGAGGCGACCAGGACGTGTTCCTCGTCGCAGAGCGGAGTCGAGGTGAGCAGCCCGCCGCGCGGGCGGGCCGTCGTGATGGCCAGATCATGGTGTCCGGCGGCCAGGCCCTCCAGCGTCTCCTCGACGTTGCCGAACGAGGCCCGCAGGGCCAGCCCCTGGGAGATCAACGGGGTGAGAGCGGGCAGGGCGCGCAGCGAGGTGAACTCCGGGGGCCCGGCGAGATGCAGCGTCCGTACGCCCGACTCGTCGTCGAGGCCGGCCTCGGTGATCTCCACCAGGGCGTCCAGATGCGGAGCGGCCCGGTGCGCGAGTTCGTCGCCGATGGTCGTCGGGGTCACGCCGCGCGCCTGGCGCAGGAACAGCGGGCGGCCCAACTGCCGCTCCAGCGTGCGGATCTGGCCGGTCACGGCGGGCTGGGAGAGCCCGAGCAGCGCGGCGGCGCGGGTGAACGAGCCGGCCCGGTGCACCGTGACGAACGTGCGCAGCAGGGCCAGATCCATGCCATGCCCCTCCCGACCGGACGATGCCCGTTGGACGATGCTCGCCCGGTGCAGCCGCGGACCCGGCCAACTATAAATAAGTCGATAGGTCGCTGTCGCTACTGTGATTGGACACTGACGCACAGTCAACTAGCCTTGGTCGCGCGGTTCTTGGCGGGAGGAACCGGGGGCGGTCCGAGCCATGAGGGGGGAGGCTCGGGCCGCCTGTTGTACGTACGGACGCTCAGCGCGCCGACGTACACCGGCGTACGCCCCCAGCGGGCCCCCGCCCCAGCCGGGCCCCTGCCCCAGCCGGGCCCCTGCCCCAGCCGGGCCCGGACCGCGCCGCCCAGACCCCGCCCCTCCTACCGCCCCGCCTCGTCGAGCGCCCGCAGCACATCCGCCACCAGGTCGTCCGCGTCCTCCGCACCCGCCGAGAACCGGATGAACCCCTCCGGCACCGCATCACCGCCCCAGCGCCCGCGCCGTTCCGCGCTGGAGCGCACTGCGCCGAAGCTCGTCGCGTCGTCCACCAGCCGCAGCCCGCCCAGAAAGCGTTCCGCGTGCCCGCGGTCCGGCAGAACGAACGAGACCACGCTGCCAAAGCGCCGCATCTGCAGCGAGGCGGTCTTGTGCGAGGGATCCCCTGCCAGTCCCGGATAGCGCAGACCGGACACCTCTTCGCGCCCGCCCAGCGCCTCAGCGAGCGCCAGCGCGTTCGCACACTGCCGCTCGATCCGCAGCTGCAGTGTGGCCAGCGAGCGGTGCGCGAGCCAGGCCTCCATGGGCCCCGGGATCGCTCCGACGACCTTGCGCCAGCGCCGTACACCGGCAGCCAACTGGGTATCCCGGCAGGTCACATGACCGAGCAGAATATCGCCATGGCCGGTCATGCCCTTGGTGTCACTGGCCACCGAGAAGTCGGCGCCCAGCTCCAGCGGGCGCTGCCCGAGCGGCGTCGCCAGGGTGTTGTCGACGGCGACCAGTGCACCGGCCGCGTGCGCCGCCTCCGCCAGCCGCCGCACATCGCATACATCGAGCCCCGGATTGGACGGTGTCTCGATCCACAGCAGCCGTGCGCCGTCCAGGACGGACAGCTGGGCGTCGCCACCGGTCGGCGCGGTCCGCACCTCGATGCCGTACGCCTCGAGCCGCTCGCGCACCAGCGGCAGCGCCTGATAGCCGTCGTCCGGCAGGACCACCGCGTCTCCGGCCTTCAGCTGCGAGAACAGGACGGCCGAGACCGCCGCCATGCCGGAGGCGAAGGCGACGGTCTCGACCGACTCCCCCGGCGCCTCCAGCTCGCCGATCGCCCGCTCCAGATGCGTCCAGGTCGGATTCTGGTCACGGCCGTAGGTGTACGGCCCGGTGGGCTCGCCGGGCAGATGGAAGTGGGCCGCGAAGACCGGCCCCGGCAGGGTCGGTTCGTACTTCACCGGCTCGGGCAGCCCCGCCCGTACCGCCCTTGTGCCGTCTCCCACCGTGTCGTCTCCCACGCTCATGCAGCTCGCTCCTCAACAGCCGTCCGTACGGCGGCGAGCAGGCCCTCGCTCGCCGACTCCACCATCTCCAGGCACTCCTCGAACCCGTCCATGCCGCCGTAATACGGATCCGGAACGTCCACATCGCCAACGGCCCCGGGGTCGTACGCCCGCAGCAGCCGCACCTTCGCGGCATCCTCGGGGCTCGGTGCCAGGCGACGCAGCTCCCGCACATGCCCCTCGTCCAGCGCGATCACCAGGTCGAGGAGCGGGAACCAGTCGGCGCGGAACTGGCGCGCACTGTGCCCGGACTCGTAGCCGTTCGCCTCCAGTACGGCGACGGTGCGCCGGTCCGCACCGTCGCCCTCGTGCCAGCCTCCGGTGCCGGCGCTGTCCACCTCCACCACGTCGTCGAGTCCGGCCTCCGCCACCCGCGCGCGGAAGACGGACTCGGCCATGGGCGACCGGCAGATGTTGCCGGTGCAGACGAAGCAGACGCGATACGCGGAATTCACGCGACGATCAGTCCTTGTCGGGCAGAGCGACATTCATCGCCCACGAAACGACCGAGATGATCAGACCGCCGAGCACGGCCGTCCAGAAGCCCTCGACATGGAAGTTCAGGTCGAACAGGTCAGCCAGCCAGGAGGTCAGCAGCAGCATCAGGGCATTGATCACCAGTGTGATCAGCCCGAGGGTGAGGATGAACAGCGGCAGCGTGAGCAGCTTCACCACCGGCTTGACGAGGAAGTTGACCACCCCGAAGAGCAGAGCCACCAGGATCAGCGTCCATGCCTTCTTGCCGGTGCTGTCACCGGTCAGGGTGATGTCCTGGAGTATCCAGATGGCCACCAGCAGAGCCGCCGCATTGGCGATCGTCTTGACTAGGAAATTCTTCATGTGTCTGATCGTGGCAGACGTGATCGGACCAAGGGCAGGGGCGGACGGACGATGAAGGCATTCCGACTGGACGAGCTGGAGGCGGAGCGCGCCGCCAACGACGGTGCGTATCTGCAGTTCCTGCGCGAACGGAACATGTCGGTCGGGCTGTACGCACTGGACGCCGGCGAGCTCGACCCGCAGCTGCCCCACCGCCAGGACGAGGTCTACTTCGTCGTCAGCGGCCGGGCCGCCATCACGGTCGGCATGGAAACGACGCAGGTCGGTCGGGGCAGCGTGGTCTACGTCCCGGCCGGAGTGGCGCACAAGTTCCACCACATCACCGAGGATCTGCGGGTCATGGTGGTCTTCTCTCCCCCTGAGAGCTGACGGCGACCCTCGCCGGTCCCTAGGGGTTCGATCAGGGGAGTTCAAGGGCTCGGGGGCCCCCGCGCACCCCCTCTCCCGCCTAGCATCGAAGCCAGGAACTCAGAGAAGCGAGGTAAGGACGATGGCTGTGCGGGAAATATTCGCGGGGATGCCGTGGTGGGTGAAGTGGGTCGCGGTGCCCGTCATCGCCCTTGTCGTATTCGGCGGGCTGATCGCCAGCGTCGTTGGGTTTGTGATCGGGCTGCTCTTCAAGGTGCTGGTCTTCGTCGCCATCGTCGGCGGACTCATCTTCGTCGTGCGGAAGTTCATGTCGTCGTCGAGCTCGCGCGAGGACTGGTGAACGGCCCCTGTCCGTACGGGCGTTAGCCCGGCCGGGGGAAGCCCCCGGCAAACCTCCGGTACCGGACAGGGGCGGCCATTACAGTGGCAACCCGCTGCCGTCCCTTGGGAATCCGCGCGGCGGGCGCGCGGGGGCGGCCCCCGCGGGCGGGCGCTGAGCCCGTCACCAGCCTGGGGGTGACCTTTGGCCACGGTTACGAACGCCGCAGTCCCTACCCTGATCTGTTCGGTACAGCCGGCGCTGAAGCTGCCCGAGGCCGTGGGAGCCCATCCGGACGGGGCCCCGGCGAAGCAGCTCGCGCGTGAGGCGGGGGTGCCCCTTCCCACCGCCTACCACCTGCTGCGCACCCCGACGCACGAGGACTACCTGCGGCGCGAGAAGGGTGTGTTCGTCCTCGGTGAGGCCGTCGGCCGGCTCACCCTCGGCGGCGTCCTGCAGAATCGTCGCAGCAGGCTCGAGGAGTCGCTGGTGCACTGGCGGGACGCGATCGGCGTCCCGGTCTACTTCGCGGTCTACCGCGAGGGCGAGATCGAACTCGTTGCCGTCGCCGACACCCCGCCGCGATCATCTGGACCGCCACCCCGTGCAGCCGGTCACCCCCTACTCCGTACGCGACCGGCTCACCCTGCTGGAACGGCTCGCGTCGATGGAGCGAATGCAACCGGTCGTGGAGCGACAGGAATATGCGCTCGGCACGGTTTGTGCCGCAATTCCGATCACTGCCGGATCCAGTGCCGCGGCGACGGAATCGGAGGGCTCCTCAGCTCGCTAATGTTCTCTATCAGTATCTGAAAAATCACTCCTTGTGATCTGCTGGCGCTTCCAGCACGATTGCGTCAAGAGGGCCTATGGGGGCCATCCCGGCCGTCTTCAGCAGGTTTCATCTCACTGCTTCATCAACTGCGGGGTATCTGATGCGCGAGTCGGTCCGGGCCGAGGTCCTGATGAGTTTCCTGGTCTCCGAGGAACTCTCCTTCAAGATCCCGGTGGAGCTCCGGTACGAGACGGGGGATCCCTACGCAGTGCGGATGACCTTCCACCTGCCCGGAGACGCCCCCGTGACCTGGGCTTTCGGCCGCGAGTTGCTGCTCGACGGCATCAACTGGCCGAGCGGGGAGGGCGATGTGCGCATCGCACCGACCGGGCCGGAAGGCCTGTCCGGCGTCGCCATCAGGCTTCAGGTCGGCGCCGACCGGGCGCTGTTCGGGGTGGGCGCTGCGCCGCTGATCGCCTTCCTCGACCGCACCGACAGGCTGGTGCCGCTGGGGCAGGAGCGCACGCTGGGTGACTTCGAGGGGAGTCTGGAGGAGGCGCTCGGGCGCATTCTCGCCGAGGAGAACGCCGGCTGAGCGGACGCCGCCCGCCGGTCGCTACTTCTTACGGCGGCGGCCCTTGCCGCTCCGTACCACCGGCGCTGCCGGCGATCCGCCCGCCGCTCCAGCGGCTCCCGGTGCTCCGGCAGGTCCCGGCCGGTCCGCGGAAACCACCAGCGCGGCGAGCCCGGTGGTCACCGGCACTGAGGCGACCAGTCCGATCGACCCGATCAGGGTCCGTACGATCTCCTCGGCCACCAGCTCGCTCGTGGCCACCGTCCCCACACTGCTCTGCGCGATCGAGAACAGCAGCAGCAGCGGCAACGCCGCGCCCGCGTAAGCGAGTACGAGGGTGTTCACGACGGACGCGATGTGATCCCGGCCGATCCGGATACCGGCCCGGTAGAGCCCACGCGGGCCCATGCTCGGATCCGCCTGGTGCAGTTCCCAGACCGCCGACGTCTGGGTCACCGTCACATCGTCGAGCACACCGAGCGAGCCGATGATGACGCCTGCCAGCAGCAGACCGCTCATGTCGATGTTCGGATACAGGCCGTGGATGAGTCCCGTGCTGTCGTCGGTATTGCCGGTCAGGCTGGCCCAGCCGACGAAGAGCGAGCCGAGCAGCCCGATCACCAGCAGCGAGATCAGCGTGCCGAGCACCGCGACCGATGTACGCGCGGTGAGGCCGTGGCACAGATAGAGCGAGATCAGCATGATCGCGCTCGCTCCGATCACCGCGACGACCAGCGGATTCGAGCCCTGGAGAATCGCGGGCAGGATGAAGAGGGTCAGGACGGCGAACGAGGCTGCGAGCGCGATCAGTGCCATCACGCCGCGCATCCGCCCCACCAGCACCACCGCGAGCGCGAAGATCCCGGCCAGCAGCGCCAACGGGAACCCGCGGTCCACATCGGTCACCGAGTACTGCAGATCACGGGGTGCGTCGGGGGCGTACGCCACCACCACCCCCTGGCCCTTGTCCAGCTGACGGGGTGCGTCCGGCTGGATGATCTCGGTGAAGGTGCGGCCCTTGTCCTTGCCGGTGGTGACCTCGATCGTCGCCTTCTCGCAGCTGCCCTGCTGGGCATTGACCGCCTCGCGCCCCTCTGGTGTGGAGGTGTCGCCGGTCGGCGGGACCTGCGCGGCGTTGACGTCCTTGCAGTTGACCTTCTCGACCTGCACCACCTTCCCCTGCTCGGTCTGCCGGTCGAAGCCGACACCGGAGCGCTCATGGCCGGGGGTACCGCCCGGCCAGAGCACGAGAAGGCCGACCACGACGGCCGCGGCGAACGGAATCAGCACCGCCGCGATGACCTTGCGGAGATGCTTGGAGACGGGTGCGGCGGGCCCATGGCTGTGGGAATGGCCGTGCGCTTCGGGCGTCTGCTGCGATGAGGTCACCGACCGATCATCGCAAGAACGAAGGGGCCCTCTGTTCAGCACGCCAGAAATGACGCTAGCGTGGTGCCACCTTTGCACACGCGGGAGCTCGGAGCACCGGGCTGAGAGGGCGCTGACCTCCGTACAAGCAGTACGGAAGCCGCTGCGTCGACCGCCGAACCTGTTACCGGGTAATGCCGGCGTAGGGAGTAGGTCTCATGACCGTTCAGGATGCACGCACGCCTGCCGCCGACCAGGCGGAGCGCAAGCCGGGCTGGCACAAGGGGTACGTCGGGGGATCCCGCCCCGACCTGCGGGTGCCGGTCCGCCAGGTGCACCTCACCAATGGCAAGGACGTGACGCTGTACGACACGTCCGGCCCGTACACAGACCCCACCGTCGAGACCGACGTCCGCCGCGGCCTGCCGCCGCTGCGGGAGAACTGGATCATCGGCCGCGGCGACACCGAGGAGTACGCGGGCCGCCCGGTCCGCCCCGAGGACGACGGGATCAAGCACACCTCGCCGCGCGGGGGACTGCGCAACCTCGACGCGGTCTTCCCCGGCCGGCCGCGCCAGCCCCGCCGGGGCCGCGACGGGCAGGCGGTGACGCAGCTCGCCTACGCCCGCCGTGGCGAGATCACGCCGGAGATGGAGTACGTCGCCATCCGCGAGAACGTCTCCCCGGAGGTCGTGCGCGAGGAGATCGCCGCGGGCCGTGCCGTCCTGCCCGCCAACGTCAACCACCCCGAGATCGAGCCGATGATCATCGGCAAGCGGTTCCTGGTGAAGGTCAACGCCAACATCGGCAACTCGGCGGTCACTTCCTCCATCGAGGAGGAGGTGGACAAGATGACCTGGGCCACCAAGTGGGGCGCCGACACGGTCATGGACCTGTCCACCGGCCGCAATATCCACACCACCCGCGAGTGGGTGCTGCGCAACTCCCCCGTCCCGATCGGCACGGTCCCGCTCTACCAGGCGCTCGAGAAGGTCGACGGCAAGGCCGAGGAGCTGACCTGGGAGGTCTACAAGGACACGGTCATCGAGCAGGCCGAACAGGGCGTCGACTACATGACCGTTCACGCGGGCGTGCTGCTGCGGTACGTCCCGCTGACCGCCCGCCGCAAGACCGGCATCGTCTCGCGCGGCGGCTCGATCATGGCGGCCTGGTGCCTCGCACACCACAAGGAATCGTTCCTGTACGAGAACTTCGAGGAGCTCTGCGAGATCCTCGCCTCGTACGACGTGACGTACTCACTTGGCGACGGACTGCGCCCCGGCTCGATCGCGGACGCCAACGACGAGGCGCAGTTCGCGGAGTTGCGCACGCTCGGGGAACTCAACTCGATCGCCAAGCGTTTCAATGTGCAGACGATGATCGAAGGACCTGGTCACGTCCCGATGCACAAGATCAAGGAGAACATCGACCTCCAGCAGGAGATCTGCGAGGAGGCACCCTTCTATACGCTCGGCCCGCTCACGACGGACGTGGCCCCGGCGTATGACCACATCACCTCCGGCATCGGGGCGGCGATGATCGCTTGGTGGGGCACCGCGATGCTCTGCTACGTCACACCCAAGGAGCACTTGGGCCTGCCGAACCGCGACGACGTGAAGACCGGCGTCATCACCTACAAGATCGCGGCACACGCGGCGGACCTGGCCAAGGGGCACCCGGGCGCGCAGGAGTGGGACGACGCGCTGTCCGACGCGCGCTTCGAGTTCCGCTGGGAGGACCAGTTCAACCTGGCCCTCGACCCGGACACGGCACGGGAGTTCCACGACGAGACGCTTCCGGCCGAGCCGGCGAAGACGGCGCATTTCTGCTCTATGTGCGGGCCGAAGTTCTGCTCGATGAAGATCTCCCAGGACATCCGGAGGCAGCACGGCGGCTCGCAGGAGGAGATCGAGGAGGGTATGGCGGAGAAGTCCAAGGAGTTCGCCGCGGCCGGCAACCGGGTGTACCTCCCGATCGCCGACTGACGTTCCGCCGCGAGCACCGGCCGGTGGTCACTCCGGCTGGTGCTCGGGGCCGCCGAAGTCCGGGCTGGTGAAGTCCGGGCTGGTGAAGGTGGGACGCTGTCCCGCCGTCGATCCCTCGCTCGGGCTGGAGTAGTCCGGGCCGCTGTAGCCGATCTTCGGGAGATGGCTCACATGGCGCGGTGGGTCCGCAGAGGTGGGGTCGGCGCTGGGATCGGCCAGGGCTGCCCGTAGGAAGGGCAGCAGCCCGCGTTCCAGTACGGCGTGACGCCAGGCCTCTTTGGCGCGGGCCACTTCGTCGGGCTCGCCGGCCGCTTCCTCGGCCGGGACCTGCGTCGCGCCGTTGCGCAGGGCGGTGATCAGCAGCCCGGCCGCGGCGACCAGGATTCCGGCCGCCGTGACCGCTCCGAAGAACCAGCCCGCGGTGAGCAGGGTGTCCGCGAAGGACGGTGTGGGGCTGAGCATCTTGAGGATGTAGCCGACCAGCAGGAAGATCACCGCGGCGGTGCCCGCGAGCACGGGCGCCAGTACGGCTATGACGGCGGCGAACCCGGCACCGCTCTCGTCGGCCTCGCCCACGGCAGGTGCCAGTACGGAATTGCGCACGGAAGCGGCGGGCCTGGGCGTGCGCAGCTCCTCGCGGACCTTTACGTAGTGCTCGTACTCGGCCGCGGCGGCGGTGGTGATCAGCGCTGCCGCGTTCAGAGCCATGGTGCGGAGTTGCTCGGCGTTGAGTCGCTGCCCCACGGCGGCGAGATCCGGACGGTCATGGGCGTTGCGCAGCGCGTCGTCGAGGATTCGCTCGTACTCGGCACGATCCTCGGTCAGCAGGTGCGGAGCGCTGTTCATGTGCATCCCCCGATGCTCCGTAGGGCCGGATTGCCCGCATTGACCGGGCAGTTGGGCAGAAACGGAGGAGAGCCTGCTACGGATAAGCCGATGGTAGAGCGGTTACGGCACGGCGTGACAGGGGGTTTCGCTAAATCGCCTGCCCGGGGTCGGTTGAGTTATGCAGGGGGAGTTCGACGACAAGCAGTTTTCCGGCCATGGTCACTCCGCCGTCCATGGCGATCGCGAGCCCGTCCGCGTACACATGAGGGCCCTCGACAACCGGACGCGCGCCGTCCTCGCCGTCCTCGGTGCCTACTTCGCCCAGCAGATACGGAATGGGGCTGTGGCCGTGCACCACCCGCCCGCCGCCGTAGGCGGAGAGCAGTTCGCGTACGGCCTGTGGGCCGCCCTCGTCGCGGAAGGCGAAGCGCTTGGTGAACTTGCGGAAGAGGTCCCAGCACTCGTCGGCGTCATTGCGGGTCAGGGTCTCGCGGACCGTGTCGTTGACCGCTTCGATCGAGTCGCCGTATTCGAGATAGGCGGTGGTGTCGGAGTGCATCAGCAGATGCCCGTCCTCCAGCTCGATGGCGTCGAGCCGCGCCATCCACTGCAGATGAACGTCCTGCAGCCGGTCCATGTCGGATTTCTGGCCACCGTTGAGCAGCCAGGCTGCCTGGAAAGTGGCGGTGCCGGCACCGGAGTTGACCGGGGTGTCGCCGAAGCGCCTGGCGCCGAGCAGCAGAAGTTCGTGGTTGCCCATCAGGGCCTTGCAGTAGCCGCCGGCGGCCGCGGCCTCGGCGGAGAGCCGCATCACGAGGTCGATGACACCGATGCCGTCGGGGCCCCGGTCGGTGAAGTCGCCGAGGAACCAGAGGCGCGCGTTGCCCGCGGCCCACTGGCCTTCGGCGTCGATGAGTCCCTGTTCGGAGAGCGCCGCGAGGAGTTCGTCGAGATAGCCGTGGACGTCGCCGACGACATAGAGGGGGCCGAGTCCTTCGGGTGCGGGCGCCTCGTCCGGATCGACCTGCACCTGGACGGTGTCGCCGGGACCGCCGCGGGTGATCACCGGGAGGTCGCGCGCGGTGGGCGTGTAGCCGTCCGGCGCCTCGCCCTCCGGAACGGCGCTGCCGGGATGGTCCGACTCCGTGGACTGTTGTGCGTGAGGCTGTTGTTGACCTTGTGACTGCACGGGAACCTGCGCGTAAGGCGGTACGCGGAAATCACGCAACGTCGCCGTCCGCACCACGGGTCCTTGACCGGCCCCCTGAGTCATCGACCCCTCCACCACCGTCGCGCCGCCGTTCACCTCTCGGCCCAGCCTGGTCGGGGTGGTCCGCGGTGTCGTGCGCCCATCATAGGAATGAGCTCCGCGCTGTGTGACGCACCAGGGGTGGTGAATCCGTTCGCACCCCTGGTTCGCCGGTTGATTCGTACCGATTAGGGAGGTCTAGTCCGCTGAAGGGGATCGCGGGGCGCTCACAGTCGTTCGCGGAGGGCGGCGCTGTGAGGACGTCCGGACGATCAGTTCGGTCGGTATTACCTGCTCGACCGGCCAGTCCTCGTTGATTCCTTCGATGGCATCGATGAGGAGCTGGACGACCGCCGTGCCGATCCGGCGCGGTTTGAGCGAGAGCGTGGTGATGGGCGGTTCGGTGGTGGCGTACACGGTCGACTCGCTGCAGCAGACCAGCAGCAGATCGTCGGGAACGCGCAGGCCGTACCGCCGGGCGGCGGCGAGCAGGTCGGTGCCGTTGGGGTCGAAGAGCCCGTAGACGGCGTCGGGCCGGTCGGGGCGGGCGAGCAGCCGGTCTGCGGCTACGGCACCTGCGCATGGATCGTGTGCGGGGTAGGACTCGTAGACCGGGTCCTGGCCGACGCGCTCGCACCAGCGCAGATACGCCTCGGTGGAGAGCCGGGTGTAGGTGTCGGTGGTGTTTCCGGTGAGCAGGCCGATACGGCGGGCGCCGGCGGCGGCGAGATGGTCGAGCAGATCGAGGACGGCGGCTTCGTGGTCGTTGTCGACCCAGGCGGTGACCGGGAGCGTGCCGGCCGGACGGCCGTCGGAGACGACGGGCAGGCCCTGGCGGACGAGTTCGGTGACGACCGGGTCGTGGTCGGAGGGGTCGATGACGACGGTGCCGTCGAGGGCGACGTTCGACCAGACGTCATGGCGTGAGGTGGCGGGCAGGATGACAAGTGCGTAGCCGCGGGCGAGCGCGGCGGAGGTCGCGGCTCTCGCCATTTCGGCGAAGTACGCGAACTCGGTGAAGGTGAAGGGTTCATCCCCGTACGTCGTCACCGTCAGGCCGATGAGGCCCGACTTTCCGGTACGGAGCGTGCGGGCCGCGGCCGATGGGCGGTAGCCCAGCCGGTCGGCGACCTCGCGGACATGTCGGCGGGTGGCGTCCGGGAGCCGGCCCTTGCCGTTGAGTGCGTCGGAGACTGTCGTGATGGAGACACCGGCTGCGGCGGCCACATCTCGGATGCCCGCCCGACTTTGCCGGCTGCTCCGGCGGGATGTCTCCGTCCGGCTCACCTGGTGCTTCCCTGCTGCTGTCATGGCGAGCCGATAGTAGGGCTCGCGTGGGCGGTTGGGCCGGTCGCATATTCACTCGTCGACAGGCACGTTTCTGCAAGGCCTATCATGGTCAACTGCCTTGGAAATAAAGGTAGTTGAGCGGTGAACCCATGGCGTCTCGCGCCTCGAGCGGTATGGGCCTGTCGAATGGTCGATGTTTCGAAGAGGTCTCAACTCACCGGTACGGGGGATGCGCGCCACGGAGTGAGCTACCGGCGCGCGCCGGGCGAGGGGCGCTCCCCCTTTCCCGGGGCCCCCATTCGCAGCGGCGGCGAATCCTCATAAGGTGAGCAGTATTGGTGAGTGGTACTGCTGTGTACGGATGGTCGAGGAGGACCTGCGGTGAGCGAGACGAGCCCCAAGCTGCGCGCCGAGCTGGACGGCATCCCCACGTACAAGCCGGGCAAGCCGGCTGCGGCCGGCGGCCCGGTCGCGTACAAGCTGTCGTCCAACGAGAACCCGTATCCGCCGCTGCCGGGTGTGATGGAGACCGCGATCGCCGCGGCTCACGGTTTCAATCGCTACCCGGACATGGCCTGCACGGGCCTGATGAACGAGCTCGCGGACCGTTTCGGGGTGCCCCTGTCGCATCTGGCCGCCGGCACCGGTTCGGTGGGTGTTGCCCAGTCGCTGCTGCAGTCCACCTCGGGCCCGGGCGACGAGGTCATCTTTGCCTGGCGGTCCTTCGAGGCATACCCGATCATCACGCAGATCAGCGGGGCGAAGGCGGTGAGGGTGCCGCTGACCTCCGGTGATGTGCACGATCTGGACGCGATGGCCGAGGCGGTCACCGACCGGACCCGGCTGATCTTCGTCTGCAACCCCAACAACCCGACCGGCACCGTGGTGCGCCGGGCCGAGCTGGAGCGCTTCCTCGACCGGGTGCCGTCCGATGTCCTGGTGGTGCTGGACGAGGCCTACTGCGAGTTCGTCCGCGACGTCGATGTCCCGAACGGCATCGAGATCTACCGAGACCGCCCCAATGTGGCGGTGCTGCGCACCTTCTCCAAGGCGTACGGCCTGGCGGGGCTGCGGGTCGGCTTTGCGGTCGCCCATGAGCCGGTGGCCGCGGCGCTGCGCAAGACCGCGGTCCCCTTCGGTGTCTCGCAGCTCGCCCAGGACGCGGCGGTCGCCTCGCTGCAGGCCGAGGACGAACTGATGGGCCGGGTCGGATCACTGGTCTCCGAGCGTGGGCGGGTGTACGAGGGCCTGGTCAAGCAGGGCTGGACCGTGCCGGAGACCCAGGCGAATTTCGTCTGGCTGCGCCTCGGTGAACGTACGGTCGACTTCGCTGCGGTCTGCGAGAAGGCCGGTGTCGTGGTCCGGCCGTTCGCGGGCGAGGGCGTACGGGTCACCATCGGCGAGGACGAGGCCAACGATCTCTTCCTGCACACGGCCGAGGCGTTCCGCAAGGAGCTCTAGGGCCTCCAGGTTCTAGACCTCTTCGCCCAGGTCCGGGCGGTGGAGGAGAGTGGCAGAGCCCCCATGAGCGCCACGCTCGTGGGGGTTTCTTCGAGGGCCGCGGACAGCTGCCCGGCGGGCCATGAGATCCGTATCCGCATGCGGCGGATTCAACGAGATGTTGAAGTCCTTGAGGAGGGGTGCCCTCGGGGTACCCCCGCCCGACGGTGCGGATTTCGTATGAGCCATAATTGCTTGTGAATGTGAACGCGTTCACAAGCGCGTTCCCGTTTCTCCCGTGAGTAGTGGGATTAAAGGGGCAAACTGCCGCAGTGACCACGGCGATGTAAGGAGAAGACGACGTGGACGTAGCTCTGGCGCCAGAGACCTTGGCGCGATGGCAGTTCGGCATTACCACCGTCTACCACTTCCTCTTCGTCCCCCTGACGATCTCGCTCGCCGCGCTCACCGCCGGCCTGCAGACCGCCTGGGTGCGCACGGAGAACGAGAAGTACCTCAAGGCCACGAAATTCTGGGGCAAGCTCTTCCTGATCAACATCGCCATGGGTGTGGTCACTGGCATCGTCCAGGAGTTCCAGTTCGGCATGAACTGGTCCGACTACTCGCGCTTCGTCGGTGACATCTTCGGCGCCCCGCTCGCCTTCGAGGCGCTGATCGCCTTCTTCTTCGAGTCGACCTTCGTCGGACTGTGGATCTTCGGCTGGGACAAGCTGCCCAAGAAGATCCATCTGGCCTGCATCTGGATGGTCTCGATCGGCACCGTCCTCTCCGCGTACTTCATCCTGGCGGCCAACTCCTGGATGCAGCATCCGGTCGGCTACCGGATCAACACGGAGCGGGGCCGGGCCGAGCTCACCGACTTCTGGCACGTGCTGACCCAGAACACCGCGCTCACGCAGTTCTTCCACACCATGACGGCCGCCTTCCTCGTCGGCGGCGCCTTCATGGTGGGCATCGCCGCCTTCCATCTGGCGCGCAAGAAGCACATCCCGGTGATGCGCACCTCGCTGCGGCTCGGGCTGATCACCGTGGTGATCGCCGGACTGCTCACCGCTGTCAGCGGTGACCTGCTCGGCAAGGTCATGTTCAAGCAGCAGCCCATGAAGATGGCGGCCGCCGAGGCGCTGTGGGACGGGGAGGCGCCGGCGCCTTTCTCGATCTTCGCGTACGGCGATGTCGAAAAGGGCCACAACAAGGTCGCCATAGAGGTCCCGGGACTGCTGTCGTTCCTGGCCAACGACGACTTCACCTCGTACGTCCCCGGCATCAACGACGTCAACAAGTCCGAGCAGGAGAGGTTCGGGCCCGGCGACTACCGTCCCAACATTCCCGTCGCCTACTGGGGCTTCCGCTGGATGATCGGCTTCGGCATGGCGTCCCTCACCATCGGGCTGATCGGGCTCTGGCTCACCCGCAAGAAGTTCATGCTGCCGCCGGGGCTGCGAACGGGCGAGCATGAAGTGCCGAATCTGGTGCTCTTCAAGAAAAAGGTGCTCAGCCCCAAGCTCACCAAGTGGTACTGGATCATCGCGCTCTGGACGATGGGCTTCCCGCTGATCGCCAACTCCTGGGGCTGGATCTTCACCGAGATGGGCCGTCAGCCCTGGGTCGTCTACGGCGTGCTGCGCACCCGCGACGCGGTCTCCCCCAGTGCCTCACAGGGCGAGGTGCTCACCTCGATGATCGTCTTCACCCTGCTCTACGCGGTCCTCGCCGTGATCGAGGTCAAGCTGCTCCTGAAGTACGTCAAGGCCGGACCGCCCGAGCTGACCGAGGCCGACCTCAACCCGCCCACCAAGATCGGCGGCGACGACCGTGACGCCGACCGGCCGATGGCCTTCTCGTACTGAGGCCCTGAGGAGCTGCTGAGGCATGGAACTTCATGACGTCTGGTTCGTACTCATCGCCGTCCTGTGGATCGGCTACTTCTTCCTGGAGGGCTTCGACTTCGGAGTCGGTGTCCTGACCAAACTGCTGGCCCGGAACCGTACCGAGCGACGGGTCCTGATCAACACCATCGGGCCCGTCTGGGACGGTAATGAGGTCTGGCTGCTGACCGCCGGTGGTGCGACCTTCGCCGCCTTCCCCGAGTGGTACGCCACTCTCTTCTCCGGCTTCTATCTGCCGCTGCTGCTCATCCTGGTCTGCCTGATCGTGCGCGGGGTCGCCTTCGAGTACCGCCACAAGCGGGACGAGGCGCGGTGGCAGACCAACTGGGAGCACGCGATCTTCTGGACCTCGCTGCTGCCGGCTCTGCTGTGGGGTGTGGCCTTCGGCAACATCGTGCGCGGCGTGAAGATCGACGGACAGAAGGAGTACGTCGGCGACCTCTTCGATCTGCTCAACCCGTACGCGATTCTCGGCGGACTGGTCACGCTGACGCTGTTCACCTTCCACGGTGCGGTGTTCACCGCGCTCAAGACGGTCGGGGACATCAGGGTCCGGGCGCGTGGGCTGGCGCTGAAGCTGGGGCTGCTGACGGCCGCACTGGCGATCGGCTTCCTGATCTGGACGCAGGTCTCGCGCGGTGACGGCAAGAGCCTGATCGCCATGATCGTCGCCGTGGCGGCGCTCGTCGGGGCGATTGGGGCGATCACGGCGGGGCGCGAAGGCTGGTCGTTCGCGCTGTCGGGTGTGACGATCGTGGCCGCGGTCGCGATGCTGTTCCTGACGCTCTTCCCGAACGTCATGCCGTCCTCGCTCAATGAGGAATGGAACCTCACGGTCACCAACGCGTCGTCGAGCCCGTACACGCTGAAGATCATGACCTGGTGCGCCGGTATCGCCACACCGCTGGTGCTGCTCTACCAGGGCTGGACGTACTGGGTGTTCCGCAAGCGGATCGGTACGCACCACATCGTCGATGCCCACTAGTGGGGGATGTTTCACGTGAAACCGATCGACCCGCGTCTGCTCCGGTACGCCCGGGCCACCCGGCACTTCCTGATCGCGGTGGTGCTCCTCGGACTGGTCGGGGCGGCGCTGGTCGTCGCCCAGGCGATGCTGATCGCCGAAGTGGTGGTGGGGGCGTTCCAGCAGGGGCTCTCCACCTCCGGTCTTGGGACACCCCTGGCGCTGCTGGCAGCGGTCGCGGTCGGCCGGGCGGTTGTCTCCTGGCTGACCGAACTGGCGGCGCACCGGGCGAGCGCGGCGGTCAAGTCGGAGCTGCGGGGGCGGCTCCTTGAGCGGGCTGCAGAGCTGGGACCGGGATGGCTGAGCGGGCAGCGGACCGGTTCGCTGGTCGCGCTCGCCACCCGCGGTGTCGACGCTCTCGACGACTACTTCTCGCGCTATCTGCCGCAGTTGGGGCTCGCGGTGGTGGTGCCGGTGGCGGTGCTGGCGCGGATCGTGACCGAGGACTGGGTCTCGGCGGCGGTCATCGTGGTGACTCTGCCGCTGATTCCGCTGTTCATGGTGCTCATCGGCTGGGCCACGCAGGCCCGGATGGACCGCCAGTGGCGGCTGCTGTCCCGTCTTTCGGGACACTTCCTGGATGTGGTGGCCGGTCTGCCGACCCTGAAGGTCTTCGGGCGGGCGAAGGCACAGGCGGAGTCGATCCGGTCCATCACCTCGGAGTACCGCAAGGCGACGGTGCGGACGCTGCGGATCGCGTTCCTCTCGTCGTTCGCACTGGAGTTGCTGTCGACGCTCTCGGTGGCGCTGGTGGCCGTCGGGATCGGTATGCGGCTGGTGCACGGGGATCTGGATCTGTACACGGGCCTGGTGATTCTGATCCTCGCGCCCGAGGCGTATCTGCCGATCCGGCAGGTGGGGGCGCAGTATCATGCGGCGGCGGAGGGGCTGTCGGCCGCCGAGGAAATCTTCCAGGTCCTGGAGACCGAACCGCGGGTGGGCGGTGGGAGTGAGGTGCCGGGCCCGCTCCTGCTGGAGCTCGATGGGGTGACCGTCCGTCACGCGGGGCGTAGTGAGGCGTCGTTGGAGGCGGCCTCGCTGGTGGTGGAGCCCGGCGAGACGGTCGCACTGGTGGGGCCGAGCGGGGTCGGGAAGTCGACTCTGCTGGATGTGCTGCTGGGCTTCGTGGAGCCGGCCGAGGGACGGGTGCGGGTCGGCGGCACTGATCTGGCGACTCTCGACCTGGACCGCTGGCGCGAGCGGATCGCGTGGGTACCGCAGCGGCCGCATCTCTTCGAGGGGACGATCGCCGAGAACGTACGGCTGGCGCGGCCTGACGCCGATGACGAGGCGGTGCGGGAAGCGCTGCGGGACGCGGGGGCATGCGGCTTCGTGGCCGGACTCCCCCAGGGTGTGGACACTCCGCTCGGCGAGGACGGCGCGGGGCTCTCGGCCGGGCAGCGGCAACGGCTCGCGCTGGCCCGGGCGTTCCTCGCGGACCGGCCGCTGCTGCTGCTCGACGAGCCGACGGCGGCGCTGGACGGAGAGACGGAGGCGGGCATCGTCGACGCGGTGCGGCGGCTGGCGGCGGGGCGGACGGTGCTGCTGGTCGTCCATCGGCCGGCGCTGCTGGCGGTGGCGGACCGGGTGGTGCGGCTGGAGCCGGCGGCGGCTTCGGTGGGCGGGGCGCTTGTGGGTGCGGGTGTGGGTGCGGCGAACGGTGCGGGTGCCGCTGCGCGGAGCGGTCCCCTGCCCGCCCCTTCCCGTAGCCGGGGCTCCGCCCCGGACCCCGGTCCTCAAACGCCGGACGGGCTACTGGAGTTGGCCGCACGTGGGGGTGCGCTGGGGCGGGTGCGGAGCGCCGCAGGAGAGCTACGGGGCCGCCTCGGGCTCGCGCTGCTGCTCGGCAGTCTCGCGGCGGCGTCCGCCGTTGGGCTCATGGCCGTCTCCGGGTGGCTGATTTCGCGGGCGTCCGAACAGCCGCCGGTGCTGTACCTGATGGTGGCCGTGACGGCGACCCGCGCCTTCGGCATCGGGCGGGCCGTCTTCCGGTACGCCGAGCGTCTTGTGTCGCACGACGCCGTACTGCGGATGCTCGCCGAGATGCGGGTGGCGGTCTACCGCAGGCTGGAGCGGATCGCGCCCGCCGGCCTGCGGCAGACCCGGCGCGGGGATCTGCTGTCGCGGCTCGTCGCCGATGTGGACGCTCTGCAGGACTACTGGCTGCGCTGGCTGCCGCCCGCCGGCGTGGCCGTCGTCGTGGGAGCCGGCGCTGTCGGATTCACCGCGTGGCTGCTGCCCGAGGCCGGGGCCGTACTCGCGGTCGGGCTGCTCTTCGCAGGAGTCGCCGTACCGCTGATCAGCGGCGCCTTCGCGCGACGGGCCGAAAGGCAACTCGCCCCCGCGCGCGGGGCGCTGGCCACCCGCGTCGTCGACCTCCTCGGCGGTACGGCGGAACTGGCCGTCGCCGGAGCCCTGAAGGGGCGGGTCGAAAGGACACGGGAGGCCGACCGGCAGCTGACACGCATCGCCTCACGTGGTGCCGCGGCCACCGCGCTCGGCGGCGGGCTCTCCGCGCTGGCCTGTGGACTGACCGTCGTGTGCGCCGCGTTCGCCGGAGTGCAGGCGGTACGCGACGGGCGGCTCGACGGAGTGTCCCTGGCGGTCGTGGTGCTCACTCCCCTCGCCGCGTTCGAGGCGGTCACCGGACTTCCGCTGGCCGTGCAGTACCGGCAGCGGGTCAAGCGGAGCGCCGAGCGGGTGTACGAAGTGCTGGACGCGCCCGTCCCCGTACACGAGCCGGAGCAACCGGCCACCCCGCCCGCGACGGCGTTCCCGCTCGAGGTCCGGGGGCTGAGCGCCAGGTACGCCGGACAGCAGCGGGACGCGCTCGGCGGCTTCGATCTGACGCTCACCGCCGGGAGACGCATCGCCGTCGTCGGGACCTCCGGCTCGGGCAAGACCACCCTCGCGCAGGTGCTGCTCCGCTTCCTGGACGCCAGGGAGGGGACGTACACGATCGGAGGCGTGGACGCGGCGGCGCTCGACGGGGACACGGTCCGGCGCTTCGTCGGGCTGTGCGCGCAGGACGCCCACCTCTTCGACAGTTCCCTACGGGAGAACCTCAGGCTCGCGCGCACGGAGGCGACGGAGGACGAACTGCGGCAGGCGCTCGCCGAGGCCCGGCTGCTGAGGTGGGTCGACACACTGCCCGACGGCCTCGACACCCTCATCGGCGAGCACGGCGCGCAGCTCTCCGGCGGTCAGCGGCAGCGGCTGGCGCTGGCCCGTGCGCTGCTCGCCGACTTCCCCGTACTCGTACTCGACGAGCCCGCCGAGCATCTCGACCTGGCGACGGCGGACGCGCTGACGGCGGATCTGCTGAGGGCCACCGAGGGGCGGACGACGCTGCTGATCACGCACCGGCTGCAAGGGCTCGACGCCGTCGACGAGATCGTGGTGCTGGGGGAGGGCAGGACCGTGCAACGCGGTTCGTACGCCGAGCTCGCCGCCGCCGAGGGGCCGCTGCGGGGGATGCTGGAGCGCGAGCGGGCCGCGGACCTGCTCAGTACCCGACTTTCCTCGTGAAATGGGACTTACTGCCCTCAAGGGCATGACCGCGCCCGAATCGCCGTGCGCAGTGCCGTGCGCAGTGCCGTGTGCAGTGCCTTTCGCAGTGCCTTCCGCAGTGCCGCCGGCCATCCGGCGGCCGGGTTCTGGGCCAGGTGGCGGTACGACACCGCAGGGGTACCCGAAATCGCTCCCGAGCCGGGTGACGATCCCTCAATGGGCTCGACACACCGCGACCGGCTGCTGCTCGTCCCGGCGGTGCTGTGCGCGCTCCTCGGCACCACGGCTCCCGCGGCCACGGCGTCCGACGGGCCCGGCATCGGCACCGGCGCCGAGGTGGCGCGGCTGTACGACGACGCGGCGAAGGCCACCGCCGCGTACGAACAGGGCAGGCGCGCCGCGGATGCGCAGCGGATCCAGGCGGTCCGGCTCCAGGGGCAGCTCGCCGGGCGGCGGCGGGAACTCAGCACGATCCACGACGCCATCGGGGGCGTCGCCCGGGAGCAGTACCGCACCGGCAGCCCGCTCGCGCTCACCGCTCAGCTGCTGCTCGCCGACGACCCCGACGAGGTGATGCGCGGGCGGCGGCTCGCCCGGCAGGCGGAGACGGCCGTGAACCAGCTGCTCGGCCGGGCCAGGCAGGCCGAGCGGCGGCTCACCCTGGCCGAACGGACGGCCAGGGCCGCCCGGCACGCGCTCGACCTGCGCAAGGCGCAGCTGGCGAGGATCAAGCAGGGCATCGCGACCAAGCTGGAAGGGGCGCAGTGGAAGCTGCAGGGGGAGGCGGATCGCAGCGTGGCGGCGGGCAGATGCGCGGGCGCCGTCCGGCTGGAGGGGCGCGGGGAGGTGCCGCGGGGCACGGCATGGGTGACGCCGGTGGAGACGTACGAACTGTCCGCCGGGTTCGGCAGCGCCGGTGAGCGCTGGGCGCAGCGGCATACGGGGCAGGACTTCGCGGTGGGCATCGGCGCCCCGGTGCGGTCGGTCGGGGCGGGCAGGGTGATCTCGGTCTCCTGCGGCGGCGGCTTCGGCATCGAGATCGTCGTCCAGCACCCCGGTGGCTACTACTCGCAGTACGCGCATCTGGCGGCGGTCACGGTCGACCAGGGCGAACAGGTGCTCACGGGGCAGTGGATCGGGCAGGCCGGCACCACGGGCAACTCGACGGGGCCGCACCTGCATTTCGAGGTGCGGCTCACGCCGTATCTGGGCTCAGGGGTAGATCCGGCCGCCTGGCTGCGCGAACGCGGAGTAAGGCTTTGGCGCGGGTCTCTCTGATCCTGCCTGTGCCCGTTGACTTACGCGCGTCCCGCGAGGATCTGCTCGATGACGACCGCGACGCCGTCCTCGTTGTTGGCGACGGTGCGGCCGGAGGCCGCGGCGATCACGTCCGGGTGGGCGTTGCCCATCGCGTACGAGGTGCCCGCCCAGCTCAGCATCTCCACATCGTTGGGCATGTCCCCGAAGGCGACGACCTCGTCGGAGGAGATCCCGCGCTCGGCGCAGCAGAGCGCCAGCGTGCTGGCCTTGCTCACGCCCAGTCCGCTGATTTCGATCAGCGCGCTCGGGCTGGAGCGGGTGAAGGACGCGAGCCGGCCGGCGGTCGTACGGGCCAGGGTGAGGAAGCCGTCGGGCGCCAGCTCGGGGTGGTGGGCGAGCAGTTTGATCACCGGGGCGCTGGTGCCCGGCTCCTCCTCGTGGAGCAGCTTCTCGGCGGCGGCGACGGTGGCGCCCGGGTCGAGATGGAACGGCGGATAGTCCGGCTCGTAGTGGATACCGGTCGTCGTCTCGACCGCGAAGGAGGTGCCGGGGGCAGCGTCCCGCAGGGTCCGTACGACCTCCAGGGCGGTGTCCCGCTCCAGAGCGCGGACCTCGAGCAGCTTCCCGCCGGCGTGCAGATCGACGACTGCCGCGCCATTGGCGCAGATCGCGAGCCCGTGGCCGTGAACATGGTCACTGACGACGTCCATCCAGCGGGCCGGGCGGCCCGTGACGAAGAAGACCTCGATCCCGGCCTCCTCGGCGGCTGCCAGGGCGGCGATCGTACGGTCCGACACGGACTTGTCGTCGCGCAGCAGGGTGCCGTCCAGATCCGTGGCGATCAGCCGGGGCGTGGTGGGCAGGGGGCGGGAATGCATAGCTGAGGTCACAGACGCATTCTCCCGTACGACGGCGCACGGGCGTGCGACAGGGCGCACATTTGAGTGACCGGGGGTGAGTGTGCGAGCGCCCCTGTCGGGCGACGTAGTCTCGAAGGCATGCGTTTGAGTACCGTGATCCTCCCTGTCCGCCGCTGGCACGAAGGTGGCCGCGACGAGTGGCTGCGAGCCGAGCAGCTCGGTTTCCACACCGCGTACACCTACGACCATCTGTCGTGGCGGACCTTCCGCGACGGCCCCTGGTACGGCGCGGTGCCGACGCTGACCGCCGCAGCCGCCGCCACCGAGCGGCTGCGCCTCGGCACGCTGGTCACCTCGCCGAACTTCAGGCACCCGGTGACCCTCGCCAAGGACCTGATTTCGCTGGACGACATCTCCGGCGGGCGGATCACGCTCGGCATCGGCGCGGGCGGCATGGGCTTCGACGCCACGGTGCTGGGCCAGGAGGCATGGACGCCGCGCGAACGTGCCGACCGCTTCGGGGAGTTCCTGCCGCTGCTCGACCGGCTGCTGACCGAGGACTCGGTGACGTACGAGGGGACCTTCTACTCGGCGGTGGAGGCCCGCAACATTCCGGGCTGTGTGCAGCGGCCCCGGCTGCCCTTCGCGGTCGCGGCGACCGGGCCGCGCGGGCTCAAGCTCGCGGCGAAGCACGGGCAGGCGTGGGTGACCACGGGTGACCCGAAGCTCTTCGAGACGGGCACGCCGGAGGAGTCGGTCGAGGCGATGCGCGGGCAGATCGAGAAGCTCGGCAAGGCGTGCGCGGACATCGGGCGGGAAGTGGCCGAGCTGGACAAGATCCTGCTCACCGGCTTCACCCCGGAACCCGGCCGTCCGCTGGAGTCCCTCGACGCCTTTGTGGACTTCGCGGGCAAGCACTTCGAGCTCGGCTTCACGGAGATCGTCGTCCATGCGCCGATCCCGGACTCGGACTTCGCCGCTGATCAGGCGGTCTTCGAGCAGATCGCGACCGAGGGTCTCGCTCAGCTGACCCGCTGAGGTCGTCCTATCCGTCGGTCCGGCTGCCGGGGAAGCGCAGAAACTCCGGCGGTACGGAGTCGGTGAGCCAGACCCCGTTGGCGCTGACGTGGAAGAGGTGGCCCGCTCTGTGCATCGCTCCGGCGTCCACAGACAGGACGACGGGGCGGCCGCGGCGGGCGCCGACGCGGGTCGCGGTCTCGCGGTCGGGTGAGAGATGGACATGGTGGCGGTTCATGGCACGCAGTCCCTCGGCGCGGATCGCGTCCAGGCTGCGGGCGACGGTGCCGTGAAAGAGGTACGCGGGCGGCTCGGCCGTCGGCAGGTCGAGGTCGACCTCGACGGTGTGGCCCTGGTTGGCGCGGATGCGCGCGCCGTCGATCGTGAAGCGCTGCTTGTCATTGACGGCGACGACATGGTCGAGCTCGGCGCGGGTGATCCGGAAGCCGTGCTCGGCCGCGGCCCGCATCAGCTCGTCGACGGCCACCCAGCCGTTCTCGTCGAGGGTGATGCCGATGCGGTCCGGCTGGTGCCGCAGATGCTTCGAGAGGTACTTCGACACCTTCACGGTGCGCCGCTCGTCGGGCCGGCGGAGTTCTTCGTTCATCCGGTCAGCGTGCCCGCCCGTGTGGTGTCACCGCCACCCAAAAAATTCACTCCAAAGGTTTGATCCACAGCCAACTGTAGTTATCCACAAGTGAATTGGCGATTCTGTGGACAACTGTGGGGAGATTTAGGAAGTTTGGTTAACTTGTCCGGAATCTCCATTGATTGACATGAGAGAGTCCAATGTCCGTGCCTGCAGTTCCCGTTCGGTCGCGGCGGTGATGAAGGCGGCGGCGTTCTCCTCGCCAACCAGGGCGTGGACCGAGCGAATTGTCCCCGCCGGCAGTGTCACCGATCGGGGCTCGGTGTCCGCCGGAGGCAGCCTCTCCGGGCTCAGGTGCTGCTGAAGATGCCGGGTGGCGAACGTCCGCATGGCCCGCGCCAGTTCGGCGTCGACCGTCTGCTGCGCGAGCGGCCGCAGCCGCCGTACCAGCGACGCCGCTTCGGCCGCGTCCGCGTCGGTCGGCGGACGGTGCCCCAGGTAGCGCGCGAAGACATGCTCGGTGGTGAACTCCAGGAAACGGGAGGCGATGTGCTCGACCTGCCCGCGAAGTTCCCGCAGATGACCGGAGATCGCCGGGAGCGGTACCCCGGCGGCGTACAACTCGGCGGCGACCGCGAGCTCCTGGGGGCTGGGCACCAGGAATTCGTCGTCCCGGCCCGGGATGCGCTCCAGGACGCCGAGATCCACCGCCTCCGCGACGGCGGCCTCGTCCGGCTTCCCGCCGAACTTCCCGTCGAGCTCCGCGCGGGAGATCCGCGCCGCCTCCTCGTCCGTCCACGGGCCCTGCACCTCGGCGACCAGACCGAGCACTCCGCCCAGCCCGCGCCCGGCGTCCCAGGCCTCCAGGAGCTCCTTGATCGAGGCCAGGGTGTAGCCGCGGTCGAGCAGATCGGCGATCTGCCGCAGCCGGGCCAGATGGGCGGACCCGTACACATTGGCCCGCCCGCGCCGCTCCGGCTTCGGCAGCAGCCCGCGGTCCTGGTAGGCGCGGATCGTACGAACCGTGGCGCCGCTGTGGTGCGCCAGGTCCTCGATCCGGTACTCGGCGACTGACTGGCCTACTGACTGCTCGGACAATCCCGCCCCCTCGATGACAGGTCGATGACACGCCGCCTACGGCAAGGCCGCGCGGCCCACCGCCCCCGCCGCAACGCGGGCCGCGGGCGAGGTCGCGAGATAGTCGACGGCCTTGCGCAGCGAGCCCTCCTGCGAGGGATGGTACGACCGCCGGAAGTAGCGGGGTATGGCCGCGCCCAACTCGCGCCACGTGGGCAGCAGACCCTTGCCGACCGCGCGGTTGTGCTCGCGCAGGGAGTAGCGCAGCCGGCCGGCGAGCTGGGGGTCGTGCCGGATCAGATACGCGGTGCCCCATGCCCAGAGCCAGAGCAGCACGGGCGCCGTGACGGCCATGCCCTCGATACGGCGGGCGTAGCGCGGCAGCCCCTCGCCGCCGCAGTGCTGGTACATGTCGAAGGCGACGGCCCGGTGCTCGACCTCCTCCGCGCCGTGCCAGCGCAGCAGGTCCAGCATCACCTCGTCGGAGCCGGCCTCGTCAAGACCCTCGGCGTGCAGCACCCAGTTGCCCAGGACCGCCGTGAACTGCTCGATCGCGGCAATGACCGACAGCCGGAAGCGCAGCCACTCCTGGGGCGGTACCGGCGCGCCGAACGGCGGCTTCTCGCCGAGGAGTTTCTCGAAGAGGAAGTCGACGTGCTTGGTGAAGGCCTCGGTGTCGAGCCGCTGTGTGGCCAGATGGTCCAGCACATGCGCGTGCTGAACGCTGTGCGTGGCCTCCTGGCCCATGAAGCCCTTGACGTCCTTCAGCAGCACCGGGTCGCCGACCAGCGGCAGGGCTTCCTTGAAGACCTTGACGAACCACCGCTCGCCGGCCGGCAGCAGCAGATGCAGCACATTGATGACGTGGGTGGCGGTGGGTTCGTCCGGTATCCAGTGCAGCGGCGTGCCGTCCCAGTCGAAGGAGACCCGGCGCGGTGCGATGGCGTGGTGGTCGTCGTGCTCCTCGGCGCTCACAGCGGCGGCTCCAACCGGGCGATCGCCCGCAGCGTCCTGGGCGTGAAACGGGACATGAACAGGGCGCCGCGGGCCTCGGGGGTCACGGGCACGACCGCCTGGTTCCGCACGACGGCGCGCAGGATCGCGTCGGCGACCTTCTCCGGCGGGTAGTTGCGCAGCCCGTACAGCCGTGCCGCCTTCTTCTGGCGGCGCTTCTCCTCGGCCGCGTCGACCCCGGCGAAGCGCGCCGTCGACGTGATGTTGGTGTTGACGAAGCCGGGGCAGATCGCCGAGACGCCGATTCCCGCTCCCGCGAGCTCCGCGCGCAGGCACTCGCTGAGCATCAGTACCGCGGCCTTGGAGGTGCTGTACGCGGGAAGCGCCTTCGAGGGCTGATAGGCGGCGGCGGACGCGGTGTTGACGATATGGCCGCCCTGGCCGCGCTCGGCCATCTGCCTGCCGAAGAGCCGGCAGCCGTGGATGACGCCCCACAGATTGACGTCGAGGACCTTCTTCCAGTCCTCGGTGCTGGTCTCGAGGAAGGAGCCCGAGAGACCGATGCCGGCGTTGTTGACGAGGACGTCCACCACGCCGTACTCGGTGGCGACCTTCTCGGCGAGCTTCTCCATCGCCTGCTCGTCGCCGACGTCGACCGTCTCGCCCCAGGCCTCGGGGGAGCCGATCAGCCGCGACATCTCGGCGGTCCTCGCCGTGCCTTCGGCGTCCCGGTCCACCGCCACGATCCGCGCTCCCGCCTCGGCGAACGCGAAGGCCGTGGCGCGCCCGATACCGCTGGCCGCGCCCGTCACCAGGACGAGCTGCCCGCCGAACCGCTCGGCGTACGGCCCCTTGGCCTCCGTCCGGCGCGCGGCCGCTCCGGCGGCGGCGCCCTCGTTGGCCATGACGAACTCTCTGATCCAGGCGGTGAGCTGGTCGGGCCGGGTGCGGGGTACCCAGTGCTTGGCCGGCAGCGAGCGGCGCGTCAACTGCGGTGCCCACTCGCCCAGTTCGTCGTAGAGCCGCTCGGAGAGGAACACGTCGCCGGTCGGTGTGATCAGCTGCACCGGTGCGTGTGCGTACGCGTCGGAGCGTGGGCGGCGCAGCCGCGCACGGACGTTGTCGCGGTAGAGCCAGGCGCCGTGCGCAGCGTCCTGCGGCAGCGATGAGGTGGGGTAGTCGCCGGCGGGTACCTTCTCCATCCGCTCCAGGATCCTGGGCCATCGCTTGCCCAGCGGCCCGCGCCAGGCTAGCTCCGGCAGCACCGGCGTATGCAGCATGTACACGTACCAGGACTTGGCGCCCTGGCCGAGCAGCTGGCCGACCCTGCGGGGGGTGGGCCGGCGCATCCGCTTCTTGATCCAGTGCCCGAAGTGGTCCAGGGAGGGACCGGACATCGAGGTGAAGGAGGCGATACGCCCCTCGGTGCGCTTGACGGTGACGAACTCCCAGGACTGCACCGAACCCCAGTCGTGTCCCACCAGATGCACCGGCTTGTCCGGGCTCACCGCGTCCGCGACCGCCAGGAAGTCGTCCGTCAGCTTCTCCAGGGTGAACCCGCCGCGCAGCGGGGCCGGCGCCGTCGAGCGGCCGTGCCCCCGGACGTCGTAGAGCACCACATGGAAACGGTCCGCCAGCCGCTCCGCGACCTGCGACCACACCTCCTTGCTGTCCGGATAGCCGTGCACCAGCACCACGGTCGGCCGGGAGGCGTCCCCCAGCTCGGCGACGCACAACTCGATACCGCCCGTACGGACCCAGCGCTCACGCGCCCCCTTGAGACTCACGCCGACCTCTCCTCCGCCCAGTGCCGCACATGCGGCAGATCGTCGTCCAGCCAGAACGCGCTCTGCTCGGGGTCCTTGGAGTCGGTGACCACCAGGATCTCCTCGAACTTCGCGCCCGTACCCCGGAATCCGAGGTGCGGTTCGACCGCCCACAGCCCCGGCCGGGGCGGGTGGTCGGAGAACTTGTACGGGCTCCACAGCGGGGACCAGCCGTCGCGGTGGCCGTGCACCGCGTCGCTCGCGAGCCCCTTCAGCGACTGCGTGCCGAACCCGAAGAGATGCGGCGAGAAGCGGCGCTCCTTCACCCGGTCGATCTTGTGGGCGATGACGCCGAAGGGATACGCGCGATGCCGGTTGGCGTACCCCTGCCGGACCATCAGCCGGTCCACGTTCTCGTAGATCTCGCGCAGCGGACGCCGCTCCCGCACCTCGCGCAGGATCAGCTCGCGGTGCGCCTCCAGATCGGCGAGCAGTCTGTTGTGCACAGGGCTCGGGCCGAGGCAGCCGGAGTAGCCGATGTCCGCGGTGTAGCCCTTGTGGACCGGGGCCATGTCGAGGATGAAGGGCATCCCCGCCTCGAGCACGCGGTTGGTCGGGAAGAACTGCAGCGGTATCCGGAAGTTGGTGAAGGCCGTACGGTCCCCGAACCAGGCGAAGGGCAGGTGGAACCAGTCCCGTACGCCCCGCTCGCGCAGCCACTCGCGCTGCATCCGCGCCGCGCCACGCTCGGTCACCCCGGGCTTGAGCTGGGCCGCGACCGCCTCCGCGCATGCGTATGCGAGGCGCTGCACTTCCCTGAACCCCCGCAGTTCCGCGGGCAGTTCGCTTGCGACTGCTGAGGTCATGCCACCTGTCCGTCCGTGTGCGGTACGCGGCCGTAACTTGACACTGATGAATGTGACAATGCCCGGCGGCTACGTCAAGGGCCGTGCATCAGCCTGTGGAAAACCCCAGCGGAAGCCCGCGGCAACGCGAGCGACGAAGGTCTGGGGCCTAGGGGCTGCCTGTCCTCTTTAGTCGGAGCCCCCTACGGGTCCGTACCTCTCGAGTCGGACACGGATCCAGCCGCCAGGGCTGACGCCCCCTGTGTCGTGCGCCACTACCTTCGAATTGTGACTGTGATCGCGACCGAAAGCCTGAGCAAGCGGTTCCCGAGGGTGACCGCTCTTGACCGGCTCTCCTTGGACATCGGACCCGGTGTGACCGGCCTGGTGGGCGCCAACGGAGCCGGCAAGTCCACGTTGATCAAGATCCTGCTGGGTCTGTCCCCCGCCACGGAAGGCCGGGCCGCTGTGCTCGGCCTCGATGTCGCCACCAGCGGCAGCGCCATCCGTGAGCAGGTGGGGTACATGCCCGAGCACGACTGCCTGCCGCCCGATGTCTCGGCCACCGAGTTCGTCGTCCATATGGCGCGCATGTCCGGGCTGCCGCCGACGGCCGCCCGCGAGCGCACCGCCGACACCCTGCGCCATGTCGGTCTGTACGAGGAGCGGTACCGCCCCATCGGCGGCTACTCCACCGGCATGAAGCAGCGCGTCAAACTCGCGCAGGCCCTCGTCCACGACCCGAAGCTGGTCCTCCTCGACGAGCCGACCAACGGCCTCGACCCGGTCGGCCGCGACGAGATGCTCGGCCTGATCCGCCGTATCCACACCGACTTCGGCATCTCGGTCCTGGTCACCTCGCATCTCCTGGGCGAGCTCGAGCGCACGTGTGACCATGTCGTCGTCATCGACGGCGGCGCACTGCTGCGCTCCAGTTCCACCAGCGACTTCACCCAGACGACCACCACCCTCGCGGTCGAGGTCACCGACACCGACACGCACGCGGACGGCACCGCGGTGCTCCGTGAGGCACTGGTAGCCGCCGGAATCACGCTCCACGCGCGCGTGGAGGACGGTCTGCCCGGCGCGGGCCACATCCTGCTGCTCGAGGCCAAGGGCGAGGAGACGTACGACATCGTGCGCGACACCGTCGCCGGGCTCGGCCTCGGTCTCGTACGGATGGAACAGCGGCGCCACCACATCGCGGAGGTCTTCCGCCCGGAGGCAGCGGCACAGGCCATGGAGGTGCAGGCGCGATGAGCACGGAGACCCCCGAGACCACCCGGATCCACAACATCGGGTACCGGAACTACGAAGGGCCGCGGCTCGGCCGCGCGTACGCACGCCGCTCGCTCTACTCGCAGTCGCTGCGCGGGGCGTACGGACTGGGCCGCTCGGCCAAGTCCAAGGTGCTGCCGATGATCCTCTTCGCGGTGATGTGCCTGCCCGCGGCGATCATCGTCGCGGTCGCAGTCACCACGAAGCTCAAGGACCTGCCCCTCGACTACACGCGCTACGCGATCGTCACCCAGGCGGTCATCGGCCTCTACCTGGCCGCGCAGGCCCCGCAGTCCGTCTCCCGCGATCTGCGCTTCAAGACCGTGCCGCTGTACTTCTCGCGTCCGATCGAGCGCATCGACTACGTACTCGCCAAGTACGGGGCGATGGCCTCGGCCCTCTTCGTACTGACCGCGGCGCCGCTGGTCATCCTCTATGTCGGCGCTCTGCTCGCCAAGATGGACTTCGTGGACCAGACGAAGGGCTTCGCCCAGGGCATGGTCTCCGTCGCGCTCCTCTCCGTCCTCTTCGGCGGCCTCGGCCTGGTGATGGCAGCGCTGACGCCGCGCCGCGGCTTCGGCGTCGCCGCCGTGATCGCGACGCTGACCATCACCTACGGAGCCGTCTCCACCGTCCAGGCCATCGCCTGGGAGACCGGCTCGGCCGGAGTGATCAAGTGGCTGGGCCTGTTCTCGCCCGTCACGCTCATCGACGGCGTACAGACCGCGTTCCTCGGCGCCACCTCGGCCTTCCCCGGCGAGGCGGGACCGGGCGCCGGCGCGGGCATGGTCTATCTGCTCGTCGTCCTCGCGCTCGTCTTCGGCTCGTACGCCGTCCTGATGCGCCGCTACCGAAAGGTCGGGCTGTGACCACCATCAACATCGAGCACACCTCGCGGTGGTTCGGAAACGTCGTGGCCGTCAACGACGTGACCATGACGATCGGCCCGGGTGTCACCGGTCTGCTCGGCCCCAACGGCGCCGGCAAGTCCACCCTGATCAACATGATGGGCGGCTTCCTCTCGCCCTCCACCGGCGCCGTCACCCTCGACGGCAAGCCGATCTGGCGCAATGAGTCGGTGTACCGGCAGATCGGCGTCGTACCGGAGAGGGAAGCGATGTACGACTTCCTCACCGGCCGCGAATTCGTCGTCGCCAACGCCGAATTGCACGGCCTGGGAAAGCAGGAGGCCCAGCGCGCGCTGGCCACGGTGGAGATGGAGTACGCGCAGGACCGCAAGATCGCGACGTACAGCAAGGGCATGCGACAGCGCGTGAAGATGGCCTCGGCCCTCGTCCACGAGCCGTCCGTGCTGTTGCTGGACGAGCCCTTCAACGGTATGGACCCGCGCCAGCGCATGCAGCTGATGGACCTGCTGCGGCGGATGGGCGCCGAGGGCCGCACCGTGCTGTTCTCCTCCCACATCCTGGAGGAGGTCGAGCAACTGGCCTCCCACATCGAGGTGATCGTGGCCGGGCGGCATGCCGCGTCCGGCGACTTCCGCAAGATCCGCCGGCTGATGACGGACCGGCCGCACCGCTATCTCGTACGGTCCAGCGACGACCGGGCGCTCGCCGCTGCCCTGATCGCCGACCCGTCGACGGCGGGCATCGAGGTCGACCTGACCGAGGGCGCGCTGCGCATCCAGGCCGTCGACTTCGGCCGGTTCACCCAACTGCTGCCGCGGGTCGCCCGCGAGCACTCCATCCGGCTGCTCACGGTCTCGCCCTCGGACGAGTCCCTCGAGTCGGTCTTCTCCTACCTCGTAGCGGCCTGAAAGGAGCTGTGACGTCGATGTACAACCCCACAGTCGCCCGGCTCACCTATCGGGCCGTGCTCGGTAAGCGCCGGGCAGCGATTCTGTTCGTACTGCCCGGCCTGCTGCTGCTGATCGCGGCGGCGGTACGGAGCTTCAACGGCGTGGACGACCAGGTCGCCGCCGATGTCCTGGGCGGTTTCGCCATCGCCACGATGGTGCCGCTGATCGGAGTGATCGCGGGCACCGGGGCGATCGGCCCCGAGATCGACGACGGTTCGATCGTCTATCTGCTGGCCAAGCCGGTGAAGCGGTCGACGATCGTGTTCACCAAGCTGATCGTGGCGATCGCGATCACGATGGCCTTCTCGGCCATCCCCACGTTCATCGCCGGATTCATCCTCAACGGCAACGGCCAACAGGTGGCGGTGGCGTACACGGTGGCGGCGCTGGTCGCCTCGATCGCGTACAGCGCGCTGTTCCTGCTGCTCGGGACGGTGAGCCGGCACGCGGTGGTCATCGGACTGGTCTACGCCCTGGTGTGGGAGACCCTGTTCGGCAGCCTGGTCCCGGGGGCGCGCACGCTCAGCGTCCAGCAGTGGTCGCTTTCCCTGGCCGAGAAGATCGGCGGCGAGGGCCTGATCGGCTCGGATGTGGGCCTGCCGCTGGCGGTGACTCTGCTGGCGGGGGTCACGGTGGTGGCGACCTGGTACGCGGGGCAGAAGCTGCGGGTGCTGAAGCTCGCCGGCGAGGAGTGAGGCGGAGGGCGGCCTCGGAGCCTCGGTGTTGTCGGTCAACCCCCGTCCGGTGGACGGGGGTTGACCGCGTTTGCCAGCTGTATCCGTACGCGTCGGTCCGCTTCGCTACGGCTCGACCGCTGACGTGGGACTCGAAAACCAGTGGCATCGAACGGTCGTCCGGGGCACAGTAGTTGAGCCGGGAGCACGCCAGTGCAATCGGCGCCACCGACCGGGAGAGGAGCGCGGCGATGACCGAGAGTACGAGCGCGAGTCCGTCGAGCTCCCATCAGGGCAGCGCCGGGCAGGCAGCGGAGTAGCCACCGACCACTCCGCGCAGCCGCCCAGGGCACTGCCCGGGGGCGGCCGCTTCGAGCGCGCATCCGCGCGGGCCGCCCCCTCCCGGAGGATTGGCCGAGTGGTAAGGCAGCGGCTTGCTAAGCCGTAGTCGGGGCGCAGACCCCGCGCGCGTTCGATCCGCGCATCCTCCGCGGGGCCCTTGACCGGGCCGCACGTTCGGGCCCTGAGGCACGGGCAGACCGCCCACAAGCGGCGTCAGCTCGCGAGCAGGTGCTCCAGCACCACCGCGATGCCGTCGTGCTCGTTCGACGCCGTGATCTCGTGCGCCACGGCCTTCAGCTCGTCATGCGCATTGGCCATCGCCACTCCGTGCGCGGCCCAGCCGAACATCGGGATGTCGTTCGGCATGTCCCCGAACGCAATCGTGTCCGAAGCCCGCAGCCCCAGCCGCCGCGCGGCCAGCGAGAGCCCTGTCGCCTTGCTCAGCCCCAGCGGCAGGATCTCCACGACGCCCGCACCCGCCATCACCACGTCCACCAGGCTGCCGACGGTCGCCCTGGCCACCTTCGCCAGTGCGTCGTCGTCCAGTCCCGGATGCTGGATGTACACCTTGTTCAGCGGCGCGGACCACAGCTCGGCCGGGTCGTCGAAGGGCACCACCGGCAGCGGGCCCTCCTGCACGCGGTAGCCGGCGCCGACCAGTACCTCGCCGTCCAGACCGTCCCGGCTCGCGGCCAGCGCCAGCGGGCCGATCTCCGCCTCGATCTTGGAGAGCGCGAGCCCGGCCAGCTGCCGGTCCAGCGTCACCGAGGTCAGCAGCCGGTGCTCACCCGCGTGGTAGACCTGCGCGCCCTGGCCGCAGACCGCGAGCCCGTCGTATCCCAGGTCGTCCAGGATGTGCCGGGTCCACGGCACGGCACGTCCGGTGACGATGATGTGCGCGGCGCCCGCCGCGGTTGCCGCGGCGAGCGCGTCGCGCGTGCGCTCCGAGACCGTGTCGTCGTCACGCAGGAGCGTGCCGTCGAGATCGGTCGCTATCAGTTTGTACGGGAACGGGGCGGTGCTCACTTGGCCAGGGGCTCCAGAACCTCGCGGCCGCCCAGATACGGACGGAGCACCTCGGGCACCCGCACCGAACCGTCGGCCAGCTGGTGGTTCTCCAGGATCGCCACGATGGTGCGCGGTACGGCGCACAGGGTGCCGTTCAGCGTCGACAGCGGCTGCACCTTCTTGCCGTCGCGCATGCGTACCGACAGGCGGCGCGCCTGGAAGCTGTCGCAGTTCGACGCGGAGGTCAGCTCGCGGTACTTGCCCTGGGCCGGGATCCACGCCTCGCAGTCGTACTTGCGCGAGGCGGAGGCACCCAGGTCGCCCGTCGCCACATCGATCACCTGGAAGGGCAGTTCAAGACCGGTCAGCCACTGCTTCTCCCAGTCCAGGAGCCGCTTGTGCTCGGCCTCCGCGTCCTCGGGAGCGACGTACGAGAACATCTCGACCTTGTCGAACTGGTGCACCCGGAAGATGCCCCGGGTGTCCTTGCCGTACGTCCCCGCCTCGCGGCGGAAGCAGGGCGAGAAGCCCGCGTACCGCAGCGGCAGCTTGTCCGCGTCGATGATCTCGTCCATGTGGTACGCGGCGAGCGGGACTTCGGAGGTGCCGACCAGGTAGTAGTCGTCCTTCTCCAGGTGGTAGACGTTCTCCGAGGCCTGGCCGAGGAAGCCGGTGCCCTCCATGGCACGGGGGCGGACCAGGGCCGGGGTCAGCATCGGGATGAAGCCGGCCTCGGTGGCCTGTGCGATCGCCGCGTTGACGAGCGCGAGCTCCAGCAGTGCGCCGACGCCCGTCAGGTAGTAGAAGCGCGAGCCCGACACCTTGGCACCGCGCTCCACGTCGATGGCGCCGAGCGCCTCGCCGAGCTCCAGGTGGTCCTTGGGCGCGAAGCCCTCGGCGCCGAAGTCGCGGATCGTGCCGTGCGTCTCGAGGACGACGAAGTCCTCCTCGCCGCCCACCGGTACGTCCTCGTGGACGATGTTCCCGAGCTGCAGCAGCAGTCGCTTGGCCTCCGCGTCGGCCTCGTCCTGTTCGGCGTCGGCCGCCTTGACGCCGGCCTTCAGCTGCTCGGCCTTCGTCAGCAGCTCGGCGCGCTCTTCCGGAGTGGCCTTGGGGATGAGCTTGCCGAGCGCCTTCTGCTGGGAGCGCAGCTCGTCGAAGCGGACGCCGGACGACCTGCGCCGCTCATCGGCGGAGAGCAGGGCGTCGACGAGGGCGACGTCCTCTCCACGGGCGCGCTGGGAGGCGCGGACACGGTCGGGGTCCTCACGGAGCAGGCGAAGGTCAATCACCCCACCAGGCTACCGGTGCCTACTCGCGCCACCCCACCCGATATTGCCTTGCGTGTCATTTTGCCCGAATTGCCGGAATTTGGAAAGGTATCGGCAAATCACTGGCGTATCGCCGGTGTATCCCTGGTTATCGGCGCCGTAAGCGTCAATTAGTAAGCCGCTATTCGCCGAAATGGGGCACTCGGGGGGTGTCCGCGTTGACCCACTCCCCTTGTCCCGTCCGGGATTCGGGCACCCCTTGTCCACAGGGGCGCGGCCCCTCGAAAAGTTATCCACAGCCTGTGTGGGAGATCTGTGGACTACGGAAAAGATCGTTTCGAAAGCCGAGTGTGGGCCGGAGGATTCCCCACCCAAACCCACCTCACACACTCATTCGGGTGGGAATTCCTCGCTCTAAAGAGTTGATCAATGGAATTGAGGTGACACGAGGCAAGCTGCCACCCTGTGGACGGAAGTGGGGCGACTGGGCGGATTTGTCGACCATGTCGGCTTGCGTTGTCGACTTATCCCCAGGTCGAGAAGCGCACCTGTGGATAACTTCTGTGGATAACGAAAATCTGCAGGTAGGACCGGGTCGCAGTGGATTCGGGACCGCTCAGGCCCGGCCGTCCTGGCAGCGCGCCAGCCAGTCCGACGCCGCCGTGAACTCGGCGTCCGACGTCCCCGCGCGCAGCGCCCGTACGTCCTCCACCGCCACACCCGCCCGCGGATACGACCCGAGAAACCGCACGTTCGGGCAGATCCGCTTCAGGCCCATCAGCGCCTCGCCGACCCGGCGGTCCGAGATATGACCCTCGGCGTCCACGGCAAAGCAGTAGTTGCCGATCCCCGCGCCTGTCGGCCGGGACTGGATCAGCATCAGGTTGACCCCGCGGACCGCGAACTCCTGGAGCAGCTCCAGCAGTGCACCCGGGTGGTCCTCGCCCAGCCAGATGACCACCGAGGTCTTGTCGGCACCGGTCGGCGCCGCGGGCCTGGCCGGCCGGCCCACCAGGACGAAGCGCGTCTCCGCGTTCTCCGCGTCATGGATCTCGGTGACCAGCGGCTCGAGCCCGTACGTGGCCGCCGCGAACTCGCCCGCGAAGGCCGCGTCGTACCGCCCCTCCTGCACCAGCCGCGCACCGTCCGCGTTCGACGCGGCCGACTCCCACAGGGCGTCCGGCAGATTCGCCCGCAGCCAGTTGCGCACCTGGGGCTGGGCGACCGGGTGGCCGGTCACCGTCTTCACCGCGGAGAGCTTCGTGCCCGGCCGCACCAGCAGCGCGAAGGCGATCGGCAGCAGCACCTCGCGGTAGATCATCAGCGGCTGCCCGGAGGCCAGCTCGTCGAGGGTCGCGGTGACGCCGCCCTCCACGGAGTTCTCGATCGGTACGAGGGCGGCCGCGGCATCCCCGTTCCGTACGGCATCGAGCGCAGCGGGCACGGACACCATCGGGACGAGCTCCCGGGTGGCGGCTTCCGGAAGCGTGCGCAGGGCGGCTTCGGTGAAGGTGCCCTCGGGGCCGAGATAGGTGTAGCGCGTAGCCGACATACCGTCACCCTAATGGGCGTTGTGGATTCACGACTCCAGAAGCCGCTGGCCCACGTACTCGCCCTTGCGCGCACCGCCCGGCACCGCGAAAAGACCGCTCGCCTCGTGCCGGATGAACGCCGACAGCGCGTCCCCACGGTCGAGCTTGCGCTGCACAGGTACGAAGCCGCGCAGCGGGTCCGCCTGCCAGCAGACGAAGAGCAGCCCCGCGTCCGGCGTCCCGTCCGGCGCGATCCCGTCGTGGAAGGAGAACGGCCGCCGCAGCATCGCCGCCCCGCCGTTCTGCTCCGGCGCGGAGATCCGGGCGTGCGCGTTGCCGGGGATGACCAGCTTCCCGTCCGGCCCTGCCCTGTCCAGCGCGAGCTCGGTCGTCTCGCTGCCGCCCGTCAGCGGAGCCCCGTCGGACTTGCGCCGGCCGATGACCCGTTCCTGCTTCTTCTGCGGGAGCCGCTCCCAGTCGTCGAGCAGCATCCGGATGCGGCGTACGACGGCGTACGAGCCTCCCGCCAGCCAGTCGTACGCCGTCCCCGACGGCCGGCTCGGCACGAAGATCCGCTGGTCGAAGTCGGCCTCGGACGGCTTCGGATTGCGCGTGCCGTCGATCTGGCCCATCAGATTGCGCGCGGTCATCGGCTTTCCGGTGGCGCCCGGCGAGCGGTTGAAGCCGTTCATCTGCCAGCGCACCCGGGCCGCGTCGCCCGCCGCCTTCTGGATCGCGCGCAGCGCGTGGAAGGCGACCAGCGCGTCGTCCGCGCCGATCTGCACCCACAGATCGCCGTTCGAGCGCCCCGCGTCCAGCTGGTCGGAGGAGAAGGCGGGCAGCGGGTCCAGCTCCGGCGGGCGCTGCGCGACCAGCGCCGTACGGTCGAAGAAGGTGCGGCCGAAGCCGAAGGTGACGGTCAGCGAGGAGGGCCCGGCGTCCAGCGCGACGCCGGTGTCGTCGCCGCCACCGGGTACCTCACCCGCCATCAACTCGCCGGCCAGCGCGGACCAGCGGCGCATCAGCGCGGCCGCCTCCTTGCGGCCGGCGCCCGGCGCCAGGTCGAAGGCGATCAGATGGCCGCGGGCCTGCAGCGGTGTGGTGATGCCCGCTTGGTGCTCGCCGTAGAAGGGGACGCCGGTTGAGCCGACCGTGGTCAGCTCGGCCGGTGTTTCGCCGGCCGCGGCGTACGCGGCCGCGCCGCCCGCCGCCCCCAGCACAAGACCGGTCGCACCCGCCGCCCCCACGGTGCCGAGCAGCCGCCGCCTGGAGATGCCGCTGTCGCTCGAGGGCTCGCTCAGGGCGTCCTTCGCAGCGTCCTTCACGGGGTTGTTCACGGTGTCACTCACGGGTACATCAGCCGATCTTGATGTTCTTGTCGATGGTCGTCTGGTCGATGTCGGAGGTCCGTACCGTCACCTGGACCTGCCAGTCACCCGGCATCGGGATCTGGACCGCGCCCGCCGTCCAGTGTCCGGCGGTGACGCGGTCGGGGGTGATCGGCAGCGGACCGATCTGCTTGGCCTTGAGGGTGAAGGCGACCTTCACCTCGGGCACGTCCATCAGCTTCAGGTCCGGGCTGTAGATCCAGACGTGCATCTCGTTGGCGCCGGAGGCGGCGGGGTCGAGGCTGAGCCGGATGATGCCCTTGCCGTTCTTGCCGCCGGTGTCGAAGGGCAGCTTGATCTCGGCCGGTCCCTGGGGCACGGTCGCGGCCGCCCGGGTGCCGCCCGCCCTGGCCGCCTCTTCTTCCGTGCGACCCGGTTCGGTGCTGGTCAGGACGGTCGTCACCGCCAGCAGGATCACCGCGATGCCTGCCTCGGCCAGTACGGAACGGCGCAGTCCCCAGCGCTCCGGATCGTCGTCCCGGAGCTTCTTCTCGCGGGTCGTGGCCAGCGCGGCCTGCTGACGGGCGAGTTGAGCCGCCCGTTCCGGGTCTGCGGACTCCTCCGATCCGGCCGCGTCGTCGGGAACGGTGACCGACTCCAACTCCTGCTCGGTCGCGGTCACCTCGCTGAGCCGCGCCGTCCACCGCCGCGATATCCATGCGACGGCGACCAGGACGACGACGAGCGCGATCTTCACCAGCAGCAGCTGTCCGTACGAGGTCCCGGTCAGCGCCGACCAGGAGCCGACCTGCCGCCAGGACTGGTAGATCCCGGTCGCGGTGAGCACCACGACACTGCCGAACGCGAGCGTGGAGAACCGCTGCACGGCAGTGCGCTCGATCGACGGCGCCCGGTAGAGCGCGGTCAGCAACGCCGCGAGACCGCCGAGCCAGGTCGCCACGGCCAGCAGATGAGCCACGTCCACAGGCATCGCGAGCCCCGGCTGGATACCGGTCGAGGCGTGCTCCGACAGCGCCCAGGTCCCGGCGATCCCGGCCGCGACGACCGTGCCGCCGATCGCGAGGCCGAAGGTGAGGTCCTTCTTCTCGGCCTCGTCCTCCCGCTTCGCGTAAGCGCCGAAGAGCACGGCGATGAACAGCGCGGCAGCGCCGAGCAGCATCAGCCGGGAGCTGAGCGCGGCTCCGGTCTTGGTCTGCAGGACGTCCCGCAGCCCGCCGAGGTCGAAGGTGTCCGCGAGTTCGCCGGAGCCGGTGTAGGGGGTTCGCAGCAGCAGCATCGCGAGGGTGGCCGCGGTGAGCGTCACCCATCCCTGGACGACCAGTCGCTGCAGCGGCCTCTCGGAAGCGCCGCGCCGCCAGCAGACGAGGATGAACGCGGCGCCGCCGGTGAACAGCACGAAGCCGGCGTACGAGGCGTAGCGCACGATGTCGTAGAGGATGCCGACAACGCCTCCGCCGGCCTTCTGGCCGGACACGACGGCGGTGGTCTCGGAGGGGGCTCCGATGGAGAAGGTGAAGGCCCCGGAGACGGGATGGCTGTCGGCGGAGACGGCCTGCCAGGCCACGGTGTAGGTGCCGTTGGGGAGCCCGGGCAGCAGATCGACGGCGTAGGTGACCTTGCCGGCGGCCGAGAGGTCACGGATCTTGGCGGTGTCGGCGCGTTTGCCGCTGGGTTCGAGGACCCGTATCGAGTCGTTCCCCATGGCGATCTGCTCGGAGAAGGTGAGCGTGACGTCCTTTGGGGCCGTGGCGACCACCGCCCCGTCCTTCGGATTGCTTCCGGTCAGTGCGGCGTGCGCCGACGCGGGGCTCGCGCCGGCCAGGAGCGCGCCGACGAGGGTGCCGAGGAGCACGGTCGCGGCGAGCAGCAGCCGGACCGGGGATGGGCCGAAGCGCGGGGCGGTGGCTGTCATGGCGTGTTCAGTCCCTCAGTGCTCGGAGGTCAGTGCTTCGGGTTGTGGGTGGGTGCCTCGACGGGAAGTTCGACCTTGATCGGGCCGGACTTCTCGAAGCGCAGCTCCACGGTGACCTTCTCGCCCTGCTCCGGCTTCTGCTTGAGCCTCATGAACATGATGTGGTTTCCACCGCGTTCGAGATCGAGCTCGCCGTCCGCAGGTACGTCGAAGGCCTTCACCTCCTGCATCGTCTGGTTCTTCGACTCGTGGATCGTGATGTCGTCCGAGAGGTCGCTGGTGACGGAGGTGAGCCTGTCGGCCGTGCCTCCGCTGTTCTGCACCGTCAGAAACCCGGACGCCATCTCGGAGTTGACGGGCTGCGGCATGAACGCACCGCTGACCTTCAACTCGGGCGACCCGGGCTCACTGCCGGACGAGCAGCCCGCCAGTGCCAGCCCCCCGCTGAGGGCGACGACAGCGGCGAGAGCCGTGCTCCGACTCACGGGTTCTCCCCACGGATGATCTTCGGCAGGTCTTTGGCGTAGTCGTCCGCCGTGGTGTCCTCGCCGTACAGGACATAGCCCGCGTCGGTCTTCGGCGAGAACGCGATGACCTGCGCGCCGTGCATGGAGACGACCGTGCCGTCCTTCTCCTTCTTCGGCGGGTCGATGCCGATGCCCATCTGGCGCGCGCCCGCCTGGATGGTCGGGAAGTCGCCGGTGAGGCCGGTGAAGGACGGGTCGCCGGCGCTCGGGAGCCACTTGGCCAGCTCGGCCGGTGTGTCCCGCTCCGGATCGGTGGTGACGAAGACGACCTGGAGCTTGTCCTGGTCGGCCTTGGGGAGCTTCTTCTTGGCGATGGCGATATTGCTCATCGTCAGCGGGCAGACGTCGGGGCAGTGCGTGTAGCCGAAGTAGATCAGCGTCGGCCTGCCCTTGGTCTGCTCGCGCAGGTCGTACTTCTTGCCGTGCGTGTCCGTCAGGACGAGGTTCGGCTTGGTGTAGGGCCGGTCGAGCACGGTCGCGGGCCGGTTCGCCTGGGCGGAGACGTCGGCGACGGGGCTCTTCGCCGAGTCGTCGCCGCTTCCGCAGGCGGACAGGGTGAGCCCGGCGGTCACAACGAGCGCGGCCGCGAGCACAGTCTTCTTGCGCATGGAGAAATATCCCAAATGTGATGTACGAAGCGCCGGACGGCGCCGGAGCGACGTCGGGCGGCCTCTGGCTGCGTCAGGCGGAGCGACGGCGTCCGGCCAGGACGCCGAAGGCGACACCCGCGACACCGACAAGGATGCCGACGATGCCCAGGATGCGGGCCGTGGTGTCGCTGTCGCTGTCCGACGCCGCCTCGGACTTCGTGTCCTCGTCGTGCCCGGAGTTCTTGGCGTCCTTGGCGTCCTTCGCGGACGCACCCGTCGCCGCGGCGCCGTGCTCGTCCTCCGTGGCGGCCGACAGCTTGAGGACCGGCGCGGGGGACTCGGGCTCCGCCGCGCCCTCCTTGGCCTCCTCGATCCAGCGCACGACTTCCTTGTTGCTGTACGTCTGGATGGCCTTGAAGACCAACTGGTCGGCGTCCTCGGGCAGCCGGCCGAGAGAGACCGGGAACTGCTGGAACTCGCCGGGACCGATCTTTCCGCCGTCCGCGGTCCACGTGATCTTGGAAGGCGCCTCGGTGATCTGCTTGCCGTGCACCTCAAGGGGCTTGGCCAGCTTGGACTTGGTGACCACGGCCTTCCAGCCCGGGATGGGCTGCGGCATGGCAGACGCGATCGGGTGATCGGCCGGGAGGCTGACCTCGAGCTTCACGGTCGAGGCGTTGTCGCGCTCGTTGGGGACCTTGAAGTTGACCGTGGCGTAACCGCCCTTGGCGGCCTCGCCCTGGGGCTGCACGCTGACGTGCGCGAAGGCGGTGCCCGAGAGCAGCAGTACAGAGGAGGCGGCGACGCCGGTCACGAGCGCGATACGGGAAAGGTTCATGGAAGAAGGCACTCCGGATCAGGAGAGATGGGGTGTGTGCCGGGCACTTGGGGGTGAGCGGCACCGCGACACCACTCCCGTCGAGTGGGCCGCGTCAGGCTGCGAGAGCGAGGCGGGCGGCGGGCGGCCCGCGCCTGATCACCGTGTGCTGGAGTGCCTCTCCGGCCGACGGCACGGGAGGGGCGGACGACGGCCGGGGAGTGCGCGGATCCACCGCGGGCGTCCCCGTGAGACCGGCACGAAGCGCCCGTACGAGAACGAGGGCGGCGCGCAGCGACCGCAGCCAGGCGGCCTCCGCGACCTCATGGGCCGAGTCGGCGGACAGCCTGATCAGCCGGAGCAGCGCCAGATCCCCGCGCCGCAGCAGCCAGCCGGTCGCGACCGCGGCCAGCAGATGCGCCAGCAGCATCGGGAGGCTGGGCAGCAGCCCGGGCGATGCGGCGGAGGTCCCCGCCATGTGTGTGTGGACGCCGTGCGCCGTCGGGTCGATGCCCGCGTTGGTGACGATCCGGTGCGCGTCGGCGGGGCTCAGGGAGGAGGAACCCGCCCCGCACACCAGCTTCGCGGCCATCCTGATCAGCGCGTCGTCGGCGGTCGGCGCGAGGCGCAGATGGCTCTGGCCGGCCCCGAACAGGGCGTGCAGAGCGAGCTGTCCGGCGGTCAGCGCGACGGCGATGGACGGCAGTGACCGCGCCCGCCCGGCGAACGGCGCGACCAGCGCGAACACCCCGAGAAAGCCGATGGCCAGCGTCCACCGGGGGACGGCCGCACAGGCGGCCAGCGCATGTCCCGTCGCGGACAGCACGACACAGACCGCGGTGAACACCGAGGCCCTCAGCAGCCGCAGACCGGCTCTGGCGCGCGCAACGGGGATGGACGACATGGCCGGGTCATCATCGCACTGCGGTGAGAGCGGCCGTACGGCAGGTCCGGAAGATCCCCTTTGCCGACATACACCGGCGTGCGCGTGGCGCGCATCCGCCGAATGAGCGCAATCACATCAACTCTGTGCTTATGGACCGTCGCTTGCGGCAATACGTATCGGTATGTCGAGCCGCAGCCAGGAGGCTGGAGCATGAGCATCTGGTGGTCTCTCCACTTGCGGCGCGAAGCCGCGAGCGTCCCGCTCGCCCGCCGCCTGCTGCTCGGCACGATGGAGACCGCGGGGGTTGATCCCGACGTTTCCTACGATCTCTCCGTCGCGCTCAGCGAAGCCTGTGCGAACGCCGTCGAGCACGGCGGCGGTCAGGGGGCGAGCGAAGCCTCCGCGGCGTTCCGGGTGACCGCCTACCTGGACGGCGAGACGTGCCGTATCGAAGTGGCGGATTCGGGGCCCGGCTTCCCCGCCCGGCACGGCGGGCCGTGCGCACATGCGATGCAGCAGCCCCCGGCCATGGCGGAGAGCGGCCGCGGACTCTGTCTGATCGAGGAGCTCGCCGACCATGTCCACTTCCGCAACCGCCCGGGGCGGGGCGCGGTGGTCAGTTTCGACAAGATCCTCAAATGGCGGGAGGACGCTCCGCTCGTCGCCTCGTGAGGCGGCGGGTGGGTGCACGACATGCAAAAGCCGGCAGGCGGAGCCCACAAAGGGGCCCCGCCGGCCGGCAGGGTACGAAGAGTGGCTACGACGAGGTGCTGATCAGGCCTTGGGGCCCTTGAGCGAGGCCATCCAGGCCTCGACCTCGTCGGCCTGCCGCGGCAGCGCCGCCGACAGGTTCCGGTTGCCGTCCTCGGTGACCAGGATGTCGTCCTCGATCCGGACGCCGATGCCGCGGTACTCCTCCGGCACCGTCAGATCGTCCGCCTGGAAGTAGAGCCCGGGCTCCACCGTCAGGCACATGCCCGGCTCCAGCGTCCCGTCGACATACGCCTCGGTGCGCGCGGCGGCACAGTCGTGGACGTCCATGCCGAGCATGTGGCCGGTGCCGTGCAGCGTCCAGCGGCGCTGCAGACCGAGCTCGAGCACGCGCTCGACGGGACCTTCGACCAGACCCCACTCGACCAGCTTCTCGGCCAGCACATGCTGCGAGGCGTCGTGGAAGTCGCGGTACTTGGCGCCCGGCTTCACCGCCGCGATGCCCGCCTCCTGCGACTCGTACACAGCGTCGTAGATCTTGCGCTGCAGCTCGTTGAAGCGGCCGTTGACCGGCAGCGTGCGGGTGATGTCCGCGGTGTAGAGGCTGTGGGTCTCCACGCCGGCGTCCAGCAGCAGCAGCTCACCGGAGCGGACCGCGCCGTCGTTGCGCACCCAGTGCAGGGTGGTGGCGTGCGGGCCCGCCGCGCAGATCGAGCCGTAACCGATGTCATTGCCCTCGACGCGGGCGCGCAGGAAGAACGTGCCCTCGATGTACCGCTCGCTGGTCGCCTCGGCCTTGTCCAGCACCTTGACGACGTCCTCGAAGCCACGCGCGGTGGAGTCGCACGCCTTCTGCAGCTCGCCGATCTCGAACTCGTCCTTCACGGCGCGCGCCTCGGAGAGATAGGCGCGCAGCTCCTCGTCCCGCTCCGCGGTGACCTTGTCGGTCAGCGCGGCATCTATGCCGGCGTCGTGTCCGCGGACGGCGCGGACCGGGCCGCTCGCCCGGCGCAGCCGCTCCGGCAGCTCGCGCACATCCTTGGCGGGAATGCCCAGCAACTGCTCGGCCTCCGCCAGGGAGTGACGGCGGCCGACCCACAGCTCGCCCTGGCCGGACAGCCAGAACTCGCCGTTCTCGCGGTTGGAGCGCGGCAGCAGGTGGATCGTGGCCTTGTGCCCGCCGTCCTTGGGCTCCAGCACCAGGACGCCGTCCTCGGACTGGTCGCCGCTGAGGTAGGCGTACTCCGTCGAGGCGCGGAAGGCGTACTCGGTGTCATTGGAGCGGGTCTTCAGATTGCCCGCGGGGATCACCAGGCGCTCGCCGGGGAAGCGCGCCGAGAGCGCGGCACGGCGGGCGGCGGTGTGCGACGCCTGGGCGATGGGCTCCAGATCGTGCAGCGCCGTGTCCGCCCAGCCGCTCGTCATGTTCTCCGCGAGCTCGTCGGACACTCCCGGGTACAGGCCGTTCTTGCGCTGCTTGATCGGCTGCTCTTCTTCTTCCGGGCCCGCTGCGGCAGCAGCCTCATCGGACTCCGCCGGGGTGAGCTCCTCAGCCACGTCTTCTCCTCGATACGACACTGGACCGGCTTCCATCGTATGTGCGACGGGAAGACCGCCCGGTGCCCTGTGGAAAACGTGTGAGACATCAGTCAAAACGGGCGGCGAGCAGCACGACGTCCTCACCGCCGTCGGCCTCGTCGAGACCCTCGGGCAGCACCGTGCGCAGCACATGATCGGCGATCGCCGCGGGATCGTCGCGAGCCGGCATGGGCACACTCGCGGCCGCCGCGTGCAGCCGCGCGAAGGCCCGGTCCATGGGGTCGCCGGTTCGCCGCAGCAGCCCGTCCGTATACAGCAGCACCGTTTCTCCAGGCTCGGGCGAGAGCTCCACACTCGGCGCCTCCCAGCAGGCGAGCATCCCCAGCGGCGCCGACAGGGACGTCTCGACGAACTCGGTTCGCCGCTCGCCGACCACCAGCGGCGGCGTGTGTCCCGCCCCGGCCAGCACGATCTTCCTCCTGGCCGGCTCGGCGTAAGCGAAGAGCGCTGTGGCGGTGCGGGCGGGCTCGGTCAGCCGCAGCAGCAGCTCCAGGTCGGACAGTACGGCGACGGGGTCCTCGCCCTCCATCACGGCGTACGCCCGCAGGGACGCCCGCAGCCGTCCCATCGCGGCCAGCGCGCTCGGCCCCGCGCCGCTGACCGATCCGACGGCGAGCCCCAGCGCGCCCTCGGGCAGCGGCAGCGCGTCGTACCAGTCGCCGCCGCCCCGCGGACCCGTGCGGTGCCGGGCAGCGAGCTGGACGCCGGGCACCCGGGGCAGCCTGCTGGGCAGCAGCTCCTCGGCGACCGTCGCCACTGTGGCGCGGGCGTGCTCCAGTTCCAGGAGCCGGTCCAGATGCTCGGTGGCGTACCGCATATAGAGGCCCACGAGATGGCACTGCCGCTCCACCGGTGCGGCCGGCTCGTCGTACATCCAGACGGCCGCGCCGAGTGTGCCGGCCGCCGTGGAGGCGAGCGGCAGGGTGTAGCTGGCGGCATAGCCGAGGCGGACGGCGACCTCCCGGTAGCGGGGGTCGAGGGTCTTGTCGCCGAGCAGATCGCCATCGGCCACGGCTTCGGGGTGACCGGCGGGACCTGGCTGTCCGTCCGGGAGCCGGCCGTCCAGGATCCGGCCGTACGCGATCGCACTGCGTGGGACTGTCTCGATATGGCCCAGCTCGGCATGCGTGAACCCGAGGCGCTTGGTGAGAGCGGGACCGCGGCCTTCGTCGAAGCAGTCGTTCGCTCGCGAAGCGCCGGGCGGCGGTTCGAGTACGACCATGCCGCGACGGGCGCCGACCAGGGCGGCTCCGGCGCGCAGCAGCTCATGGAGGGCTTCGTCGAGCGAGCCGGTTCTGGCCAGGCGCTCGGTGAGTTCGTGGAGCGTGGTCAGATCGGAGACCCAGCCGGCCAGCCGGTCCTGAATCACCGCTCCGGGAGGGGCTGGTGCGGCAGGGAAGGCGGGCATGGGCGAGGAAGTCTGCGCGGGCGTCGGAACCGCTGAATCGATTCCAGCCACTTTCGGCAGGTGAGGGGCGCTCATGGCAGTCGGCTTTCCGACTGGTTCGTTTCGCTCAATAGCATCGCAAACCCCCATGTCATTCTGCGCCGCTATCAATGCATCCACATGTACACGCACAAGTAAGGGGATGTCCAGCATTGCCCCAGTGGTATTGGTGGTGTCTACGGGACCGTTAACTTGGCTGAAAAATGCACACGATGGCGGTGTACTGGGTTCGACTGATGGCGTTCGACCGGGGGTCCCCCCAGGGCGTCGGCCCGAAGGGGAGCGTCATCCCAAGCGTGATGGGTACGTAAACGGTGACGGCCAGGGGCAGTTGGGACCGCCCCGGAACCTGGCGGCGGGCCCGGGCGTCCTAACACCCGTAAGCCGCGCCCCATCCCCGAGTGGCGGGGAAAAGTTACAGCGGGACCGCAAGCGCCAGGCGCGCGCCACCCCTCGCCACGCGTTTAATGGACTACAGCCCACGTTCGACCCCCGGGCGGCGATCCTGCCGCAGGCGAAGCGGGGCGTCGCCCATGCAGGCGGCAAGGGCGGTGATGCGCCGACTTGTACGCACAGTGAAGAGCTGCACACATGTTGTGATGTGGACCTCGGCGTTCAACGGAAAGGAACGAGCGCTCATGCGCGAGATCCTCGGAAGGCGACGCAGGCTCCTGTTCCGTCGCAAGAGGGGGCCTGCACAGCTCGGAGCGGCGCTCACCTGCGTCGCCGAGTGGCAATGGCCTGTACTCCCCGGTGTGGGACTGAAAGCGGCCGGAAGTCGCGGTGACCGCGGCTGCGCCTGCCCCGACCCCGAGTGCGTCGTACCCGGCGCGCACCCCTTCGACCCCGGAATCCTGGCGGCGACAACCGACGAGCGGATGGTGCGCTGGTGGTGGACCAACCGGCCCACCGCCCCGATCATGCTGGCCACCGGAGGCCGCGCGCCGTGCGCGGTGAGCCTGCCGGCCGTCGCCGGAGCACGAGCGCTGTCGGAGCTCGACCGGATGGGTATGCGACTGGGACCGGTCGTCGCCACGCCCACCCGCTGGTCGCTGCTGGTGGCTCCGTACACCCTCGAGCAGCTCGGCGAGCTGCTCTTCGTGAAGGACTGCGTGCCGAGCTCGCTGCGTTTCCACGGCGAGGGCGGCTATCTGGTGCTGCCGCCCTCGGAGACGGGGACGGGACAGGTGCGCTGGGAGCGCGCGCCGCTGCCCGGATCCGCGGCTCCCTGGCTGCCGGACGTCGAGGCGGTGGTGGACGCGCTGGTCGAGGCGAGCACCAGCGCACCGGACGGCGGCAGCCGGCTCGCCTACTGAGCACTCGCCCACCGAGCAGTCGGCTCGACTGCCGAGCAACCGGCTCGCCTACGGGCGGCCGGTTCGCTCGCTGAGCAGTCGGCTCCTCTGCTGAGCCGAGCGCTCGCGGTCCAGCTCTCTCACTCGTACGGGTAAGAGCTGGACCGACTTGTACGGGAATTGGGCGCGCGGCCCCCCGGGCACCCGTATTCCGTCGATATCTTCGGCCCACCGTTGAATTTCCCGCGCAGTCGGCAGGTGGACCCATGAATCTCCGCATGATCGGTCTCACCGCCGCCGCGGTGTTCGCCGCACTGCTGCCGCCTGCCGCCTCCGCGGGACCGGCCGACGGTCTCTGGCCGGGATCCGACTCCTCGCCCCCGGAGGGGGCGAAGGTCAAGGCGGAGCCCAGGACGGAGCCCGAGCAGGGGCTGCTCCCCGGGATCGGCGGCTCCGAGGGATCCGATGCCTCGGACGACTCGGATGTGGCGGGGGCCATTGCGCCCCGGACGGCCGCGCAATGTGGGCCGGAACTCACCTCCCCCGACGGGGTCGAGGCCCAGACCTGTGTGCTGACCGAGGGACGCGACACATGGGCGCGCACGTACTACCGCAATGCGACGGGGGAGGAATTGAGTTCCGTACTCACTCTGATGGGGCCCGGCGGGCGCACTCTGCAGACGAACTGTGTGGTTGGCGCGGGGGACGAGCCGGACGCCTGTGAGACGCCCCGTGAGCCTTCTCGCGGCGCTGTCGCGGAGTATTCGGCGGTGGCGGAGTTCGCGACTGCGGACGAAGTGGGAGAAGGGCCTCTACTGCTGAGGTCCGGGAGCAACTCCGGTGCGCCTGAGGTCCGTTGACGACCGTTGACGGAACGAGCCGTTCCACAGAAATGGAAGCGCCCGGTCGCTGGCGACGGGGGATGCACCAGCGACCGGGCTTCTAGAACGGTAACAAGAGATCGGCAGTTCGCAAATTCGATCTGGAGTATTCGGACAGGGATTTACCTGTCCATAGGGCGAGTTGTGACTGGAGTCACCTATCGGTCGACAGAAACCGTCACTCTCAGCTCAGGGTGACCTGGCGGTTGGTGAGCCCGCCGCGCGCCCGGCGCTCCTCCGGAGTCAGCGGAGTGCCGGCCGCGAGGGCCGCCGCCAGCCGCTCGGCGAGCTCCGCCGCCGGCTTCTCGCACTCCTCGGCGTCCATCCCGCTCGGCAGGTCCCAGACCGGGACCATCAGTCCGTGCGCGCGGAAGGAACCGACCAGCCGGGTTCCCTCGCCGAGCGAGGACGTACCGGCGGCGTGCAGGCGGGCGAGCGCGTCGAGGAGCTGCTCCTCGGGCTGCGGCATGACCCAGCGCAGGTGGTTCTTCTCCGGGGTCTCGCACCAGTACGCGGAGTCGACGCCGGACAGCTTCACGGTCGGGATCGCGGCGGCGTTCGCGCGCTCCAGGGACGCGGCGACCTCGGGGGTGGCGCTCTCCGCGGAGTCAGGGACCCAGAACTCGAAGCCGGAGTGCACGGTCGGCTCGAAGTCGGCGCTGTCGTCGAGCAGGTCCTGCAGGCGTACGCCGTCGGCAGGCACGCGCTGGGCGGCGACCGGGGTGCCGGGCTCGGCCTTCAGCGCCCGCTGGAGGGTGTCCGCGAGATCGCGGCTGAGGTCGCCGGACGAGGTGTCGTTCTGCAGTCCCAGCAGGACGGAGCCGTCGTCTCGGCGCAGCGCCGGCCAGGCCATCGGCAGGACGGTCGCCAGGGTTACGGACGGCACACCCTCGGGCAGCCCGCCCTTGAGGGCCAGCGGGACCGTTGCTGCGGGAACGAGCTCGCGCAGGGCCACCAGGTCACACTCACCGGCCAGTCCCTCGAAGGGGCGCTGGACCAGCTGGGTCACGGCGTGCGCGGCGGCCCGGCCGTGGCAGGCCTTGTAGCGGCGGCCGGAGCCGCAGGGGCAGGGCTCGCGTGCGGCCACCACCGGGATCTCTGCGCTGGTGATCTGCGGCTGCTTGGCCTTGGTCTGGGGGCGCTTCTTGGCCATGGGTGGCTCTCTCCCGACTGCGGTGGTGCTGGGTCGGGCGCGAGCCTAGCCTTCCGCTGCCGTCACGGGGAGCAGCCCCACACGCGTTCCGCGGTCGCGTTGCCCGGTCGCGTTGCCCGGTCGTGTTGCCCGGTCGTGTTGCCCGGTCGTGTTGCCGGGGTCCCGCTCGGTCCCCGCCCCAGTCCGTCCGCACTCCGGCCGGAGTGCGTCCGCACTCCGGTCGCAGTCCGTCCGCGAGTCCGCCTCGGCGGACTCAGTCGAGATCGTCGTACGAGTCCGCGAAATCGAAGCTGGGGCTTGTGACGCGCGTAGCGAAATCCTCGCGCCGATGCCCTTCGGTGACGATCACCCACACGGTGACCTCGCCGGTCGCGCTGTCGCGGACACCCCAGTCCTGGGCCAGCGCGCTGATGATGTTGAGCCCGCGGCCGCCTCGGGCGGTCACCGATGGCGTGGCCGGAATCGGTCGGGTCGGACCGCCTCCGTCTGTCACCTCGACCGTCAGCCGGCCTGCTCGGTCGACGCGCCAGGCGGCACGGACATCTCCGTCGCCCACGTCCGCGTGCCCCAGCGGCCTGCCGTGCCGGCAGGCATTGCTGAGCAGTTCGGAAAGGATCAGTACTGCATCGTCGAGGATCGTCTCCGACACCCCGCTGCGGCTCAACTGCTCACGCATCCGGTGTCGTGCCTTACCCACGCCCGCAGGGCCGTGGGATACGGCCATGCTCGACGACGTGGGCACCTCCTGTGCCACCACCAACGCCACCCCCGAGACCTCCTTTGCCCCACGCCACGGTGTGAATGCCCCAATGGACTGGACCGGAAACCGGCCAAGGGCGGGCCAGTGACGCACTCGTAACGATCGAATACGGACCGAACGCGCCGGTGCACTCCCTGTAATCGGTGTTAAAGGCGGCCCAGTTGTGACAGCACCTGTTTCGGGCGATTGGTGATGATTGCCTCGACGCCGAGGCGGGCACAGAGCTCGACATCCTCCGGCTCGTTGACCGTCCAGACGTGCACGCGGTGGCCCGCCCGGTGCAGCCGGGCGATGTAGCCGGGGTGATTGCGTACGATCCGCATGCCCGGGCCCGCGATCCGTGCGCCGGCCGGCAGCCGGCCGTCGCGCAGCCGGGGCGTCACGAACTGCATCAGGTAAACGGTGGGGATGTTCGGCGCGGCCGCGGCGACCCGGTGCAGGGAGCGGGCCGAGAAGCTCATGATCCGTACGGGCGAGTCGTCGGCGGCCTCTGGGGCGTCCAGGCCGAACCGCCCGAGCAGATGAAGCAGTCGCTCCTCCACCTGGCCCGCCCAACGGGTGGGGTGCTTGGTCTCGATGGCCAGATCGATACGGCGGCCGGAATCGGCCACCAGCTCCAGCAGCCGCTCGAGGGTGAGTACGGAGGTGAGCGAGGGGTCTCCCCAGTCGGGGCTCTCCGCGGCGTCCTCACGGCCCTTCCAGGTGCCGAAGTCGAGGGCGGCGAGATCCGCGAGCTCCAAGGCGGAGACGGCGCCGCGGCCGTTGGAGGTGCGGTTGACGCGGCGGTCGTGGACGCAGACGAGATGGCCGTCGGCGGTGAGGCGCACATCGCACTCGAGGGCGTCCGCGCCGTCCTCGATCGCCTTCTTGTACGCGGCCAGGGTGTGCTCGGGGGCGTCTTCGGAGGCGCCTCGGTGGGCGACGACCTGGATGTTGTGCTGCCGTGCTTGAGTCACCGCGTCATGGTGTCACCGTGGCGGGGTAGGCGCGTGCTCGGGGCTCGCGGCGCGCCCGTCCGGTGGGTCTGAAGATGCGTCCGTTTTGCCGGACGTAAAGGATTGCGCGCATACACACAGGTCCTGCTTACAGTGGCCTGACGTGCTGTGGGAAAAGCTGACTGCGGACACCTGCACAGCGGAACGCTTGCCGAAGACTGATGTGGAACCGTGGAACCTGAGGAGAAAGAGCTGTGAGCAGCGAGAACGAGGGCAACGAGGGCACTGCGGTTCCGGCCGCCCCGGCAGTCCCGTCCGTACCTCCTGTGCCGGCCGCCGCTCCCGAAGGCACGCCTGCGTCGGCAAACGCCTCACGAGATGAGGCCCAAGAACCGGCAGCGGCCGCGGCCGAGCAGCCCGGGCACTCCCCCCAGCCCGAGCAAGCCGCCGCGCCGCTGCCCGGATACGTACCGGCCGCTTACCCGGCAGAGGCGCCTGCCGGGGCGACCGTCGGCACGACTGCGGGAGCGCAGCAGCCGGGAGCGACCTGGCCGCCGCCCCCGCCCGCGCTCCCGTCCTACGGCGGCGGGGCCGGCGGCGGTCCCGTTTGGGGAGCCCAGGTGGCGGAGCCCCCGCGCAAACGGTCCGGCGGACTGGTCGCCGCGGTGCTCGTCGCCGCGCTCGTCGCGGGCGGCGTCGGCGGTGGCATCGGCTACTGGGCCGCCGAGCGAAACGACGACACGAGTGGCTCAACCACGGTCGCCGCGGCCGAAGCCCCCAGGGACCTCAAGCGCGAGCCCGGCACGGTCGCGTCGGTCGCGGGCAAGGCGCTGCCGAGCGTGGTCACCATCGAGGCGAAGGCGGGCGGCGCCGGAACCGGCGAGAGCAGCGAGACCGAAGGCGGTACGGGTACCGGCTTCGTCTACGACAAGGAAGGCCACATCCTCACCAACAACCACGTGGTGGCCTCCGCGGCCGACGGTGGCACGCTCTCCGCGACCTTCTCCAACGGCAAGAAGTACGACGCCGAGGTGGTGGGCCGAGCCGAGGGCTACGACGTCGCCGTACTGAAGCTGAAGAACGCCCCCTCCGGGCTGACCCCGCTGGCCCTCGGCAACTCCGAGCAGGTCGCGGTCGGCGACTCGACCATCGCGATCGGCGCACCCTTCGGTCTGTCGAACACCGTCACCACCGGCATCATCAGCGCGAAGAACCGCCCGGTCGCCTCGGGCGACGGCTCCAGCGGCAAGAACTCCTACATGAGCGCCCTGCAGACCGACGCCTCCATCAACCCGGGCAACTCCGGCGGCCCGCTGCTGGACTCGCGCGGCGCGGTGATCGGCATCAACTCCGCGATCCAGTCGGCGGGCAGCGGCGGCCTCGGCCAGACGCAGGCCGGCTCGATCGGCCTCGGCTTCGCGATCCCGATCAACCAGGCGAAGAACGTCGCCGAACAGCTGATCAAGACGGGTAAACCGGTGTACCCGGTGATCGGCGCGACGGTCGACATGGCGGGCAAGGAATCGGGCGCCAAGATCGCGACCCAGGGCGCGGGCGGCACCGAGGCGGTGACCCCTGACGGTCCTGCGGCGAAGGCCGGATTCAAGGCGGGCGACGTCATCACCAAGTTCAACGGCAAGCCGATCGAGAGCGGTCCGACGCTGATCAGCGAGATCTGGAACCACAAGCCGGGCGACAAGGTGACGCTCACCTTCCAGCGCGACGGCAAGGAGAAGACGGCGGACGTGGTCCTGGGCGAACGCAAGGGCGACAGCTGACGCGCGGTGCTCCGGGTAGGGCTCTGGGTACGCGGTGCTCCGGCTACTCCTACGGGCACCAAGGAACGCTGCTGCGACGCGCGACGCGGGGCCGGTAGTCTGTAACCCGCTCCGCCGCAGGTGGCTGGGGCGTGGGTGGGTTGCCCGAGCGGCCTAAGGGAACGGTCTTGAAAACCGTCGTGGCAGCGATGTCACCGTGGGTTCAAATCCCACACCCACCGCAGCAGGTCAGCGTATGTGCTGGTCAGAAGGGGTGCCTCTCAGTGAGAGGCACCCCTTCTGCGTTCAGCCTGTCTCACCTTGGATCGCCGGTATCCCGGTGTTGACCAGCGCGTGTGGCCAGCCTGCGGCCAAGGCGACATCCAGTACGCCTCCGCTAGGAGATCGCCGAGTTCGGGATGGAGCCAACGGCTCACGGAAGCCAGCGCCACCACTCGAGGCAGAATGCCCGCGAGTCCGAGAGCAGGATTCGAGTCCGCGATGAGCTCAAGTGGACGGCGGTGTTGTTCCAGCGCGAGCGGCTGTTGAATGACGCCGATGTCCTGCGGCTGGGCCGCCGACCGCATGGAACGGTTAGAGCGCATCGAGGCGGAGCGGCATGCGTAATGGGCAAGGCCGTCGTGACTCAGGCTGGGATCCATCTTGGAAGACCCCAGAAGTGCGGCGGGCTGTGCGAGGAGGCGGATCTGCGCTCGCGTTCACGCCTAGGAAACGGAGCAGCCCATCCAGGTCGGCCGCCGGCCAGTCGTGCCAGGACGCGGAGGAGCGGGCGGTTTTCGACCATCAGGGGTGCCAGCGCGTTGTTCGGCGGCGCACCCCCTGGCCGGGTGCGGAGGGCGGGACGCTGCATGTAACCGGAGTCGGAGCACATCGGCATGACTGCCGGTCAGGACGGCTTCCACCCAAGAGACTTAGCGCATGTGACTCATGTCTCCTGAGGCTCGTGGCTTCACGGAATCACCACGACCGGTAATGCTCATGGGTCTTGATCGCTAGTGACACCCTCATGGGCCACCGTGGATCACCCCCATAAATAAGGAGAGTGGCGGCGCCCTCACCTTGTCAGGGACACCGCCACCCTGAGTGACGCGTTGATCATCATCTGTAACCCCTGCGTGCGGGAGTTTTGTCGGCGTCGGGCGGCCCCTGGGGTACCACCCCCCGGGGCCGTTGCCCGACCGCTGGCGCCAGACCGACCAAGGTTCAACGTCAGCGACACCAATGTAACGGCCGCCCCGCCAGAGAGAATCCTCAAAATTCAGGCGTTACTAAAGAGTAACCGCTCGATCCCTGGTTCCTGGGGGCTTGTCCCCGCGAGTAGCGCTCCGCGCTTCCCGGGCCACCATGCGGCCTTGTGGGTGACAAGACTGTCGCGCCCGTCGTATATCGTCGAGGGATCGATCGATATCAGCTCGATGACGGCGCTGTACTCGGACTTCACCAATCCAGTCCAAGCCGTCGATAAACCAGTCACTAGTGACTGGAAAAAGTCCAGACCGACCAATCGTTCAACAAAAGAGAGAAGACGAATGTCAGCGTTCCTTGTCGCGGCCGTCATGATCGTCGGGATCATGGCGATGACGATCGCGTTCACGGTCAAGGTGCTCTCCTCGACCCCCGTACGGATCGCGGTCGTCATCGCGGCCATCGTGGCCATGCTCACGCCGCTCCCGCGGGTGTTCGAGTCCCTCCAGCCGCAGAACCAGCAGCCCGCCACCGTGGCGCCCTCCCAGCCGAACTCCACTGGAACGGGGGCTCGGTGATGGCCTTCTGGAAGCGCAACGAGCCCATCCAGATCGGCTCCTCCTTCTATACGCTTGACATCGCTACGGGCAGGATCGACCGGGACAAGGGCCCGATCCGCCTGAACGCGGTGTTCGAGCGCAACTCCTTCCTCCGGGAGCTGTCTTCCGAACTCCGCTCAGGTTTCCGGGAGGTGGCCCACGGATCGCGCGAGTACCGGCGGCAGACCGAACTCCGGGGCCCCAACGGCGGCACCGCCGTTCACATCGTGCTCCGTGGCTGTGTTGCGGAGCGGACCCGGATCGGCTCCTCCTCCACCGTGCGCATCTTCGGGGCCGGCTCCGTCCTCGGATGCATGGAGGTCTTCGACGAGCGCATCCCGGCGCCCACCGCAATCTGCCTGAATGACACGTGGACCCTGTCGATGCCGCTCGACCGAATGAGGGCGCTCGCCGAGACCAACACCAGCCTGATGAAGGCGATCGGAATCTCCGTCACCGACCGGATCGAGGCGACGGAGCGGATCTACAACCGCCACTCCCTGAAGCCCGAGCAGCGCCTGGCTGGGCTCCTGGCACACCTGGTCATGCACTGCGCCGTCCCCGGCAAGACATACGACTTCATGGTCGAGGGCCCGGCGCAGACCGACCTTGCCGACGCGCTCGCCCTCAGTATCGGGTCCGTGGAAGCCGCCATGGCCACCCTGCGCAAGAGCAAGAGCGTGATCACTGGCTACCGAACCTACGAGTTTCCCTCGCTGCGCCGACTGCTGGATACGAGCGAAATACAGTTCCCGCCCGAGTCCCTCGCGGGAGCCCTGGCGACCTTTTAGCCGCTACGCAAATTTCAACCCGAAAGCGTTGGCCATAGGTGCGTGATCTGTGGCCAACGCTTTCAGTGTTTCCGGGGGTGCTGTGGACGAAGGAAGGAATGGAATACGGCAATTCCTTTCTGTCTGCACTGCGGCGGGTGGCCCTTTTCGGCCAGAAGGCTAAAACGTGCTCTGGCGTCGCAGTCGCCGCCTGTGGCACCTCTCGGGGCTTGATCGCGATGCTCGCGACACGGGATTCGAACGTATGTACTGTCAGGCGGGGCCGGTGTTCCCTGGCCCCTCTGCGTGTTCAGCGAACCCGCGGTCGATGAGGTCGTTCATCCTTGCCTCCTCACCGTCCAGAACCTTTGCGTAGTACCGCTGCAGAACGGCGATGCTCTGACCCGCCCGTCGTGCGGTTTCGGCGAGGCTCACCCCGGACCGGAGCCAGAAGGACACGCATGCGTGCCGCAGGTCGTACGGGATGGAAGCGAGCGGCGAGCCGACTTGCTCGGGGATCAATGCCCGCTTGCGCGCCTCTTTCCAGATCGAGCCGTACTCCTGTGACCGGATCGGGCCGTTGCGCACTGCCCAGAACAGCCGGCCGTCGTCGTCCGTGCCGAATTGCTCGATGTGCTGGCGCAGGAGAGCCACCAGGGCGGGCGGGATCGGCACCCGCCTGACCGTCCGCTGCGCACGATGCTTCAGCCCGCGCTCCTCGTACGGCTTGCCGTCGTCAGTCCAGCCGGAGCCCACCTGCGGCCGGGCGCCCGATAGATCGAGGCGCCCCCACCCCGTCTCGGGGAGCGTGCATTGCGACCGGGCGAGGATGGAGACCTCCTCGGGGCGCAATGCGCCGTAGTACATGCAGCCGAAGAACGCTTCGAGGTGCTCGCCCCGCTTTCCCTGGCTGCGCACGGCTGCGAGCAGGGCGGCGGCCTGGGCGGGAGTAGCCACGCTTCGCTCGTCCAGTTCCTCTACCGCCTTGGGTGTCTCCCAGTGGACGCGCTGGAGAGGGTTGCTGGGCAGCAACTCGCGCTCCACTGCGATGCGAAGGCAGTTGCTGAAGACGGCGCGACGACGCTTCACGGTGTTCGACGCCGCGGCGGTGCCGTCCTTCTTCTTGGCCAGCGCATCGAGGACCACCCGCATCCGCTGGGCGCTGTCGAGGTCGGCGATGGCCGGCGCATGCTTGTCCGCCCACGCGAGCGCGGCCGCCTCATCGGAGGGCGGCTCGGTGTCGCGTCGCCCAGCGTTGAATGCCCACTGGTACAGGGATCGCCGCAGCAACTCGGTCTCCGGCCGCCCCTTGCCGTCGGGGCAGAGCGCGAGGGTCGCGAGGGTCAGACTTTCGGCGATGCTGGCCCGGTGCTTGGCCGCGGCCTTGGCCCACTTGAGATCGACGTAGTTCCGGGCATGCGCGTACCACGTCGTTCGGTTGAGCTTCCGCAGCTCCGAGACGGGTAGCCCCGTCTCGGAGTCGAAGGCTTCACCGCTGCGAGCGGCCGTCATGAGTTGAGATCTGCGCGCATCCGCGAGCGTCTTGGTCACGAACGGCTCTTGCTGCTCCTTGCCGCCGACCAGCCAACGCAGCTGGAATGGCGCGCTCTTGCTGGTCCGGCGGCGAATCCCCCAGATACGGACGTCGTAGGTGTGCATGCGTCTCTCCCTTCGTACGCGAAGGGGGCCCGCCGCCTTGGCGGGCCCCCTTCGGTGTGGTGATTGGTGCTAAGCGGCAGGCAGTTCGCGGCTCTCCCACCACGCGTCGAGGTCCTCGCGGCGTACGCGGAGCTGGCCATTGGGGAGCTTGATGATGCGCGGGGCCTGCCCACGGGCTCGCATGCGGTAGAAGGCGGCTCGGCTCATGTCGATCTCTGCCAGCACTTCCGAGAGCCGGAGCTTCTTGAGGTTTGCCATTGAGCTGACTCCTTCGTGAGCTCGGTTATCCGCAGCAGGGATGAGTGGTGGCGCCGCCGGCCGTGCTGGGGTCCATGGGCTGTCGGCAGATGGCGCATGTCGGGTGCTGCCCAGAGATTGCGTGCATTTCAGCGTCCGCAGTGTCCGCAGCGTCCGGTGCCCCGGATTCGCGCAGGTCAGGGGAGCTGGGAGTTGTGGACGCTAGCGCGACGCCAGTGTCCGATCGAGAGGCCGCAGCGTCCGCAAGACGATCCTGCGGACGCTGAGCAGACGCCTTGCGGACGCTAGGGGCGCGCTCAGTGTCCGCCGATCGCCCCAGGTCAGATGTGACTGCGGACGCTGTGGACGCTACGGACGCTGGAATCGGCTCATCTCTGGTGTCCGCAGGGGCGGTGAGCGTGTAGAGACGTTGCCGGTGTCGGTCGGGGGTTCGCTTGCTGTCGTCGAACGTGATCCCGACCGACCGCAGAATCGGTGCGAGCCGCTTGAGCTGCCCGCCGGCCCGGGTGGCGTCCTTGGGCCACTTCTGGTGGGGCATCTCCGGGTGGGGCAGGTGCTCCAGCAGCATTCCTGCCGTGCCGGACCACGAGCCATCCGCCTCCACGAGGGAGACGACTGCGCTGCCGAACGGGTCACCCTCCAACGCGTCGGCAGCGACGTCTGCCGAGGATGTGGTGTAGGAGGCGAGGGTCTGCCACCCCTTGATGCGGTCCACGGCAGCCAGTACCCGGGCGAAGTCCGCCATCCGCGGCATCCGTTCCAACTGCACGTTCGGCAGCTCCTTGAGAACGGCCGCGAGCAGATCGAACAGCGCTGCGAGGATCATCGGTCGCGCGTCTCGGAACGCGTTGTCCAGCTCTTCCTCAGTGCGCCGCTTGTCCTCGTCGATCAGTTGCAGGTCGAGCATCAGCAGCCGTTCAGCGAGGTCACCCGCGAGCGCCCCGGCGTCGATCGTGGTCATCGCCAAGACGCGGCGGAACGTGAGGACCACCACGTCGTCATCCGTGTACAGGGCTCGATCGACGATGCCGTCGCCGGTCACGGCCTTGCACAGGGTGTCCGACAGCCACGGCGGGATCATGCTGATGTTGTCCAGGCACAGCGCCCAGGAGTTGAAGGCTTGCGTTGCCCAGGACTTCACGTCCCGCGGCTGGGACCGCTTGGCGGCAGGCGAGGGATCGATCAGGTTCACGATGGTCTGCGCGGCCTTCGACTTGCCGGTGCCCTGCTCTCCCTTGAAGGTGAGGACCGGATGTGGGATGTGCGGGATCCACGCGGCCACGAGCCAGGCCACCAGTTGATGGAATGCCTCGTCGTCCATGTTCACCAGCGACCGCAGCAGGGGCAGGCCCTCGTGGTCGCTGTCGTGGACGGGCTCAGGCATGACAGCCATTGCGCCTGAGCGACGGAAAAGCACAGGAGATCGGTCCTGCACCGACCACCCGTCGGGGGCGGCGACCACGCACCGGCCGTCGGCCGTGCCCAGATCCACCACTACCTGTTCGGCGTCGCCGGCCACCCGGAGCAGCACCGGCACGGGGTCGGTGGATGCGGCAATGCCTTCCAGCACGGTCATCGCGTCCGCGAGAGCCGACTGGGAGGCGACGGCTCCTTGGTTGATGTCGGTGAAGATCCGAGCGAGTTGAGAGCGCAGTCCGGCCCTACCTCGCAGAGGCAAGGCCAGGTTCGGCCCGTGCTTCTTGACTCCATAGGGGCGGCCGTCTTCGGAGGTCACCAGGTCGTAGCGCTCGCGTGCGAGGGTAACCAGCTGGCTGGCTTGCGATGGGCCCTTGCCGTCCTTCTCACTCAACGGTTACTCCTTCCCCCGCTGGTCCGTGCGCGTGCGCTGGCGATGGTCCGGGCCGCTCCGCGCTCGGGGTGCCCTGCTGCACAGGCCGCTGCCAGCAGCGCATCAGCGCAGGCTTCGGCGTCGCGGGGCTGCTCGAAGGCGCGGCAGGCGGCCCAGAACAGCCGGTTGTTCAACTGGCCTTCCGGCGATTCGCGGACGAACGTCGCCAGCGCATCCCCCGCTTCCCCCTCCACACGCGGCGGAGGCAATGACGTGGGTTGGCGGGCTGGGCTTGCCTCGGCTGCCAGGAGCTTCAGCAGAGCAGATGGCGCGGGCTGAATGCCGGCGGAGGCGCGGCTGGCTAGCTGGTACGTGCCGCGCGGGGACCAGGAGCCGGGTCCGGCCAGGTATCCGCCCGTGCCGCGGATATCGATGCCTGGGCCGAGACGGCTCACCGAGTTGGGCACGAGCGCATCGCCGGGGGCCTTGAGGTAGAGGTGCAGTCCTCCGCTCGGTGTATGGACGGTGGTGGTTGGAGGGAGGCTGAATTCGTGCCGGACCGCGAGCTGTTCGAGGGCTGCGACTCCGTCGACGCCGTTCTTGCGGTCCAGGTCGACGCCGACCAGATGCACGTGAGGCATTCCGCAGGCGATGCCGTAACCGGTCGCCCGGGGCGCCGACTTGAACAGCAGCTGCACCCGGGCAGGGTCGGTGCTCGCGTCGTGGACGCCGTGACCGATCCGGCCGCACTCACCGCGGCATGCTTCGCCGGGATGCGGGCTACGCAGCGCCGGCAACTTGCTGGAAGCCAGAGGAAACACCGGCAGGCCGTATTCGGCGGCAACTAACGCGCCCCGGAGGGCCTTGGGCCAGAACAGGGAAGGGGGCATGCTGACGGTCTCCTTGGTTCTTTCAGGCAGGGAGAACCCGGGGCGGCCGTGAGTCTTTGGCGAGATTGGGCGGCCGCCCCGGGCAGATAGTTCGTGTGATGGGAAATGGCCGGACCGTGTCGGTCCGGGCTGTGGAGCGGATTTCAGCTCCAGGTCCAGGACTCCCCGGCGTCGGCTGCGCGGTTGGCGGCGCGGGCGAAGACCGCAGCTTCGGCGGCCCACTGCCGCTTCATCCGTGGGTGGTTCGCTGCGCTGTGCAGGATGTTGCCGATCTCCCGCGCGCGGGCCGGCTCGACCGCGATCTCGTCGGCGAAAGCGCCGTCGAAGAGGAACTGGATGCGGGACCAGTCGTCACCAGTGAGGACCGAGCGGAGGTACGCACCGAGGTTGGCGATGGTGGTCGCGGACCGCCGCTCTTCGCCGAAGAAGTCCTCACCGTGCGACACGTTGATGCCCATGATCAGACCGCCTTTGCTACGGAGAGGACCAGGACGCGGTCTGCGTGCTCGGGTCCTCCGAGGCAGCGCCGGGCAATGTTGCGGCGGACGAAGCGGCCGTCGTAATGCGGCATACGGACGTTGGTCCTGTGGAACCCGCCGGTCTCGTCGTCGGACCAGCGGACCGTGTAGGTGATCAGTGCGTCGGTCATCGCCCTGCCTCCCGGGCGTTGGCGGCCGCGGTACGGACGAGGCGGAGGACCTGGTCGCGGGTGCGGCCCTCTCGGTCGTTCCACACGACGTACGAACCGGCCTCGGTGCCGAGCGTGTCCTGCAGGAAGTGCGAGGCGCGGCGCAGGGTGTCGACGTCGCCGTAGCCGAGGCGGTGCAGGACGTACTGGGCGCCGATGAGGCAGCGCTGTCCGGCGTTGCCGCGCTCGGTGCCCTGGGTCCAGCCGAAGCGCTCGATGACCAGCGCGACCAACTCGAGGTTCTCGGCTGCGGTGATGGGGCGCCCGCCTCCGTGCCAGGCCCGCAGGAGAGGAAAGCCGAGGACCCAGTCGGGCAGGCGGCGCAGGAATGCAGACGGGGCCGTCAGCCGCACCGCGCCGTCGGGTGCCAGCGCGGTGCCGAGCTGCGCGAGCGCCTCGGTCACCAGCTCCTGCGTGGTCTTGGTCAGGAGCGGGTGCGCGGTGGTCCGTACGCGGGCGGCCAGGTAGCGCTCGATCTCGACGACCAGGCCGTCGACATCGAGCGCGGTGACCGGGAGTTCGGCCGGGGCGTGGCTTGCTCTGGCAGTGGCGGTCGTGCTCATCTCGTACTACCTCCTGCGGTCTTGTGCCGTGGTCGGGTGGTGGGGCGCTCCTGTGCTGTCCAGGCGGAGGGAGCGCCCCGGTCCGTTCAGTGGTGCTGGCGGATCCGTGCGCGGTTGTAGTCGGCGATCTCCTGGAGGCTGATTCCGGCGGCGCGGGCTGCCTTCACTGCCTCGGACATCGGCTTGGGGTCGGTGGCGCAGCCGCTGTCGGCGTGCGCCTGGACCAGGTCGGCGGCCTTCTTCAGCACTGCCTCGCGGCGGTCCATGGCCTTCTCCTTCCGGGCCCGGGTGGTCTGACCGGGCTCCCCTCACCGCCCGTACGAGACGGGCGGATCGGGCAACGGTCAGGCCGACGTGCCGAGCGGGATGGTCATGCTGGCTACGGCGATCTCTGCCGCCTCGCTGCCATCGGTGGTGCGGGTGGTGAACCGGGCCGCGACCTCCTGCGCGATCTGGGAGGCCCGGTCGGCGTCTCCGGCCTGGCGGGCGGCGATGTAGTCGCGTACGGACTGGTGCTTGCTGCTCATCTCGGTCTCTCCCTCGGTGGTTGACGGTCAGTGCAGATGGCAGGAGCAGTCGTCAGCCGAGCAGGCTCCGCAGGCGGCGGGGCTTGCCCGCGACCTGGGCCTCAAGGCTCCTGATCTCCGCGTCCGACAGATCGCGGCCGAACCCCGTGCCCTCGGGCAGCGGTCCGGCGTACTGCGGGCCGGGCTGGTGAACGCCGCGCATCCCTGCCGGCTGCTCCGTGTAGACGGGGCCGAAGCGGAGCACCAGGCCCTCGACGCTGAGCGAGCCGCAGATCATCGGGGCGCCCAACAGCGGGTGCATGTACTCGACTCGGTGCTGGCTGTAGAGCTGGGCGTCTTCGTACGGCGCGAGGTTGGTCGCGACGTCCGCGACCGTGTAGAAGACATCGCCGACCTTCGCAATGCGGGACAACTCCTTGGCATCGCGCTCCGTCCGCTTCCAGACGGTCCTCTTGCCCATGACTTCTCCTTCGGTCCGGTGCGTGGTTGGGGGTGGTGGGGCGCTCCCGTGCTGTCCAGGCGGAGGGAGCGCCCCGGGCGGGGCAGCGGTCAGTGCCTGCCGCAGAGCTGCGTGCGGTCGCTGACGTTCTCTCCAACGGTTTGTACTGGTTTGGGAGATGGTCGGGTGGGTGGTCACCCCTCGGTCTACGCCTTGTTTGTCCTGGTTTGCCGGGCGGTCGCCGGGTGGGTCAGGGTGGTCGGGCGACCGGTTCGGGCTCCTCGGTGACCGTGTCGGATACCGGAGCAATCCGGGCGGCGACCGGGGGATGATCGGGTCTCGGACCGGGTTGGTCTGCCCCTATTTGCCGGTCTTCCCGTGTGCTTCGGCGATCTGCTCGCGCGTGTAGCCGTTGGGGTTGGCCATGCCGTCTATCGCCCCGAGCTTCCGGGTGGTGCCGGCGGCCGCGTCACGGAGCCGGGCCTGGAGCTGGGGGCGGGTCAGGTCGCCGTAGCGGCCGGGGTGGTGCTCCGCCAGGAGCTCGACCAGCCGTTCGGTGCGGGCCCGGTCGACCCCGGCCTGGTCGAGCACCGTGAGGCAGTCGGCCAGCAGGAGCCGGACGGCGGCCGCGGCCGCGTCTTCCTTGCCGTACTCAGCAGCGTCACCGGTCAACGTCCCGGCGGTGATCCGCAGATCGCGGCCTCGCAGGCAGATGTCCCTGAACTCGGGCAGGTCGATCACATCGGCCTTGAGCGTGACGTGGCCCTGCTCGCTGCCCTGGTCCAGGACGACGACACCCTTGGACGCCTCACCCAGCAGGTGAGGGGCGGCGCCCGCGTCGACCGCGTCGTCACCGAGGACCATCTTCGAGCTCTTGTCGCCCTTGACCCGGTAGCTGGCGCGCTTGGCGCAGACCTCACGGAGCTTGGTCGGCACCGAATCGGCGGAAGGGCGCTGGGTAATGAAGACGCCCATGCCGCCGACGAACCGGGTGACGCGCACGTAGCGGGCGAAGGCTTCGACCATGAGGTCACGGCCGGACCGGGTCTTGGGCCGGCCCCCGCCCTCGGGCTCGTCCTCGATGGCGACCTGGACCAGCGCGGCACCGTCCAGGAGCTCCTGCAGCTCGTCGACGACCAGGAGCACCGGGCCCATGCCCTTCTTCGCGAGCTCGGGCGTGATCTTCCCCTCGGGAACGGCGGCCGGGTCCTCCTCGTACAGGCGGTCCAGCTCGGTGCCCCGGTCCTGCATCTCACCGATGGTCTGCTCCATCACCCCCAGGACGCGGCGGATGATGTCGGGGGTCGCCCCGGCGATCCACTGGTGGGCGATGTGCCGCAGCGGTGCCCAGTCCGGGCCGGTCTTGCCGGTGAGGACGATGATGCGGACGGTCGGGTCCAGCGCGGCAGCGGCGGCCACCAGGCGAGCCAGGTAGCTCTTGCCGTAACCCATCAGGCCGCCGATCATCAGCGACGACCACAGCAGGTGCATCGTGTGACGGTCGCGCCGGGCGTCGGCACCGAGCGGGACGCCCTGCTGCCAGAAGTCCCAGACCGGGGCGGCGATCAGCTCGGACGGGTGCTTGCCGTTGCCGTAGGGGTTGTCCTCGTTGGCGACCCACAGGACGAACCGGCCCTCGTGGCCGTCGTCGCTGGTGTCGGCAGAGATCTCGATGCGGGACTTCTTGATCCGCAGTGCGGACGCGAGGTCCTCGACCCGGCTGACGGCCACCGACGCCTTGGTCCCGCGGGGCAGTTCCACGGTTGCGGTCCACCCCGGCCCGGAGGGCTGGATGACACCGGCAAGGTGGGTCTCGTCCCGCTGGGCCTCACTGACGATCCCGGCCTTGATGAGCGCGGTGACGAGGTCCTTCTCGCCCTGGACCCGGCCGGACTCGGGCTTGATCAGGCTGACGCGGCCCATGGCCGCGAGCGCGTCGGGAACGAACGGTGTGCCGGTGTCCGGGGCTTCGGCAGCGGGGAGCACCGCCCCATCGTGGCCCACAGCCTGCGCGGGGATGACCGCCTGCTTCTCGTCCTCGGTGACCGGACGGGAGAGGTACCACCAGGCGAGCGGGCCCGCGCCCAGCGAGGCCAGCGCGAGCAGCGGTTCGGCCGCGACGCCGTTGAGGTAGGCGAAGCCTCCCAGGGCCACGGCACCAAGTCGGCCGGCCTTCTTGCCCCAGCGGGCCCGGCCCAGGTCTCGGCCCGTCACCTTGAATCGGTCGGCGTCGTCGTCCTGGCGGAGCTGGATCTGCGACTCGGCTCCAGCCAGCTCGATGGCAAGGCCGGTCGCCTGGTCGCCTTCGGCGTGCCGCAGCTTCTCCCTGAGCACGCGGATCCGGGCGCGTAGCTCGGTCTCTCCCTGCTGCTGCGTCTTGCGCCGCTTGGTCTCGATCTCCTGCGCGAGCCTGGCGTCGGTCACGTCGGTAGTGGCGAACCAGGCCCCGACGCGGGCGAACACGACCTCACGCTGCCGAGCCATAGCGACGCGGGCATGTGCGGTCGCGCGGACCGTACGAGCCTTCGCCGCGGTCTTGAGCTGGTCCAGGCGGCCGACTTCCTCCACATCTATGACGTCGTCTTCAGGGGCTACGGGCCGGGTCGTCTCGATGGTCATCAGAGCCTGTCCTCTCCGGTCGAATGGGGCGCGGGAGTACCCGCGCCCCGACTTGCTGACTAGTTGGCTTGCTGGCTAACCCGCTGGTGGTGGGGTTACAGGCCGCCGAAGAGGTTGCCGAAGGCGGTGACGCCGGAGCCTCCGAGCTGGGTGACGAGCGGGCCGATGAAGGTGCCCGCGACCACCACGCCCATGGCCATCGAGGTGAACGCCCAGCCCTTGGAGACCTTGCCGCCCTTGATGCCGAAGAACAGGACGATGCCGAGGACCAGGGCCAGTACCGCGCCGGTGCCGAGTGCGGCGCCGCCGCCCGCCTGGGTCTGGATCTGCTGGGGGTTGTAGCCGGGCTGCTGGAGCCCGTTGCCGACGCCGCTCTGCGCGGGCTGCTGCCGCAGCGAGCCGTCGATTCCCGCCATGCCGCCGGGGGCGGTCCCGGCGGGGCCGGCGGCCAGCTGTACGACGGCGGTGCGGTGGGAGGAATCGGCCCGGTAGGCGAGCGAGTCGAGCCCGCGGACGTGGAGGGTCTTGCCGGACGGGAGGGCGACCGGGGTTCCTGCGGCGCGGTCGACGGCCGTCTCGATGGCGGTGGTTGTGGTCTGGGGGGTGGCGGCGGTGGCTGTGGCGGCGGTCCCGAGGACGGCAGCGGCGGCGGCACCGGACAGGGCGATCGTGCGGACGATGCGAAGCATTGCGGGGCTCCTTCGGGAGTCGGTACGACGGAGGTTGGGGTGGTGCTGCGCGGTGCTCACGCCGAGGTCTCAGCGGTGGTGCGGGCGCGGGCGGTCGCCCGCATCTGGCTGCGTGCGGCGGAGCTGTACAAGGTGGTGCCGGGGCGGCGTCGGGGAGGGGTTCCGCCGTTGCGCTTCCGTCCGTCTTCGCCGGGCTGCTTGGGCCCCTTGGCGGACTTCCCGTCCTCGGAGGTCAGTTGGGAATCGACCTGGGCTATTGCGTCCTTCTCGGGCTTCTCCAGCGGTCCGTTCTGGGCGAGCCTCACGGCGCGCTTCGCGGCCCTCGTGTGGGCGATCCGCTCGGCTGTCTGGCCGACCTCGGCACCGTGGATTTCGGTCCACGCGCGGCGGTACGTCGACTCGCTCGGGGTCTGCTCTGCCAGGGCGGCCGCGAGGTCGAGCGCGCGCTCCCACACGTCCTTGTCCCGTACGGCGCGCGCCTCGTTGACCGCGTCGATGCGCTTCGCCTCGCGCTTGGCTGCGCGGGCCTCCGCTCGGCGGACCGAGCGCGGGATGTGGCCCTCGCGCTTGGCGATCCGGCCGTGCTCGTGGAGGTCCCAGATCATGGGGCCGATCACCGAGCACAGCGCGCCACCGATGCCGGTAGCGATGCCGTACGTCTCGCTGCCGTGGGCGTAGTTGATGCCTGCGGCGATGAGCGCCTGGATCAGCGCTCCGAGGCGGTAGTGCCAGGACGGTCGGCCGTCGTCGATGGCTGCCTGCGCTCCGGTCAGCAGTGCCCAGGCCACGCCTTCGAGGACGAAGGGCGCGGCGACCAGGAACCATGCGTGCGGGTCCCAGAACGCCATGATCTGAAGGGGCAGGGAGACCAGGACACACACGGCGGCGATGCTCTTCGCGGCCTTCTTCCAGGTCTCGGCGGACTTCGCCGCGCGGGCCTTCGCCTCAGCCGATTCCCGGCGCGCCTCGTCCCGCCGGCGCTTCTCGTCGGCAGCCTCCGCGAGCGAGGCCTCGATGTCCGCCTGCGCCTTGGCCGCAGCCTTCTCATCGACCAGAGCCTGGCGGCGGCGATCCGATTCGGTCTTGGCACGCAGCGCGTCGGTCTCTGCCTCGATACGGGCGGCGCGGGCCAGGCCTTCGGCGTACGTCTCACCCGACTCGCGGCGAAGTTCGGTGACACTCACGCCGCCACCCCCGACTGGCGGGAGCGGCGCTGAGCCGACCGCACCAGAAGCCGCCTCGCATGCATCAGCGCCGCCGCATAAGCCGCAGCCTCGGAATCGCTCTCACGCAGATCCGCCAGGATGTCGCGGGCGGCGTCCAGCCTGGCCGCCCGATCGCTGGTGGACTCCGCATTGGGACCGATGAACAGGTCCAGGTCCACAGCCGGCACAAGCTCTGTGATCTCGACGGCCGTAACGGCCATATGACCAGCAACGATGCACTCCATGGGTCGTGCTCCTCTCACAGTGGAACGGCCCGAAAAGCGGCTCCGGTGTTCGAGCACCGGAGCCGCGCCGTTGTCTGTCCGTCTTGGAATGACGAGAAGTTCTGTCTCCTTCGGGAGCGCGCTCCCGTTTCAGGCAGAGACGTGACCTTTCGGTCTGTGCCCTCCGGTTGACCAGGGGTCCGGGTCCCTCGGCCCCATCTGTCCGGGGCCCCTTTGTCGTGCGTTTCGGAGCAGCACAAAGAAGGCCCTCCGAGTGCGTTCGCTTCGCTGTCCTAGGACTGCGAGCGACCTAGGGAGACTGTGCACCCACAGTCCTAGGACTGTCAACAGTCCTGGGACTGTGTTTCACTAGGCGGGTCGAGAGGAGGCGTGCATGGCACCGAAGTGGCGCGAGCTGGCCGACAAGCTGGCTGCACAGATCAGGGACGGCGAGTACGAGCCGGGTCAGCAACTGCCGCACATCCGCGATCTCGTCGAGGCCGGAGAGGGCTCAAAGTCCACGGTCCACACGGCCTATAAGGCCCTGGAGGCTGAGGGGCTGGTCACCTCATCGCGTGGACACGGCACGGTCGTACGGCAGCAGTCCCCGCTCAAGCGCCTCGGCATCGCGCGGTACGACAAGGCGAAGTGGCGCGACGGCGACGAGGTCGCGTTCATCGCGGACCGCGTGGCGTCTGGCCGCTCGTACCGCCGCGGGGACCAGACGCAGACGGTCTCCCGTGTCGAAGCCCCGCCGGCGGTCGCTGAGGCGCACGGTCTCCCTGCTGGTGCCGAGGTGTACGCACGCGCCCGCCTGGTGAAGGAGGGCGACCAGCCCACGCACACCCTCACCAGCTACTACCGTCCCGAACACGTCGAGGGCACGCGCATCGTCGACCCGACGCCTGGCCCGGCCGGCCGCGGCGGCGGCTTCCGCGTCTTGTACGACGCGGGTTACGAGATCGACCACATGAAGGAACAGCTCTTCGCCCGAGTCCCCACGGCGGAGGAGGCGAAGCTCCTTCAACTGACGCCCGGAGAATGGGTCGTCGAGCTGCACCGCACCACGTTCACCGCCGACGGCACGGTGGTTGAGTTCGCCATCGGACTCCACGCGGCCTCACGCTTCGCGTGGGAGTACGACTTCAAGGTTCCGGACTCGGCGCAGAACCAGGAGGCGCGGCAGTGATCTCGGAGCAGTCGTGGGCCGATGCGCAACTCCTGTGGGACTACCACCAGATGCACCATGAGCTGCGTCCGTGCTCGGTCGCGATCGGTCTCGGTAGCCACGACCTTGGCGTAGCGGACACCACGGTTGACCTCTACAAGCGAGGCTTGGCGCCGCTCATCGTCTTCACGGGGGCCACGAGCCGCACGACGCAGGACCGCATGCCGCGCGGTGAGGCGGTCCACTACCGCGAGCGGGCGCTGGAGTTGGGCGTTCCTGGCGACGCGGTGCTGGTCGAGCCCCGTGCCCGCAACACGGGGGAGAACATCCGCTTCTCGCGGGCGGTCCTGGAAGCGGCCGGCGTCGAGGTCTCGTCAGTGCTGCTGATCAGCAAGCCGTACGAGGAGCGGCGCGCGTACGCCACGGCGCGGAAGCTGTGGCCCGAGGTCGAGTTCGTCAGCGCATCCACTCCGATGACCCTTGAGGAGTACGTGGACTCCATCCAGGACGCGCGCCTGGTGATCGACATGCTTGTCGGTGCTCTACAGCGGCTGTTGCTCTACCCCAAGCAGGGATTCACCATCACCCAGACGGTGCCCGACGACGTGACGGCGGCGTACGACAGGCTGCGCCGCGCCAGCTTCACGAGTCGACTCATGCCGGACGGCGCAGATGCGAGGCGCTGAGCCGAAGAGGTGCAGCACCGCAGCCTGAGTAACAACTTTCTCTACACGTTCAAGGCGCCGCGCAAGCGCGGCGCGCGCGGCCGGGCGGCGGCGCACCGAGCGCGACACCAGCCCGAGAGAGATGCCTCCGGCGGGGGCGCTCAGACTCCGGGATGGATCCGGCGCCGTTCGCGAGTGTCGGCCGGGATGTGGCGAGCGTGGTGAGCTCCCATCCCGACCACCTTCGACCCAGGCAGAGCCGAGCAGTCGCGGCCCAGGGCGTCAAGGTCGTTCGTACAGTGGCGCGCTCCACCTTGACGCCCTGAACCACGCCCGCTCCACGGTGTGTGGGTCGAAGGCGGACGGGATGGGAGCTGGGGTGAGTAGTGGGTTGGGGTGGTGGAGCGAGCTGCGCGCAATCGAGCCCACCGGGAATCGAATCTTTGTTCCCGTTATGGATGCAGTCGTCAGACTTGTTCCATAAATGGACTTACCGTGATACAAATTCACGCACTGTCACCTGGGGGGTGTGGTAACGATGACGCAAAAGGCTCCGACCCTGCGCTTCAACTGCTTTTTGCTCCGGGAAGGCTTGGTATCTCATGAGCAAGCTTTCAGGGTTCAATATCGGCCAGGCAATAAATCGGGAATGCGGAAACTCACAACTTCGCCCGTGGCGCCTGAGGGGTGCGTGGCATTCTTGCGGGACAAGTCTGAGAAGGCGCCCGCATGGGCCAAACTTCTCGCACCAACATTCACCGAGCTGGAAAACGTATTGAACTTTTCGAATAGGCTTGTGATCTTCCTTCCTGTAGAGGATCGCACATTCGCCGTCTGTTTCGGTTATGGCAGTTCTACACTTGAGTGGTCTTGGGTGGAAGCGAATTTCGGCCTGAAATTTGCCGCCCGACGCTTTGACAGTAATGCCATGAGTGGAATCAGTAGCCGCAGGATCGACGCATCCGCGCGGTCGCAGTGGGTGCAAATCCCGGCCAATTCCTCTATCAGTGATTTCGAGGTGGAATTGGATGGTGAGTTCACTCGAAAATTGGTCGGCAAGCTTGATGCGGGACTCGAATTTCCGGAGCTTGGGGCTGTAGTCGCTACGGACTCAGTGTCGTTTAAGCTTGATACGAACCTTTACAGCGTTCGAGATGTACTGACAAAAATGCTCGTTACGGCAGAGACCGGTATTGCGGATAAAGATCTTGCTTTCATTGACTCGCTAGAACCCTTGCGCATGAAGAGTGAGATAGTCAAAGACCTAGAGAAGCTACTCGTTAACGAAGTCTTCCAGGAGCGTGCGCGCAAACCGCAGGGGCCCGACCTCGACACGCTGCCCGTCAGCGATCTGAACGTTCATGTTCTTGCATTCGCGCCACCCGACGATGTTTCTGTTGAGAACATCCATGACTTCACCGTGTACAAGAATGACTCATCCGAGGATTTCGAGGTAATGACTCTCGAATCCCTTAGGGGGGCGCTGTTGGAATTCCCCGGTAAGTTTGGAGTGTCGAGTCTCGCTGATATCAAAGTGATGGCCAGGGATTCTAACGGTGAGCCAGCCGGTATGGCGAAGCCGCTAAAACACTGGCTCGTTTTTGAGGCCGGCGACCAGGATAGGCGTTACCTGCTAACTCTGGGAAAATGGTATGCCCTCGCGGAGAAATACTCCGAAAGGCTGGACTATGACCTTGCGCAAATAAAGGACGTCACGTCAACTCTGAACCTCTGCACCTGGGACGATTGGGGGTGCCAAAAGAATTGGGAAAAACACTTCAACGAGAAGGCTACCGAGGACAGGTCGGATTTGATCTGTTTGGACAGGTACCCGCTTTTCGCGGAAGACGGGGAACAAATCGAAGCCTGCGACCTTCTGCATGCTGATGGCTATCTAATTCACGTGAAGCAGTACACGGGGAGTCAGACGCTGAGTCACCTATTCTCTCAGGGCTTCGTGTCGGCCCAGGTGATCATTTCTGACGAATCATACAGAAAGGATTTTATCGAGGCCGTCGAATCTATTAATTCGAATATTGTCGACGCGGCAAAATGGTTGCCACCGAAATATGTGACCTACGCCATTGCGTTCGATGGAAAGCAGCGTTTGCCGCAAGATTTGCCAACTTTCAGCAAGGTTAACCTCCGAAGTTTCAGCAAGAAAATTAAATTGCTCGGGTCGGTCGCAACACTTGCGCGTATTCAGATGACATTCAAACCGAAAAAGAAGAAGTGAAGTTAGGTTTGTCTTCTTCTTGGTCACTGGCCTCGCCTGACATCTACGCCTGACATCAACGGCCATGGACGGCGACAGCCTCGGGTGGCTGTCCACAACGGCCCTGTCAATGACGTGACCAGGTGCGAGGCGTGCCGGCCGAACTTACAAGGCAGATGTCGATGCCTGTGGACTATCTGCGGACTGGAGCAGGTTCAGTACCCGCATGCACACCCACGACCAGCAGCGCTACCACAGCCGCAAGGGGCCTCCCGAGCCGTGTGCGCAGGTTCGAATCCTGCCGGGGGCACTTCGCTTCAACCAGCTCGATCTAGCGGTTGACCAGCGCTGATGCCTTGGCCAAAGAGCCGGACTAGTGATGATGCCGCCCGCGCGTTGGGTGGTGCTCAGAAATCCTCGGCGTTGCCTCCACAACAAGCGGAAGGAATCCGCCACCTCGTTGATCCTTAAAGAATTCGACAGTCCAAGACTGCGATTCTGGACTCCACTCAATTATGTCGAAGAACATTGGAGTCTGGCGGATGCCGAGGGAGCTCCCACACCCTACCGTCATGAGGCGTCGCTCGTCCGTGCCTCTGCCAGTATCGACAGGGATCGAGTCTTCGATCAGGCGGGGAGTGTGGAGGTGGCCATGGAGAATCAGTCCAATTCCTCGCGCAGCGCACCAGTTGCGAAATTCCTCCCGGCCATCGAACCCAACAAATTCTTCCCTGCCGATCCAAGTCCGTGGATCGATCAGGGTCTCAACTCCCGGCGAAGCGTCAGGCTCGTAGGGATGGTGGTGGACGAGCGCGACCTTTAGATAGCCGTCGAGCCTGCCTTCGTTGTCTGCATGCTCATACTCCATGGCCATTTCATACAGTTGATCATCGTCCACTTTACCTCTTGCGAGGATGCCGCTCCGGCAGGAGTCGAAGCAAAAGAAAGCCATACGCGCTCTTGGGTTATCTGCGAATGCCTGGAAATGGAGTCCGGCAAGCTCGCGCAGGAGTCGACCGCGCGCGAAAATGTTATTTCCGAAGAGTCGTTGGTCGTGGTTCCCTGGGACCCAGATCGGGGGTCGGCGGCATATGGTCCGCAGAGTATTGGCGAATGTCTTATACTCTCGAGCATGCCTCTTCCATGGCTGGTCAAAGAGATCCCCCGTAATTACTACTTCGTCTGCCCTCTCTAGCTCGCCAGAGAGGGCCGCCACAAGATACGACTGCCGCTTCGAGACATCCTCTCTGCCGAAATGCAGGTCACTCAAGTGCAGTATCCGGCGGCGGACATTCCCGTCTCGCGCTGCAGCGTTCTGCACCATTATGCGCCATTGTATGGAGAACTTATCTTGCTTCACATCTGGGCGTTCTTGACTGATCTGCATCCATTGGACCATGTCGTGAAGTGATTTGTGGGCCGTATCGCCAGGAATGAAGACGGACCTGCCGGTCCTCATGCCCACGATTACACCAGGCCACAAATCTCGTCTCTTGACGGCAACCTCTACGCCCTCGTCAGGGTCGTGCACGCGAACGCTGTCGTCGGCTCCGTAGAACTCCGCAGGTAGCGCAACCAGGATTCCCGGAGCGCTTGCAGCCTCGGAAGCCATCTGTTCAAGTTCTCGAACGTCCTGCCACGAGCCAACAGGCACTACAACTAGGTCGTAGCTGCGCAATATCCGCAGGAGAGGGCGAAATATGCGATGAACGTCGGCCGCATCTGCGGGTGCTGGTTTGCCAGAGCATTTTTGGCGGAGATTGTACGCCTGTGCGACCCAAGTAGCCCAATTTCGTATTTCATCGGGCGAATCAGACGGATGGGTCAGGAGTCGGAGACCTTCCCCTTCGAGGATGTCTCTTACGAAGACATAAATGGCCTCGTACGTCAAATTGGGAGGTGGCTCCCCTTGAGATACCAAACATGAAAGGATGTTAGGTGATTCCAGGCCTCTGGTCCCCATGGCTCTCGCTTCCAACGGTGACCTGCCTACTTCCCCTCTGATCGAGTCTACGAAGGAATGTGTCACCACGCACCTCGTGGCCCCGTGAGATCTGCTGGGGTGCGCCAGCACCGCGCCGGAGAGGAGGCACAGCGGTGCCTGTTAGGGGAGGAAATCAGAGACGGACTCGGACTGGTGTCGAGGAACCATGATCGCGTTCAGAGGGAAGAGATCGCCTGCCAGAGCCGTCTCTGCACCGTCAGAGGGAGACCTGCAGCGGCCAACGACGACCAATGCCGGCGGCTTGGCCCATCTGTCGTTGCGGCATTGACGTCGATCACGGGGCGCGACTCCGTAGCCGCACTACTTCCTGCGGAAGCAGACGGTCTCAGAGGCCCTACAGCGGGACCCAGATGGAGGGGGTGGAGCACCCGCGCACGGTATGCGATAGAGACCCGTTACAGCAGCGCCACCATTCGGCGTACACGCAGGTGAGGAGAGCTGTGCACGATGGTCTCGGCATGCTCTCCGTAGCCGTGTGCGTAGGTTCGAATCCTGTCGGGGCACCTTGAATGTCTCGCGGAGACGCGTTCATCCCGGATAGGAGGGCCGACCGGGGCCGTGTCAGAGCCGTGGGAGGACACCCAGTAATGATCAACGTGAGCCACTGTCGACAGCTCACCGCAGGTCACAGCTTGATCCATTATGCGACCGCAGGTCACGGACCCAGCGAGTCGCTTCTCAAGAACTTGGCGCGCGGCATCGTGGCCCTCGTGTTTCTATGCCGACCGGTTGGAGGGGAGCGCGCACCTCTAGCGAATCGGTCGACGTGTAGTGGTTCACTCGCGAAGAGGTAGAGAGCCACATGCTTGAGGCGTACTCGGTGCGCGTGCTCGATGCCCTCGACAGCGACGCGGCGCAGGTGCAGGTGCATGATGGGCGCCGACTGATTGGCAGCGCCCATTCGACTGCGGTTTCTGCGGCTTCTTGGCCCCCGCTTCGGGCCCGGACGCGGGCCGTCTGTGGGCCGTCCGAAGGGGCCCAACGTCGACCGAAGACGACCAACGATGACCGCCCCTCCGGACGCGCTCGCCGCTTCCGCCCCTGATCGCGGGTCTCTGAGGAGCTTCCCAAGCTAAGGGCTCACCGCGGGTACCCAAACGCTCATTAGGGTTCAATTACCGCATGATGCGAAGCGGCCCCACCGACAGCGCCGCGGTGGTAAACGCCTCAGCGAATGCACGCTTGCGCGCCCCCGGCGGTCCTTCCACTGGCGTGACGTTGATCAGCGGGAAGCGCTCGCACTTCACCTTCCGCTCGTCGCCGTCGACCAGCAAGGTCACAGTGACGACCTGCCCGCGACGTAGGAGGGACGGCTTGACGTCAAGCCACCCGCGAACGCTCCCAGGACTGGCCAGGGTGACCTGTCGGCCGGTAGCCAGGTCTGGACGCAAGCTGCCGACTGGGACGTTCGCTACCTCCAAGATCGCTTTGACCTCATGGCCGAGGTCAAACCTGATCGGCTCGCTTGCATGGAACATGTCTGCCGTGATGTCGCGTCGCCCCTGGTTGGCAATGACTAGCTCAACGATGCGGGGCTGACTCAGTTGATCCGGACCGAGGTTGACAGTGAGTGGCCCGCTACCCGCGGAGAACTGCGGCAAGCTGATGAGGGGGGTATTGGACTTCACCCACCAGTTGATCCTGTGCTTCGGGTTGTTCGACCTGAACGTGGCCCATGCGCCAAGGACGCCGACCGCGATGCCCGCGATGATCGTGATGATGAACTGCCATAGGGAGCCGGAGGCCCACCAGTCCCCCGCAAGGATCTCCATGGGTGGGATTAAATCAGCTACGCAGCGGACGAGATGACGGCTTTACAGGAGGCTCGCTGAGTTTCTGATCAACCGCCTGCCAGTCGAAGCGAGTCCCTAAAGGGGTGCTCACCCTTTGCTCCCCTCAAAGCGAGGGCGTGAAGCCGGCACCCTGGTCGAGGTGGAACGGGGAGCCCGGAGCTGTTGGGGTCCCACCCTCGCGAAGGGCAGATTCTATGGCTTGGACCACGTCGGATGGCAGTACATGCTTGGCCTCGCGTCCGAGCTAGTGGCTCGGATGTGGCTGGTTGGTGGTGCCCCCGAGCGTTCTCCCGGGGCGTCTGCATGCTCGACCGCGAACGTGCACTGTGTCCAGGACAGGGCTTGAAAGTAGGCGGACCCACTGCGCCGCCGCCAGCGGTAGGCCGTGCCGTCGACGACGATGCGTCGTGCTCCATTGCGGCCCAGTGCCATGCTCCTCCTCGACTCGGGGGATGCTGGCGACTCCTGGCTCTGCCGTCCGTCTCGGTTTCCGTCTCATTCAGCACCGTTCATGGCCGTTCAGACGAGACCGAAGCCGATAGCCGCTTCTACGACCGACCGCCCATGAACGCAGGTGAACGCCCCTGCACCCAGCCCAAGACCCCACCAACACAGTTGGAAAGCGTGTGGGGCTTCGCAAGGCTGTCTAACGCAGTGCTGAACGACAGCCCCCACGACTGACCGAGACCCACGACACTTGCAGAAGCACGGACGGAGAGCCCATGGCAGAGAAGGAAACAGCGATCCGCGCCCTGGCCCAACTCGCTGACGACGTGTATTGGGTACGGGAGTGGCCCGACAAGCCGACCTGGCGCGATCGGCTCCGCCGATGGGTATACCCCGAGTCCTACCGCTTCGACCGGACTGCCGCCCTGCCGAGACCCTGGGTCGACCGACCCGCCGGGCACTATGAGCGGACAGGTTGGCGCATCCGAGCGGCCTACTTCAGATCCGACCTGGCTTTCGAGGTCGAGTACGTGGTCTGCGATCTGTGCGAGATCGGCTGGGTGGAATCGCCTTACTCCTATGAGGGCTACAAGCGCTGCGGCCTCGCTTCAGCCGCTCTCTGGTCTCTGCGCCGCGCCTACCCCGGAGTCCAGTGGCACACGGGCGGCGGACACTTCCGCGAGTCTGAGCCCTTCTGGGATTCCGTGAGCGTGGACGTTCCCGGCGGCTACACCCAGCAGGAAAGGTGTCATCACGTGGAACCGCGGCAAGCGCAGCGAGGGTGAGCACGACGCTACGCCAGGGCGTGGAAGGGGTCTCTGATGAAGCGGTCTGGTGATGCGGACCGCACCACAACCGCACCAGAACGAGCGGGGAACAGCGGGGAATCACGGTGAAAGCAAGCGCCACCGACGAGGCAACTGCCCGACCGTTTGCCCAGCTCAGCGGCCAAGCTGACCACAAATGATCGCAGCTTCCCAAGCTCAGAGCGCGGGTTGAATTCCCGTCACCCGCTCCACGAGCAAGGCCCGGGTCAGCGACCTGGGCCTTGCTTGTTGTCTGGACCGCTCCGACGCCGCGTGCTCTCCGCTTGCCGCATCTGCCGGTGAGGCCAGTGCGTCGGCGCACCCGCGCGACCACTCGGACCGCAGCGGGAGGCCACCTCCGGCCGAGCGTGGTGGGGGCATTCCCGCAGGCGGCCGTGATGTTGGAGGGCAAGAGAGCATGCCTCCGCCCGCTATTCAAGGCCAGGCCGATTCGTAGCGTGTCGGCCGACCCGAGGGCGCTTCTGAGCCAGACGCAGTCATTTCCCAGTGAAGTTGGGACTGTGTGGCACAGGGTGGGGTCCTCACAAGCAGCTTCCTCGGGGGAGGTGGCAGATGCCGCTGCTGTCATGGAGGGCTGCGGCACCCAAGGGGGGCAGCCCGGATCACACCGGGCCGCAGGGGCCCGAAGGTGTGCCGGGAGTCCCTGTAGACAGCGTGAATGGGAGGCCGATCGCCTACGTCGCCGGACGGGGCTCGGCTCGGACTGAGTATGCGCGGCGGGACCCGGTGCCGAGAACGAACTCGGTGATCCGAGGTCTGGCCGGTTCCGTGCATGAGCGAGTCAACCGTATTGGGCAGGCGCGGGACTGGCTCGGACGATGGCAGGACAAAGTTCAGGGAAGACCCCAACGCCCCATTCGAGCTCTGGACGAATTCACCGGTGAGTCGCTCGCACAGTGGGCCTTGACGAACGTGCTGTACGCACGGAAGCGTCCAGTGCCGTCCTTCGGATTCGGGCTGGCGCCCGTGCTCACGCACAGCCTTGCTGCACGGCGACAGCGCAGACTCCGGGGCGCGCTCTTGATAGCGGCGCTGGTCTACCTGGGGGCGTCCCATGTGCGAGGGCTGGCAGCGATCGTCGTTACCGTATTGCTTTGGCAGTTCATCGTTGGACGCCCTGGCCAGGCGATCTTGCGGTGGGGGTTTAGCGCGCTGGTGCCCGCTGTACTTCTAGCCGGAGTGCTGTTTGGCCTCTGGACTTTCGTCAGACCACGCATCCCGGTGCTGCGCGATGCCGCACTGGACGGATTACTTGTCGCGCCGCAACTGTTGATCGCAATAACTGCGGTGTACCTATTTGATCGCTGGGCGTGCCATGCCTACCTGCAGTCGCTGCGTCCAGGCCGCGAACACATCGCCGAGCGTCCCTTCCTAGCGCCGTTCGCTGCCAAGAGAATCGATGGGCGCAGGGTCACCGAGCAGTGGCAGAGCATCGCGTATCACAAGGAAGGCGGGGCGGATCGTTTCGTCGGAGCCGGCCTCGACTCATGGCCGAGGGGCGCTACCCGTATCCAGCTGACGGCAGCCCGCACCAATGAGGACGAAGAGGATAGCCAATCCTTGGATCCTGCCGACATCACCGGCCTCGACGAGAGCCAGAAGTTCGAGGCAGACGAGCTGCTCGACAAGGTGCGCGACGAGCTGGAAAAGCTCTGTGGAGCTCTAGTCGAGACTCACGCCCTGCCGAACTGCGACGTGGCGGAGTTCTTCGGAGTCCCCGAAGGACGATGGAAGAGTCTGAGCCAGACCAGCGGAGAGGGCGACAAGCATGAGTGGCCGGAGGCCACCGAGATGTGTACCGAAGCCCGGGATGCTCCCACCGGCCACTTCTCACGCAGATACCTCGCCGCGCAAGTCGTCGCCTGGGACGGTCAGATCGTCGTAACGGTGTACGCGCATGCCGCCCTGGAAGGCAACACCCTGCACTTCGTTACCCGCCCGCATGTCCTGGCACCACTGCTTCCCTCGGCAAACGGTACCCCCGCCACGGGCTGGGATCTCGCCAGGAAGCTGGCTGAAACACCGCTCCATGCGTGCGGGGACACCGTAGCGCTCGCTGCACGGGCCTACACCACCATCGGACGCGGCCTCGGCTTGCTGACCGCAGTCACCACGGCCGCTGTCGCTGTCCGCCAGAAAGACGATGGTCTGCCGGTGAGCCTGAGAGAGCACTGCAGCCGTGTCACAACAGAGGACATGCACCAGACCGAGGACGTTCAGCGCTACGTGTCGATCCTGCAATCACGCATGTTCAACACGGTGAGCGCCTTTCTTGCCGACCACGGACTGGCGACTGGCGAGTTCAAACGCCAGGCCATCGAAATCACCCAGAACTACATCAGCGGCAACAACAACCAGGTCAACACCGGCAACATGGGCGGTGGCATGCAACAAGGCCACGCGCCAGGCGGTCCGGCAAACGAAACCGAGAAGGCAGGTTGATCATGACATTCGGACGAGGAAACGCCGGCGGTGGCACCCACATCACCGGCAGCGGCAACCAGGTCAACACCGGCAGGGTCGGTGGCGACATGCGCCAGGTCCAAGTCTCGGGCGGACCAGCGGACGACCCCGGACTGCTGGTCGCGCAGAACAGACTCACCGAACTGGCGGCTGCGCTCGACGCGCACGCTGACGAGGTGAACAGCATCGACAGTTGCCGGCAGGCCGTCGCCAGGATTGACGAGGAGTTGCGTAGCCCCACTCCGGACGGGCGCCGTCTAACCGAAACCCTGGAGATGCTGGGCCTCGCGATCGGTTCCGCTGCGTCCCTCGCCTCGCTCGTCGGAACCCTCAGAAGCGCAATCGAGGCACTCATCGGCTGAAGCGTTGGCCCAGCGCAATGACCCAGGCGGCCCGCGTCAGTTGCCGAGGCGGCAGGAGCGCCACTGCCGGCCGGTTCGGGTGATCACTCCGGCTTGTTCCATCCGGCGGAGCTGGTACGCCACGGACGAGGTGCTCGACAGGCCGACGCTCTTACCGATCTCTCGGATCGTGGGGCCCTCCCCGTACTCGGCGATCCACTCCGTGATGCACCGCAGGATGCTCACCTGCCGCTCAGTGAGGTGATCGGCGGCCATGGGTCTCCCCTTCTTCCTGTGAGCGGACCAGCTCGCGCAGCTCCACCCGGGCCGCAGGCGACCGGCCCCGATCGGTGCCCCAGAAGGGATGGGCAGCGAGGCGGCAGGACAGCCGCAGCAGACGGCGACGCAGTGCCGTGTAAGGGACCTCGCGGGCAGCAAGCTCCGCGTAGGTGCGGTCCCAGGCGCGCTGGGCCTCCACCAGATCGGACGGGAAAGCGGTGTGGGCCATGCCTCCAATTCAATCATGTGTTCGATTTAAGGTGCATCGCAGACGCACACCCCTACGGGCTCGACTTGGCTGGCCGACCCGGGCGGAGACGGGATCCGTTTCCTTGCGCGGATGACGAGCGTGGGCAACGTTGACCCGCGGGAACAGCACCACCGGGACACCGTTCGTGCCGAGCGCCTCGCGCACTTGTATAAGGGACTTGTCGTCGGCGATGGACGAAGTGGTCTGGTCAGGCGCTGCGCGGCCAACCTGTGGCCAACATTCCGGGATGGCAGGCCTGCGACGCTTGTCTTCCCAGGTCAGGTGCCTGAAGGGTCGACGTATGGGCCGGTCTTGAAAACCGTCGTGGCAGCGATGTCACCGTGGGTTCAAATCCCACACCCACCGCGCAGGTCAGCGTAAGAGCTGGTCAGAAGGGGTGCCTCTCATTGAGAGGCACCCTTTCTGCGTTCGCCGGTCAGCGGCTGCCGGCCGGCTCGAAGCCCGCGAGCATCTGCTCGAGTGCCTGCTGGTCCGGGCCGACGAAGGGGTCTGCGGCGGGTGCCGTCGTGATCGTGTCGATCATGCTTGGGGCGAGGCCGACCGCGGGCGGCAGGTGCGTGGAGAGGACGATCTCGGGGTCCATGGTCCGCAGGGGCTGGACCGTGGCGAGGTACTTGTCGGTGTCGATGGCGTGGATCCAGGGGCTGTCGACCGTCGCCCACAGAAGTTGGGCGTCCCGCAGTTGCTCGGCGGCGAGGTCGCCGACGTTGTCGGTGACGGCGAGTTCCGCGCTGGGCATGGGGGCGCCGAAGCAGTCGGAGCTGAAGCAGGTCCGGGACCGGTCGTCGTAGAAGCCGACCGTGGCGGGGTTGTCGAACAGCGGCGGACGGAAGGCCTTGAGTGTGCGGTCGCCGACGTCCAGGGACTGGCCGGGGTTCACCAGGAAGACGCGGTCGAGCGGAAGTGGCCGCTCGGTGGACATGATCCCGGCGCCGATGAAGGTGGTCACCACGCGCGCCTTGGGAGCCGCGGCGAGGAGATCGAACAGTCCGCCGGTGTGGTCGCGGTCGGGGTGCGTGAGCCAGATCCACCGTACGTCGACGGGGTCGAGGACCGAGCCGAGCGTCTCGAGGAAGTTCCGGTCGGGGAGCCCGAGGCCGGTGTCGACGACGAGGGGCTGTTCGGAGTGCAGGACGAAGGCGTTGACCGGGATGAAGCCGATCCCGGGCACTTCCAGACAGTCGCTCAGTACGGTGGTGTCTCTTCCGGCCTTGTGAGTGCTCATGGCGGGTCTCCCTGAGTCTCCCCGGGGGCGGGCGCGGGACCGCGGCCGCGCGGGGAAGCCGCGGTTGCCGCCGGCCCCACGACCCGCTGGCGGGTGGAGCAGGACTACCGGCCCGCGGTGCCCCTACCTCCAGGGTGTGGCAGTCCGGTCGCGCGCGCACGCGGACAGTGGTGATGGGCGGCCCTGACCAGGGCCTCAGAGTTCCTTCCTGTCGGCCTCAGAGTTCGTCATCGGCCGCCGCGGCCCATGGTCAGCCGGTCGGCCGAGGCGATCGTTGCGCGGGCCTCGCGTTCGGTCAGGCCCGCGCGGACCGCCGCTTCGGTCAGGGCGTCCGCGAGGTCGTCGCCGAAACCGTTCTCGTAGGCGCGGCAAGCCGCCCAGAACAGCCGGGTGTTGCGCTGGCCTTCGTGGGCCGCGAGGACGAACTGGACCAGGCCCTGGCCCTGGGGCGGGCGGAGGGCGGGTGCGTGGGGTGGTGGGGCGTGCGGGGCGTGATGAGGCGCAGGAGTGCGCGGGGGCACGGCGCGGGGGACAGCTCGGCCGTGCCGGGCGCGAGGCGGTACGCGCCGTGGGCGCTCACCGAACCGGGGCCGACGAGATAGCCGCCGGCGCCGCGGACGTCGATGCCGGCGGCGAGCCGGCTTGCGGAGTTCGGGACGACGACGTCGGGCGGGCCGGTCAGCCAGAGGTGGCGGCCGCCGCTCGGGGTGAGGACGGTGACCGTATCCGGGATCGTGAACAGATGGTGGAGGGCCAGGTGCTGCAGCGAAGCCACGGAGTCGGTCGAGGACTTGGTGTCGAGGTCGATGCCGATCAGATGGTGCGGCGGCCGGCCGCAGGCGATGCCGTAGCCGGTGGCCCAGGGGGCGGCGGCGAACAGGGCGCGGATGCCCCCTGGGTCCGTGGTGGCGTCGTGGACCCCATGGCCAGGCAGGCCGCATTCGCCGCGGCACAGGACCGGCTCGGGGTCGCCCCGGTGGGGTGAGCGCAGGGCGGGAGCTTGGTGGGGGACAGGGGGATGACGGGGAGCCCGCGCTCGGCGGCGGAGAGAGCGTGGGCGAGGGCCAGGGTGGCGGTCTGCCGGTCGGTGGCGGCCATAGGTCTATCTTCGTACACGTGTTCGAAGAAGGGAAGGGGGGGGAATTGGCCGAACATATGCCGAAACGCTTCATCCCTTGTCCTGGCCGGGCTGTGTGGTGTGCACCGGCGTGAACTGGGGCCCTGCGGGCGCGAAGGGGGTTTATCGACATGTCCTCACGCTTGAGGGGGAATTGGGTGCTCCGGCGTGGTTCGTAGTGGATTCGGTGGGCAACTCTGATCTCGCGACGTCGTGACCAAGATCCGGGGCGGTCGGCCAACCGCCTTGGAACAAGCCGTACTTCTGCAGTTCCGGTTCATGGAGGAAATGACATGGCAAGCATCCGTACCGCCCGCGCCATCGCCGCTGTCGTTGCCCTGCCCCTCGCTGCCGCCCTCTTCTCGGGTGTTGCCCAGGCCGACAATGGCGCCTTCGCGGACGACGGATCGAACGCGACGGTGGCCTCGATCGTCAGCGGCGTAGGCGGCGATAACTGGGGCAATTCGACCACCACTCAACAGGTGGCGAGCGGTGCCGGCGCGTCCAATCAGAACAACACCGCCAGCGTGAACGGCTCCGGCTTCACTGCGATCGACCAGTCCAACACGGTGGTGAACTTCACGCCTCTGTGGTGGTGACCGGCCCGATGGGGGGTTTGGCCAAGGGGTGAACGACTGCCTGCGCGGCGGCACTTCGGTGCCGCCGCGCAGGCCGTTGTGCGTGGTGACGCCGTCTGTTGCGGCTGTGGGTGCCCCTGTGTGCGGTGCTCGCGTCCGACGCCGGCCTTGACAGCGGATATGTATCTGACGGACAGTCAGAAACCTCTGATCCGTATGCCCGGGAGGCGGCCCCCCGTGCACCTCGCCCCGACGGAGCGGCAGCAGCAGCTGCGCGCCGAACTGCGTTCGTACTTCCGAGATGTGATGCCGGAAGGACCGCCGCCCGCCGACGACGAGGCGGAGCGGCGCCGGCTGCTGCGGCGGATCGGCACGGACGGGATGCTCGGGCTCGGCTGGCCCGTCGAGTACGGAGGCCAGGGGCGGGGCCCCGACGAGCAGTTCGTCTTCTTCGACGAGGCGTACCGGGCCGGTGCGCCCGTCTCCATGGTCACGCTGAACACCGTCGGACCGACCCTGATGACGTACGGGACCACGGAGCAGAAGGCCTTCTTCCTGCCGCGCATCCTCAGCGGGGACGTCGTCTTCGCGATCGGCTACAGCGAGCCGGAGGCCGGGACCGACCTCGCGTCGCTGCGTACGCGCGCCGTGCGGGAACGGACGGATCACGGTGAGGTGTGGGTCGTCGACGGGCAGAAGATCTTCACCAGCAACGGCCAGAACGCCGACTGGATCTGGCTCGCCTGCCGTACGGATCCGCAGGCGCCCAAGCACAAGGGCATCTCGATCATCCTGGTGCCGACCGACGCGCCCGGGTTCGCCTGGACGCCGATCGAGACAGTGGGCGGACTCACCACGACGTCGACGTACTACGACGGGATACGGGTGCCCGCGGAGAACCTGGTCGGCGAGGAGAACGGCGGCTGGGGGCTGATCACCAACCAGCTCAACCACGAGCGGGTGGCGCTGGCGGCGATCGGGATGCAGGCCGAGGACTTCTACGAGGCGTCACTGGAGCGGGCGCGTACGCCCGATCCAGTGACGGGTGGGCGACGGATTGACGAGCCGTGGGTGCAATTCAGAGCGGCCGAAGTGCACGCCCGGCTGGCGGCAACGCGCCTGCTCAACTGGCGTTTGGTGGGGGATGTGGGGGCGGGCCGGCTGGCGCCCGGCGATGCGAGCGGCGTGAAGTTCGCGGGAACCGAATCCGCGGTCGAGGTGTATCGAATGTGCCAGGAAATCACGGGGGAGGAGGGGCTGATCCGGGGCGGATCGCCCGGCTCGCTCGACATCGGAGCTCTGGGTGACGGGGAGCTGGAGCGGATGAACAGAGCGGCGCAGATCAACACCTTCGGGGGCGGGGTGAGCGAGGTGCAGCGGGAGATCGTCGCGACGATGCGGCTCGGCATGAAGAGGGGGAAGAGGTGACCGATGAGTTGTACGGACAGCTGAAGGCGTACGAGGGGCGGGCCGCGGCCACGGCGGGCGTCGGCAAGGACCTGGTCAACGAGCCGATGATCAGGCACTGGTGCGAGGCAATGGGGGACACCGGCCCCGCCTACATGGGGCCGGATGCCATAGCGCCGCCGACGATGCTGCAGGCATGGACGATGGGCGGTCTCTCCGGGCATACGGACCGGACCGCGGCGCAGGACGAGCTGTTCGCCCTGCTGGACGGGGCGGGGTACACCTCGGTGGTCGCGACCGACTGTGAGCAGGAGTATCTGCGGCCGCTGCGGCCGGGGGACCGGATCACCTTCGACGCGGTGATCGAGTCGGTGTCGGAGCTCAAGACCACCAAGCTGGGGACGGGCCACTTCGTCACGACGCGGATGGACGTCCGGGCGAACGGGGAGCTCGCGGGCACGCACCGCTTCCGCATCCTCAAGTACGCACCGGCCGCGCGCCGGAAATCCGGGCCCGCGGCCCTGAGCCGGCGGCCACGGCCAGTGATCAACAGGGACAACGCCGGGTTCTGGGACGGGGTGGCCGAGCACAGGCTGCTGATCCAGCGCTGTGGGGAATGCGCTGCGCTGCGCCTTCCCTGGCTGCCGGGCTGCAATGCCTGCGGCTCGCCCGAGTGGGACACGGTGGAGGCGGGCGGCGCCGGGACCGTGTACTCGTACGTCGTGATGCACCACCCTCCCTTCCCGGCGTTCGACCCCCCGTACGCGGTGGGGCTGATCGAGCTGGCGGAGGGTGTACGGATGGTCACCAATGTGGTCGGGGTGCCGTACGACAAGGTGCGGATCGGCATGCCCGTACAGCTCGAATTCCTCCGGGTGGACGAGGAGTTGGAGCTTCCGGTCTTCCGGGGCCCGGACGGGGGTGCGGGCTGACATGGACTTCACGCCCACGGAGGAGCAGACGGCCGCGCGCGACCTGGCGGCGCAGATCTTCGGCGACCTCTCCACGCATGAGCGGCTGGCCGCCGCCGGGACCGGTACGGACACGGAGTTGTGGAAGGCGCTGTGCTCGGCGGGCCTTCCCGGGGCCGCCGAGGACATAGGTCTGCTCGGTCTGGTGCTGTTGCTGGAGGAGCAGGGGCGGACCACCGCGCAGGTGCCCTTCGCCGCGACCTGTGTGTACGGACTGCTGGCGGTGGCCGCGCACGGCACGGACGAGCAGCGGGCCCGGCTGCTGCCCGCGCTGCGCGACGGCACAGCGGTGGCGGCAGGGGCGTTCCCGGCCCACGGCGGGGTTCGGGCCTCCGCGCCGGGGTGGTTGAGTGGCTCGGTGCCCTTCGTGCCGTGGCTGCGGGACGCCACGCATGTACTGGTCCCGGACGCCGAGCGGGCGCTCTGGCTGATCCGGACCGCCGACGCGGAGGTCACGGAGGTGGAGACCACTGCGCCGTGGGCGGCCGCACGCCTCGTCCTGTCCGGGGCCGCGGGCGAGCGGCTCGGCGGGCCCGGTGCGTACGAGTCCGTGCTCGCCCTGGGCCGTACCGCCTTCGCCGGTCTCCAGGCCGGGGTCTGCGCGGGCGCGCTCGCCCGGGCCGTCGAACACACCGCGACCCGCGAGCAGTTCGGGCGTCCGCTCTCCACCAACCAGGGAGTGCTGCTGCGCGCCGCCGACGCGTACATGGATACGGAGGCGATACGGGTCACGGCCTACGAAGCCGCCTGGCGGCAGGACGAAGGGCTGGACGCCGCCGCCGAGGTGCTCACCACCGCATGGTGGGCCTCCGAGGCCGGCAAGCGTGTCGTGCATGCCGGGCAGCATCTGCACGGCGGGACCGGTGCCGACCTGGACCATCCCGTCCACCGGCACTTTCTGTGGGGCCGCCAGCTGGACGCCTACCTGGGCTCCGGCCCGGAACTCCTCGCCGAACTGGGCAAGTTGCTCGCGAAGGAGGAGCCCGTATGACGAGTGTCGGCGAAGAGCTGCCGCCGCTGACCATCCCCATCACCCGCACGCTCATCGTCGCCGGGGCTGTGGCCTCCCGGGACTACCAGGACGTCCACCACGACTCCGAACTCGCGAAGGAGAAGGGATCCCCGGACATCTTCATGAACATCCTCACGACCAACGGTCTGGTCGGGCGGTACATCACCGACTGCTTCGGGGAGCGGGCCGTGCTCCGCAGGGTCGCCATCCGGCTGGGTGCGCCCAACTACCCGGGAGACACCATGGTTTTGAGCGGCACGGTCACCTCCGTGGAAGGCGACACTGCCGAAGTGCGGGTCGTCGGCGCCAACAGCATCGGCAACCACGTCACCGGCACGGTGGCAGTGACAGTTCCGGGGGAAGGAACATGAGCATCCGCGGCCGGGACACGCTCGGCGGCCGGGCGGCCGTCGTCGGCATCGGGGCGACCGAGTTCTCCAAGGACTCGGGCCGCAGCGAGCTCAAGCTGGCCGTCGAAGCGGTGCACGCCGCCCTCGACGACGCCGGCCTCTCCCCCGCCGACGTCGACGGTCTGGTCACCTTCACCATGGACACCAGCCCCGAGATCACCGTCGCCCAGGCGGCGGGCATCGGTGAGCTGTCCTTCTTCTCCCGTATCCACTACGGCGGCGGCGCGGCCTGCGCCACCGTGCAGCAGGCCGCCCTGGCCGTCGCCGGCGGCGTTGCCGAAGTCGTCGTCTGCTACCGGGCGTTCAATGAGCGCTCCGGCCGCCGCTTCGGCTCCGGGGTGCAGCAGCGGGAGCCCTCGGCCGAGGGTGCGGCGCTCGGCTGGAATCTCCCGTTCGGGCTGCTCACCCCAGCCTCCTGGGTCGCCATGGCCGCCCAGCGCTATCTGCATACGTACGGGCTGACGCCCGAGGTGTTCGGCCATGTCGCCGTCACCGGCCGCCGCCACGCGGCGAACAACCCCGCGGCGTATTTCTACGAGAGACCGATCACCCTCGCCGAACATGCCGACTCGCGCTGGATCGTCGAGCCGCTGCGGCTGCTCGACTGCTGCCAGGAGACCGACGGCGGGCAGGCGATCGTCGTCACCAGCGCCGAGCGGGCCAGGGACCTGCCGAAGCCACCAGCTGTGATCGTCGCAGCCGCGCAGGGCGCCGGCCGGGCGCAGGAGCAGATGACCAGCTTCTACCGGGACGACCTCACCGGTCTGCCCGAGATGGGCGTGGTCGCCCGGCAGCTCTGGCAGACCTCCGGGCTCGCTCCCGGCGACATCGACGTGGGCATCATCTACGACCACTTCTCCCCGTTCGTGCTGATGCAGCTGGAGGAGTTCGGGTTCTGCGAGCCGGGCGGGGCGGCGGAGTTCGTGGCGGCGGACGCGCTGCCGCTGAACACCCATGGCGGTCAGCTGGGGGAGGCGTATCTGCACGGGATGAACGGCATCGCGGAGGCGGTCAGACAGCTGCGCGGCACCTCGTTCAACCAGATACCGGGCGCGGCCAGGACCCTGGTCACGGCGGGCACCGGCGTACCGACATCGGGGCTCATTCTGGGCGCGGACGGCTGATGGAGGCTCCGGTGCGGGCTCGTGGCCCGCATCCGACCCTGAGGGTCTCCTCCACCTTCAGGAGGTCGGGGCAGCACCACCCGTACAACCTGAGGCGGAGAGGGCTTCGGGACCTGGGGCCGATCCGCGACAGTAGTGCCCGCTCCTAGCGTGGACCTATGACCACGCCAGTCTGCACAAGCGCTTCGAGGGCCGCCGCGCCGGTGGTGTCGTACGCGCCGTACTCATCGTTTTCGTCGTATGTACGGGCGCGGGGGCCCGTACTGCTGCGTACCGCCCGCTCGCTCACCGCGAACCCGAGCGATGCCGAGGACCTGCTGCAGACCGCGCTCGCAAAGACGTACGTCGCGTGGGAGCGGATCGAGGACCACCGGGCGCTCGACGGCTATGTCCGCCGTGCCCTGGTGAACACCCGCACCTCGCAGTGGCGCAAGCGCAAGGTCGACGAGTTCGCCTGCGACGAGCTGCCCGAGCCGGAGAGCGTGCCCACGGCAGACCCGGCCGAGCAGCAGGTGCTGCACGACGCGATGTGGCGCGCCGTGATGAAGCTGCCGGACCGGCAGCGCGCGATGGTCGTGCTGCGGTACTACGAAGACCTCAGCGAGGCCCAGACGGCCGAGGTCCTCGGAGTGTCGGTCGGCACGGTCAAGAGCGCGGTGTCGCGGGCGCTCGGCAAGCTCCGCGAGGACCCGGAGCTGTCGCCGGTGCGCTGACGCCGGGCCGATGGCACGGTGATGCCGGGCCCCATAAGGGGCGATCCAGCCGACGGCGCGGCGATTCCTTACTCCCGGGTAGTGACATACCGAGCGGTACGTCGCAGAATCTGCACAACCCTTACTGCCACGTAGCGCTAGCGCCCACCGGGAGGACGCCGTGCTGAGCACCATGCAGGACGTACCACTGACTGTGACCCGCATCCTTCATCATGGGATGACGATCCACGGGAAATCACTGGTCACCACCTGGACGGGGGAGGCCGAGCCGCAGCGCCGCACGTTCGCGGAGGTCGGCGAGCGGGCCACCCGACTGGCCAATGCCCTGCGTGACGAACTCGGAGTCGTCGGCGACCAGCGCGTCGCCACGCTCATGTGGAACAACGCCGAGCACGTCGAGGCGTACTTCGCGATCCCCTCCATGGGCGCCGTCCTGCACACCCTCAACCTCCGCCTCCCCCCGGAGCAGCTGGTGTGGATCGTCAACCACGCCGCCGACCGCGTCGTCATCGTCAACGGCTCGCTGCTGCCGCTGCTCGCGCCGCTCCTGCCGCATCTGCCGACGATCGAGCACATCGTCGTCTCCGGCCCCGGCGACCGCGCCCTGCTCGCCGACGCACAGGCGCAGGTGTACGAGTACGAGGAGCTGATCGCCGGCCGTCCGAGCACATACGACTGGCCGGAGCTGGACGAGCGCACCGGTGCCGCCATGTGTTACACCTCGGGCACCACCGGCGACCCCAAGGGCGTCGTCTTCTCCCACCGCTCCGTCTATCTGCACTCCATGCAGGTCAACATGACCGAGTCGATGGGGCTGACCGACCGCGACACGACGCTGGTGGTGGTCCCGCAGTTCCATGTCAACGCTTGGGGACTGCCGCACGCCACGTTCATGACCGGCATCAACATGCTGATGCCCGACCGCTTTCTGCAGCCCGCGCCGCTCGCCGACATGATCGAGCGCGAGAAGCCCTCGCACGCCGCGGCCGTCCCCACCATCTGGCAGGGGCTGCTGGCCGAAGTCACCGCGAACCCCCGGGACCTGAGCTCCATGAAGACCGTCACCATCGGCGGCTCGGCCTGCCCGCCGGCGCTGATGGAGGCGTACGACAAGCTCGGCGTGCGGGTCTGTCACGCCTGGGGCATGACCGAGACCTCTCCGCTCGGCACGATGGCGCACCCGCCGGCCGGACTGAGCGCGGAGGAGGAGTGGCCGTACCGCGTCACCCAGGGCCGCTTCCCGGCAGGCGTCGAGCCCCGGCTGGTCGGCCCCGGCGGCGAGGTGCTGCCCTGGGACGGCGAGTCGGCCGGTGAGCTGGAAGTGCGCGGCACGTGGATCGCGGGCGCGTACTACGGCGGCGCGGGCGGCGACGACTTCAGGCCCGAGGACAAGTTCAGCGAGGACGGCTGGCTGAAAACGGGCGATGTCGGCGTCATCAGCCACGACGGCTATCTGACACTGACCGACCGCGCGAAGGACGTCATCAAGTCCGGCGGCGAGTGGATCTCGAGCGTGGATCTGGAGAACGCGCTGATGGCACACCCGGAGGTCGCCGAGGCCGCGGTCGTCGCGGTCCCGGACGAAAAGTGGGGTGAGCGGCCGCTGGCGACGGTGGTGCTGAAGGAGGGCTCGACCGCGGACTACCAGACGCTCAAGGCCTTCCTCGCCGAGACGATCGCCAAGTGGCAGGTGCCGGAGCGGTGGGCGGTGATCCCGGCGGTGCCGAAGACGAGCGTGGGCAAGTTCGACAAAAAGGTGATCCGCAGGCAGTACGCGGACGGCGAGCTGGACGTCACCGAGCTGTAGCACGGGTACGGAAGGGGGCGGCGGTCACAACCGCCGCCCCTTTCACGTCAGTTCGTACCGATCTTCGCCAGCAGATCGACGATACGGGCCTGGACGTCGCTGCTGGTGGAGCGCTCCGCGAGGAAGAGCACCGTCTCGCCCGACGAGAGCCGCGGCAGCTCCGCCCGGTCGAGGCCCGCCGAGGTGTAGACGACCAGGGGCGTGCGGTTCAACTGGCCGTTCGCGCGCAGCCAGTCGATGATCCCCGCGCGTCGGCGGCGTACCTGCATCAGGTCCATGACCACCAGGTTCGGCCGCATCTGGGTGGCGAGCGTGACCGCGTCCGTATCCGCGCCGGCGCGCGCGACCTGCATGCCGCGCCGCTCCAGCGTCGCCGTCAGCGCGAGCGCGATCTCCTCGTGCTCCTCGATCAACAGGACCCGCGGCGGATGCTGTTCGCTGTCGCGCGGGGCCAGCGCCTTGAGCAGTACGGCAGGGTCGGCGCCGTACGCGGCCTCCCGCGTCGCCTGCCCCAGGCCCGCCGTCACCAGCACCGGGACCTCCGCGGCGACGGCGGCCTGGCGCAGCGACTGGAGCGCGGTCCGGGTGATCGGGCCGGTCAGCGGGTCGACGAAGAGCGCCGCCGGGAAGGCCGCGATCTGCGCGTCGACCTCTTCGCGCGAGTGCACGACGACCGGGCGGTAGCCGCGGTCGCTCAGCGCCTGCTGCGTGGAGACATCGGGCGCGGGCCAGACAAGGAGCCGGCGCGGGTTGTCCAGCGGCTCCGGGGGCAGTTCGTCGTCGACGGGACGCGGCTGCGGCTGGTTGGCCACCTCGACCGCACCCCCCGGCCCGTCCAGCGGCTCGGGTCCCTCCGCACCCTCGTCGGGTGCGCCTATGGCGTACGACCGGCCCTCGGACTGCGCCGCGGACAGCCGCGGCCCGATCTGCGTGGCGGCCTGCGGGTGCGGACGGGCGGCGGGTTCGGGCCGCTCGCCCTCCGGAGGCGTGGCCAGCTTGCGGCGGCGGCCGGCGCCGAGCGTCTGGTTCTGCTGCTGGGCGATCTGCTGCGAGAACGGCACGCCCTGACCGAGCGTGCGCACGCTGAAGGCCCGCCCCTGCGAGGCGTCCGCGGAGACCGGCGCCTCGGCGGGCAGCGGTTGTGCGGGGGGCAGCGGCTGTGCTGCGCGCGCGGGGGCCGGCCGGGCGGGTGTCTCGGCGGGCAGGGGCAGCGGCAGCGGCAGCGATACGGAACCGGTGTCCTGGACCGTCTCCCCGCGCGCGCCCTCGTCGTCCGTGGCCATGTGGTGACCGGTCGAGTCGTCGGTGGCCAGGCGGTGACCGGTCGCGGCGAGAGCGGCGAGGCCGGTGCCCGAGGTGCCGTTCCCTCCCCATCCCGGCTGTCCGGATGCCTGCGCGGCGCCTTCCGGTGTCTGCGGGGCCTCCAGGGCGTGGGCCTCCAGCGCCTGCACGGGCTGGGGCTGGGGCTGGGCGTCCTTGCGGGCGCGGCGGCGGCCCGTCGGTACGGGATGCTGCTGCGACGGCGTGTGGTGATCCGTGCCCGGCTCGGTGCGTACGGCGTCGTGCCGGGCCGCCGGCGAGGCGTCCGCCGCACCGGCCGTCGGGGGGAGGGGCGCGACCGGCGCGATCCGGTCGGCCTCGGCCGGCGGGAGCGCGAACGCCGAGCGCCCGCTCTCCACGGCGGCCGGTGCGGCCGCCAGCGCCCGCCTGGCCCGCCGCCCGGCCGGCTGTGATCCGTCCGAAGCCGCAGCGGCGGAGGTCGCCGAAGGTACGGTGACCGGAGCGGCAGGTACGGCAGCCGGAGCGGCGGACAGTTCGGGCATGCCGCCGCCCTCCCCGCCACGCCGTGCGCGCCGGCCCGACGGACCCGTTCCTTCCGGTTGGACGGGGACGCCCTGCGGCGGCACCGCCTGGCCGAGCGCAGCCCGTCCGGTCGAGGCAGCGCCCTCCGCGGCCGTCACCACCGAACCCCCGGTGGGCTCAAGGGTTCCCGCGACAGCTCCGAGAGCTCCGAGAGCTCCGAGAGCTCCGACAGCACCAGCGGCTCCCGCGGCGCCCGCAGCTCCGACCGTCGCGGCGGACTGCTCGGCGGGGCTCGGCCGCCCGCGCCGCCGTCCGGTGCCGCCACTGCCGTCGCTCCCGGAACCTCTCCCCTCGCCCGAGTCCTGGGCCGGAATCCGTTCCTGCTGCGGCTCGTCCGCGGGAGACCCGGGAGACCCGGGAGCACCGTGGGCTCCATGGGCCCGGCGCCGCCCGGTCGGCTGCGCGGCCGTCACCGGGTCCTCGATGGCCACCGGGCTGTCCAGGAAGGCATCCGTGGTGGCCCGCCGCGCGCGCCGCCGCCCGCCCCCGCCGGACGTACCCGGTGATCCACTCGTCTGCTGTTCGGGCAGCGCGAGCGCGCCGCCCTCCGGACCGGCCGCGGGTGGAGCCGTCACCGTCCCTGAGCCCTCGCCGAGCGGCACCTCCAGGACGTACGCGCTGCCGCTCATCCCCGGCACCTCATGCGTCTGCAGCACACCGCCGTGCGCCCGTACGATCCCGCGCACGATCGGCTCGTGCACCGGGTCTCCCCCGGCGAACGGCCCCCGCACCTCGATCCGTACGACGTCACCGCGCTGGGCCGCCGCCACCACGATCGTCGAGTCCACGTAGCCGCCGCCCGGAACCACCCGGGCCTTGCCGGTCGAGTCGACCCCGGCCACGTCCGCGACCAGATGCGCCAGCGCCGTCGCCAGCCGCACCCCGTCCACCTCGGCCTCTATGGGCGGCGCGTGCACCGCGAACTGCGCCCGCCCCGGGCCGATCAGCTCGATCGCGCCCTCGACCCCGGCCGCCACGACCCCGTCGAGCAGCACCTTGGCCTTACGAAGCTGTTCCGCCCCGGTGTCGAGCCGCTGGTAGCCCAGCACATTGTCGACAAGTGTCGTCATCCGGGCGTATCCGGCGGTCAGATGGTGCAGGATCTGGTTGGCCTCGGGCCACAGCTGCCCGGCCGGGTCGGCGGCGAGCGTGCCCAGTTCGGCGCGCAGCTCCTCCAGCGGCCCGCGCAGCGACTCGCCGAGTACGGCGGTCAACTGGGCATGCCGGGCGGCCAGCTCCTCGTACCGGTCGTCGCGCACCTCGATCTCGGCCGCGTAACGCTCCGACTTGTCCGCGATGTCCGCCGTGAGCCGCTCGGTCGTCTCCGTGAGCTCGCCCGTCAGCCGCTCCGTCGCCTCCGCCAGCTCCGCCGCGTGCTGCTCCGCCAGCTCCTCGTACGGACGCCGGTCGGTGAAGGTCATCACCGCGCCGACGAGCTGATCCCCGTCCCGCACCGGCGCGGTCGTCAGGTCGACGGCCACCTTCGAGCCGTTCTTCGCCCACAGCACCTGCCCGCGCACCCGGTGCTTGCGGCCGGACTTGAGGGTGTCCGCGAGCGGCGATTCCTCGTACGGGAAGGGCTCGCCGTCCCCCCGCGAGTGCAGGATCAGGGGGTGCAGCTCCTGGCCGCCGAGGTCGCTCGCCCGGAATCCGAGGATCTGCGCGGCGGCCGGATTGACCAGCACGACCCGCCCGTCGGTGTCCGTCCCGACGACACCCTCGGAAGCGGCCCGCAGGATCATCTCGGTCTGCCGCTGCGAACGGGCAAGCTCCGCTTCGGTGTCCACAGTGCCCGACAGATCACGTACGACGAGCATCAGCAGCTCGTCGCCGGTGTAGCCGCTGGACGAGGCATAGGCCTCGCGCCCGTCCTCCAGACTCGCGCTGGTCACCTCGACCGGGAACTCGCTGCCGTCCGTGCGCCGGGCGACCATCCGAGCAGGCTTGGTGCGGCCCCGCTCGTCCGCGGCCTCGGGCCGTCGCATGGAGCCGGGGATCAGCCGCGAGTCGAAGGACGGCAGCAGATCGAGCAGCCCGCGCCCGACGAGTGCGGTGCCGGGAGACTCGAAGAGTTCGAGGGCGATGGTGTTGGCGTTGACGACCGTGCCGTTGGCATTGACGAGCACCAGCCCGTCGGGGAGGGCGTCGAGTATGGCTGCGAGGCGAGCAGCGCCTCGGGATGGCCTGCTGCTCACGACGACGCTTCCTCCCTGACCTACTGCATATTGCGGACGGCCGGTCCCATCTTGCCCCTCGGGCCTCAGCCTGTCACTGGAGGGAGTCTAAAGGCAGCGGATGCGGGCGTGACGGCGGATGAGGGGGAGCTCTCACCAAGGTTGTGTGCACATGACGTACGCCTTGGGCCTATGACCTGGTGTTGGGCAGTACCGGCTCCATCATCTGCCAGCGCGAGATTTCACAGCCGTTGGCCCGGCTGAAGGTGGCGTCGATGCTCCGCCCCTGCCATGTTCCGGTGACGTGCGCGCCGGCGGGACCGCCCATCTGCTGCGTGCACATCTGGTCCTGGGGCACCGGCGCGAAGGGGTCCTTCCCCTGCTGCGCCAACTGGTCCAGCCGGTCGCAGGCGGACTGCGCCGACGGGTGCGTCCCGCCGGTGGGCCCGCACTCGAGCTCGTACCGCCCGTCGGTCCGCGTGCTCCCGGACTCGGAGACGGTCACGGTCAGCTCATCGGGTGACGAGAGCAGCGGCAGCGGAAAGGGCAGGGGCGACGCCCCGGCCGCCGGCCCGGCGGCGGCGAGCGCGGCGACGGACGCGGTGGCGGTGAGAGCGGTGAGAACGAGGCGGCGCAGCATGGGAGCTCCTGGAGCTGGAGAGTCACGGGTCCGGCCGGGGCGCGATGCCCCGCCCTCTCTAACGCTCCTTGCGCCCCGGCGTTGCGCAACCGGACGGACGCCCTGTGGGGGACAGGCCCCGGCCTCCCGGAGTTTGCTCAGCGGCCGGACTTTGCTCTGCGGCCCACGTGCCTAGTACCGTGGGCAGCGATTGGTGACACCCCGCTGGGCTGTGTCATCATCTGCACGCACCACTCGCGCCCACGCGGGTGTGCTGGAGGCGTCGCCTAGTCCGGTCTATGGCGCCGCACTGCTAATGCGGTTTGGGTCTTAAAGCCCATCGAGGGTTCAAATCCCTCCGCCTCCGCCAGTTGATCACTGAAGCCCCGTCCTGATGGCCGGGGCTTCGGTCGTTTCAGCGTCGCGTCCAGGCACCGTTTCTGCAGTGTTTTTGCAGGTCAGGCGGGGTGTGCTTAACGGATTTCACCTGACGGCGCGGGTCATGTAATGTTGTTCCCGCAACGCCGACCAGGCAGAAAAGCCCGGAACGCCAGGCACTCGTAGCTTAACGGATAGAGCATCTGACTACGGATCAGAAGGTTGCAGGTTCGAATCCTGCCGAGTGCACAGCAGACCAGAGGCCCCCGGAGATAATCCGGGGGCCTCTGGCGTTGGGTGTACAGCAAACGGACTGAGGTCCGAGTGCCGACCCAGCTCGCGGCTAGGGTGTCGCGCATGTCGCACGTCGACCAGGGAGTCGAGAGATCAGTGCGACACCGGGAGGGGCGTTCATGAGGGTCAAGGCTCGAAGAGCAGGACTTGCTGCGGCGGTGCTATCCGCATTGGTGGGATGTGGGGCTCAGACCGCAGGTTCAGAGACAGGGGTGCGTGCAACGGTTGTCCCCTCTCCCCCAGTACCGCCCTCGACAGAGGGCCGTCTCTCCTCTGGGGATCTGCAAAGCCGGTGGTGGACGTGGGCGGCGTCGGAACCTGAGCAGACGAACCCCGTTGCTGACCAGGACGGAAGCTCATGCGGGCGCAACCAGTCACGAGACGTATGGTTTCTGGCGGGCTCTTTCGGCGGTCAGGTCAAGCGAACGTGCAGCGTCCCTAACGGAGTGCCTCTCGCTTTCCCCCTTGTGAACCTCATAGGAAATCCGTCGGCCTGCGCAGGCTTCATGAGTGCCGCCAAGGGGTCCGCGGTGCTGGATGGCAAGAAGGTCGCCTCGGAGGCACTCCGAGGGGAGGCGATCTCCGTGCTGGGGGTCGCCAACAACCCTGTCACCGGGACAGACGGACGCTTCACGGCTACTGGATGTGGCGTATGGGTGCAGCTGCCGCCACTGGAACCTGGGCAGCACGCGTTGACGATTCGCGGTGAGTCTGACGATTTCTCGGTCGGGGTGGACTATTCGCTTAACGTCGAGGCCGCTTCGGAGTAGCCCCCAACGGCCAGGAGATCCCGAGCGGGTCGCCTGGCCTTTCAGTTCTTCGATGCGCACCGCTCAGCCGGTGCGGCCCATTGCGTCGGACAGCTTGCCGATCGCGTCGCGTACAGCTTCCTCGCTCGCTTCGGCGTAGACCTCCATCGTCATGGCGATCTGTGAGTGCCTGAGGATGCGCTGGGCCACCTTCGGGTGGACCTTGAGGGCCACCAGGAGTGAGCTGCACGTGTGCCGGGTGTTCCGGAGCGGGATGACCCGGAGCCCGGCACGGCGAGCCCGCAGGGCGAACATGCGGGTGAGGTTGCCAGGCTCGATCGGGGTGCCGTGCTTCGTGGTGAAGATCAGGTCATGGCTGCCTTGCCAGAGCTCCCCGACGGCTTTCCGGTCGCCGAGCTGCTGCGCGCGACGCATTCGCAGAGCCTTGAGGCAGCGCCGGCAGAGGCAGGAAGTCGTCCGAGTCCTCTGTCTTGGTCTCGCGGTAGAGGATCTGACGCCCGGCCCGCTGGATCTGGTGATCCACGTACAACTCACTGGTCTCGAAGTCGACGGACTTCCACGTCGGGCCCAGGACCTCACCCCGGCGCAGCCCCAGGCACAGGACCCAGGCCGCGAAGAGGTGGTCATCACGGGCGGCGGCAAGCGCCAGCGCAGGCCAGTCAACGCCACTGCACTCCGTGTCTGCGGCCGGGGCCGTCGTGCGCGAGGACGGCCGACTCCTGGCGATCCGCTGAGCGGACAACGGGACTTGGGAACTGCCGGGCGGAATTCTCGAACTCACCGAGTCACCCGAAGCAGGCGTCACCCGTGAGGTCCTGGAGGAGACGGGCATCCACGTTGAGGTGGACGAACTCTCGGGCGTCTACAAGAACACGACGCGAGGCATCGTCGCCCTGGTCTTCCGCTGCAAGCCGTCCGGCGGCATCGAGCGCACCTCCGACGAGTCGACAGCAGTCGCCTGGCTCACGCCCGAGGAAATCGCCGAGCGGATGTCCGAGGTCTACGCGATCCGCCTGCTCGATGCCCTGGACGGCAACGGGCCGCATGTTCGCAGTCACGATGGCAAGCGGCTCGTCAAGGTCGGCTGACGGCGCCAGGTCAGGTGTCAAGCCGGGCTTGGCGGTCGCGTCGTCGGCGTCACGGAGTTGAACGCCGTCGCCACGCAGTTGGCAGTCCGCGTCGTGAGCTGAGCTCTTACTCGCCGTAGAAGCGACTCTCCGCCTGGCCACCGAAGTACACGAGTACGGCGAGAAGTAGCAGGCCAACTGCCAGGAAACACCCACAGCCGCTACCCGTGTAGGAGGCAATGGGGCCCTTGCGGCCCTCACGAACCCAGAGCGCGACTGCCAGGCCAATGAGAATGAGAATGATCAGGCCAGCCATGCATCCTCCATCGCGGCAGCGGAGCCTCACTCGCGTGCGGACTGTGACGCTACCTCCCCGCAGCAGGGCTCGCGGCGCGGTTCTCAAAGCTCCCTCACGCGTAGCTCTGCCGTTGAACCCCCAGCACTCGTAAGCCCGTTGGGGCGAGCGCGGCAGCGAGACCGGACAAGCTACAAGAGCGCCCGTGCGGTAGAAGTTTCCCTACTCAATCAAGTGCTCGCTTCGCTCGCTGCCCGACCCAGGGTTCGGTGAGCGAGCGAGGATCATTGGCAGCTCAGCCGCCACACGCAGCCAGCCACACGGGACCGGCCCTGTCCCTTGCCTGCCATGCGCCCGAGTGGTCCCCAGAAGGCTTCAGAGACACAAGCGCACCAGGCCCGGGGGATGAGGCGGATGCTCGGGAGAACACCACATTTGACGCATCGAGCGTCTGCTTTCCCGGCCTCCTGAACTGCGGTAGCAGTCTGATCAGAGATCAGAGAGTGCCGCGCACAGCGCGGCGGCGCCGGCCGGACGCCGCCGCGCTTGCCCCTCAATGTCTACGCCACCGGGGCCGCACGTCGTCGCCCGCCCGCGCCCACAAGGGGGCGAAAGAACCAGGCCGGGGGTGGGGTCGGTCGGCTCCACGGCTTTACCCACCTCTCCGATTCGGGTCCCGTGTCGAGCAAGACCAGGGGGCCACTCGGACACATTGCGGGCAGGGGTGAAGCCTGCCCGAGTAGCTGGCAAGCGTACGGCCCCCTGATCATGCTCGACCCCAAACCGGGCAGGACACCGGCCAAACCCGCACAGCCGACCTCACGTCGCGAGTCCCCGCGCACTCATTGATCACCTGCGGAGTCCCCGCACAGGCTCGACGTTGTAGAGCCTGCGCCCCAGCCGAACCTACAGCCGGACCTCCTGCCTGCCCACACCCCGCCCAACAAGCCGAAACGGCCCACCAGATGGACCGGCAGGCCGTCACGAAGGATCGAGGCTAATCAGCAGGCGTATTCGGGGTCCTTCGGGACCAGAATCCATCCTGCGTCCGCCGGCTTTGTGTAGGTGGACTCAGCCTTGTCGGTGTATCGGCAGCCGATCGGAACACTCGGGGCAAAACAACCTCGTGTAAGTCCGGGCTGCAACGTGGAGGCGGCACACCAGGCGTCCCCGCCGCCATACTCGCCGCCACCATTAGTGGACTCGAATACAATGCGGCCGTTGACCGCCTTGGGTAGCGTTGATGCATTCTGGAAAACCAGAACGGCCTGAGCCCAATGGCTCGAATTGACCACAATACATGTCTTCATATTGAGGCCAGCTTGAGCGGGCGCCCAGCCAGAACAATGCCAGTTCGAGTCCGTGCTCACTACCTTCCAGTTCATGGTAGGGCTGGCGGATGCGGGTGTGCTGCTGAACAGAAGGCTAGCGCTGACTGCTGCAGCCATTGCTATACCGCGTACCATCTTGCGCATAGTGGACCCCCCTTTTTCGCGTCGAAACAACGCGTCCTCGGATTCGGCATGAACATGCCGACTCCGAGGACACTATATGACACGACCTTCGCTGTCATGGCTCATTCCCGGTTTGGCCGCGCCATCAGCACGGGAGCCGCCGACTTGGGGGGCGTTGTGCTTCTCGTCAAGAGGTTCTGCGTCCGCGGAGTCCAGCCACCTATCGATTGCATCGGGGCCTGACCCGGCCGCAGTACAGCAGTCCAGTACGCAACCTCAGCAACCGCCTCCCTCCGATACCGTCCCTCCGGGGCCTTGAAGCGGCCGGTATGACCGTCGCTGACCGATCCGGCTAGAGCTACGGATCAGAAGGTTGCAGGTTCGAATCCTGCCGAGTGCACACAGCTCAGAAGCCCCCCGAGATCATCTCGGGGGGCTTCTGACATCAGCGGGTGACATCAACGTGCCAGGCGCTCTGAGATCTTCAGAACCGACGACCGCACCTGAGGGGTGGAGGACGCCATGGGCGGCTGGTCGTCGTTGGTCTATGACCTCGTAGTGGGCCTGGGCGCGATGGTCATCGCGTTCGACTACCGCAATCTCGGACTACGGTTTTATGACCTGATAGACCGGTGGACACCCGGCGGCGGGGTTGACCCGCGTTTCTCGCCCGACGTGCTGAGGGTGATTGCAGGTGCAGTGGGCGTCGCGGTCCTTGCCCTCGCGGCGGTCCGAGGGTTCGACATGTTCTGATCTGTGGCTCTAAGGCTTCAGCGTGCAGGGTCCGTGTCGAGCCCTTCCGCGTCGTCCACTCCCAATGCGTCGTCCATCCGGTCAGCAGCCCGCGCGGAGCGTCGACTGCATCACGTGGGCGTAGGTGTCGAGGGTCATGGTGATGGTGCCATGCTCGAGCGTCTCCATGATCGTGCGAGCGTCGACGCCTTGGGCGAGCAGCAGCGATGCGCACGTGTGCCGAAGGATCGTGCACTCTCACTCGTCACACCTTGGCATCCCGGCACAGGATGGTCAGCATCCGATTCAGACTGCGCGGGTCTGTGACCCGAGCATGTGTGGTGGTGAAGACCAGCCCGGCCGGCTGTCCGGGCCCCGGCTGCCACTTCCCGCCCGCGACCTTCCGCTCCTGCTCCTGCTGTGCGTGGTGCTCGCCGAGTGCCCGCGCACATCGCTGCGGCAGGGAGATCGTCCGGATCGAACGCGTTGTCTTGGGCGTGCCGAAGATGAGTTCCCGCCGGATGCGCTGCACGTTCCGCCGCACGCGCACGCGCACGGTCCCCGACCGAGGTCGATGTCCGCCCACGTGAGCCCGAGGGCTTCCCCACGCCGCAGGCAAACGGTGGGACTGGGCGGTCTTGAGCAGCAACCGCGCCTCTCCCGCGTCCAACGGACGTACCTCCTTGGCATCCACGGTTGGCGTCTCCACGATCCGGGCAACGTTGATGCAGTTGGCACGGGTCGCTGTAGATCGCCAGTGGGACCACCGCCGCCACCGTAAGCACGACCATCAACACCATGGCTAATCGCTGCCTCACGGCCGAGCACCTCGGCTCTCTGTCTCCCGGTAGGGGTTGCTTGGCGCCGGGTCCACCCGCCAGAAGCACTCCGTCACCGCCTTGAACTGACGATGCGTTGGATGCAGCCCCGTGTGCTTGAGGGCCCACACCTCCACCGGCAACCGTTCGCCGTCCACCGGCTGTGCCTCAGCGCCGCACGTGAGGCAGACCGCCGAGAAGATCGCCTGAGGTGCGCCCTCCGCCGTCTCCGCAGTCAAAGTCCACTCTGCGGCCGTGATGATCGTGTGCGGAGCCATCAGAACCCCCGGCTCTGACTACGCCTGTTGGTCTCAGCGACCCGCGCGCTTAGCGCCTCATCTCCGCTCGCCTCGCGGATGTCCTGCGGCTCTACGTCCCACTCGCGGCCACTTTCTAAGGGGCGCAGCTGGACCCTCGGCCCAACGTGGCCCATCACCCAACCAACCTTGTTCCGCTTCGTGTCGACAGCCATCGTGCCGATCTCCAGCGCGGCAGGAGTCCCGCTCTCCTGCCCGTCCGCCCAAGTCCCAGCCATGGTCACCACCTCGTGGTCTCACGCCTCGTACCGCCAAGACCAAAGCGTGATCGCTGTGTTCTGAGCCACACTTGATGCGCGCAGCGCATACGCGTATGCACGAAGCGCATTCGGATGCCAAGTGGCGCGGCCGGGGACCTACCGTCAGGAGAGGTGAGTCGATGAGCTGGTCCAAGCAGGCCATCCGGGACGCGTCACGCGAGAGCGACTACGGACGCGTCATTCAGCTTGCCCGCAGGGAACAGGGCCTCACACAGCGCCAGTTGGGCGAGGCATGCGGCCTTACTCAGTCCGCGGTCTCACGGCTCGAAGGCCGGGCAGCGGGCCCATACAACATGAGCATTCTGGCGAGCGCCGCCGCTTACCTGGGTCTTTCCCCACGTCTCGTCGGCCTCGCCGACGGAACGGCGGTATCAGCCGCAGATGGAAGAGATCCAGTGGAACGTCGCGAATTCCTGGCAGGAGCCGTTGCCGCAGCAGCGACGCCCGCCCTTGCAGCCCTTCCGATGCCCGAGCGCCAGGAGGCCGGCCAGGCCGCCACGCTCAGACTCGCCACGACAGCGTTCCGGCGCATGGACGGATCGACCCCGTCACGGCAGCTGTCCGAGGTGGTCTTCGCCCATCTGCGGCTGGTCCAGAGTGTCGCAGCGGAGGCACCGGACGAGGACCAGCGCGTCAGGCTCGCGGCAGTGGGCAGTGAGGCGGCAAGTCTGGCCGGGTGGTTGAGCTGGGACATGGGCGACCACGGCTCCGCCCGCACCTGGTACGGATCGGCAATCAAGGCCGCCCGTCGCTCAGGGAATCGACTGCTCGCCGCGTACCAGATCGGCAGCCTGGCCCAGATGGAGGCGGACGCGGGGAACGCTGCCCAGGGACTGAATCTGACGCGCTCCGCACGACGGCAACTCGGTACGAACGCTCCGGCCGTCGCCGATGCATGGCTCTGCACGGTGGAAGCCCTTGCGCATGCCGCCGCGGGGGATGAGCTGTCGACGGATCACGCCCTCGTACGCAGCAGAACGGCAGCAGCCCTCATCACGGCGGAGGAGCCCCCACCGTGGCCCTGGGTGTTCACCTTCGACGAAGCCAAGATTGCCGCCTGCCGGGTGACGTGCGGCGCGCGTCTCGGCCTGCCGATATGGGTGTTCGGCAAGCGTGACGAGGTGGCTACCGCGATGCCGTCATCGCACGCGAAGCAGCACGCGCTGTTGCAACTGGACCTTGCGGCCGGGCACCAGGCCGCCGGACGGTTGGAGGCTGCCTATGTCCTCGCGACCCAGGCGGTCGAATCCGGGCTGCGCTACCGATCCGGGCGCGTTGTCGAGCGGGCCCGAGTCTTCCGGCGTGCGTACACCAGCAGCACACCGCCCAAGGTGGTGCGGACATTCGACGACCGGTTGCACGGCGTGTACCTGTGAAGGCGAGAGGGGACGGAATGAGGGTTGGAATCACCGGGCATCGCGGTTTGCCTGTGGAGGTCGAAGAGCGCGTGAAGCGGGCAATCAGGGAGACCGTGAGCAGCTGTCCCGCCGCCGGCCTCGTGGGGATTTCCTGCATCGCGGACGGGCCGGATGCCTGGTTCGCACAGGCTGTGCTGCACCACGGTGGCGCTCTCGAAGTCGTCGTTCCTGCTGAGAAGTACCGGGAGTCGCTGCCCGAGTGGCATCACGACGTGTACGACGACCTCATGCGCCAGGCCACCCAGGTCCACGAGACCGGGATGACGGAATCCGACTCCGACGCGCACATGGCAGGCAGCGAGATCCTGGTCGGACTGGCGGACGAACTCATCGCGATCTGGGATGGACAGCCCGCACGCGGCTACGGCGGCACCGCGGATGTGGTGAGCTACGCCGAGCGGACGGGGGTGCCGGTACGGGTCGTTTGGCCCGAGGGCGCAAGCCGCGACTGACGGCAACCCTGTGGCAACGACGGCACACAGCGGCGAATGATCGCTAACCTCGACTGTGACAGCAGGAGCCTCCGGGGCCCCTGGCAAGGCACTGCCCGATCCTACGGATCAGAAGGTTGCAGGTTCGAATCCTGCCGAGTGCACAGCAGACCAGAGGCCCTGTGGAGCAATCCACAGGGCCTCTGGCTTTTGCGTTGACGGCAGTGTTTGACGGGCCGTGGAGCAAAAGTGAGTTGAGGCCAGGCGGCCAGGCCGAGCGCCCAGTTCGACTTGGCGAGCCGGAATCCGCCGTGACCCTCGCGAGTGCCTGAGGCCCTGTGGTCGGGGCGGCCGCCACATGTTCGGGCCCGGCCCGAGTTGTCGTCCACGGCACGCAGAAGCCCGGCCGGGTCAGGCCGACGCCTCGACGGCCGAGCCCGCCCGGGCCCGCTCCTGCACGACGCGGCGGCGCCGGGTCGGCATCCCGAGCGTCGGGTTGGCGACGCCCCAGGCCGCGCCTTTGCAGACCAGCTCCTTGTAGACGGCGGCGAGCCGTCCTGTCAGGGCAGCCCGGACGGCGCGGTCGTCGGCGGTGACGTACTGGATCACGCCTTCCTTGCGGCCCAGTGAGATGCACTGGTTGAAGTAGCGGAGCGGCGCGTTCGGGAGCTTCCCGCCGGTCAGGCGCGCCGCGATGGCGTCGGCGGCCTGCCACGCGGTGGGGGTGCCCGAGGCGCACGACATCCGCAGCGGCTTGTCGCCGGGGCCCATCACCATGGCCGCGTCGCCGATGGCGTACACGTCCGGGTGCGAGACCGAGCGCATGGTCCCGTCGACCACGATCTGGCCTGTGCCGGTGACCTCCAGAGCGGTGGCTTTCGCGATCGGGTGGACCGCGAAGCCGGTGGTCCACACGGTGACCGCGGCCGGGACGGACTTGCCGTCGGCGGTGGCGACGCGGTCGGCCTCCACGCCGGTGACGGCGGTGTGCTCGTGCACGGTGATGCCGAGCTTGTCGAAGACCTTCCGCAGGTGCCGGCGGCCTTTGGGCGAGAGCCAGTCTCCGAGCCCGCCGCGGGCGGCGAGGGTGACGTCCAGGTCCGGGCGGGCCTCGACGATCTCGGTCGCGGCCTCCAGGCCGGTGAGGCCGCCGCCGACGACGACCACGGGCTGTCCGGCGCCCAGGCCGGCCAGGCGCTCGCGCAGCCGGAGCGCTCCGGGGCGGCCGGTGATCTCGTGGGCGTGCTCGGCGGTGCCGGGGACGCCTTGGGTGTTCCAGCCGCTGCCGAGGGCGTACACGAGGCTGTCGTACTCCAGCTCCTCGGCGCCGTTCGCGTCGATGACGGCGACGGTCTTGCGGCCGACGTCGACACTGGTGACCTTCGCGAGCTTCAGTTCGACGCCGGTGCCTGCGAACATCTCGCTGAAGGGCCGGGGCCTGAGGTCATGGCCGACCGCCAACTGGTGCATCCGGACGCGCTCGACGAAGTCGGGCTCGGCGTTGACGAGGGTGATGGCGACGTCCTCGCGGCGCAGCCGCTTGGCGAGGCGACCGGCGGCGATGGCTCCGGTGTATCCGGCTCCGAGGACGATGATGCGGTGCTGCATTTCCCTGCTCCTGTCTCGCGCGGGTTCGCCACCTGAACAGGGCAGCCCGCCGTTTCCTGACAGGAACGCGATGTGAAGCACCTCACATCGAGGTCAGAATGCGTTGAGCAGGGGTTCCCCGTGGTCGGCGGCCGCCCACCGCTGGGTCGCGCGTTCGAGCTTGTCGGGGTTGACCTGGTTGCGGATCGCGGCGATGCCCTCGGCGGTGATCTCCAGGCACATGACGCCGATGACCCGGCCGTCGACGACCGCCACGAGGGCGGGGGCGCCGTTGGCGGTCGTTGCGTAGATCTCGGGGGAGCCGCCGGCGATGGCGCGCTTGGCCTTGCTGGGTTTGAACAGGCCCCGCATGAACTTCGCGACCGCGAGGGCGCCTTCGAACGCCTTGGCGCGGGCCGGGACCTTCCCGCCGCCGTCGCCGATCGAGATGGCGTCTTCGGTGAGCAGCCGCACGAGCGGCTCGGTCTGGCCGCTGGTGGCGGCCGCGAGGAACTCCTCGACGATCCGCCGGGTGGCGGCCTCGTCGATCTCGGTGCGGGCCTTGCCGTCCGCGACGTGCTTCTTGGCGCGGTGGAAGACCTGCTGGCTGGCGGCCTCGGTGATGTCGAGGATCTCCGCGATCTTCCGGTGCGGGTAGTCGAAGGCCTCCCGCAGCACGTACACCACCCGCTCGTTGGGGGAGAGGCGCTCCATGAGGGTGAGGACCGCGTACGAGACCGATTCGCGCTGCTCGGCGGTGTCGGCAGGGCCGAGCATCGGGTCCCCGGCGAGCAGCGGCTCGGGCAGCCATTGGCCCACATAGGTCTCGCGCCGGGCGCGGGCCGAGGTGAGCTGGTTGAGGCACAGGTTGGTGAGGACCTTCGTCAGCCAGGCCTCGGGGACCTCGATGCGGTCGATGTCGGCGGCCTGCCAGCGCAGGAACGTGTCCTGCACGGCGTCCTCGGCATCGCTCGCGGAGCCGAGGAGGCGGTAGGCGATGGCCTCCAGGCGGGGCATGGAGGCCTCGAACCGGTCCATGTCGTTCATGGTCAGGGCCATGGCCCGGATCCTAAGCGGTGTCGGGGAAGTCCGGGTGGGTGAAGGTGGGGGCACCCCCGTGCCCGCAGGGCTACGGGGGAGGGTTGAGGGCCGAGTCTGGCAAGGCGGAGGAAGGAGTCCACGCGGAGCGTCGGCGACTGACGACAACGCAGCCAGGCGACGGCCATCGGCCCGCGACGCCGCCCGGACTTCCCCGGGGCCGCTTAGCTCTCGCGTTGCCTGGGGCGGCCGTGAGCGGCAACCGCGTCAGCCGCCGTACCGTTTGGCCGACTCGTCTTCCTGTGCGAGACGTCGCAGCGCCAGCAGTGCAGGCTCCAGCAAGACGGTCAGCAGCACCGCCCGTTCGGCCCGTTCGAGGGGGTCGGTGGCGTCGGCCAGTTGGTCGAGGTCGAGGGTGGCGGTGTGCTTGGCGAGGGTGGCGTACGGGACGAGGGAGCGCCAGTCGTAGTCCACGCCGAGCGATCGCAGGGTCTCCAGGGTCTCGGTGATGACGGCCTTGGCCGGCGCGTGGTCCGAGACCTCCCAGCCCATCTCCGCCAGCAGTGCGTCCGCTTCGGCGTCCCGCGGCCCCTCCTCGTCCGCCGTCCCGGTGACCGGTCTGACGCCGAGGGCGAGGCCGAGGATCTGGTGGGTGTCGGACTCGTGCTCGGACACCGCGCCGAGCAGTTCCCTGGTCGTGTTCACCGACAGTCCGCGTACTGCGATGAGGGCGCGGATCAGCCGGAGGCGGCGTACGTGCGAGTCGTCGTACTCGGCCTGGGTTGCGGCCGTCGCCCGGCCGGGGGGCAGCAGCCCCTCGCGGAGGTAGTGCTTGATGGTCGTGATCGGCACCCCGCTGCGGCGGCTCAGATCGGAAATGCGCACCCGGTTCCACTCTCGTCCGACTCTCGTCCTGGCTATTGGAGAGTGTCACTCTCTAGTATGGATAGTGTCACTACCCATCCATGAAGGAGAGACGCGATGCCGACGCTCCCCTGGGTCACCCCGAACCCCACGCCGCCACACGGTCAGGCTTTCGTCATGGCCTCCCGCTTCGAGGTGCGGACTCTGAAGGACGTGCCCCGCTTCTTCCTGAAGTCGCTCGCCGCGTGGAAGCAGGTGCGGTCGGCGCCGGGAGCGTTCGGGGCCTCCCTCATCGCCCAGCCGGCGAAGCGCGTCTTCTTCACGCTGTCCGCGTGGGAGAGTCGCGACGCGCTCTACGCCTACGCGAGGACCGAGCCGCATCGCGGGATCATGACCGGGCTGCGCGCGACCATGCGCACCGCGACCCTCACGTTCTGGGAAGTCCCGGTCGAGGGGCTGCCGATCAGCTGGGACGAGGCCAAGCGGCGTATCGCGGAAGAGGCGCGGAAAGACCAGAGCTGACGAGGACCGGACGAAGAGGTGCCGAGTGCGTGAGTTGGCGATCATCGAGGCGCCGTCCGTGCTCGGGCTGCGGCCGTCCGGGGTCGAGGAGCTGCCCGGGGCGCTGCTCGGTGCGGGACTGCTGGGTCGACTCGGGGCCGTGGCCGCCGGCCGGGTCGAAGCGCCCGCGTACGACCCGGTGCGGGACGCCGGCACCGGGATCCTCAACCCGGGCGGCATCGCGGAGTACTCCGTCCGGCTGGCGGACGCTGTCGGCGGTGTTCTCGACCGCGGGCTCTTCCCCGTCGTCCTCGGCGGGGACTGCAGCATCCTGCTCGGCAATCTCCTCGCACTCGCACGACGCGGGCGGCACGGACTGCTGTTCCTCGACGGGCACACCGACTTCTACCAGCCGTCCGCCGAGCCGACCGGCGAGGCCGCCTCGATGGAACTCGCCCTGGCGACCGGCCGCGGACCCCGGGTGCTCAGCGACCTCGAAGGACGCGGGCCCCTCGTGCGCGACGAGGACGTCGTCGCCTTCGGCTTCCGGGACTCCGCCGAGTCCGCGGAGGAGGGGATGCAGCCGCTGCCGGAGCGGCTGCACACGATCGGCCTCGACGGGGTGCGCGCCGTGGGGGCCGCCGCGGCGGCGCGGCAGGCGCTGGAGCGGCTCGGCTCCGGCGGGAGCGCCGGGTACTGGGTTCACCTCGATGCCGACGTCCTGGACGACGCGGTCATGCCCGCCGTCGACTACCGCCTCCCCGGCGGGCTGACCTGGCCGGAGCTGGAGAGCGTGCTGCGGACCGCGCTGGCCGACGAGCGAGCCGTCGGCTTCGATGTCACGATCTTCAACCCCCGTCTCGACCCCGACGGGACCATCGCCGCTCGCCTCGTCGAGTGCCTGGGCCGGGGGCTGTCGGCGCGTTCCGGCCACAACTGAATGCGTGTTCAGCCCAGTTGTGCGTGCGGGCCCGCTTGACCACGACCGGTGTCAGTGCGCTCGGGTAGCGTCCCCGTATTCGCCACACGTGTGGCCGGAGGCGTGTCCGGAGGTGTCCATGGCGTGGCGGTGTGCGGGGCTCGGCTGGCCGCGTGGGACGCGGATGGCCGTGCTCGAGTGGGAGGGCGGGCGGATCAGTCCGCTGACCGCCGGCAAGGAGCTGGGGTTCCGGGCCGAGGGGGAGCGGCGGTGCGTCGGGGCGCGGGGGAACGCCTGTCCGCTGCGGGCCGTCGTGAGCGGGCGCGCCACCCAGGCGCGGTGTGCGGAGTGTGCGCGGCTGGACCGGGCGCACTCGGTGGCCGCCGACACGATCGCCGACGACCCCCGGACGTACCGCGTGTATCTCGCCTGGTTCGGTCCCGGGATGGTCAAGGTCGGGATCACCCGCGAGGAGCGCGCGGCGGCTCGGTTGCTGGAGCAGGGGGCCGTGGTCTTCAGCTGGCTGGGGCGCGGGCCTTTGATGGCGGCGCGGCGGACCGAGGAGCTGCTGCGTACCGCGCTGGGGGTGCCGGACCGGATTCGTTACGCGGACAAGCGGGCGGTACGAGCCGCGCTGCCTGGGGCTGCCGAGCGGTTCGCGGAGATCGAGGAGCTGCACCGGCGCGCGGTCGGTCTCGACGGGTGGGCCGAGTCGCTGGAGCGGCTGGACTTCGAAGCGGTCGATCATGGCGAGGTGTTCGGGCTCGACGGGCTGCCGGCCGCGACCGGGGTGGTGCGCGAGCTGGTGGACGACGGGGTCGTCGCCGGCCGGCTGGTCTCGGCCGCCGGGCCCGATCTGCATCTGCGGACCGGGGACGGCGGGCTGGTCGTGGTCGATACGCGGCTGATGACCGGGTGGGCACTGGTCGGGGCCGACTGCGACGCGGGGGTGACGGTCCCCCTCGTCGGGACGGGGGACAGCGGTGCCCCCGGAGCCGTACAGGACGGGCTCTTCTGACCGGAAGGTCAAATGTTGGATCCCCTGAGGATCCCGTACGGCAATGAGGGTGGACACCTCCCTGACCAGGGACGGAAGGTGGGTGTCATGAGCATCAAACCTGTGGCGGGGCATGAACCGCCTTATTACGCAGTGGTCTTCACCTCTGTCCCGACCGGGCGGCCCGAGGGGTACGGCGAGACCGCCGAGCGCATGAAGGAACTGGTGGCGGAGGTCCCCGGCTTCCTCGGATACGAGTCGGCGCGGACGCCCGGCGGGCTCGGGATCACCGTCGGGTACTTCAGGGACGAGGAATCCATCGCCACCTGGCAGCGGAATCTGGAGCACCAGGCCGCGCAGAAGCGCGGGCGGGCCGAGTGGTACGAGAGCTACAGCGTCCATGTCGCCAAGGTCGAGCGGAGCTACGACTTTGAGCGGGAGTGAGAGCGGGGCCGAGAGCGGGCGAGAAGCCGCGGATGTACGGGAGTTCTGGCAGCGGCTCGGGCTGCCCGGACTCGTCGACGTGCACACCCACTTCATGCCGGAGCAGGTCCTCAAGAAGGTCTGGGCCTACTTCGACGCCGTCGGCCCGCTCACGGGGATGCGGTGGCCGATCACCTATCGGCACGAGGAAGAACAACGGGTCGCGCTGCTGCGGCAGTTCGGGGTCCTCTCCTTCACCTCGATGCTCTATCCGCACAAGGCCGGGATGGCCGCCTGGCTCAACGGCTGGGCGGCGGACTTCGCGGCGCGCACGCCCGACTGCGTGCACACCGCGACCCTCTTCCCCGAGGCGGGCGTCGAGCGCTATGTACGAGAGGCGGTCGAGAGCGGGGCGCGGATCTTCAAATCGCACCTCCAGGTCGGCTCGTACGACCCCAATGACGCGCTGCTCGATCCCGTCTGGGGGCTGCTCGCCGAGGCCGGGGTCCCGGTCGTGATGCACTGCGGGTCCGGGCCCGCGCCCGGCAAGCACACCGGGCCCGAACCGGTGGGCCGGCTGCTCGCGCGGCATCCGCGGCTGCGGCTGGTGGTCGCGCACATGGGGATGCCCGAGTACACCGACTTCCTGGATCTCGCGCAGCGGTACGCCGGGGTGATGCTCGACACGACCATGGCGTTCACGGACTTCAGCGAGCGTTTCGCACCCTTCCCGGAGCGGGAGAGGGGGCGGCTCGCGGATCTCGGGGACCGGATCGTGCTGGGCACGGACTTCCCCAACATCCCCTATCCGTACGTCCAACAGCTTCAGGCCCTCGAGCGGCTGGGGCTCGGGGACGACTGGCTGCGCGCGGTGTGCCACGACAACGGTGCCCGGCTCTTTGGGCCCCGGCATTCCTAAGCGGCCCCGGGGAAGTCCGGGCGGCGTCGCGGGCCGATGGCTGTCGCCTGGCTGCGTTGTCGTCAGTCGCCGACGCTCCGCGTGGACTCCTTCCTCCGCCTTGCCAGACTCGGCCCTCGACCCGCTCCTCCACCCACCCGGACTTCCCCGACACCGCTTAGCCCTTTCTCAGGGAATTCACAGGAAGGAGCAAGGGCGCTCTCAGGGCGGGGTCGCAAGGTACGAGTATGACCACGACCTCGCCCCACGGGCGTACCGAAATGCTCAGGCCGGACGGCAGTCCCGTCCGCGTACTCGTCGTGGACGACGAGGCCGCGCTGAGCGAGCTGCTGTCGATGGCCCTGCGCTACGAGGGGTGGGAGGTGCGCAGCGCCGGCGACGGCGCGGGCGCCGTGCGTACGGCGCGCGACTTCCGGCCCGACGCGGTGGTGCTGGATGTGATGCTGCCCGACATGGACGGCCTGGCCGTCCTGGGGCGGCTGCGGCGCGACCTGCCCGAGGTGCCGGTGCTCTTCCTGACCGCCAGGGACGCGGTCGAGGACCGGATCGCGGGGCTGACGGCGGGCGGCGACGACTACGTCACCAAGCCGTTCTCGCTGGAGGAGGTCGTGGCCAGGCTGCGCGGGCTGATCCGGCGGTCCGGGACGGCGACCGAACGGAGCGAGTCGATGCTGGCGGTCGGCGACCTGACCCTCGACGAGGACAGTCATGAGGTCAGCCGCGGCGGGGACTTCATTCATCTGACGGCGACCGAGTTCGAGCTGTTGCGCTTTCTCATGCGCAATCCGCGGCGGGTGCTGAGCAAGGCGCAGATCCTCGACCGGGTGTGGTCGTACGACTTCGGCGGGCAGGCCAATGTCGTCGAGCTGTATGTCTCGTATCTGCGGAAGAAGATCGACGCGGGGCGGTCGCCGATGATTCACACCCGGCGCGGGGCCGGGTATCTGATCAAGCCCGGTGAGTAGTTCGGTGAGTAGCCTGAGGGGCCGCCGGTGGTCGTTGCGGACCCGTCTCGTGGTCTCCGCGGTGGCACTGATCGCGGTGGTGGCGGCGGTGATCGGCACGGTCACGACGATCGCCTACCGCACTTATCTGTACGGGCAGTTGGACACCCAACTGGCCACGGTCGGCATGCGTGCCTCCGGCCCACCGGGCCCGGTCGAGGAGCGGCCGCTCGGCATGCCCTCCGACAGGGGGCCGCTCGACTTCGTCATCGGCGGGGGTACGCCGGTGGGTACCGTGGGTGCCCAGCTCGCCAAGGACGGCACGGTCTCCGAGGCCGTGGCCAGCGTCGAACGGAAGACTGACGCGCTGGAGCCGCTTGCGAGCCCGCTCACCGAGACACAGTCCAAGGCTCTCGCCCAGGTCGCGCGAGATGGCCGTCCGCACACCCTGGAGCTGCCGGGCCGTGGCGACTACCGGGTCGAGTACGTCACGGGGGTTCGCGGCTCCTACCTCGTCGGGGTTCCGCTGAGCGACGTACAGGACGCGCTGACCACGCTGGTCCTGGTCGAGGTCTCCGTCACCGGTGCCGGGCTGATCGCCGCCGGAATCGCGGGTACTGCCCTGGTCGGCTTTGCGCTGCGGCCACTGCGGCGGGTCGCCGCGACCGCGACCCGCGTCTCCGAAATGCCGCTGCACAGCGGCGAGGTGGCCCTGCACGAGCGGGTGCCGGACGCCGAGGCCGATCCGCGGACCGAGGTCGGACAGGTCGGAGCGGCGCTCAACCGGATGCTGGGGCACGTCGGTTCAGCACTGGTGGTGCGGCAGGAGAGCGAGACGCGAGTGCGGCAGTTCGTCGCGGACGCCAGCCATGAGCTGCGTACGCCGCTGGCGTCGATCCGCGGATACGCCGAGCTCACCCGGCGCGGCCGGGAGGAGGTCGGCGCCGACACCCGGCATGCGCTGGGGCGGATCGAGGCCGAGGCGACCCGGATGACGGGCCTGGTCGAGGATCTGCTGCTGCTCGCGCGGCTCGACGCCGGACGCCCGCTCTCCTGCGAGAGCACTGATCTCTCGCCGCTGGTCGTGGACGCGGTCGGCGATGCGCGGGCGGCGGGCCAGGACCACAAGTGGCGGCTGGAGCTGCCGGTGGAGCCCGCGAACGTACAGGGTGACGGCGCCCGCCTCCATCAGGTGCTGGTCAATCTGCTGGCGAACGCCCGTACCCACACGCCACCCGGGACGACCGTCACCGCGCGGGTCCGGGTCGGCGGACCGACGGTCGTGCTGGAGGTCGAGGACGACGGGCCGGGCATTCCGCCCGCGCTGCTGCCGCACATCTTCGAACGGTTCGCGCGCGGCGACGCGTCCAGGTCCCGGCACGCCGGATCCACCGGTCTCGGGCTCGCGATCGTGCAGGCGGTCGTCGCCGTGCACGGCGGCCGGGTCGGTGTGCGGAGCGAGCCGGGGCACACGGTCTTCGCCGTGGAACTGCCGGCAGGGGCGGCAGGGGCGGCAGGGACTTCTGGGGCGGGTTGGACGGCAGGGGCCGGCTGGGCTCCCGGGGCCGGTCGGGCTCCCGCGTACGACTCACAGACGGGGCACAGGCGCATCACACAGCTGTGACAGCGCCCGGGCCGAGTGTCGTTCCATGCGAACCGACACCCCAATGGGGACTCTGCCGGCCCGGGAGCATCTGCTCGCCGACGCGGCCGACCTGCCCGTACTCGATGTGGTGATCCCGGTCTACAACGAGGAGGACGACCTCGAACGGTGCGTCCTGCGGCTGTACGACCACCTCGCGCGGACCTTCCCGTACGGCTTCCGGATCACCATCGCCGACAACGCGAGCACCGACCGCACCCCCGAGGTGGCGGCCCGGCTCGACGGCACGATCGCCGAAGTGCGGGCGTACCGGCTGGAGGAGAAGGGGCGGGGGCGCGCACTGCGCACCGTGTGGTCGCACTCCGACGCGCCCGTCCTCGCCTACATGGACGTGGATCTGTCGACGGACCTCAACGCGCTGCTGCCGCTGGTCGCGCCGCTGATCTCCGGGCACTCCGACCTCGCGATCGGATCGCGTCTGGCGCGCTCGTCGCGGGTGGTGCGCGGCCCGAAGCGGGAGTTCATCTCGCGTGCCTACAACCTGATTCTGCGCGGGTCGCTCGCCGCACGTTTCTCCGACGCCCAGTGCGGATTCAAGGCGATACGGCGTGAGGTCGCCGAGCGTCTGCTGCCGATGGTCGAGGACACCGGGTGGTTCTTCGACACCGAGCTGCTGGTGCTTGCGGAGCGCGCCGGGCTGCGCATCCATGAGGTGCCGGTGGACTGGGTCGACGACCCCGACTCCACGGTGCACATCGTGAGCACGGCGACCGAGGACCTCAAGGGGGTATGGCGGGTGGGGCGGGCGCTCGCGGTCGGCGCGCTGCCGCTGGACCGTCTTGCGCGGCCCTTCGGGGACGACCCGCGGGACCGGCAGCTCAGCGGAGTGCCGGGTGGTCTCGCCCGCCAGCTGGTCGGTTTCTGTGTGGTCGGCGCGCTCTCCACGCTGCTCTATCTGCTGCTGTACTCGCTCTTCCGGGCGGGCGTCGGGCCTCAGGTCGCCAATGCGGGCGCGCTGCTGCTGTCCGCCGTCGCGAACACGGCCGCGAACCGCCGGCTCACCTTCGGGGTACGCGGCCGGGACCGCGCCGTACGGCATCAGGCCCAGGGCCTGGTCGTGTTCGGTATCGGCCTCGCCCTGACGAGCGGATCGCTGGCCGCCCTGGACGCGGCCGCCGGAAATCCCGGCCACAGCACCGAACTGGCGGTCCTGATCGCCGCGAACCTGGCGGCGACGGTGCTGCGGTTCCTGCTCTTCCGGGCATGGGTCTTTCCCGACCGGCGCGATGCGCCCGCGGCACGCGAATCCGCGACCGGCGAATCCGCGACGACCCCGCCCGTGGCCTACCGGTCGCAGCACCCGTACGACACAGCCGACTTCCGCGCCTGTGAAGCCGCGGACCGCACGTGGGACGTGACGACGCAGTTGCGCGTCGTCCCGCAGGACAACGACCAGAGGAACGCACGATGACCACGTCGCACGACAGCCACGCGTACCCGCCCCCGGGCAGCCCGCCGGGGCTCCTGCCGCAGACGGTGGATCTCGCTCCCGCCGACAGGCCCGCACCCGGCGCCGCCCCCCTCCCGCCCGGCGCCGCACAGCAGGGGCTCGGCGGGCACCGCCGGGCGCGCGGGCCCATGGCCCGGATCTGGCGCGGGCGGGAGGATGACGCCCGCTGGGTGCGGCCCGCCTTCCTCGCGCTTCTTCTCGCCACCGCCCTGCTCTACGTCTACAACCTGAAGTCTTCCGGCTACGCCAACTCCTTCTACTCCGCCGCCGCGCAGGCCGGCAGCGAGAGCTGGAAGGCCCTCTTCTTCGGCTCCTCCGACGCCGCGAACTCGATCACCGTCGACAAGCCCCCGGCCGCGCTCTGGCCGATGGCCCTGTCCGTACGGCTCTTCGGGCTCGGCTCCTGGCAGATCCTGCTGCCCGAGGTGCTGATGGGGGTCGCGACGGTCGCTGTGCTGTACGCCGCCGTGCGCCGCCGCTTCACCCCGGCCGCCGGGCTGATCGCGGGCGCGGTGCTGGCGCTGACGCCCGTCGCCGTGCTGATGTTCCGCTTCAACAACCCGGACGCACTGCTCGCGCTGCTGATGACGGTGACGGTGTACTGCGTGCTGCGCGCGCTGGAGGGCGCTCGGACGAAGTGGCTGGTCTGGGCGGGCGTCGCGGTCGGACTCGCGTTCCTGACGAAGACGCTGCAGGCGTTCCTGATCCTGCCGCCGCTGGCGCTGGTGTACGGGGTGTTCGCGCCGACGACTCTGCGGCGGCGGCTCGGCCAACTCGCCCTGTCCGGCCTGGCGATGATCGTCGCGGGCGGCTGGTGGGTGGCGATCGTCGAGCTCTGGCCGGCGGCCTCGCGTCCGTACATCGGCGGCTCGCAGAACAACAGCTTCCTTGAGCTGACCTTCGGCTACAACGGCCTCGGCCGGATCAACGGCAATGAGACCGGCAGCGTCGGCGGTGGCGGTGGCGGTGGCGGCGGCCGTGGCTGGGGCGAGACCGGCATCGGCCGGATGTTCAACGACACCATCGGCGGCCAGATCTCGTGGCTGCTGCCCGCCGCGCTGCTGCTGCTCGTCGCGGGACTTGTGGTCACCTGGCGCTCGAAGCGTACGGACACTGCCCGCGCCGCGTTCCTGGTCTGGGGCGGCTCCCTGCTGATCACCGTGGCGATCTTCAGCTTCATGGCCGGGATCTTCCACGAGTACTACACGGTGGCGCTGGCGCCGTACATCGCTGCGCTGGTCGGCATGGGCGCGACGGTGCTGTGGGAGGAGCGGCGCTCGTTCGCGGCGTCCGCGGCGCTGGCCGGGACGGTCGCGGTGACGGCGTACTGGTCGTACACGCTGCTGGGCCGGAGCACGGACTATCTGCCGTGGCTGCGGTGGGCGGTGCTGATCGGCGGTCTGGCGGGTGCGGCGGGGCTGCTGATCGCCGGCAGGCTCGGGCGCCCGGGGCGCCGACTGGCGCTCGGCGCGGCGGTGTTGGCGCTGGCCGCGTCGGTGGCCGGGCCGGTGGCGTACTCCCTCACCACGGTGAGCGAGGGGCACGCGGGCTCGATCGTGACGGCGGGACCGGCGGTGGCCGGTGGCCGAGGCGGTCCGGGCGGCGGCGGTGCGCGCGACGGCGGCATGCAGCCGCCGACCGGTCAGCAGGGACAGGGACAGGCTCAGGGCCAGGGCCAGGGCCAGGGCCAGGGCCAGGCTCGGGGTCAGGGTCAGCCGCCGAACGGCCAGGGCCAGGGGCAGCGTCAAGGCCAGGGACAAGCACAGGGACAAGCACAGGGCCAGATGCCCGGTGGCATGGGCGGCCGCGAGGGCGGCGGCGCCGGTGGCATGGGCGGCCTCCTCAACGGCGCGAACGTCAACTCCGCCGTCGAGGCGAAGCTGACGCAGAACGCCGGCGACTACACCTGGGCCGCCGCCGCCATCGGCTCCCAGAACGCCGCCAGCTACCAACTCGCCACCGGAAAGCCGGTCATGGCGATCGGCGGCTTCAACGGCAGCGACCCGTCCCCGACCCTCGCGCAGTTCCGGCAGTACGTGGCGGACGGCAAGGTCCACTACTTCATCGGGGGCGGCGGCAACGGCGGTGGCCCCGGCGGTGGCGGCAGTTCGGCGATCACCACCTGGGTCGAGGAGAACTTCACCGCGGTCACCGTGGGGGGTACGACGCTCTACGACCTGACCGCCGAGAAGTAGCCTTATACGGCGTACGAGAGATGCTTGTACGGTGTACGGGACCCACGACCCCGTACACCGCACAAGGAGCATGCGTGACGGCAACGGCCGCCGAGACCGACAAGGCCCGCACAAGCCACCCGCAGCGCTGGCTGATCCTCGGCGTCATCTGCCTCGCCCAGCTCACCGCCGCGCTCGCCGCCGCCCGCGACGAGGGCGAGCGGCAGCGGATCGCGGACGCGTTCGCCTCGGGCCTGGAGACGAGTCAGCTGGTCGGCGCGGTGGCGGTGCCGGCCGGGGGCTGCTGGCCGCGATGCCGCTGCGGCGGGCCGAGCGTGCAGACGCACCCAAGGTGGCGGCATAGCATCGGAAGCGGGGGCGAGAACGGAGGAGGGTGCGCGATGGTGAGTGCGGCCGACCGCGCGAAGGGTCCCGCGCGGACCAGTGTGTGGCTCGACGGCAAGACGACCCCCAAACGCAGGCCCGAGCAGCCCGCCGGCCTCGACCGCGACAAGATCACCGCGGCGACGGTACGGCTCCTTGACTCCGAGGGCCTCGCTAAGTTCTCGATGCGGCGGCTGGCCGCGGAGCTGAACGTCACCGCGATGTCGGTCTACTGGTACGTGGACACCAAGGACGACCTGCTGGAGCTGGCGCTCGACTCGGTGATGGGGGAGCTGCGGCTGCCGTCGCCGGACGAGGAGGGCGGGGACTGGCGCGACCAACTCCGCCAACTGGCCGTCGGATACCGGAGGTTGCTGGTCGCCCACCCGTGGGTGTCGCCGCTCATCGGTGAGTACCTCAACATCGGCCCGCGCTCGATGGAGTTCTCGACGACGGTCCAGCACGTGATCCGCAACGCCGGTCTCCCGCTGCACGGACGGACGGGCGCGCTCGCGGCGGTGTTCCAGTTCGTGTACGGCTTCGGCACGGTGGAGGGCCGTTTCGCTCAGCGGTGCGCGGCGGCGGGGATCGGCCAGGACGACTACTTCCGCCAGGTCATGGGGACGATCGGGCAGCAGCCGGAGCTGCGGGAGGCGTTCGAGGAGTCGGCGGAGCTGATGAAGGCGAGGGGCGGGGACACGGTGGAGGAGATGAGGGAGAGGGACTTCGAGTTCGCGCTGGACTTGCTGCTGGCGGGCATCGAAGCGATGGGGGCTCGCGCGTAGGGGTGGGGCGCGGGCTCTTGTGCCCCGGCACAGGGGGCTCTTGTGCCCCGGGCACAGGTCGCCTCCGGCGCGGTGCGGGGTCCTGCCCGGTGGGTTCGTGGTGCCCGCTCCTGCTCGGTGCGGGCTTGGGGTTTCCCTACCCCGCCCCTTCCCGAAACTGGGGGCGGCGCCCCCAGACCCCTGGGCGCCGGCTTCGCGGCGCCAGGAGTGGGGCGACCGGCCGGGTCCGGACCGGTCCGCACCGGACAAGAGCCCGCGCGCGCCGGGCCCGAGCCACGGGAGCCCGCACCCGCACCCGCACCCGTGCCTCGGCCGCAGGACCCCGCCGAACCGTCTGGATCACTCACATGAATCGGGGCCCGGGGCCCACTTCCACCGGCCGTAGGCTCGCCTCCGCCACGAGCGAGCACCCGGCCGCGGGCTCACCTACTCGCCCGGGTGGGCGAGTTCGATGTCATGGCCGTCGACCCCGCGACCGGCCACCGTCAGCGCGCCCGCCACCGGCGGGTACCGCTCCGGCCTGCGGCACCGCCTCCGCGACGATCTCGGCTGTCTCCGACGTCTCGGGCGCCGAGTGGCTCTTCAGCGCCACCTCCTTGATGAACAGCGTCACCAGGAAGGCCAGCAGGGCGAACGGCGCGGAGTACAGGAAGACATCGCCGACACCGTGCCCGTACGCGGTCTCCATCACCGTACGGATCGGGGCCGGCAGCGCGTCCAGGTCGGGGATGCCACCGCCGCCCGTGCCGCCGTGGCCCAGCGCCGTGCCCTGCGGGCCGAGTTCGGCGAGCCCGTCCTTGACGTAGTGCGTGACCCGGTTGCCCATCACCGCGCCCAGCGCCGAGACGCCGATCGCACCACCCAGGGACCGGAAGAAGGTGACGACCGAGCTGGCCGAGCCGAGGTCCTCGGGGGCCACCTGGTTCTGCGTGCACAGCACGAGGTTCTGCATCATCATGCCGAGGCCGAGACCCATGACGGCCATGAAGATCGCGATGTGCCAGTACTCGGTGTCGTACCGAATGGTGCCGAGAAGACCGAGGCCCGCCGTCACCAGCGCGCCGCCCGCCACGAGCCAGGCCTTCCAGCGGCCCGTCCTGGTGATGATCAGGCCCGAGACGGTCGACGAGATGAACAGGCCGCCGATCATCGGGATGGTCATGACGCCCGACATCGTCGGCGACTTGTCACGCGCCAGCTGGAAGTACTGGCTGAAGAAGACGGTGCCCGCGAACATCGCGACACCGACGAAGAGCGAGGCCAGCGAGGCCAGCGTGATGGTGCGGTTGCGGAACAGCCGCAGCGGGATGATCGGCTCGCTCGCCCTCGACTCCACCAGGAGGAAGAGCGCGCCGAGCACGATCGAGCCGCCGACCATCGCGTACGTCTGCCAGGAGATCCAGTCGTACTTGTCACCGGCGAAGGTCACCCAGACCAGCAGCAGCGAGACCGCCGCGCTGATGAAGAAGGCGCCCGGCCAGTCGACCTTGACCCGACGCTTCACGACCGGGAGCTTCAGGGTCTTCTGCAGGACGACCAGCGCGATGATCGCGAAGGGCACGCCGACGTAGAAGCACCAGCGCCAGCCGAGCCAGGCGGTGTCGGTGATGACGCCGCCGAGCAGCGGGCCGCCGACGGTGGCGACGGCGAAGGTCGCGCCGAGGTAGCCGCTGTAGCGGCCGCGCTCGCGCGGGGCGATCATCGCGGCCATCACGATCTGCGCGAGGGCGGCGAGACCGCCGACGCCGATGCCCTGGACGACTCGGCAGGCGATCAGCATGCCGACGCTCTGCGAGAGTCCGGCGACCACCGAACCCAGGACGTAGATGACCAGGGCTATCTGGACGAGCAGCTTCTTGGAGAAGAGGTCCGAGAGCTTGCCCCAGAGCGGGGTGGTTGCGGTCATCGCCAGCAGCGAGGCCGTCACCACCCAGGTGTAGGCACTCTGGCCGCCGTCGAGGTCGGTGATGATCTCCGGCAGGGCGTTGGTGACGATCGTGGACGACAGAATGGCGACGAACATGCCGAGCAGCAGCCCGGACAACGCCTCCATGATCTGCCGGTGTGTCATCGGCGCGCCGTCGGCGGAGGGTTGTCCTCCGTGCTTGGCGTGGCCGCCCCGCACACCGGTTGGTGTGGTTGTAGCCATCGAGTTCCTTACCTTCTACGCGGGTGTACGGGTGGGGTGGTGGGCCCGGCAGTCCCCGAAGCTGTCGCGGAGGCGGGCCAGCATCACGATCAGCTGTCCGACGTCTTCGTCGGACCAGTCCTTGAGGTTCTGGGCGAACATGTCGGTGGTTCGCCTGGCCAGGTCGTCGATCATGTCCAGGCCCGTGGGGGTCAGCCGCAGGATGCGGGAGCGCTTGTCCCCCGGGTCGGGGAGCCGTTCGATCCAGCCGCGCTCCGCAGCGTGGGCGACATGCCGGCTGGTCACCGACATGTCGACGGCGAGAAGCTCGGCGAGCCGGCTCATCCGCATCTCTCCGTGCCGGTCCAGCAGGGTCAGTACGGCGGCTGTACCGGACGGGCACTCGGCGGGCAGCATCCGCGCGAGGCCGCGTTTCACGGCCCCGATGGCGCTGAGCCGGCGGGCCAGCTCCGCGTACTGGCTCTGTGCGGCCATGGCAGCCGACCCCTCTCATATCTTGTTGCTTAGGGCAACCATAGAAGCTGTTGGTTGCTGCAGGCAAATGAAAACGGGCTTGCAGCAGTAAAGGAACCCCAAAGGCTTCGCATGTGCGCGGTCATGACAGAGGACAGGGGCAATCTGCTGCCCGCCCGGGGTTGGGCGCGGCAGGCGGGTTCGCTAGGGTCCTGCCCCATGGCACACAACCCCCATGCACCCCAAGGTCAGGGCCCCGAGGGCAACTACGACCCCGCGGGCAGCACGCAGATGTTCCGCGCCTTCGTCGACGAGGGCGCGCCGCAGGGCCGTCAGGCCGCGCCCGCCGCGCAGTCCGGCTCCAAGACCGGGCTGATCGTCGGCATCATCGCGGCCGTCGTGATCCTCGGCGCCGTCGCCTACCTCGCCCTCGCGTAGGGCGTGTCTTTCGGATCTTGCCGGGGTCGGCTCACGTCGGGCCGGCTCGCCTCGGGCCGGCTCACTTCCACACAGCGGTGACGTCCTGGGTCTCGATATGCATGCCCAGGGGAACCCGCCAAGCGTCCACGCACACGGTGTACGGCTGTTTCCGTACCGCTCCCGCGGCGATCGGCGCGGGCAGCGGCTGCGTCGACTCGATGGTCGCCCAGTCGATCCCGAGCGCGCCGATGATGTGCGTTGCGAAGGTGACGGTGCCGGAGGCCACCGCTGAGCCGCCGGTGTTGCGGAACTCCACGGTGACCTGCTCGCACCAGCGCTTGTCCAGCGCCGCGCGCAGTGGTTCGCCGAGCCGCAGAACGGCGGGTCCCGCGGGAGTGGGTGTCGGCCGCGGCTTCGGTGGCGTGGTGCCGGGCGCCGGGGTGGCGCCCCCGCCACCGCTCGTACCCCCACCGCTCGTACCGCCGGAACTTCCCGTACCGCCTGTGCTCGTGTCGCCGCCCGTACCGGCACCGCCCGGCACGGCAGGCAGCTCCTGCCCTCCCGGCGTGGTCGCGGACCCGCCCGGCGCCCCCGGCGCCCCCGGCGTCCCCGGTGGCAACTCCTCCGAGCCGGACGCGGAATCGCCGCCGGCCGGCGGGTCCAGTGGCACCAGCTCGACCTTGCCCGTGGGCGGTACGGCCGCCGTGGGCGCCTCCTCGGGCCCCGATCCGGCGGCGCCGACCGCCGCATAGCCGTCGCCGTCACCGCTCCCGCACGCGGTCAGCGCCCCGCCGAGGCAGAGCGCGACCGCCGTGAGAACCGCTCCATGACGTCGTCGCATCGCGTCAGTGTGTCTGACGGACCGTCAATGAGGAACCCCGTGGCCCGGGTTCAGTCGGCGATCAGACCCTCTCGCAGTTGCGCGAGCGTACGGGTCAGCAGCCGCGAGACATGCATCTGCGAGATGCCGACCTCCTCGCCGATCTGCGACTGCGTCATGTTCGCGAAGAAGCGGAGCATGATGATCTGGCGCTCGCGGGGCGGGAGTTTGGCCAGCAGGGGCTTGAGCGACTCGCGGTACTCCACGCCCTCCAGGGCTGTGTCCTCGTACCCCAGGCGATCGGCGAGCGAGCCCTCGCCGCCGTCGTCCTCGGGCGAGGGCGAGTCCAGCGAGGAGGCGGTGTATGCATTGCCGACGGCGAGGCCGTCGACCACGTCCTCCTCCGACACCCCCAGCACCACGGCGAGTTCGGGCACGGTCGGGGAGCGGTCCAGCTTCTGCGCCAGCTCGTCGCTGGCCTTGGTGAGCGCGAGCCGCAGCTCCTGGAGCCGGCGCGGCACCCGCACCGACCACGAGGTGTCGCGGAAGAAGCGCTTGATCTCGCCGACGACCGTCGGCATCGCGAACGTCGGGAATTCCACGCCCCGTTCGCAGTCGAACCGGTCGATCGCCTTGATCAGGCCGATCGTGCCGACCTGGACGATGTCCTCCATCGGTTCGTTGCGGGAGCGGAACCGGGCCGCGGCGTACCGCACCAGGGGGAGATTGAGCTCGATGAGAGTGTCGCGCACATAAGTGCGCTCCGGGGTGTCGCCCGTACCCCCGTCGTCCAGCGCGCGGAGCCGCAGGAACAGGGAGCGGGACAGAGTGCGCGTGTCGATGGCTTCCGAGCTGTCAGGCACGACGGATGCGGGTGCGCTCTTCGTGAGCGTGAGCACCTTCGAGCTGCCCTGTTGTACGGACATGCCACCCCCTTGAGGTCGCTGACGATCGTGCGGCCACGACCATCGGAGGAACGCAGCCTCCACCTGAATACCGGAGGTGGGACTGCGGCAAACGCGGTTCCAGCAGAATGTCACATGTCGGCAACACGCTGTAGTGACATGTCGACAAGTATCCGGCAAATATGCGCAGGAAACAGGGGGTGTGCGGCTTTTATGCGACCCGTAACGGCCCTGAAACGGTCTACCCGTTCCAGCTACGCCTCGATCCTGTTTGCGGATCGCAGCCGGGCAAAGCTTCGGGCAAGCAGCCTTGACACATGCATCTGGGAGACGCCCAGTTCCTGGCTGATCTGTGACTGCGTCAGATTGTTGTAGTACCGGAGCATGAGGATCCGCTGTTCCCGCTCGGGCAGTTGTACGAGCAGATGGCGTACGAGGTCACGGTGTTCGACGCCGGCCAGTGCGGGGTCCTCGTAGCCGAGCCGGTCGAGGAGGCCCGGCAGCCCGTCGCCCTCCTGGGCCGCCTCCAGGGAGGTCGCGTGGTACGAGCGCCCGGCCTCGATGCAGGCCAGCACCTCGTCCTCGCCGATCTTCAGCCGCTCGGCGATCTCGGCGGTCGTCGGGGAGCGCCCATGAGCCGTCGTCAGATCCTCGGTGGCGCCATTGACCTGCACCCACAGCTCGTGCAGCCGCCGCGGCACATGCACGGTCCGTACGTTGTCGCGGAAGTACCGCTTGATCTCGCCGACCACCGTGGGCATCGCGAAGGTCGGGAACTGCACCCCGCGCTCCGGGTCGAAGCGGTCGATCGCGTTGATGAGCCCGATCGTGCCGACCTGGACGACGTCCTCCATCGGCTCGTTGCGGGAGCGGAAGCGGGCGGCGGCGTACCGCACGAGCGGCAGATTCGCCTCGATCAGCGCCCCGCGCACCCGGCAGTGCTCCGGGCTGCCCGGCTCCATGTCCTTGAGCTGGCCGAAGAGCACCTGGGTCAGGGCCCGGGTGTCCGCGCCCCGGTTCTGCGGTTTTCCGGCGGGCGGGGGGTCGTCCGGCCGCTCGTTCTGGGGTAGCACCTGAGGCGCAGTACTGGCCGGCACGGTCACGCCACCCCTTTGCGGTCAACTTCGATCAACTCATCCGTCAAAAGCGGTCATAGCATCACAAGACATGTCCACTGTGTGCAAGCACCCGATAACTCCGTGTTGAAGGCAAGTTGAGTCCTGCTGTGTTCTCCGGGGGGTGCGAGCCCTCCCGGCCCCATGCAAAATGCCCCCCGCCACAGAGGCGAGGGGCCGGTAAAGCAGGGGGTTCAGGCTGTGTTTCCCGAGGGACAGCCCCCGAAGCCCCGGCGGCTCAGAACTCGTAGTCGGCGATCACCCAGGTGGCGAACTCTCGCCACTGTCCGGCGGCTGCCTGATGGGCCGGATGCTCGATGTACCTCTTCAGGGCATCGAGGTCGGCCACCGCGGAGTTGATGGCGAAGTCATGGGCGATCGGCCGGTCGGTGATGTTCCAGGCGCACTCCCAGAACTCCAGCTCGGGGACGACGCCGTCCAGCTCCTGGAAGGCCTTCACGCCGGCGGCCACACGGGCCTCGTCGCGGTCGACGCCCTCGTTGAGCTTGAAGAGGACCAGATGGCGGATCAAGGGGCACTCCTAGTTGACGAGCTCGGTCATGAACTCTCCGACGCCTTGAGCGGCGCTCGAAATGCCCTCGAACCCTACCTGGACCATGTCGGCGGCCTTGGCCGGGGAAGTGATGATCGTGTACAGCACGAAGACGACGACGACGTAGAGAGCTATCTTCTTCGTCTGCACCATCAGCCCCTGCCTCCCCTGTGATGACTGTGGCCCCTGCGGTCCCTGCCATATCATCTGACCGCCGGGTCGCGTGAGTCTAACCGAGCCATTCGGGACCAAGGACCCGGCCATCAAGGCCCTTCGCCGACCGCTTCCGTGCCTTCCCCAAGGCCGGGGCTTCCTCGTCGGTGATGCCGAGTTCGTCGGTGCTGCCGAGCACGCGAAAGGGCCCGACGCGATGCGTCGGGCCCTTTCGAAGAGAGCGGTAGCGGAGGGATTTGAACCCTCGGTGAGTTTCCCCACACTCGCTTTCGAGGCGAGCTCCTTCGGCCGCTCGGACACGCTACCGGGAGAGAGCTTAGCCCAAGGTGGGCCGTGCTCTGAAATCGGTTGTACGGGCCCCTGGATCAGCGGTCGCGGAAGAAGGCGGTCAGCTGTTTCGCGCACTCCTGCTCGAGCACGCCGGTGATCACCTCGGGGCGGTGGTTGAGCCGCCGGTCCCGTACGACGTCCCAGAGCGAACCGGCCGCGCCCGCCTTCTCGTCCCGTGCCCCGTAGACCACCCGGTCCACCCGGGACTGCACGATCGCGCCCGCGCACATCGTGCACGGCTCCAGCGTGACGACGAGCGTGCAGCCGGTCAGCCGCCATTGTCCGAGGTGCTCGGCGGCCCTGCGGATGGCCAGCACCTCGGCGTGCGCGGTCGGGTCGCCGGTCGCCTCGCGTTCGTTGTGACCGGCGGCGATGACCGTGCCGTCCTGAGCCAGCACGACAGCGCCGACCGGCACATCGCCGGACAGCGTCGCGCGCTCGGCCTCCGCCAGGGCACGGCGCATCGGCGCCTCCCAAGGATCGCGAACGGGATCGGGCACGCGAGGGGTTGATACGGACTCGGGCGGTACGGGATCGGTCGGTACGGGATCGGGGGGTGCGGAATCAGGTGCGGGGCCGGTCACTAGCGGACGGTCTCCAGCACGTCGGCGGCGCCCACCGCGTCCGCGATCACCAGCAGTGCGTCCGTGTCCAGTGCCAGCAGCTCCTTCTCCGACAGCCCCAGGTCCATGAGGATGTCGCGGTCGCCAACCGGTCCCGCCGGCACCAGTTCGCCGCCCGGGCCCAACTCGCCGTCCGCTTCCTCCTCGTCGTCCCCGTCCGGCTCTCCGTCTTCCGTGCCGTCGAGGTCCAGCGTGTCCAGATCGTCGGCCGGGTCGTCATCGTCCCCGCCGAGCAGTTCATTGGTGAGGATCTCCCCGTACGAGGAGCGTGCGGCCGCGGCCGCGTCCGAGACGTAGATACGAGGGTCCTCCTCGCCCTCCACCCTGACGACGCCGAACCAGGCGTCTTCCTGCTCGATGTAGACGAGCACCGTGTCCTCATCCACCGAGGCCTCGCGGGCCAGGTCGGTCAGATCCGACAGGGTCTCCACATCGTCGAGCTCTGTGTCGCTCGCTTGCCACCCGTCTTGAGTGCGCGCGAGCAGTGCGGCGAAGTACACCGTGACTCTCCCACTGATCAGAGGTGTGACGACCGGCGGTGCGCTGCTTCGTGCCCGCCCACTCGGAATCGTGGCAGAAACGAGGCCGTTGCGAGAGGTCTTCCGTCGTTGCGTCGGCCACCAGTTCCTACGAGAAGGGGCTACCAGCGGAAGGTCCGCATACGCATCTGCTGGCGCATCCTTGCTGCTCGGGCCCGTCGCGGCTGGACCCGGTCGCGCAGTGCTTTGGCTTCGTTGAGCTCGCGGAGGAACTGGGCGCGTCGCCGCCGGCGCTGCGCGTCGGTCTCGGTTCCTGTGTCGTGCTGCTCCTGCTCGGGCTCGGGCATCGGCCACACCGCCCCACGGCTGGGTCTGTATTCCCCCTCGGCCCCGCGGCCCGGGGGTACCCCACCACCTTCCCTCCGGATCCTCGCTTGATGCGAGCGGGCTACTGTTACCGCATGCGGATCCATGTCGTCGACCACCCGCTGGTGGCGCACAAACTCACCACGCTGCGCGACAAGCGCACCGACTCTCCGACCTTCCGGCGCCTGGCCGACGAGCTGGTCACCCTGCTCGCGTACGAGGCCACCAGGGACGTGCGCACCGAGCAGGTCGACATCGAGACCCCGGTGACCGGGACGACGGGCGTGAAGCTCTCGCACCCGCGTCCGCTGGTGGTGCCGATCCTGCGGGCCGGCCTGGGCATGCTCGACGGCATGGTGCGGCTGCTGCCGACCGCCGAGGTGGGCTTCCTCGGGATGATCCGCGACGAGGAGACCCTGGAGGCGTCGACGTACGCGACCCGGATGCCGGAGGACCTCTCCGGGCGCCAGGTGTACGTACTCGACCCGATGCTGGCCACCGGCGGCACGCTGGTCGCGGCGATCCGCGAGCTGATCAAGCGTGGCGCGGACGATGTGACGGCGGTCGTGCTGCTGGCGGCGCCCGAGGGCGTCGAGATGATGGAGCGCGAGCTGGCAGGCGCGCCGGTCACTGTGGTGACGGCCTCGGTCGACGAGCGGCTCAACGACCACGGCTACATCGTGCCGGGCCTGGGCGACGCGGGCGACCGCATGTACGGCACGGTGGACTAAGCGGCCCCGGGGACACCGCTTAGGCCGTGTCTGCGGGCCGGGTCCCGGTCCTCAGCACTTTCCGGAGGGCGCGGGCGCGGGGTTGGCCAAGATGGCCAGCGCCGCGTCAGCGTCCTTCTTCGTGTCCAGGGTCTTGAAGGCCGTGCCCAGGATCAGGTCGATGTCCGGCGTCTGGCGGGCGTCCGTCTTCAGCAGGCTGCCCCGGAGCTGGGTCGCGAGGACGCGGAAGGCGCCGCCCTGCTGCGCCTCAGGCGCGCCCAGCAGTATCCCGGCGCCCGGGACCTTCTTGTCGTACGCCGGCGGGGCGTTGCCCACCTTGCCGATGGCGAAGCCGCGTTTCTTCAGCTCGTCCGCCGCCGCCTTGGCGAGACCGCCGCGCGGGGTCGCGTTGTAGACGTTCACCGTGATCTGGCCCGGCTTCGGCGGCGGAGGCACCGCGGACGGCGTCGGGGTGGGCCCGCAGTCCTTCTTGGCGCCCGCCGCTGTCTTCTTGCTGTCGCTCGTGAAGACATCGATGAGCTGCAGTGTTCCCCAGCCGGCCAGGCCCAGGGCGACCACCGCGGCGACTGCTGCCACAACGATCCTGCGGCGGTTCCGAGGGCGTCGCATACGCGGGTACCTGGCGCCCGTGATGCGGTACTTTCCGCCCATGCCGGGTGGAGTCAGCATGCTCATGGGCGCAGCGTAATGCGACCTGGTGCCGATGCCTACTAGATGATCAACCGATTGCGTCCGTACGGCCCGGAAAGGGTCCGAAAGGGTCAGTCGCCAGCCGGCCGGCCGGGCTCAGCCCAGCTCGAGCACGCGGGCATGCAGCACCTGGCGCTGCTGCAGCGCGGCGCGCACGGCGCGGTGCAGGCCGTCCTCCAGATAGAGGTCGCCCTGCCACTTCACGACATGGGCGAAGAGGTCGCCGTAGAACGTGGAGTCCTCGGCGAGCAGCGTTTCGAGATCCAGCTGGCCCTTGGTGGTGACGAGCTGATCGAGGCGGACCGGGCGCGGCGCGACATCCGCCCACTGCCGGGTGGATTCCCGGCCGTGGTCGGGATAGGGCCGCCCGTTACCGATGCGCTTGAAGATCACACGGAAAGCCTACCGGTCAAGAGGCTCTCGGCGCAGCCACGCGACGCCAGTGCAATGCTGGGCAAATGCTGTAAATCCGGAATAGAGGGCCGCTATGAGCGCCGGCGAACAGCCGCCGATCGCGCCGATTCCGCATGAGGCGGAGACGCCCGCGCCTGCTCCGGCGCCGCCGGCTGCTCCCGTCGGCGCGGCGCAAGCGGTAACCGGGGGCTGCGCCCCCGGACCCCGTACGGCCTCCGGCCGTGTCCTCAAACGCCCGACGGGCTGGATACTCCAGCCTCGTGGGAGTCCCCCCGGACGAAGTCCGGGGGGACTGAGGCGCGGGGGTCCGGGGGCGCAGCCCCCAGGGATCTACTCCGTCACATCGTGGTCGTGGCCGTCGTGCAGGCCACCCCCGCTGCCCGCGTCGCCGTCCGTCGGGACCGTGACCACCGGCTTCCGCAGCGAGCTCAGGTCGTGCGTGTACGTGCCCACCGCGTTGGCGATGACACCGATGTTGACGGCGAACGCCGTCATGTCGATGTTGCTGAGGTTGTCGCACTTGGCGTGGTAGCAGGAGTCGTACGCGACACCCGCCGTACCGCCGAACTTCTCCGCCTGTGCCGCCGTCTTGATGCCCTCGGCGCCCGTGAACGTACCGCCGGAGGGGATGCCGACCTCGATGAACGGGCCGTAGTCGGAGCGTCCGGTGAAGTCCGTTCCCTCGTGCGGCTTGCCCTTCTTGTCGAGGAACTCGTTGATGTCGCGCTCGAGTTGGGCCGAGCCGGCCGGGCCGGGGCCCGCGCCCACGCCGTCGGAGTCGTCGCCGTCGTAGACGAAGAGCCCGTAGTTCGGCGAGGCGATCATGTCGAAGTTCAGGTAGAGCTTGATCTCCTTCTTGCCCAGCGAGCTCAGGTTCGCGACGTACGCCTCCGAGCCGAGCAGGCCGTTCTCCTCCGCCGACCACCAGGCGAAACGGACCTTGTTGGCGGGCTTCGCCTTGGACTTGGCGAGCTCCTGGGCGACTTCGAGGAGTCCGGCCGAGCCGGAGCCGTTGTCGTTGATGCCGGGGCCCGCGGTGACCGAGTCGAGGTGCGCGCCGAGCATCACGGTGTTGGCGGCGTTGCCGCCGCGGGTCTCCGCGATGACGTTGTTGGTGGAGCGCTTCTGCTGGAGCTGGCGGATCTCGAAGGAGATGTTCACCGGGCCCGTGGCGAGGTCGGCGACGAGCTTCTCGCCCTCGGCCTTGGTGACGCCGCCGGTCGGGATCTTGCCGGTGGCCGGGTCGCCCAGGGTGCCGGAGAGCACGCCGTCGGTGTTGTTGTAGATGACCGCGCCGGCCGCGCCCGCGGCTGCCGCTGCCGCCTGCTTCTCACCGAAGGTGCAGCCGCCGCGCTTGATGAGCGCGATCTTGCCGGTGAAGGTCCCGGTGGCGTAGTCGGTGGCCTCGCAGCCGGTGGTCGCGTCCACCGGCACGGCGGCCAGGTCGGCCTTGACGCCGCCCACTGGGGTGGACGTCGTGTACGTCATGGCCTTGATCTCGACATCGCGCGGCGCGGGCGCGAGCACTTGGAGCTTCTCGGCCTGCGTCTCGGTGTAGATGAAGTCGAACTGCTGGTACGAGACGTCGTAGCCGTACTTCTTCAGCTGCTGGTAGACGTACGCGGCCGACGCGTCGTGCCCGAGCGACCCGGCGGCGCGGTGACCGTTCGTGGTGTCGGCTATCTGCTGGAACTTCTTCAGGTGCTGGTAGGCGTCCGTGGCGGACGACCTCTGGACCAGCTTCCCGGCCAGCTTCGCCGCGTCCTTGGCCGCCTGTTCGGCGGGGTCGTGGCGGTGCGCGGCGGAGGGGGAGGCTGATGCCAGCAGGAGCGGGGTCGCGAGTGCGGCTGCGGCCAGGGTGGCCACGGCTCTGCGATGGGTTGCCTTCACAGAGGTCCTTCCCGATGTGTACAAGGTTGAGGGGAAGTTAGCGATCTCTGAGTGTTCTGTGAACAGATGTGCGCCAAGTCACGGCGTATTTCATCGCATTGGCACCTGGACGTGATCGATCCGCTTCAACACGCCGCGCATCACGCCGTTCATCGCGCCGTTCATCGCGCTGCTCGTCAGGCTGCTCGTCACGACTTCTTCGCGGCCTTGGCGGCTCGTTTCATCTCCTGCTTGTGGGCGCGCACCTTGGAAAGCGACTCGGGGCCGGTGATGTCGGCGGCCGAGCGGTACGAGCCCTTCTCGCCGTACGCGCCGGCCGCCTCGCGCCAGCCCTTGGGCTGTACGCCGAACTGCTTGCCCAGCAGCGCCAGGAAGATCTGCGCCTTCTGCTCGCCGAAGCCGGGGAGCGCCTTCAGCCGGGCGAGCAGCTCGTCGCCGGTCGCGGCGTCCCGCCAGACGGCGCTCGCGTCGCCGCCGTACTCGTCGACCAGGTACTGGCACAGCACCTGCACCCGCTTGGCCATGTTGCCCGGATAGCGGTGGACGGCGGGTTTCGCCTTCAGCAGCTCGGCGAAGGCGTCGGGGTCGTACGCAGCGATCTCGGCGGCGTCCAGATCGTCGCCGCCGAGACGCTGCGCGACGGTGTACGGGCCGGAGAACGCCCACTCCATGGGGACCTGCTGGTCGAGCAGCATGCCGACGAGCGCGGCGAGCGGACTGCGGCCGAGGAGTTCGTCGGCCTCGGGCTGCTGGGCGATATGAATCGTGGGGCTCATGTCCCGATGATCACCCCGCCGCAGGCCCGCCGCCAGTGAACGGGCGCGGCCGAATGACTCGGGCCCCGTGGGCAGCGCACTGTGCCAGGGGACTGAGGGCGGGCTGCGCGCTATCCGGCGGATCCGCCCGGAGAGACCAGTCCCGTCTCATACGCGAGGACGACCGCCTGGGCGCGATCGCGCAACGTGAGCTTGGCGAAGATGCGACCTGGCGGTTCGAGGAACGCAGGCCGGAGATGGAACGGCGAGCCGCGACCCTCCTGGCGCGCTTCCCCGATGGCACCCGCATCTACACCAACATCGGCTGGAAGGGCGACCGCCCCGATTTCTACGAACAGGGCGTCCGGCGTTACAACTCCTTCAGCCACTACGACTGCGACGCCGGGCTGATCGTTGTGAACGACGACGAAGTCGCCGTGTTCTGGAACTTCCTGTCCACCTGATCCGACCATCCGAACCGGGAAGACCGAGTGCTCACCAGATCCGCCACATACCCAGACCGGGAAACCGCCCAGTGGGCCACCCAGCAGGTCGTCACCCGCAACGAGCAGGCCGTCCACCGCTGGCTCGCCCAGGGCGCCCGCCCCCGGCTCACCATCGAAGCCGCCTGGCCCTCGTGTGAGGCGCCGGTCGGCCGCGTCCTGATCCAGGCCATGGTGCTCGCCGGGCGCGGGGCCGTGGACGTGCGGGCCGCGCGGGTGGTGCTCCGGCGGGAGCCCACGAGCCCCCTCGGCTTCGTCGTGCACGCCACCTTCCCGATCTACCTGTAGAGGCACGGGTCCATGTCAATGAAGCCCCTGGAGTTCGACCGCCGCTACGGCGAGCTCGACCAGGTGATCAGCGCGTACGCCGGCCTTGCCGCCGACGACACCCCCGACCGGCCCGGTCAGGCCCTCACCGCCTACCTGCGCCACACCTGGCACACCCGACCCTGGGCCCTGTCGGTCGCCGAGCAGCAGCTCCGTACCTACGCCCAGAACCCGCCCGGGCGGCTGCGGTTGCGCCTCGGCGAGTTCTACCCGGTCCCGGACATCGGCCTCCCCGAGGCCGAGATCCAGCAGTGGCTGGTGCTGCTCGCCGACCACATCAAGCGAAGCGTCGAGGAGGGCCGGGTCCCGCCCCCGGCGGCGCTGCCCGAGACGCACTGGGAGTGGCACGCCCGCTTCCCCGAACTCGGCCAGTTCCTCGGCGGCTGGTTCTCGCAGGACATGCCCGACGAATTCGGCGACCACGACTCCGCCGTACGCGACTACGGCAGCACGGCCGACCGCACGCTCGTGGCCCGCCTCGTCGGTGAGGTGCGCGAACTGCTCGCCCTCGGCCTGGAGGAGGTTGACTACGCGCTCGCCGTATCCGAGTTGGGGATGGAGGTCGACCCGCCGACGCCACACACACCAGGCGCCTGGCTCGCGCTGGTGGCGGACCGCATCGGCGGGTTCCGGGCGGAGTACGGGCATCCGGATGCCGAAGGCTGAGTGTGTGTCTCCGGCCAACCAATCGTCTTCGGTCGACCGGCACGTTTCGCCGCCTTGGCGGCCGGCGCTGTATCGACTCCTTGACCCCTGCCGTGGCAGGTCCGGTACCGATGGATTGGTTCCTCTTGGCGGCCGGACGGTCTGTGAGGTTGACGGAGCAGAGGCGTTGGCCAGTACGTCAGCCTGCGGTGGCGGCGCGCAGGTGTCCCAGTCCTGCACGGTCCGTCTCTTCGACGGAGCCGTGCAGGCGGTGGACGACGATCCAACGGCCGTCGGGGACGGCTCCGGCGAAGATCGTTGACCTACGGGTGCCCCCGTTGTGCCACATCAGCGGCAGCGGTCCGGTGCGCTGCCAGCTGAGTGAGGGTTCCCCCAGCGTGCGGTCGAGGACGAGGCCGGTCAGTACGCGTGCGACGGTGCGGGGAGTGGCCCAGAGACCGCCTGCGGGCAGAATCGCGCCTGTCATGTCCCACGGCTTGACGCTGCGTCCGAACCACCCGCTCGCGAGTGATCGTCTGTGTTCCGGCGGGTGCGCGGTCATTGCTTCGGGTGGCAGGCCGAGTGGAGAGAGGACGTGCGTGGCGACAAGATCGCTGTACTCCTGGCTGCTCGCTGCCGTCAGGGCTGCCCCGAGCACGGCGTAGCCGAAGTTGGAGTACTCCTCGCGCTCTCCGGCGGGTGCGGTGGTGAGCCGGTCGAGACCCGCAGTGAGGAGCACACGCAGTCTGTCGTCGCTGAACCTCTTGTAGGGGTTGATGTTTGTGGTGCCGGGTGGCACCCGGGGGAGGCCGGAGGTGTGCTCGGCGAGATGCCGCAGGGTGATACCGGACCCTGAGGGGATGTCGAGCCACCGTTCGACAGGATCGTCAACGGTCAGTACGCCCTCCCTGGCCAGCTGCTCGAGGATGGTTCCGGTGATGACCTTGGTGAAGGAGCCCACCTCGGCGTACTTGTCGGGGTCGTGTCCACCGGTAGCCACTGGGGCTGTGATGTGTGAGCTGCCGATGATGCAGGTGGGGATGTTGGACATGATCATCCTGCCGGTTGGGGAACGGGGACATCGCCTTCGGCCTCAGCATGAGGTGAGCTCTGCGGCGTGACCGTCGCGTCAGCGCTTCCGCCCCGCCTGCGCCTCCACCGGCTCCGCACGGTCTCCGCCGAACTGCATGTCGTCAGGGGTCAGTTCTGTCAGTCGGCGCCAGACGGATTCTAGCTTCGCAAGGTTGGCGGCGACGTTGGCGGCAACCCGGTCGAACCGGTCGATCGCCGCCGCCAGATCGGCGTCCTCATGCTGCGAGTTCGGTTGACAGTCAACATATCGTTTATCGATACTATCGATAAACGATAAGCCGAACGCGGGGGAGTGACGGAGTCATGAGTACGAAGTCGTTGTGGAGCCTGATCGACAGCCGATTGCTGGAGTGGGGCCTGGGGTTGGCCCTCCTGCTGGCGGGGCTCTTCGGAGTGCTCTTTCCGATCCTCGGGGCGACCGGGCCCTTCGACCCGATGGACACACGAGAGGTCTGGCTCGAGGGCACGACGCGAGTGCCGGATGCCACGACGGGCGGCGTGGTGACACTCAACGGCACCCACCAGGCCGAAGTCGTCATCGCAGACCCGAACCTGAGGCAGCGCCTGCTGCTCGCGCTGCCTCGGATCACCACCAGCCTGCTCGTCATCCTGATCCTCGTACTACTGCTCCGGATGGCCCGGACCCTGCGCGGCGGCGATGTTTTCGCGCCGGAGAACGCCCGGCGACTGAACATCATCGGAATGACCGTGCTGGTACTGGGCTGCTTCGGCCCGCCGATGGAAGCGTTCACCACCCAACTGCTGGTGAGCGGCACGCCGGTGGCGGAACGGGTCGGCTTCTCGCTCACCGTCTCCGCGGCGCCCGTTCTGGTCGCTTTCCTCATCCTGGCCCTGGGGGAAGTCTTCCGACGCGGCGCCAAGCTGCGCGCGGACACGGAGGGACTCGTCTGATGCCACCGGAGGACGAGCACCGGATCAAGGTCCATCTGGACCAGCTGCTGGCGGACCGGGGCCTGACCCTGGCCGAGCTGGCGGAACGGGTCGGAGTGTCGGTCGTCAACCTGTCCGTCCTGAAGAACGACCGGGCGAAGGCGATCCGCTTCACCACACTCACGGCGATCTGCCGCGAGCTGGGCTGCCAGCCGGGCGACCTGCTCAGTTTCCAGGACTCCTAGGGCTGCCCCAGCGCCTGTCCGCCACCCCGGACCGGGGCTCCGAGCTCTTCCCCCTACTTCCGCCCCGGCGCGCAGAGTTCCCCGTCGATCAGCGCGTTGTGCGCCTTCTCCGTGGAGAGGTCGGGCGCGCCGTCGCCCGTTGCGTTCAGGACGACGATCCGGCGGCCGTTCTCGCTGGTGCCGTTCCGGGTGGTGTAGCCGGGGAGGTCACCGGGGTGGCTGTAGTAGGAGCCGCCGCAGGTGAGCGGGATGCGCAGCAGGCCCAGGCCGTAGCTCGCGCCGGGCCAGACCGGGTCCAGGTCCGGGGTCCGTACGGTCGTCTTCATCTCGGCCAGCTGCGCCGGGCGCAGAAGCCGGCCGCCCAGGAGGGCGGAGTAGAAGCGGGTCATGTCGGCGGTCGTGCTGATCATCGCTCCGGCCGCGCCGGCCGCGGAGGGGTTGAATTCGGTGACGTCGATCGTCGGGCCCGAGCCGCCGAAGTTGGAGTAGCCGTTCAGGTGCGAGCCGGGGATGTGGGGATGGGTGGCCGGCGCGAGGGTGTGGCGCATGCGCAGGGGGCGGATGATGCGCTGGGTGACCTCCTGCTGCCAGCTGTTGCCGGTGGCCTTCTCGATGATCATGCCGGCGAGGATGTAGCCGGTGTTCGAGTACGCCCACTTGGTGCCGGGCGCGAAGTCCGGCTTGTGGCTCATCGCGATGGCCACGAGCTGCTCGTCGGTCCAGGTGGTGAACCGGTCCTTCTGGAAGCCCTCCACGCTGTTGATCACGGGGAAGTCGCCGGTGTAGTTGAACAGTCCGCTGGTGTGCTGCAGCAGCTGCCGTACGGTGATCCTGCTGCCGTCGTTGCCGTTGCCGGACACGACTCCCGGCAGCCAGTCCTCGACCGTGTCGTCCAGTGACAGGCGGCCCTCGCCCACCAGTTGCAGCGCCACAGTGGCGACGAACGTCTTGCTGGCGCTGGCGATCCGGAACCGGTCGCCACTCCGCACGGGGGCACCCGTGGCCTTGTCGGCCACCCCGGCGGTGGCGTGGCCGTGTCCGCGCGGGCCCGTCGACCGGGCCACGACACCGACCGTCCCGGTCTTCTGGATCGCGTTCACCATGTCCTGCAGCCTGTCCTGCGATGACTTCGACGCGGACGGGGACGCCGGCTTGGTCGCGGACCCCGTCGCCGGCCCCGTCGCGCTCGCCGCGGGCATCACGAGACCGACGCCGGCCAGCGCGGTCACCAGCGTCGTGGCCACAATGCGGGAAGTGATCCTGGTCCTGGAACTGGTCCTGGTCGTGGTGCTCATGGGTCGCGGGCTCCTTGCGAATCGGCTGTCACACCGCGGCTGCGATGTGACCACCACGCTAGGAAAGAGAGCCGCCGCAAACGATGAGGCCACCGGGCCGGTACGAGGGGGTGCTCTCACCCCCGTGCCGGTACAGCCAGCTGTACCACCAAGGGTGATGACGCCTCGTCAGGCCCGGTGGCGTACATCCTCGAGATAGTGAAGGACCGCGGCGACCCGCCGGTCGACATGGTCGGTGGGCGACAGGTCGAGCTTGGCGAAGATGCTGCGGATGTGCTTGTGGACGGCGCCGTCGGTGACGACGAGCCGTTCGGCTATGGCGCTGTTGCCCAGGCCCTCGGCCATCAGGGCGAGTACGTCGCGTTCGCGAGGGCTGAGCCGTTCCAGCCGGGTGTCGTGGCGGCTGCGGGTGAAGAGCTGGGCGACGACCTCCGGGTCGATGGCGGTGCCTCCGTCCGCCACGCGCCGCAGTGCGTCCAGGAACTCCTCCACCCGCCCGACCCGTTCCTTCAACAGGTATCCGATCCCGCCCACTCCGCCGCCGAGGAGTTCCGTGGCGAAGGACTGCTCGACGTACGCGGAGAGGACGAGTACCGCGAGATCGGGTCGGCGGCGCCTGGCCTCGACGGCCGCGACGATCCCCTCGTCGGTGTGGGTCGGCGGCATCCGGACGTCGAGGATGGCGACATCGGGCCTGTGCTCGTCGATGGCGTCCAGGATCCCGTCGGCGGTGCCGGCGGTGGCCACCACGTCGAGGGATTCCGCGCGCAGCAGCAGGGCCAGCCCTTCGCGCAGCAACGGGTCGTCCTCCGCGATCACGATCCGCATGGAAGTTCCACCTTGAGGGTTGTCGGGCCGCCGGCCGGGCTGGTCAGGAAGAGGGTGCCGTCGTGCGCCGCGATCCGGCGGCGGATGCCGGTGAGCCCGGAGCCGCCGTCCTCGTCCGCGCCGCCCCGGCCGTCGTCGGTGATGTGCAGGTGCAGCCGGCCGTCGCGGCTGCGGACCGTGACGGTGGCGTTCTCGGCATGGCTGTACTTGGCGATGTTGGTCAGCGCTTCGGCCACCACGAAGTAGGCGGTCGCCTCCACGGACGCGGCGCACCGCTCGGGTGCCTCGACATCGATCCGGCAGGGCACCAGGCAGCTCGTGGCCAGTCCGGTGAGCGCGCCGGCGAGCCCCCGGTCGGCCAGTACGGGCGGCAGGATGCCGCGGCCGACCTGGCGCAGCTCGGACAGTGCCTGCTCGGCGGCGCTCTGGGCGCGTTCGAGGAGCTCTTCGGCGCCGGACGGGTCGCGGGCCACCATGCGGCGGGCGGCGCCGAGCAGCACGGTGACGGTGACCAGCCGGTTCTGGGTGCCGTCGTGGAGCGAGCGTTCGATGCGGCGCAGTTCGGCGGAGTGGGCGTCGAGGGCGGCCGCCCTCGAGGCGGTGAGCTGCGCGACGCGCAGGGACAGGTCCGTCTCGGGGCCCGCCGCGAGGAGGCCTCGTCCCGGGCGGGCCTGCAACCGCGCCATGCCAGGTGTGAGACCCATGATGATCGCGATCCAGCCCAGGCCCAGCAGGGCCACGGCGACGGCGTCCGGCCAGGAGTGTGCGGTCCCGACCCCGATGGACGTACTGGTCGCGCCCTCCGGCATCAGCTGCCAGTACAGCGGGAAGGTGGAGTCGCGTACGGCGAGGAGCGGCAGCAGTACGCCGAACAGGCCCAGGAGGAGTCCCAGCGTCGCGTGGTGCGCCAGCCAGCGCAGCTCCCGTCGGGTGGTGGGATCCACGAGGGCGAGCCGCAGTCGCGTCGGCGCCGGAGTGGGGCCGACGACCTCGGGGCCCCATCGGCCGAGCCGGTCGCGCTCGCGAGCGGCGAGGGAGTGCAGGGCGCGCAATACGGCGGGCGCCATGAGCAGGCCGACTCCGACCGCGCAGAGCACGGCGGTGACCGCCGTCCAGACCAGGACGAACAGCGCCATCACGGCGGTACTGAGTCCCCCGGCGAGCTGTTCGATCGCGGCGAGGGCGGCACCGGCCGCCCGGAACACGGTGTCCCGTATCCCGGGTTCTCCGGTCGTCGCGCCGTCGGCTGTGTCGGCTGCATCGCCTTTCCGGCCGTCGGCCGATGCGTCGTGCCGGGTCGAGATCGACATCCGCCCCTCCTTCCCTCTGTCGGCAATGACCTTAGGCCGCCGCCCAGTTCGCCGTCAGCTCTTCGCCGTCGGCTCAGCGGCCCAGGAGGGCGCGAGTACAGCCTGCTGTACCCCGAACCGGGCGGTGGGCGGGATCGGCCGCGAGGGGCCCTGATCCGTAGTTTCGCTGAACAACGGCAAGACCCCGAAGAGTTCGGAGAGAGGGAGCAGACCATGGCGAGTACGGATCCCTACCGCCTCACCACCCATACGGAGAGCCCGCACGCGGCATCACCCGGCGTCACCGGGGCGGACGTACTGCGCACGCTGCTCTGGCTCGTGCTGGTGATCAGTGCGATCGGCAACTCGGTCGCCTCGTACGGCGGCGCCACGACCCGGATCCACCTCGCCTTCGGGACGGTCACCGCGCTCTGCGTGGTGGCGCTCCTCGCGCAGCGTCTGCGGGGGCGGCGGCGATGAGCGAGGCCTTCACGAAAGCCGATCGCCCGATGACGACGGGCCTCTCACCCGCCATCGCGCTGGCGCGGCTCAGCAAGACGTATCCGGGTGGCGTACGCGCCCTCGACGACGTGTCCCTGACCGTGGAGCACGGCACTTTCCTCGCCGTGATGGGGCCCTCGGGGTCCGGCAAGAGCACCCTGATGCACTGCGCCGCGGGCCTGGACACCCCGACCAGCGGGAGCGTCCGCATCGACGGTCACGAGATCGGCGGACTGAACGAGACCCGCCGGACCGAACTGCGCCGGGAACGCATCGGGTTCGTGTTCCAGGCGTACAACCTGATTCCTTCCCTCACCGTCGAGGACAACATCACGCTGCCGCTGCGGCTTGCGGGACGTGTCCCGGACCGGGAATGGCTGATGACGCTGGTCGAGCGGGTCGGGCTGGCCCAGCGGCTGACGCACCGGCCGACCGAACTCTCCGGCGGCCAGCAGCAACGGGCGGCCATCGTCCGGGCGTTGGTGGCCAAGCCGGCCGTCGTCTTCGCCGACGAGCCGACCGGCGCACTGGATCTGCGCAGCGCCCACGAGGTGCTGAACCTGCTGCGCGACCTCGTCGACGAACTGCGCCAGACGGTGGTGATGGTCACCCACGACCCGGCCGCCGCCGCCCAGGCGCACCGAGCACTGGTGATGGCCGACGGCCGGGTGGTGTCCACTCTGGACGCGCCCACCGCGCCCGTCCTGGCGAGCCACCTCGTCGCGCTGGGAGAGGGCTAGATCATGTTGCGTCTCGCGGTACGCATGGCAGCACACCGGATCGCCGCGCTGCTGGCCGTGGCCTGTGCGGTGCTCGGTGGCGCGGCGCTGATCACCGGCACCGGAGTGCTGGCCGAGTCCGGACTCCGCTCCCACCTGCCGGCCGGCCGGCTCGCGCATTCGGACGTCGTGGTCTCCGCCGACCAGAACTTCCACCCGCCCGAGGACCTGCCGATCGCGCTCCCGGAGCGCGGCAGGGTCCCGGACCGGCTGGTCGGCCGGTTGGCGAAACTGCCGGGCGTCACCACTGCGGTCGGCGACATCAGCTTCCCCGCCGCCCTCGTGGATGCCAAGGGCCAGGTCGTACCGACCGAGGATCCCCGGACGGCAGGGCACGGCTGGTCCTCGACCGGGCTGCTGAAGGACCCGGGCATCGACGGCGGGAAGCCGGCCGGCCCCGGCGAGATAGCCGTGGACAACGCCATGGCCGCCGCCGCGGGAGTACGGGTGGGAGACACGGTCAAGGTCGTCGCGGCCGGCAGGTCCGCCGCCGAGTACCGCGTTTCGGCGGTGGTCTCCGCGCCCGGCGCCGGAATCCTCTTCGCCGACCCGACAGCCGCGCGGCTGGCCGGCCGGGACAGCGGCCCCCGTGCCGGGACCGTCGACCTGATCAGCCTCCGTACCGCGGCCGGAGCCGACGACACAGTCGCCGCCGCCGTACGTGACCGGGTGAAGGGCACAGGTCTTGTGGTGGCCACCGGCACGGACCGGGGTGACATCGCTTCGCCCGGTACGGGTTCGGCGCGGTCCCTGCTGATCCTGCTCGCCGGCTCGCTGGCCGGGATCATCCTGCTGATCACCGGGTTCGTGATGGCGAGCGCGCTGGCCGTGTCGATCGCCGGGCAGCGACGCGACCTGGCGCTGATGCGGGCCGTCGGTGCGACCCCGAAGCAGATCCGCCGGCTCGCCGCCGGGCAGGCCACCGTCGTCGCGGCCCTGGCCGCCGTGCCCGGCGTGGCTCTCGGCTACCTGCTGGCCGGGCAGTTCCGGCGGATGCTGGTCGAACGCGGGGTCCTCCCGGACGAACTGCCGCTGAGCATCAGCCCGTTGCCCGCCGTCGCCACCCTCCTCCTGCTGGCCGCCGTCGTCCAGGTGTCGGCCCGGGGCGCCGCCTGGCGTACGTCCCGCATGCAGGCCACCGAGGCGGTCGCCGAATCGCGCAGCGAACCGCGAACCCCGTCGAAGATCCGTACCAGCATCGGTCTGCTGGTCATCGCCGCCGCGACCACCCTCTCGGTCGCCCCGCTCCTCTCCCGGACCGTGATCGGCGCGACGGCCACCTCCCTCTCGGGCATCATCGGCGCGATCGGCCTGGCCATGGTCGGCCCCGCCCTGATCCGCGGTGCCGGCGACAACCTGGCCCGCCGCATGCGGCCCGGCACCTCAGCGCCGACCTGGCTGGCGGTGTCCAACGTCCGCGGCTACGCCCTGCGTATCGCCGGGGTCGTCAGCGCCCTCGCCATGGCGGTGGTGTTCGTCATGACCTACACCTTCGCCCAGACCACCGTAATGGCCGCCACCTCGGACGACACCCGCGCCGGCACCCTCGCCCAGCAGCGCGTGAGCGCGCCGGGACTCGGCGGACTGCCCGCCGACGCGCTCACCGCCGTACGGAACACCTCCGGCGTACGGGCGGCGGCCCCGGTCAGCGACACCACCGTGGTGTGGTCCTACAAACAATTCGGTGAGAGCGCGGTCGAAGCCGGCTCCGCGATGATCCTCACCCCGGAGGCGCAGTCCGTCCTCGACCTCGATGTACGGGACGGCAGCCTGACCCGCCTCACCGGGAAAACCGTCGCCGTCAGCAGCGAGGCCGCCCGGTCACGCGATGCGGAACTGGGCAGCAGCGTGCGCCTGATCCTCGGCGACGGCACCCCCGTCGACGCCCGGGTCGTCGCCGTCTATGACCGCGGCCTCGGCTTCGGCCCGGTCGTGCTCTCCCACGACCTCGCGGCCGGGCACACCACCGCGGGACTCGACCAGAGCATCCTCGTCCGCACCGACGGCACCGCCACGGCCGATCGCGGCCTCGCCGCTCTCGCCGCGTCCCGTCCCGGCCTGGCAGTCGAAGCCACCGACACCGGATCCGGCGACGGCCTGAGCGACGCCCCGCCCGAGGTGTGGATCAACCTGGCCACGATCGTGGTGCTGCTCGGCTACCTCCTGCTCAGCATCGCCAACAAGATCGTCGCCACCACCGCTCAGCGCCGGAACGAGATAGCCGCACTCCGTCTCATCGGCACCACGCCCCGTCAGATCCGAGGCATGATGCGCCGCGAGGCCGCGGTGATCGCCGCCGCCGCGCTGACCACGGGCCTCGCGCTGTCCGCGGTCCCCCTCGCTCTCCTGGGGATGGGTTTCCTCAATCAGCCCTGGCCCGCGGGTCCGGTCTGGCTGCTGCCGGCCACGGTCCTCACGATCACCGCGACGGCCTTCATCACCATCGAACTCCCCACGCGACAGGCACTGCGCACGGCACCCGCTCACGCACTCGCCAACCGTGAGTAGCTGAGATGGAGTACGAGTCCCGCGAAGTCACACGTCGCGACGGGCGAAGAACCGATGGGCCAGCAGCGCCGGACCCGCGCCCCACGCCACCAGGACCAGCAGCCCGTACGGCGCGTCCAGGGCGCTGGGGAAGGTCAGCTGGTCACCCAGCATGCTCAGCGCCACCCTCATCGGCTTCCTGCTCTACCTGTTCAACCTGGGCGGCCCCATCCTGTCGCTGGTTTCCGGGACCACCGCCCTCCAGCAGGGCCTCGGTGCGCTCGCCCGTATCGAGGAGGTCCGGGAAATGGAGACCGAGGACGACGTGGACCTGACGCCGGCCCGCCCACCGGCCCGCCGCCGGAAGTGGTCGTGGAGAACCTGGAGTTCGCCTACCAGGGCCGTACGCCTAACCTGAGGGCTCGACACCGAAGTGGGCTCGCGCGGTCTCGCCCTGTCCGGCGGCGAACGGCAACGGCTCGCCATCGCCCGCGCGTTGCTCCGCGAACCGCAGGTACTCCTGCTGGACGAGGTCACGGCACACCTGGACGGTCTCAGCGAGCTCGCCCTGCGCAAGACCGTCGAGCAGGCCGCCGAGAACTGCACGGTGCTGCTGATCGCGCACCGGCTCTCCACCGTGGCGTCCGCCGACCAGCTGATCCTCTTCGACGACGGCCGGGTGGGCGACCACGGCGCGCACCGGGAGCTGCTGGAGAGGAACGATCTCTACCGCGAGCTGACCGCGACGCAGCTGGCCTCGGCCCGCTGAGGAGCCCCCCCCCGCACACCGCACGTGACGAACCGCAGGTTCTGACCGCACTGAAGGACTTGACTCATGAACGACGCAGACCGAACCCCCATCGAGGACACGCGCTTCGGCGAGATCACCGTCCGGCAGGACGGTCAGGACCGCCTCGAGGTCGAAGGCGAGGGGATCCCCCGCGTGACCCTGGAGCGCGACCCCGAGTCGGAAGTGGACCCGCAGACCGCCATCGGCACGCGTGACCCGGCCCACCTCACGATGCGGATCGACGGCCGGGAAGTCGAGCTGAAGCCGGCGAAGGGCGGCCTGCGCAGGCGTTCGTACCGGGTGGACGTGGAGTACGAGGGAGTCGGCTACCGCCTGGTCCCGGACTCCGTTCCCAGCAGCCGGCTGACCCGGGACGGGGTGCACATCGGTGATTTCTCCTCCGACGGCGACGAGATGGTCATAGCCGAATGGAAGGAGGGCGCGGAGATCCGCCCGGTGGACGCCTCGATCGGATACGCCCTGTCGTCGGCCTTCGGTACGGGCGGGCAGCCCATGTGGATGATGATCGCCGACGGCGTGAGCAGCGCGCTCCCCTAGACCCGGACTTCGCGGGTCGTTGATTCGGATCTGCCCCGGTGGTTCCAGCGGGTCTCACTGGTGCCGTATCAGTGAACGCACCTGGCTCGGACGTGAGTTGCTCGGCAATGGAGGGCGGCGCGAGGGCAGGAACCTTGCCTGGCGGGTCATCGACCCGGGTGCCTCCGCACCACCGCGAACGGTGGGGCCCTTCAACGTATTGCCCGGTGAGGTGCTAACTGGCGAACGGCCCCGGACGGGGGTGAATGCAATCAGAACTGCAACCACTGCTCGACTACTTACGGCCCTCCTGGCCGTACCACTGGAGGGGTTGGCCGGTTACTGCGGCGATGCATTCGAAGTCGTGGTCACAGTGCAGGAGGGTGAGACCCTGCAACTCGGCAGTCGCGGCGACGACGAGATCCACTGCACCGGCGCTACGGTGCTTGCCTTGCTTGGTGAGGGCCTCCTGGACCTGCCAGGCCCGGTCGTAGGCGCGGTCGTCGACCGGGACCCAGCCGAAGATCAGCCGGACGTCCTCGATGCCGCGTGCCCGGTCGGCGGCCGATCGGGCGCTGTAGAAGAACTCCAGCTCCGTGATGGGGCACGTGGCGATCAGGCCGGCGGCCGCTGCCTGGTCCCAGCCGTACTGCTCCGCGTTGCCCCGCATGAAGCGGGCGAGGGCGCTGGTGTCAATCAGGTAGAGAGCGGCGTTCACCGTCGGTAGTTCCGCTTGTCCTCGAAGAGTGTCAGGTCGAACGCGCCTTCGTCGGCCGCGGCGCGTAGGCGAGTCAGAGCCAGCGCACGCCGCCTGTTCTCCAGTACCTCGCGCAGGGCCGTGTTGACCGTCTCCTTCTTGGTGCTGGTCCCCAGGGCCTTGGCTACGTCTGCGACCAGCTCGTCATCGAGGTCGATCACCGTCCGGCTCATTGTGCACCTTCCTTATATCAACTATGGAGACAACTATATCTCTCATGGTTCACCCGTGCCATGGGATGGATGGGCTCGGGCCGCGTCTGCGGGGCCATGACGGCATCACGCTGTGGATGCGTACGGGTCGGGCTCGGGTGAGGTCACAGGTGCGGCCCGCAAACGGGCAGCCAGGGCTGCCAGGTCCACGGGCACTGAGGTCCGATCCGCGCCGGAGCCCGGACGGCGCGGACGAGCGGAGCGGCCGGGCGCTCGTTGAGCGGGGACCGGGGTGGCATGCCGGTGCTGGGCTTGTCCGACCCGCGACGAGGCCGTCCCCACGGTGTGACTGGCCGCGTGTCATCACGAGGGAAGGCATCGGCTGCGCCGCGGAGCACTGACCGTTGTGCGCCTCACCCGTCCTTTGGGCCAAGGCCGGTAAGCGCGGCTCCCAGTCGACGTGCACCCTCGGTCAGCTCGGCGTGATCGGCGGTCGCGGCGAACCCGATACGCAGGTGAGCTGCCGGCGGCTCGGTGGCGAAGTAACGACTGCCGGCGCTCACGGCGACGCCGCGTTGCCGGGCGGCGCTGGTGAGGACGGTGTCGTCCACGCCCGGCGGCAGGCGAACCCACAGGTGCAGTCCGCCCGTAGGCAGCCCGGCCAAGGTCGCACCCGGGATCTCCCGCGTGACCGCGGCGGCCAGCACGGCGCACCGCTCCCGCAGCTCCGTACCGAGAGAGCGGACGTGCCGCTCCCAGGAGGGGGAGCTGAGCACCTCCAGCGCGGTCTCCTGGAGCGGGCGCGTGACGAAGAAGTCGTCGACCAGGCGCACCGCCCGCATGCGCTCCATGACCGGTCCGCGGGCCACCAGCGCCCCGATCCGCAGGCTCGGTGCGGCGGGCTTGGTGAGTGAGGTGACGTGGACGACCGTGCCGTCGCGGTCGTCGGCGACCAGCGGCCGCGGTACGGCGCCGCCGTGTCCCAGGTGCCGTGCGAAGTCGTCCTCGAGCACGAACGCGCCCGAGGCGCGCGCCACATCGAGGATCTGGCGGCGCCGTTCGGGCGTGAGTACGGTGCCGGTCGGGTTCTGGTAGGTCGGCTGGCAGTACAGCAGTCGCGCGCCGGTCATCGCGAACGCGTCGGCCAGCATTTCGGGCCGCAGGCCGTCGGCGTCGAGCGGCACTGGAACGGGCCGCAGCCCCGCGGCGCGAGCGGCGGCCAGGGCCCGGGGATAGGTGGGGGACTCCACCAGAACCGGGCTGCCGGGCCCGGCGATGGCTCGGAACGCGATCGACAGGGCGCTCTGCCCGCCGGCGGTGACCAGCACGTCCTCCGGCGCCACGCTGCCGCCGACGATCCGGGCGAACACGGTGCGCAGCGCCATCAGGCCGCCGGCCGGGGCGCGGTCCCAGGCGTCCGGACGGCGTGCCGCCCGCGCAAGCGCCGCGCTCAGGGCCCGGGCGGGCTGGAGCGAGCGGTGCACGTAGCCGCCGTCCAGCGTGATCGTCCCGGCCGGTGGCGGGCCGAGCGGGTCGGCGATCAGGTGGGTGTCGACGGCGCGGTCGGTGAGGGCGACCGTCTGCCAGTCGGTATCCGTGTCGCCGCCGACCGCGTCGCGGAGCCGGCCCAGCTGCGCCGCGAACGTCCCACTGCCCGGACGGGTCACCACCGCGCCCTCGGCGGCCAGGGCGGCGATGGCCCGTGCCACGGTCGCCGGGCCGACCCGGTACTCCTTGACCAGCTCCCGGCTGCTCGGCAGCCGGTCGCCGGGCGACAGCCGGGAGACCAGGGCACGGAGGCTGTCGGCCAACTCCCCAGAAGTGCTACTGTCATTCATGATAGACAACAGTAGCGCTTCTGGTCCTGGTCGGGAAGCACTTCGGCTGGACGTCGCCGCTCTGCGGGCCGACACCCCGGGGTGCCGCCAGGTGATCCACTTCAACAACGCGGGCTGCGGGCTGCTGGCAGCGCCCGTGACGGACGCGATGATCGGCCATCTGAACCTCGAAGCCCGGATGGGCGGTTACGAGGCATCGGCGGCCCGAGCCGCCGAAGTCCGCGAGTTCTACACGGAGATCGCCGCCCTCATCAACACGACGCCCGACAACATCGCCTTCGCGGGCAGCGCCACCCACGCCTACGCCAACGCCCTGTCCTCGATCCCGTTCGAGACCGACGACGTCATCCTCACCACCCGCGACGACTTCGTCTCCAACCAGATCGCCTTCCTCTCCCTGCGCAAGCGCTTCGGCGTGCGCATCGTCCACGCGCCCAACACCCCGGAGGGCGGGGTCGACGTGGAGGCGATGGCAGCGCTGATGCGGACCCACCGCCCCCGCCTGGTGTCCGCCACCCACGTCCCCACCAACTCGGGCCTCGTCTCGCCCGTCGCCGAAATCGGCCGTCACTGCCGGGAGCTGGACCTGCTCTACCTGGTCGACGCCTGCCAGTCGTTGGGCCAGTTCGTCATAGACGTGGAGGAGATCGGCTGCGACTTCCTCACCGCCACCTGCCGCAAGTTCCTCCGCGGCCCGCGCGGCTCCGGATTCCTGTACGTATCCGATCGCGTCCTGCGCGCGGGCTACGAACCGCTGTTCATCGACATGCACGGGGCCCGCTGGACGGAGCCGGGCGGCTACGAGCCCGTAGCGACGGCGGCCCGGTTCGAGGAGTGGGAGTTCCCGTACGCCACGGTGCTCGGCAGCGCCGCCGCGACGCGCTATGCCCGCAAGGTCGGCATCGAGGCCATCGAGCAGCGCACCCCGGCGCTCGCGGCCCGGCTGCGCGACCGGCTCGCACCGATCCCGGGGGTGCGCGTGCTCGACCGCGGCCCGCGTCTTGCCGCGCTCGTCACGTTCGGCATAGCGGGCTGGCAGCCGCAGCTGTTCAAGGCGGCCATGGACGCCCGCGGCATCAACTCGGCGCTCAGCCTCCGTGAGTTCGCACAGTTCGACTTCGGGGACAAGGACGTCGACTGGTGCCTGCGCCTGTCGCCGCACTACTACAACACCGAGGAGGAAGTGGACCACGTCGCGGACGCGGTCGCGGACCTCGCCGGCCAGGGACGGCGATGACCGCCACGCGGACACGCACCGAGGAGCCGTCCACGGAAAGCCTTTGGCGCAACGGCGACTTCCTCAAATTCTGGCTCGGCGAGACCCTCTCGCTCCTCGGCACCCAGGTCACGAACCTCGCCCTGCCGCTGACCGCGATCACCACCTTCAACGCCACCGACGAGCAGGTCGGCATCCTGCGGTTCCTGCAGCTCGTCCCGTATCTCGGGCTCGCCCTGGTCTTCGGGGTATGGGTGGACCGGGCCCGCCGGCGACGGATCATGCTCGGCGCCAACCTCGTCCGGATGGTCCTGCTGGCCCTCGTCCCCGTCCTGTACTGGACGGACGTGCTCGGCATGGGCTCGCTGCTGGTGATCGCCTGCGCCGTCGGCGTCGCCTCGGTGCTGTTCGACGTGAGCTGGATGTCGTACGTACCCACTCTCGTACGCGACCCCAAGCACTATGTCGAAGCCGGCGCCAAGATGGGGATGAGCTCATCGGCGGCCGATGTGGCAGGGCCCGGGCTCGCGGGTGTCCTGGTCGGCGCCCTCACCGCGCCCGTGGCACTGATCGTCGACGCCTTCTCCTATCTGGTGTCCCTGGTCTCGCTGCTGCTCATCCGCACGCCCGAGACCCGTCCCGAACCGCCCGCCGCACGGCGGCACCTGCCGACCGAACTCCGGGACGGCCTGCGCCTGGTGCTGAAGAACCCGGTCCTGCGGTCGCTGGCCCTGATCGGGTTCTGCTGCAACTTCTCCATGATCACCGTATGGACGATGTTCCTGCTGTACGGAACACGCGATCTGCACCTGGACTCGACGACTCTCGGCGGCATCTTCGCCACTGCCTCCGTGGGCGGTCTGATCGGCGCGGCGATCTCCCGCAAGGTCATCCGGCGCTTCCGGCTCGGCCTTGTCTATCTCGTCGCCCAGGCGGCCCTCCTCATCGGCCCGATGCTGATCGTGCTGGCCACCGGCCCCCGGCCGGTGATGGTGGGGATGTTCGTCCTCTCCTTCTTCACCACCTACCTCGGACTCGGTGTCGCCGGCGTCATCATCGTCAGCCTGCGCCAGACCAGTACCCCGCAGTCGATGATGGGCCGGATGACGGCGGTCTTCCGCACCTTGCTGTTCGGCGGCGGTGCACTCGGTGGCCTGTTCGCGGGCCTGCTGTCCGGCCGGATCGGCGCCCGGGGAGCATTGACCGTGGCGGCGATCGGCTCCGCCGCCGTGCTGATCGCGCTTGTCTTGTCGCCGGTGAGCCGACTAAGTGGCCTGCCGTCGGCACCGGAAGAGCCCGTCACGGCGGCAGCGGACGGGCAGGCCGCCGGCTGAAACGGAGAACGCCGAAGGGCCCCACCGCAAGCGGTGGGGCCCTTCAACGTATTGCCCGGTGAGAGCAATGGCGGAGGATACGAGATTCGAACTCGTGAGGGGTTGCCCCCAACACGCTTTCCAAGCGTGCGCCCTAGGCCACTAGGCGAATCCTCCGCCGCAAACAATACAAGACGTTGAGGAGTGCTGGCGAACTCGTTCCCACCCCCTGCCATCAGGTACCCTGTGCGGAGCCCCTCACGTGGCGCTATCTGACTGAACTCCCCCAGGGCCGGAAGGCAGCAAGGGTAGGTCGGCTCTGGCGGGTGCGTGAGGGGCGCTTACGTTTGCGGGTGCGGGGCGCGATCTTGGCGCGGCACCCCGGCACCCGGCACCCGGCACCCCGGCACTTGGGCCCGCGCGCGGGCTTCGGCGCCGGACCCCGGCGCGCGGCGTCGCTTGTCAGTGGGCCCCGATAACCTCGTAGGCGTGTCGTCCCTTGCGCTGTACCGCCGCTATCGCCCCGAGTCGTTCGCCGAGGTCATCGGGCAGGAGCATGTCACTGACCCGCTGCAGCAGGCCCTGCGGAACAACCGGGTCAATCACGCGTATCTGTTCAGCGGGCCGCGCGGCTGCGGAAAGACGACCAGTGCGCGCATTCTCGCCCGCTGTCTGAACTGTGAGCAGGGGCCCACGCCGACGCCGTGCGGCGAGTGCCAGTCCTGCCAGGACCTTGCCAGGAACGGGCCGGGGTCGATCGACGTCATCGAGATCGACGCCGCTTCGCACGGTGGTGTGGACGACGCGCGTGATCTTCGGGAGAAGGCCTTCTTTGGGCCGGCCGGCAGCCGATACAAGATCTACATCATCGACGAGGCGCACATGGTCACCCCGCAGGGCTTCAACGCCCTGCTGAAGGTGGTCGAAGAGCCGCCGGAGCACCTCAAGTTCATCTTCGCGACCACCGAGCCCGAGAAGGTCATCGGCACCATCCGGTCGCGTACGCACCACTATCCGTTCCGGCTGGTGCCCCCGGGGACGCTCCGCGAGTACCTGGGCGAGGTGTGCGGCAAGGAGAACATCCCGGTCGCCGACGGCGTGCTGCCGCTCGTCGTGCGGGCCGGCGGCGGGTCCGTGCGTGACTCGATGTCCGTAATGGACCAGCTGCTGGCGGGCGCGGCCGAGGAGGGTGTGACGTACGCCATGGCCACCGCCCTCCTCGGGTACACGGACGGCTCGCTGCTCGACGCGATCGTGGAAGCCTTCGCCGCGGGCGACGGGGCCGCGGCCTTCGACGTCGTGAACACGGTGATCGAAGGCGGCAACGACCCGCGGCGCTTCGTCGCCGATCTGCTGGAGCGGCTGCGGGACCTGGTGATCCTGGCCGCCGTGCCGGACGCGGGGACCACCGGGCTCATCGACGCACCCGCCGACGTGGTCGAGCGGATGCAGGCCCAGGCGTCCGTCTTCGGTGCGGCCGAGCTGAGCCGGGCAGCCGATCTGGTCAACACCGGGCTCACGGAGATGCGCGGCGCCACCTCGCCGAGGCTGCAGCTCGAGCTGATCTGTGCGCGCGTGCTGCTGCCCGCGGCCTTCGACGACGAGCGGTCGACGCAGGCCCGGCTGGACCGCCTGGAGCGGGGGGCGACGTTCTCGACCGGGGGCTCCGGGCCCGCGATGGGGTACGTCCCCGGGCCGGAGGCCCAGGCGCACGCGCCCGTACCGCCGGTGCCGCAGGGCGGGGGACCCGTCGCGGCTCGGGCGGCGGCCGGGGCACCCGCGGCCGAAGCGCCCACCGCACCGACGCCCGCGCAGACCGCTCCGGCACCGGCACCCGTGGTGGAGCCCGTGGACCAGCCGCAGGCCGGCCAGCGACCCGGAGCCTGGCCCGCCGCGGCCGCGCCGGAAGCCGGTCGGCGTCCCGGCGGCTGGCCCACCGCGTCGGCCCCGGGCCAGGGCGGCGGTCAGCCGCCTGCGTCCCAGCCCGCCGCGCCCGCCCCCACGCCCGCAGCCGCCGCGCCCGCCCCCGCCGTGCCGAGCGCCGGCATGGTCCAAGGCGCCGTACAGGTGCGGAACATGTGGCCGGACATCCTCGAGGCAGTCAAGAACCGCCGCCGCTTCACCTGGATCCTCCTCAGTCAGAACGCGCAGGTCGCGGGGTTCGACGGCACCACACTCCAGCTCGGCTTCATCAACGCCGGCGCCCGGGACAACTTCGCGAGCAGCGGCAGCGAGGAGGTGCTGAAGCAGGCACTCTCCGAGCAGTTCAGCGTGCAGTGGAAGGTCGAGGCGATCATCGATCCCTCGGGCGGCACGGGCGGTCCCTCGGGTGGCACGGGCGGTACGGGCGGCCCCGGCGGCGGTCCTTCCGGCGGCTCCGGCGGCTCCCAGCCTCCGGGCGGTGGCGGCTTCGGCGGCGGGCGGGCCCAAGCGGCCCCGCCCGGCCGCCCCGCCCCGCTCCTCCCCGGCCGCTCCCGGTCCGCCCCGCCCGCAGTCCCCTCGCCCGAGCCCCCGAGACCGGCCCAGGCACACACACCGCCCCCGGTCGCCCCCGAGGACGACGTACCGGAAGAGGACGACCCCGACCTCGTCGACTCGGCGCTCTCCGGTCACGACCTGATCGTTCGCGAGCTCGGCGCCACGGTCGTGGAGGAATACACGAACGAATAGGGGAGGGTCGCTCGGAGGCCCGTACAAGAGCGGACGGCCGCGGCGGTTAGGCTGGCTGCCGTGAAGGTCCTCGTCATCGGCGGCGGCGCCCGCGAACACGCCCTGTGCCGCTCTCTCTCCCTCGACCCCGACGTCACCGCTGTGCACTGCGCGCCCGGAAACGCCGGCATCGGCGAGGTCGCCCAGCTGCACCCGGTCGACGCGCTGGACGGCGCTGCCGTGGCGCGGCTCGCCACCGAACTGGCGGCCGAGCTCGTCGTCGTCGGCCCCGAGGCGCCGCTCGTCGCCGGGGTCGCCGACGCCGTACGGTCCGCGGGCATCCCCTGCTTCGGCCCCTCCCGGGAGGCCGCCGAGCTGGAGGGCTCCAAGGCCTTCGCCAAGGACGTGATGGCGGCGGCCGGAGTGCCCACGGGCCGCAGCTATGTCTGTACGACCCCCGAGGAGATCGACGAGGCCCTCGACGCCTTCGGCGCTCCGTACGTGGTCAAGGACGACGGCCTTGCCGCGGGCAAGGGCGTCGTCGTCACCCACGACCTCGCCGCCGCCCGCGAGCACGCGCTCGCCTGCGGCCGCGTCGTCATCGAGGAGTTCCTCGACGGCCCCGAGGTCTCCCTCTTCGCCATCACCGACGGCGAGACGGTCCTCCCGCTCACCCCCGCCCAGGACTTCAAGCGCGCCCTCGACGGCGACGAGGGCCCCAACACCGGCGGCATGGGCGCGTACTCCCCGCTCCCGTGGGCCGACCCCAAGCTGGTCGACGAGGTCATGGCCACCGTCCTGCAGCCCACCGTCGACGAGATGCACCGCCGTGGCACGCCGTTCGCCGGGCTGCTGTACGCGGGCCTCGCGATCACCTCGCGCGGCGTACGGGTCATCGAGTTCAACGCCCGCTTCGGCGACCCGGAGACCCAGGTGGTCCTGGCCCGGCTGCGGACCCCGCTCGCGAGCGTGCTGCTCAACGCCGCCCAGGGCTCCCTCGACCTCGAGCCGCCGCTGCGGTGGCGCGAGGACGCGGCCGTGACTGTGGTCGTCGCCTCGCACAACTACCCGGACACCCCGCGCACCGGCGACCCGATCGAGGGTCTGGACGAGGTCGCGGACAAGGACGCGCCCCATGCGTACGTCCTGCACGCCGGGACGAAGCATGCGGGCGACGCGATCGTGAGCGCCGGCGGCCGGGTACTTTCGGTCACCGCGACCGGCAAGGACCTGGCGCAGGCCCGCGAGCGGGTGTACAAGGCGGTGGCCCGGATCCGGCTGGACGGCTCGCAGCACCGTACGGACATCGCACGCAAGGCCGCCGGGGAGTGAACCCCTAGGCCCGTAAATCCGTCATCACCTTTGCCCAAAGCCATTCCATCGAGTGACGGCTGACCCATCCGGATGACGCCTGCCAAAGCCCCAACTAGGGTGCGGCGCAGGCGTTCCGGCACTTGGCCCACCGGCATTGCGATGTCGGTGGCGGGTGCCACAGTGGGGGAGTGAGCAACACCGTCGCAGGGCAGAGGGGGTGAGTCCGGCCGTGTCCGGTACCGGAAGCGGTGAGTCGATGGGCGCGCTGGCAGCGCGCTCCCGGGCTCTCGCCGTACTGCGCATCCGCAGCAGGGCGCTGGCCGTGGCGCTGCTGCCCGCGGCCGTCGCCGTCGTGCTGCTCGCGGGCGGTGCCATGGGGCGCATGGGCGGCGGGAGCTGGGACACGGCGCGCTGGATCGTGACCGTCTTGGCGGTGGTCGTGCTGCTGCTCGCCGCGGCCGTCGCGGCCGTGATCGTACGGGCCAGTCCGGCGCTCAGCCCGACCGTGGAGCTCTCCGAGCGGGCCGCCCCCGATCTGTACCGGCTGGTGCGGGATCTGGCCGAGCGCCTCAATGTGCCCGCGCCCTCCGCGCTCGCGCTCACACCCGACTGCGACAGCTGGCTCGAGGACCGTACGCACCCGGCCCACGCGATACCGGGCGGGCCCAGGCGCCGGTCGGCCGAGGCGCCCGTGCTGGTCATCGGCTCGCCCTTCCTGTGGTGGATGCGGGTCGCCGAGCTGCGGGCGGTGCTCGCGCCGGTCGTCGCCGGGACCGCGCCCTCCGCCCACCCCGACATAGCCGCGGCGCGCCGCTTCGTACGGGGTCTGGACGCCGCGGTCGCGGTGGCCGCGCACCGGCAGGGGCTGATACGCAGGCTCGCGCTCGGTTTCGTCGGCCGCATCGCCCGGCTGCTGCTGCGCGGCTGCCAGGTGCATGCCTCCGAGATGGAACGAGGAGTCGCGGCCGCCGCATCCGAGCGTGCACAGGCTGTGGACTACGGTCTGCGGATCGTCGCCCAGGAGCAGGTGGGCCTCGCCTACGCAGGCTGGGACCGGCTGCTGACCAGGGTCGCGCTGCCCGCCTGGCGCATGGGCCGCTGGCCCTCACGGCTGGACGCGGGGGTCGTCTCGGCCCTGACCGAGCTCTCCCGGCGCGACCGTCTCGCCGAGGGCTTCGCCTCCCGGCTGGGCGAGCGCCCCGCCTGCGATCTGCTCGAGGAGCCGGGCACGATCGACGAGGCCGCTTCGCTGCTGGCCGCCCGGCTCTTTCACGGCGGACCGGCCGAGCCCGGCCCCGACTGGTCCCCGGTGGACTGGCAGCAGTACCCGGAAGAGGTCGTGGACCGTAAGTGGCGTACGGAAGCGGCCCGCCTCCACCGGGTGCTCGACGATCTGGGCGTACCGCCTTCGACCGGGCCCGAGGGCCCGACGCTCGCGCGGGTGATGGACCACCTCTCCGGCGGGAGCACTGGCACCCCCACCCGCACCGAAAGCGGCACCGGCACCGACACTGGCGACAGCCTGGCGGCGGGGATCAGCGCGGAGGTCGCCCGCGAGGAGGCGGCGGCCCCGCCGGTCCCGCAGAGCCCGCCGGACGCTCCGAGTGGCTGGGGATCGGACCCGCTCCCCCTGTTCCCGCTGCAGCCGCCGCGTACCGGCCGCGAGCTGCTCGCCGACCATGTCACCGCGATGGTCTGTTGCGCCGCGGTCGACACGGCGGGCGCGGCCCCCGGCCTCGACTGGCTGGACGGACCGGCGCTCCTGATCCACGGCGAACGCCGCACGGACCTGGCCGCCCGCGTGCTGAGCCTGGTCGAGGACGCGGACGCGACCCCCCTGCGCGGCTGGCTCACCTCCCTGGGCATCCGCCCCGAGAAGCCGGTCCGCCTGGTGTAGCCGGCCCGCCCCCAGCGGAACCACCCGTTCCGCTTTGCTTTAATTCGCGACGAACAGTGACGGACCGCGTGCGTTATGTGATGTGCTGGAGACCGGCGCTGAACAGTCGGCGCAGCACAGTTGGTCCCGGGGCACCGAAAGAGGGCGCGGCATGGGGGCGGAGCAGATCCGGCGATGGGAATCGGGCGCCCTCGCCCACGCGGTCACGGACCCCTTCGGGCAGGGCCCGCTCCCCTGGCTGCGCGGCAGCGAGCACTACTTCGACGACACCGGCCAGGTTGTCCCCTGGTACGCCGACCCGGCCCTGGCCGGCGGCCGCTCCGGCGGGCCCCGTACCGCCGACGACGTACGCCGCCAGATCAAGGGCTTCGCGTCCACCGGCGCGGCCGCCCCCGGCGAGGCGATCGACTTCCACATCACCGTGGACCCGCCCCAGCAGTTCTCCGTCGACATCTACCGCATCGGGCACTACGCGGGCGACGGAGCCAGCAAGATCACCACCAGCCCCCGCCTCCCGGGCATCGTCCAGCCGCCCCCGCTCACCGCCGACCGCACGGTCTCCTGCCATCACTGGTGGCTCTCCTGGCGGCTGCAGATCCCCTCGTACTGGTCGGTCGGGGCGTACGTCGCGGTGCTCACCACCCGCGACGGCTACCGCTCCCACATCCCCTTCACGGTCCGCGACGACCACCCCGCCGACCTCCTCCTGCTCCTCCCCGACGTCACCTGGCAGGCGTACAACCTCTACCCGGAGGACGGCCGCACCGGCGCCAGCCTCTACCACGCCTGGGACGAGCGGGGCCGGTTGCTCGGTGAGGAGGACGCCGCCATCACGGTCTCCTTCGACCGCCCGTACGCGGGCGCGGGACTGCCCCTCCATGTGGGCCACGCCTACGACTTCATCCGCTGGGCCGAGCGCTACGGCTACGACATCGCCTACGCCGACACCCGCGACCTCCATGCCGGCCGCGTCGACCCCACCCGCTACCGCGGACTGGTCTTCCCCGGCCACGACGAGTACTGGTCCGCCCCGATGCGCCGCTCCGTCGAGCTCGCCCGCGAGCACGGAACTTCGCTCGTCTTCCTCTCCGCCAACACGATGTACTGGCAGGTCGAACTCGCCCCTTCGCCCTCCGGCGTCCCCGACCGTCTCCTCACCTGCCGCAAGCGCCGCTGCGCCGGTAAGTCGGCGCTCTGGCGCGACATGGACCGGGCCGAGCAGCAGCTGATGGGCATCCAGTACGCGGGACGGGTTCCCGAGCCGCACCCCCTGGTCGTACGGAACGCGGATCACTGGCTCTGGGAGGCGACCGGCGCCGGCGAGGGCGACGAGATCCCCGGTCTGGTCGCGGGCGAGGCCGACCGCTACTTCCCGCGCACCGCGCTTCCCGAGCACCAGGGCAGGATCCTGCTCGCCCACTCCCCTTACCAGGACGGCGAAGGCGCGGTCCGCCACCAGGAGACCTCCCTCTACCGGGCCCCCTCCGGCGCCCTGGTCTTCGCGTCCGGCACCTTCGCCTGGTCCCCGGCGCTGGACCGGCCCGGCCATGTCGACACCCGCGTCCAGCGGGCGACCGCGAATCTGCTCGACCGCATCTGCAAACGGGACTGAGCGGCCCCGGGGAAGTCCGGGCGGCGTCGCGGGCCGATGGCTGTCGCCTGGCTGCGTTGTCGTCAGTCGCCGACGCTCCGCGTGGACTCCTTCCTCCGCCTTGCCAGACTCGGCCCTCGACCCGCTCCTTCACCCACCCGGACTTCCCCGACACCGCTTAGTGCCGCATCTGCAAACGCGATTGGTGCGGCCAGGACCGACCTGGACCCCCTGACCGGGCCCGCCCTCCCCCCATACGGGAGAATCGAGGCGATCAGACAGAACCACGGGAGGAACCGTGTCCGGATTCGTCGAAAAGCCCGAGCCGCTTCAGGTGCCGGGCCTGGTACATCTGCACACCGGCAAGGTGCGCGACCTGTACCAGAACGAGGCGGGCGATCTCGTGATGGTCGCCAGCGACCGCATCTCCGCCTACGACTGGGTGCTGCCCACCGAGATCCCCGACAAGGGCCGGGTCCTCACCCAGCTGTCGCTGTGGTGGTTCGAGCGTCTCGAGGACCTCGTCCCGAACCACGTCATCTCCACCGAGCTGCCCGCCGGCGCCCCCGCCGACTGGGCCGGCCGCACCCTCGTCTGCAAGTCCCTGCGCATGGTCCCGGTCGAGTGCGTCGCCCGCGGTTACCTCACCGGCTCGGGCCTCGCCGAGTACAACGAGACCCGTACCGTCTGCGGGCTCGCGCTGCCCGAGGGCCTCTCCGACGGCTCCGAGCTCCCCGCCCCGATCTTCACGCCCGCCACCAAGGCGGCCGTCGGTGACCACGACGAGAACGTCAGTTACGAGGAAGTGGCCCGCCAGGTCGGCGCCGAGACCGCCGCCCAGCTGCGCCAGACCACCCTCGCCGTCTACGGCCGGGCCCGCGACATCGCACGCGAGCGCGGCATCATCCTCGCGGACACCAAGTTCGAGTTCGGCTTCGAGGGGGACGAGCTCATCATCGCCGACGAGGTGCTGACCCCGGACTCCTCGCGCTTCTGGCCGGCCGCCACCTGGGAGCCGGGCCGCGCCCAGCCCTCGTACGACAAGCAGTACGTCCGCGACTGGCTGACCTCGCCCGCCTCCGGGTGGGACCGCAGGAGTGAACAGCCGCCGCCGGCTCTCCCGCAGGAGATCGTGGACGCGACCCGCGCCAAGTACCTCGAGGCGTACGAGCTGCTGACCGGCACCACCTGGCAGTAGACGCACGAAGAAGGCCCCGGTCGTGATGACCGGGGCCTTCTTTGCCGAGCGGACGACCAGGTTCGAACTGGCGACCTCAACCTTGGCAAGGTTGCGCTCTACCAACTGAGCTACGTCCGCATGCGCCGTAGCGCGAAGACCACTATACCCAACCTCGCTCGCGTGCGAGACGCACCGCCGTATGGCGATTCTCGGCCCCCAGCTTGGAGGCGGCCGACGAGAGGTAGTTCCGCACGGTCCCCGGCGACAGCGAGGCCCGCTCCGCGATCTCCGCGATCGGCGCCCCGTCCGCCGCCAGTTCCAGCACCTCGGCCTCCCGGAGGGTCAGCGGAGAGTCCCCGGCGGAGATCGCATCGGCCGCCAACTCCGGGTCCACATAGCGGTTTCCGGCGTGCACAGTACGGATGATCTCCGCCAGCCGCCGGGCGCTGACCGTCTTCGGGACGAAGCCCCGCACGCCCGCTGCCAGCGCTCTCTTCAGGTGCCCGGGCCGTCCGTGGCTGGTCACGATCATCGTCCGGCATTCGGGCAGTTCCGCTCGTAGAGATGTGGCCACACTCACACCGTCCGGGGCGGGCATCTGAAGATCGAGGACCGCGACATCGGGCCGGTGCGCCCGCGCCATGGCGAGGGCCTCGGTCCCCGACGCGGCCTCGGCGACCACTACGAGATCGTCTTCGAGGGCGAGCAGCGCGGCCAGTGCGCCGCGGATCAGATGCTCGTCATCGGCGAGCAGTACCCGTACGGTCACACCGCCTCCTCCATGTCCTGTCCCGCCTGCTGTCCCAGCGGAACGCGGGCGGTCAGACGGAACCGCCCGCCCCGCGCCGGTCCTGCCTCGAGCGTGCCGTCCACGGCGGACAGCCGCTCCCGCAGGCCCGCCAGGCCCGAGCCCGGGGTGCCGGCTGCCGCCTCGGCCGCCCCGTCGTTCTCGACGACCAGCACCACCGTGTCGTCCGCGGTGCGCAGCGATATCGTGCAGCGCCGCGCGTCCCCGTGCCGCAGCACGTTCGTCGTGGCCTCCCGGACCACCCAGCCCAGCGCCGACTGGACGCCGACGGGCAGCTCCGCGTCCCCGGACCGGACCGTGCAGCTGATCCCGGCTGCCGCCAAGACGCCCCACGCACCGGCCAGTTCCACGCTCAGGTCCGCCTCCCGGTAGCCACGCACCACGTCCCGCACCTCTCGCTGCGACTCCTGGGCGATGCGCTGGACCTCGGTCATCTGGTCGACCGCCTCCGGCCGCCCGCGCCGCGCCAGCTGCACCGCCAGCTCGCTCTTCAGCGCGATCACGGCGAGATTCCGGCCCATCACGTCGTGCAGATCGCGGCCGAAGCGCAGCCGCTCCTCCGCGACCGCAAGCCGCGCCTGTACGTCACGCGCCTCCCGCAGCTTCCACATCACCGCCAGCACCCACATGGACCAGCGGGCCGTGAAGGCCATCCACCCGTTCGCGAAGCCGGTGGTCACGACGGTGAACAGCACCTCATCGGCCGTGCGGCCGGTCAGCGAAACCATCCCGCACACCACGACCAGCACCACGAGCTGGATCAGGGTCGTGGTCCGGTTGCTTACGAGCAGACTGTGGACGGCCAGGAACGGCGCCAGCGCCGCCGCAAGCATCGTCGGCAGCAGCCCGGTCAGATCGGCCGTCGCCGCCAGCACCACCACGGCGGTCGTCGCCCCGGCCGTGACCGCGGCCGCCCATGAGACCAGCCTCCGGGGCACCTGCCCCTGCCCCAGATAGGCGTCCATCGCGTGCCGGGCCAGCCGCCCGCAGAGCACCCCCTCCGCGAGGGCCAGCAGCGAGGCGGTCACGACCAGGACCAGCTGCCCGTCCCCGCGGACCGGCCGGCCCAGCAGCAGCAAGGTCAGCCCGAGAACCCCCACCCACACGATCAGATGGACCGTGCCGCGCGTGTAGAGGTCCACCTTGGCAAGCCCGCTGCGACTGCTCCAGCCCTTCACCCGCACAGGCATCCCCTCAGTCAGCGGCGCGGCTCCCAGCGGAACCAACGCTGAACAGCAAACACCGAGATCGCGGTCCAGGCCAGCGTCGTCAGGGCGGCACCCAGCAGGTCCCCGGAGTCGGCCCCGCCCAGCCATCCGGCCCGGACGAGCGTCATCACCCCGGTCAGGGGCAGCAGTTCGCACACCGACGCGACCTTCTCCGGCATCACCTCCAGGGGTACGAAGAGACCGGAGCCCGCCATCGAGATCAGGAACATCGGCATGGTGGTGATCTGCACGCTCTCCACGGTCCGGGTCACCGCAGACGTCGCAGCCGCCAGTACGGTCAGCAGCACTATCCCCAACACCACGCCCAGCACGAGCAGTTCGGGCCGCTCCGGCGCCCCCAGGTGCAGGAGCGCGACCCCCGCCACCACCAGCAGGACGCACTGCGCGAGGGCGAGACCGGCGGCGGGCAGTGCCGTCCCGACGAGGATCTCGCGGTCCGGCACCTCCCCTGTACGCAGCCGCTTGAGCACCAGCTCCTCGCGCCGGGCAACATAGGCCGAGACGAGGTTGAGATGGACGACAAGGATCAGCACCATGCCGATCCCGCCGGTCATCGCCGCCTCGGCGGCGCTCATCCCGGCCTGGTCGGGATCCATCTGGTCCAGCGACGACTTCGTCCCCACCACCATCGCCCCGGGCATCAGCAGCGCCACGCAGAGTGCGGTCCGGTTGCGCAGGAGAAGAGTCAGTTCGGCCCGCCCGAGAGCGGTCAGCCGTCCGGCCGTCGCAGTCATGTCAGGCACCCGCCGTCTGAGTCTGCGCGATGTCGAGGAAGGCCTCTTCGAGCGAGGCCGAGCGGGCGTCGAGCTGTTCCAGCCGTACGTCCGACTCCTTTGCCCACAGCAGCAGTTCACCGAGGGACTGCTGCAGGTGGTGCGTACGGATCTCGATCCGCCGGCCGGCCGCCGCGGCCCGCAGCGAGAGCGGCAGCCGCCCTGCCGCCACCCCCTCGGGCAGTACGAAACGGATGCGGGCAGGCCGGGCCGCCGTCACCTCGGCCGGAGTCCCCGTGGTCACGATCCGCCCCCGGTGCATGATCGCCAGCCGGTCGGCCAGCGACTCGGCCTCCTCCAGATAGTGCGTGGTCAGCAGCACGGTGGTGCCGCCGTCCCGCAGCGCACGCACCAGTTCCCAGGTGTCGCGTCGCCCTTCGGCGTCAAGACCGGTCGTCGGCTCGTCGAGGAAGAGCACCTCGGGCCGCCCGAGCAGCGCCAGTGCCAGATCCAGCCGCCGCCGCTCACCGCCGGACAGCTGCTTGACCCGTACGCCGGAGCGCTCCGCGAGCCCCACCAGCTTCAGCGCCTCCCCGGTGGGGCGTGCCCCGCTGGTGCACCCCGCCCACATCCGGGTGGTCTCGGCGACCGTCAGGTCGGAGGGAAAGCCGCCCTCCTGGAGCATCACGCCGATCCGGGGCCGGACGGCGGCGCGCTCGCGGAAGGGATCCTGGCCGAGCACCCGCACCCGCCCGTCGTCGGGGGCGGTGAGGCCCTCCAGCAGCTCGACTGTGGAGGTCTTGCCCGCGCCATTGGTTCCGAGCAGGGCGAAGATTTCGCCGCGCGCCACGGAGAAGGAGATCCCGGTCACTGCCTCGAAGCCACTGGCGTAGGTCCGCCGCAGCCCTTCCGCCTCGATCACATACTCGTCGCTGGTCATGACTCAAGGCTTCCGCCGGCCAGGGGCGTCGGGCAGTGCGCACTGTCACCGGCTCCGATGACAAATGTCATCGGGGGTCCACACCCGTCGGGCGCATACGACGAAGGCCCCGGTCATATCGACCAGGGCCTTCACTCTGAGCGGACGACGAGATTCGAACTCGCGACCCTCACCTTGGCAAGGTGATGCTCTACCAACTGAGCCACGTCCGCATTGCTGCCGCTCAGCTCTCACTGGGCGGTGCGTCCACCACCCTACCCGACCCACTGAAGCAGTCCGGTAAAGCGATGCAGAGCGGGTGACAGGAATTGCACACTGCGCCTTCCCCCTGGAAGGAGGATGTTCTACTACTGAACTACACCCGCACGCTGCGTGAGGTGGGGCTTTGCGGCCTCGCCCCTCGGCGTGCTCCAGACTCTAGCCGAACTGCGGGGGTGCAGTGCAACTCGGATCCGCGCGTGCCCCTCAACTGGCTTCGCGGAAGGCCTCGTAGACCCGCTTGGGGATCCTGCCGCGCGCGGGCACGTCCATCTTGTTGGACTGTGCCCACGCCCGTACGGCCGCCGGGGCGGGCGCGAGCGAGGTGTGCCGGTAGGAGATGCGGGACTTGTCATGCTTGCTGGCGTTTGTCTGCTTTCGGCCGGCCGCCATGTACGGGGCCAGGGCCTTGCGCAGTTTCTTTGCATTGGAGGGATTGAGGTCGATCTCGTACGACTTCCCGTCCAGCGCGAACGCGACCGTTTCCGCCGCTTCTCCGCCGTCCATGTCGTCGGAGAGCGTGACCACTACTCGCTGAGCCACGGATATCGGTCCTTTCCTGCGGTATCACCGGTTCTGACGGGCGGCGATACCGGCTTTCCGGCCGTTGAGGGGCAATGCTGCTTTCCTCTGTATTCCTTTGTACAGCGGTGGGTGGCGCATTGTGAAGCCCAGCCAATTACATGCGCGTGTCCGACGGCAATGGGAAGCGCGATTTTTCCCTGGATTTTCCCTGGGTGTTCTTGCGATATCTACCCGCGTAGATTTTTCGGCCGGGTACGCTGAGGGAACCGCCCTCGCAACACACCACCGGGAGTGCCCGTGGCACGCGTCGTAGTCGACGTCATGCTCAAGCCCGAGATCCTCGACCCCCAGGGACAGGCAGTACAGCGCGCACTGCCCCGCCTCGGATTCGACGGAATCGCGGACGTACGTCAGGGAAAGCGCTTCGAGCTGGAGGTGGAGGGGCCGGTCGACGAAGCCGCCCTCGCCCGCATCCATGAGATGGCCGAAACGTTCCTCGCCAACACCGTCATCGAGGACTTCGTCGTAAAGGTGGAGTCGTGACCGCTCGCATCGGAGTCGTCACCTTCCCCGGCACGCTCGACGACCAGGACAGCCTGCGGGCCGTCCGCCTCGCGGGCGCCGAACCCGTCTCGCTGTGGCACCGCGACAAGGACCTCAAGCAGGTCGACGCCGTGGTGCTGGCCGGAGGCTTCTCCTACGGCGACTATCTGCGGGCCGGAGCCATCTCCCGCTTCTCGCCGGTGATGGAGACGATCATCGAGCAGGCCAGGGCCGGTCTGCCGGTCCTCGGCATCTGCAACGGCTTCCAGATCCTCACCGAGTCGCATCTGCTGCCGGGCGCGATGCTCCAGAACAACCACCTCCACTTCATCTGCCGTGAGCAGAAGCTGCGGGTGGAAACGAGTGGGACGGCCTGGACCGCGGACTACACCGCCGGTCAGGAGATCCAGATCCCGCTCAAGAACATGGACGGGCGGTACGTCGCCGACGAGCGCACGCTCGACGAGCTCGAGGCCGAGGGCCGCGTCGCTTTCCGGTACCTCGACTTCAATCCGAACGGCTCGCTCCGGGACATCGCCGGCATCACCAACGCCGCGGGCAATGTCGTCGGCCTGATGCCGCACCCCGAGCACGCCGTCGAGCCGCTGATCGGTACGGGCCGTACCGACGGCCTCGGATTCTTCACCTCGATCCTGAAGAAGCTGGTCAACGCATGATGACCGAGCGAAGCGAGGGCACCATCAAGCACAGCCTCGACACCGTCAAGCACGCCACCGGGACGCCCGACGTCGAGCAGCCCTGGAAGGAGCTCGGCCTCAAGCACGACGAGTACGAGCGCATCCGGGAGATCCTGGAGCGCCGTCCGACCGGTGCCGAGCTCGCCATGTACTCCGTGATGTGGTCGGAGCACTGCTCGTACAAGAGCAGCAAGGTCCACCTCAAGCAGTTCGGCGAGAAGGTCCCGGAGAACGACGCGATGCTGGTCGGCATCGGCGAGAACGCCGGTGTCGTGGACGTCGGCCAGGGTTACGCGGTCACCTTCAAGGTCGAGTCGCACAATCACCCCAGCTACATCGAGCCCTACCAGGGCGCGGCCACCGGCGTCGGCGGCATCGTCCGCGACATCCTCGCCATGGGTGCCCGCCCGGTCGCCGTCGTGGACCCGCTGCGCTTCGGTGCCGCCGACCACCCCGACACCAAGCGGGTGCTGCCCGGCGTCGTCGCGGGCATCGGCGGCTACGGCAACTGCCTCGGCCTGCCGAACATCGGCGGCGAGGTCGTCTTCGACGCCTGCTACCAGGGCAACCCGCTGGTCAACGCCGGCTGTATCGGCGTGATGAAGCACGAGGACATCCACCTCGCCCAGGCGTCGGGTCCCGGCAACAAGGTGATCCTGTACGGCGCCCGGACCGGCGGCGACGGCATCGGCGGTGTCTCGGTTCTGGCGAGCGAGACCTTCGATTCCACGGGTCCCGCCAAGCGCCCCGCCGTCCAGGTCGGCGACCCCTTCCAGGAGAAGCTCCTCATCGAGTGCACCCTGGAGATCTTCCGCGAGCACCTCGTCGCCGGTATCCAGGACCTCGGCGGTGCCGGTCTGTCCTGCGCCACCAGCGAGCTGGCCAGCGCCGGCTCCGGCGGTATGCGGGTCGAGCTGGACACGGTTCCGCTGCGCGACTCCTCCCTCTCGCCCGAGGAAATCCTCATGAGCGAGTCGCAGGAGCGCATGTGCGCGGTCGTCGAGCCGGACAAGGTCGACCGCTTCATGGAGATCTGCGAGAAGTGGGACGTCATCGCCACGGTCATCGGCGAGGTGACCGAGGGCGAGCGGCTGGAGATCTTCTGGCACGGCGAGCAGATCGTGGACGTTCCGCCGCGGTCCGTGGCCCATGACGGTCCGGTGTACCACCGTCCGTACGCCCGTCCCGAGTGGCAGGACGCGCTCCAGGCCGACGACGCGAACAAGCTCCCGCGGCCGGCGACGTCCGCCGAGCTCCGCGAGCAGGTCCTCAGGCTGGTCGCCTCCCCGAACCAGGCCTCGAAGGCGTGGATCACCGACCAGTACGACCGTTTCGTGCAGGGCAACACCGTGCTCGCGATGCCCGAGGACGCGGGCATGGTCCGGATCGACGCGGAGTCGAATCTGGGCGTGGCCATGGCGACCGACGGCAATGGCCGGTACACGAAGCTCGACCCGTACACGGGCGCGCAGCTCGCGCTGGCGGAGGCGTACCGCAATGTCTCGGCCTCCGGCGCCAGGCCGCTCGCCATCTCGGACTGCCTGAACTTCGGTTCGCCCGAGGACCCGGGCGTCATGTGGCAGTTCGCGGAGGCCACGCGCGGTCTCGCGGACGGCTGTCTGCAGCTCGGCACCCCGGTGACCGGCGGCAATGTCTCGCTCTACAACCAGACCGGCGATGTCGCCATCCACCCGACGCCGGTCGTGGCCGTCCTCGGTGTGATCGACGACGTCAACCGCCGTACGCCGATCGCCTTCAAGGAAGAGGGCCAGCTCCTCTATCTGCTGGGCGACACGCGTGAGGAGTTCGGCGGCTCGGCCTGGTCCCAGGTCGTCCACGACCACCTCGGCGGGCTGCCGCCGGCCGTGGACCTGGACCGCGAGAAGCTGCTCGGCGAGATTCTGATCTCGGCCTCCCGCGACGGCATGATCGACGCGGCGCACGACCTGTCGGACGGCGGTCTGATCCAGGCGGTCGTCGAGTCGTGCCTGCGCGGCGGTACGGGTGCGCGGCTGATCGTCCCGGACGGGCTCGACGCCTTCACCTTCCTGCTGAGCGAGTCGGCGGGCCGCGCGGTCGTCGCCGTGCCGCGCAGCGAGGAGCTCCGCTTCAACGACATGTGCGGGGCGCGGGGACTGCCCGTGACCCGTATCGGCGTGGTGGACGGCGAGGCCGTGGAGGTCCAGGGCGAGTTCAGCATCGCGCTGAGCGAGCTCCGCACGGCGCACGAGGCGACCATCCCGGGTCTGCTGGTCTGACGTACTGCCGTGGTCTGACGACTGCTGCTGACCGAGCCCCTGCCGGGTCCCCCGGCAGGGGCTCGGTCTCGCTGTCGTACCCACGGCCTACTGTCGGTCCATGCCACCGGCCAAGAAGCGCACGCGCAACTACGACCCCGTCAAGATCCGCGCCGCCGTCCTCGCCCAGTTCGAGCACGTACGGCAGGCGGTCGGCACGCTCACGCCCGAGCAGCTCGCCCTGCCGACCCGCCTGGGGGACTGGACCGTACGTGACCTGGCCGGGCACATCACCATGGCGGTCGGCGCGGTCGCCCAGTGCCTCGAGCAGCCCGCGCCGGCCAAGCTGGAGGTCGAGCTGCTGGACTGGCCGTTCGCGACAGCCGGGCACGCCGGGGACATCTCCGACGACACCAAGGAGATCGCGGCGAGCGCGGAGCCGCCGGAGCTCTACGCGCGAACCGCGGCCCGGTTCGCCGAGCTGTTGCCCGTCGCTTCCGACGACCGGCTGCTCGCCACTCGCGTGGGTGCGATGCGGCTCGGCGACTATGTGGTCACCCGCGCCGTTGAGCTCGTCGTCCACACCGACGACGTGAACGATGCGACCGGGCTCGGCATCCCGTACGACCGGCGGGCGCTCGCCGCGTGCACCCGGCTCCTCGCGGACGCGCTCGCGGTCAAGGCTCCCGGGGCGTCCACGGAGGTGCGGGTGCCGCCGTTCGCCGTGGTGCAGTGCGTCGAGGGCCCGCGGCATACCCGTGGCACCCCGCCCAATGTCGTCGAGACCGACCCGCTGACCTGGATCCGGCTCGCCACCGGGCGTACGGGATGGGCCGAGGCGCTCGAGACGGCGAAGGTCAGCGCGAGCGGCGAGCGCGCCGACCTCTCGGGGCTGCTGCCGATCCTCGGCTGACGAAGAATGATCGCCCGCCCGGCTCAGGACGATCGCAGAGCCCAGGGACCACAACCCGGGAACCGGAGCCTCGGCTGTCCCGTCCCATGGGTATGCGCAACCAGCTGAGCATTCCTGTCACCACCCTGGCCCTTCTCGCCCTCGCCGCCTGTGGCACGGAGCCGGGGTCCGGATCCGGTGACGGCGGCGGAGGCGGCACGGTCACGACCGATCTGCCCCTCGCCGGCGTCCACTGGTCCGTCGACAGCGTGACCGTCGACGGCAGGAAGTCCGCGGCCCCGTCCGGCGCGCACGTCGAGATCACCAAAAAGGGCCGCGCCCAGGGCAACTACGGCTGCAACCACTTCGGTGCCGATGTCACCGTCAACGGCGACACCATCACCGTGGGCCGGGGCGAGATGACCGAGATGGCCTGTGCCAAGGACGTCCAGGGTTTCGAGGACGCCCTGCGCGCCGCCTTCCACGGCAAGCTCAAGGCGAAGGTCGCCGACGACAAGCTCACCCTGACCACCGAGAAGGGCGACTCCATCAACCTCACGTCCGAGCCCCCGGCTCCGCTGGTGGGCACCAAGTGGGTGGTGGACTCCCTCCTGGCCGGCGGGACTGCGTCGTCCCTGACCGCCGGCACGGAGGCGAATCTGACCTTCGGGAAGGACGGTTCCGTACACGGCAGCCTCGGCTGCAACACGTTCACCAGCACCGCGAAGGTCTCCGGGGCCAAGATCACGTTCGGCCGCCTCGCCACCACCCGGAAGCTCTGCCCGGGCCCGGAGATGAAACTGGAGCGCGAGATGCTCAAGGTCCTCGACGGGACGGTGATGTACGAACTTCAGCACCGCAGCCTCTCCCTCACCGCGGCGAACGGCAAAGGACTGGCCGCGAACGCGGAGCCGATTCCGCAGCAGTGATCAGCAGTGATCAACAGCGGTCAGCAGTGATCAGCGTGATCGGCGGGGAGCCCGGCCCAGCTCCGGCGGGGGCTCCGCGTAGGCCCAAATCACCCATCGTGATCACCGCCTGAGGGATCGGCCCGCTGTGACACTTAGCACCCGGTCGCCCGGTCCGCCCCTCCCACCTGCACCGGAGCGATTCCGGCGGCTGCCAGGACGCCTCAGGAGCGACCTCCGGCCTTCCCCAATTCGGACCAGTGGTCGATCTCGCCTACACTCGGTGCCGTGCCACGTGGTGACGGACGACTCAACCACGACCTGCTCCCCGGTGAGAAAGGCCCCCAGGACGCTTGCGGCGTCTACGGTGTCTGGGCCCCGGGTGAAGAGGTCGCGAAGCTCACTTACTTCGGGCTCTACGCCCTCCAACATCGAGGCCAGGAATCCGCGGGAATCGCGGTGAGCAACGGCTCACAGATCCTCGTCTTCAAGGACATGGGCCTGGTCTCTCAGGTCTTCGACGAAACCTCTCTCGGCTCGCTCAAGGGTCATATCGCGGTCGGTCACGCCCGCTACTCGACCACGGGCGCCTCCGTGTGGGAGAACGCGCAGCCGACGTTCCGGGCGACCGCCAACGGCTCGATCGCGCTCGGCCACAACGGAAACCTGGTCAACACCGCTCAGCTCGCCGAGATGGTCGCCGAGCTCCCCAAGGAGGACGGCCGGGCCACCCAGGTCGCCGCCACCAATGACACCGATCTGGTCACCGCGCTCCTCGCGGGCCAGGTCGACGAGGACGGCAAACCGCTCACCATAGAGGCGGCCGCCGCCAAGGTGCTCCCGGAGGTCAGGGGCGCGTTCTCCCTCGTCTTCATGGACGAGAGCACCCTGTACGCCGCCCGTGACCCGCAGGGCATCCGCCCCCTCGTCCTCGGCCGCCTCGACCGCGGCTGGGTTGTCGCGAGCGAGTCCGCCGCCCTGGACATCTGCGGCGCCAGCTTTGTCCGCGAGATCGAGCCCGGCGAGCTCATCGCCATCGACGAGAACGGACTCCGCACTTCCCGATTCGCGGAAGCGAAGCCCAAGGGCTGTGTCTTCGAGTACGTCTATCTGGCCCGCCCGGACACCGACATCGCCGGCCGGAACGTCTATCTCTCCCGTGTGGAGATGGGCCGCAGGCTCGCCAAGGAAGCTCCGGCCGACGCGGATCTGGTGATAGCGACGCCGGAGTCCGGCACCCCCGCCGCCATCGGCTACGCCGAGGCCAGCGGAATCCCGTACGGCTCCGGCCTGGTGAAGAACGCCTACGTCGGCCGCACCTTCATCCAGCCGTCCCAGACCATCCGCCAGCTGGGCATCCGCCTCAAGCTGAACCCCCTCAAGGAAGTCATCCGGGGCAAGCGCCTGGTGGTCGTCGACGACTCGATCGTCCGCGGCAACACCCAGCGCGCCCTGGTCAAGATGCTCCGCGAGGCCGGCGCCGCCGAGGTCCACATCCGGATCTCGTCCCCGCCGGTGAAGTGGCCCTGCTTCTTCGGCATCGACTTCGCGACCCGCGCCGAGCTGATCGCCAACGGCATGACCGTCGACGAGATCGCCGCCTCCATGGGCGCGGACTCCCTCTCGTACATCTCCCTCGACGGCATGATCGAGGCGACGACCATCGACAAGCCGAATCTTTGCCGCGCCTGCTTCGACGGCGAATACCCGATGGATCTGCCCGATCCCGAACTGCTCGGCAAGCAGCTGCTGGAGACCGAGCTGGCGGGCGGCTCCGATGCCGCCGACGCGCTCCGTCGCCCGTAACGCCCCCGTTTTACGACACGAAAGTTCTTGGCTATGTCTGCTGAGTCCACCGGTGCCAGCTACGCGTCCGCAGGTGTCGACATCGAGGCGGGTGACCGCGCCGTCGAGCTGATGAAGGAGTGGGTGAAGAAGACGCAGCGCCCCGAGGTCCTCGGCGGCCTCGGCGGCTTCGCCGGCCTCTTCGACGCCTCCGCCCTCAAGCTCTACGAGCGCCCGCTGCTCGCCTCGGCCACCGACGGCGTCGGCACGAAGGTCGACCTCGCCCGCAAGATGGGCGTGTACGACACGATCGGCCACGACCTCGTCGGCATGGTCGTCGACGACCTGGTCGTCTGCGGCGCCGAGCCGCTTTTCATGACCGACTACATCTGCGTCGGCAAGGTTCACCCCGAGCGTGTCGCCGCCATCGTCAAGGGCATCGCCGAGGGCTGTGTGCTGGCGGGCTGCGCGCTCGTCGGCGGCGAGACCGCCGAGCACCCCGGCCTGCTGGGCGAGGACGACTTCGACGTCGCCGGCGCCGGTACGGGCGTGGTGGAGGCCGACCGGCTGCTCGGCGCGGATCGTATCCGTACGGGTGACGCGGTCATCGCCATGGCGTCCTCCGGCCTTCACTCCAACGGGTACTCGCTCGTCCGCCATGTCGTGTTCGACCGGGCGGGCTGGGCGCTGGACCGCGAGGTCGAGGAGTTCGGCCGGACGCTGGGCGAGGAGCTGCTCGAGCCGACCAAGATCTACTCGCTGGACTGCCTGGCGCTCACCCGGACCACCGAGGTGCACGCTTTCAGCCACATCACCGGCGGCGGTCTTGCCAACAACCTGGCCCGGGTCGTCCCGGACGGTCTGCACGCGGTCGTCGACCGTTCGACCTGGACCCCCGGCGCGGTCTTCGACCTCGTCGGCAAGGCCGGTCAGGTCGAGCGGCTCGAGCTGGAGAAGACCCTCAACATGGGCGTCGGCATGATCGCCGTCGTCCCCGAGGAGTCGGTCGACGCGGCGCTGACCACGCTCGGGGACCGCGGCGTCGACGCCTGGGTCGCGGGTGGGATCACCGAGCGCGGCGGCCACGCCACCGGTGCGGCGCTGACCGGGGACTACGCGAACTGAGCCCGCAGGGGCAGCACGAAACCCGGTCCGGGGCGGACGCCCCTGACCGGGTCACGTGGGAATGCTTTTTGAGGTGTACGTACGTCAAGCGCCGCGGCGCTGCGACGACGGACCGGACTCGTCGTCCTCGTCATCGTCGTCGTTGTACAGCTCCGCGTACTGTGCGTACGGGTCATCTTCCTCGTCGTCATCCTCGAACGGCTCTGCGTTCGGTGGTTGACTCGAAGGCGATGCGCCCAGCTCATTGGCCAGACGCGACAGGTCAGTCCCGCCGCTGTTGTACTTCAGCTGGCGGGCGACCTTCGTCTGCTTGGCCTTGGCCCGGCCGCGCCCCATGGCTCGACCCCCTCGGTGACGGGGCTCGACGGCCCCAGAGTCTTGACACGCGTTCACAATTCAGAACGGGCTCTCCGTGGAGAGACCGGTCCGTAGGACTTCAACGGTACCTGCTTCCGCGGCCATACGGTACGCCGCCCGCATGACGTGCCACGTGGCAGGGCCGGCAAGGAGCCCTGTCCTTGCTGGTCAACCGCGATTTTAACCTCTTCTTGGCCGTCGACCCGCCGACCGGGGTGAGTCTTGTCTCCCGAGTCGGCGGGCCGGCGCTGCCCGGATCAGTGAAGGCGGGCCTCCGCCATGCGCTGTTCGGCGATCCGGTCGGCCGCGGCGGCCGGCGGAATACCGTCAATCTTCGCACGAGCGAATATTGCCAGAGTGGTGTCGAAGATCTTCGAAGCCTTCGCCTTGCACCGGTCGAAGTCGAATCCGTGCAGCTCGTCGGCGACCTGGATCACGCCGCCGGCGTTCACCACGTAGTCGGGGGCGTAGAGGATCCCGCGGTCCGCGAGGTCCTTCTCCACGCCCGGGTGCGCGAGCTGGTTGTTGGCCGCGCCGCAGACCACCTTCGCGGTGAGCACCGGCACGGAGTCGTCGTTCAGCGCGCCGCCGAGCGCACAGGGCGCGTAGACCTCCAGGCCCTCGGTACGGATCAGGGCGTCGGTGTCGGTGACCGCGGTGACCTTGCCCGGGTGCTTGTCGAGGATCCGGCGTACGGACTCCTGCCGTACATCCGTGATCACGACCTCGGCGCCGTCCTGGAGCAGATGCTCGACCAGGTGGTGCCCGACCTTGCCGACGCCCGCGATGCCGACCTTGCGGCCGCGCAGCGTCGGGTCGCCCCACAGGTGCTGGGCCGAGGCCCGCATGCCCTGGAAGACGCCGTAGGCGGTCAGCACGGACGAGTCGCCGGCGCCGCCGTTCTCGGGGGAGCGGCCGGTGGCCCAGCGCGTCTCGCGCGCCACGACGTCCATGTCCGCGACATACGTACCGACGTCGCAGGCCGTCACGTAGCGGCCGCCGAGGGACTCGACGAAGCGGCCGTAGGCGAGGAGCAGCTTCTCGCTCTTGATCGTCTCGGGGTCACCGATGATCACGGCCTTGCCGCCGCCGTGGTCGAGGCCGGCCATGGCGTTCTTGTACGACATCCCCCGGGAGAGGTTCAGCGCGTCCGCGACGGCCTCTTCCTCGGTGGCGTACGGGTAGAAACGGGTGCCGCCGAGGGCCGGGCCCAGGGCGGTCGAGTGGATGGCGATGACGGCCTTCAGGCCGGAGGCACGGTCCTGGCACAGCACGACCTGCTCGTGGCCGCCCTGGTCCGATCGGAACAGGGTGTGCAGGACGCCGTCGGTCACATCGGTCACGGTGGTGACTCCCAAGTACGAAGCGGCGGAGGAAGGCCCTCCTGTGGGTGGGGAAGGCCCAGTTGGGACAGAGGGTAAGTCCTACGCGTGCGTAGATCCGACGCAGTGCTGAGGATCACCCCCTGGCGGCGTACCGGCATGGAAGGATTTGCGGCATGCCTGCGCTGTCCTCGGTTCACGTCCCCTATGCGGCCTATCTGCGAGTCTACGAACCGCTGGCGGCCTTTCCCGAGCCCGAGCGGAGCCATTGGGCCCGCTACGCCCGCCGGGAGCGCACCCCCACGGCCCAGGACGAACTGAGGCGTTCGCTGGCCGACCTGCTGCCCACCCCGCCGGTCCCGGTGCCGGTCCACGAGAGCGCCGACGCCTTTGTCGCGGAGATCGACGGGGTGGTGTGCGTCTGTCCGTGGCGTACCCGGCTGCGCGGCTGGCTGGCGCTGGAGGAGCTGGCCGAGCAGCTGCCCGCGCCGCTGCTCGACGCGGTGCTGCCGCCGGTGGTGCGCGAGCAGGCGGCCGCGGACTACGAGCGGTGGCGCGAGCGCAACCCGGACGCGCGGCCGTGGATCAGGACGTCGGTCTGGCAGGTGCCGGTGCGCTGGTTCGCGCTCTTCTCGGACAAGGAGCGCGAGTACGAGCCGGCCGGGCCCAGGGCGGCGGTGCTGCGCTACCGGACGCCGATGGTGCAGGCACGCCGCCGGGTGGCCCGCGCACTGAAGACGCTGAGAGACGCGATCGACGAGGGACAGCTGACCGAGGGCCTGGTAGATGTGGGGCGCTGGCTGGAGGAATTCCATCCGCGATCCCTGGTCGAGCTGGATTACGGCGGCCTGGTGCACGTACTTCCCGGACCGCATCTCGCCGACGACCGTTCGGCGGCGGATGTGGCCGCGGGGATCGCGGCGCTGCGGGCCGGGGACGGCGAGGGGGCGGGCGAGGCGTACGCGCGTCTGGCGGAGCGCTGGCGGGCCGTCAGGGACCGTCAGTTCGCCAACTGAGCGATTCTGGGGATCCCTGAGGAATCCCGGTCCGGGACGTAGGTCCCGATCCGGGCCTTTGCCTCAAGGGTGACGGACGGCACTTACCAGCCCCTTGCGCCCATCGCCCACCCTCGTGTCAAAATAGGACAAGGAGCCCGGGGAGGGCTCCTTCCGTCCAAGTAAGGGCGGAATACTCGGCATTGCACTCTATGGGGGGTCTGATGACTTCTGATCACCCTGTGACTGATCGTCACCGGCGGGTGACTGTCCGCTATGGCATGGTCCATCGGGCTTCCGCCGCTGATGAACACCTCAGAGGGCAATTCCATCGGTTTGGCCGACGTGGCTGGACGGATGGTGTAGTTGTAGTGCCGAGGACAAGCCGTTCGTCCTATAACCGACTCGGCCCGCGTCCGCCATTTCGGGCAACGCGGGTCAAGGTGCAGAATTTAGAGGAAAGAACCGAGATGGTTCGGTTCTCCCGAGGAGGCCGCTCATGACCGCTCGCACCCCTGATGCCGAGCCGCTGCTGACCCCGGCTGAGGTTGCCACGATGTTCCGCGTGGACCCGAAGACGGTCACCCGCTGGGCCAAGGCTGGCAAGCTCACGTCCATCCGCACGCTCGGAGGACATCGTCGGTATCGCGAGGCAGAGGTCCGCGCACTGCTTGCGGGTATTCCGCAGCAGCGTAGCGAGGCCTGAACACCCCATCGATCGGGCATGTCCGGGACCCCCATCCCGGGTAGGCCCGCCTATAGCTCCATATGACGGGCGTCTGCCCCAACAGACTTCAGTCATTGATCGCGCTGGACTCCGCCGGGTCCAGCGCGATTTTTTTCTGCCCGGACGCCGCCCGGATGCCGACCGGGTGCCGGCCGGACGCCGACCGGGTGTGGCCCGGCCGCGGTTCTGATGCGGCCTGTGGTGGCTTCTGGGGAGGCGGTGGCCGGCGGTCGGGGAGATGTTCAAGAGGGAGTGCAATTGCACATATTAAATTGGTCGGTTGTAGGGAGGGGGTAAGTTCCCTACTTCGGAAAACCCGTTCGGTGACACCCGTCACATCGCGCAACTCTTGCCAAAGACGAGCCTGCCACGGAAAAACCGGCGCACAACAGGGCGGACGTCACTCGGCGGTGGGCCCCCTGTCCTCGGCGGTGGGTGGCGGAGCCGCAGGTCCGGGGGTCCGCGTGGGCCCGGGCGCGGACGGTTCCATGGCGAGCCGTTGGAGGCGATAGCAGATGGGGCAGTGGCGCGTGAGATGCCGGTAGCCGGATGCGGCCTTCAGATGGGCGCGTAGAAGCGCTCTGGTCTCGTGCTGTCTCGCTGCGGACGCCGCCATGCACGTCACCTCCAGGTGTGTGCCGTCCCCTGAAACACGCCCTGGTCCCTGGGTACCCGTGGCAGATGACGCCGTCAAGATGCCCGCCCGGCGAAGCACCGCGCCTCACCGGGTCCGGGCACGACAAAGGCCCCGCACCGTGATGGTGCGAGGCCTTGTCAGTAAGCGCGGTCCTGACGGGATTTGAACCCGCGGCCTCCACCTTGACAGGGTGGCGAGCACTCCAAGCTGCTCCACAGGACCAGATTTCGCGGCGCTTCTTTCCCTGCGCTGCGAAGCAAGACTGTACAGCAGGTCAGCGGGTCCGGTCGAACTCACTCCTGGCGACGGCCGCGTTACGGCGCCGCCGCGTCGATCGCCTTCACGATGCGCTTGTCGGAGACCGGCTGCGCGGTGCCCAGCGCGTGCGCGAAGTAGCTCACCCGCAGCTCCTCGATCATCCAGCGGATGTCCAGGACCTCCTGCGGGACCGGGCGGCCCTGCGGCATCTGTTCCAGCAGCCAGGCGTATTCGTCCTGCATCTCGTGGACCTTCGCCATGCGCGTCGTGTCGCGCTGGACATTGGTCGGCATCTGCTGGAGCCGGCGGTCCACCGCGACCAGGTAGCGCATCAGGTCCGGCAGCCGCCGCAGGCCCGTCCTGGTGACGAAGCCGGCCGGCATCAGCGCCGCCAGCTGCCCGCGCACGTCCTGGACGTTGTTGATCAGGGTCAGGCTGTTCGTGGCCTTCAGGCGGCGCTCGCACGCCTGCCAGGCCGCCAGGATCTGCTGCACCTGGCCCACCGTCCGTACAGTCGCGTCGACGAGGTCGGCGCGCACCTTGTCATGCAGCTTCCGGAACGATTCCTCGTCCCAGGCGGGACCGCCGTGGTCCGCGATCAGCTTGTCCGCCGCGGCCATGGCGCAGTCGTCGAAGAGCGCCTGGATCGAGCCGTGAGGGTTACGGGACAGGGCCAGCTTGTGCTGGTTGGTGAGCTTGTCCGCGGCGAACTTGGCGGGATTCACCGGGATGTTGAGGAGGATCAGCTTCCGGGTGCCCCGCCACATCGCCTGCTGCTGCTCGGCCTCGGTGTCGAAGAGGCGTACGGCGACCGTCTCACCGGCGTCCACGAGAGCGGGGTACGCCTTGACCGGCTGGCCGGCCCGGCGGGTCTCGAAGACGCGGGTCAGGGTGCCCATCGTCCAGTCCGTCAGGCCCGTGCGCTCGATGCCCTCGCCCCCCGAGGGGCCGGACGTGGCGGCCGCGGCGGCCTTGGAGAGTGCCTGGCGGGCCTTCGGCCTCAGCTGGAGCTTCAGCGCCTCCAGGTCCTTGTCCTCGGCGAGGTTCTTGCGGCGCTCGTCGACGATCCGGAACGTGATCCTCAAGTGGTCGGGCACCCGGTCGAGACCGAAGTCGTCGGCCGTGACCGGGACGCCGACCATGCGCTGCAGCTCGCGCGCGAGCGTCGCCGTGATCGGCTCCTGGAGGGGCACAGCGCGCTCCAGGAACGCCTTCGCGTAGTTCGGAGCCGGGACGTAGTGCCGGCGGATCGGTTTGGGGAGGGAGCGGATCAGCTCCATCACCACGTCCTCGCGCAGGCCCGGGATCTGCCAGTCGAAGCCCTCGGAGGTGACCTGGTTCAGCACCTGGAGGGGGATGTGGACGGTGACGCCGTCCGCGTCCGCCCCCGGCTCGAACTGGTACGTCACCCGGAACGTCAGCGCGCCCTGGCGCCAGGAGTCCGGATAGTCGTCCTTGGTGACCGATCCGGCCTTCTCGTTGATGAGCATCTCGCGCTCGAAATCGAGAAGTTCGGGCTCGTCCCGGCGTGTGTGCTTCCACCAGGAGTCGAAGTGCGCACCGGACACGACGTGCTCGGGCACCCGCTGGTCGTAGAAGTCGAAGAGCGTCTCGTCGTCCACGAGGATGTCGCGGCGGCGGGCACGGTGCTCCAGCTCCTCGACCTCGGTGAGGAGCTTGCGGTTGTCGGCGAAGAACTTGTGGTGCGTACGCCAGTCGCCCTCGACCAGCGCGTTGCGGATGAAGAGATCGCGCGAGGTCTCCGGGTCGATCCGCCCGTAGTTCACCTTGCGCTGGGCGACGATCGGCACGCCGTAGAGCGTCACCCGCTCGTACGCCATCACCGCCGCCGCGTCCTTCTCCCAGTGCGGCTCGCTGTAGGTGCGCTTGATCAGATGCTGCGCCAGCGGCTCGATCCACTCCGGCTCGACCTTGGCGTTGACCCTGGCCCACAGCCTGGACGTCTCGACGAGCTCGGCCGACATGATGAAGCGCGGGGGCTTCTTGAAGAGGGCGGAGCCGGGGAAGATCGCGAACTTGGCGCTGCGGGCGCCCAGATACTCGTTCTTGTCGGTGTCCTTGAGGCCGATGTGCGAGAGCAGGCCCGCCAGCAACGAGGTGTGGACGGACTGCTCGGGCGCGGCCGCCTCCGCCGAGGGCTCCTCCAGATGCATGCCCATCTGCTTGGCGACCGTACGCAACTGCGCGTAGATGTCCTGCCACTCGCGGATCCGCAGGAAGTTCAGATACTCCTGCTTGCACATCCGGCGGAAACTGGAGGAGCCGCGCTCCTTCTGCTGCTCGCGGATGTAGCGCCAGAGGTTGAGGTAGGCGAGGAAGTCGGAGGTCTCGTCCTTGAAGCGCGCGTGCTGCTGGTCCGCCTGTGTCTGCTTCTCTGCGGGGCGCTCGCGCGGGTCCTGGATGGAGAGCGCGGCCGCGATCACCATGACCTCGCGTACGCAGCCGTTCTTGTCGGCCTCGATGACCATGCGGGCCAGGCGCGGGTCGACGGGGAGCTGGGCGAGCTTGCGGCCGAGCGGCGTCAGCTTCTTCTTGGGATCCTTCTCGACCGGGTCGAACGCGCCCAGTTCCTGCAGGAGTTGGACACCGTCGCGGATGTTGCGGTGGTCCGGGGGGTCGATGAAGGGGAACTTCTCGATGTCGCCGAGGCCGGCCGCGGTCATCTGAAGGATGACGGAGGCCAGATTCGTACGCAGGATCTCGGCGTCCGTGAACTCCGGGCGGGAGAGGAAGTCGTCCTCGTCGTACAGCCGGACGCAGATGCCGTCGGAGGTACGGCCGCAACGGCCCTTGCGCTGATTGGCACTGGCCTGCGAGATCCGCTCGATGGGCAGGCGCTGGACCTTGGTGCGGTGGCTGTAGCGGGAGATACGGGCGGTGCCCGGGTCGATCACGTACTTGATGCCGGGGACCGTGAGGGAGGTCTCGGCGACGTTCGTCGCGAGAACGATCCGGCGGCCGGTGTGCGGCTGGAAGACGCGGTGCTGCTCGGCGTGCGAGAGCCGTGCGTACAGCGGCAGCACCTCGGTGAATCTGTACTGCTTCTTGTTGAGCGCGTCCGCGGTGTCGCGGATCTCGCGCTCACCGGAGAGGAAGACGAGGATGTCGCCCTTGCCCTCGGACTGCAGCTCCTCGACGGCGTCGCAGATCGCGGTGATCTGGTCGCGGTCGGAGTCCTCGGCGTCCTCTTCGAGGAGCGGGCGGTAGCGGACCTCTACGGGGTACGTACGGCCGCTGACCTCGACGATCGGGGCTTCGCCGAAGTGGCGGGAGAAGCGCTGCGGGTCGATCGTCGCGGAGGTGATGATCACCTTGAGATCCGGACGCTTGGGCAGCAGCTGCGCGAGATAGCCGAGCAGGAAGTCGATGTTGAGAGACCGCTCATGGGCCTCGTCGATGATGATCGTGTCGTAGGCGCGCAGCTCGCGGTCGGTCTGGATCTCCGCGAGGAGGATGCCGTCCGTCATCAGCTTGACGAAGGTCGCGTCCTGGTTGACCTGGTCGGTGAAGCGGACCTTCCAGCCGACGGCCTCGCCGAGGGGGGTGCGGAGCTCTTCCGCGACGCGTTCGGCGACGGTGCGGGCGGCGATGCGGCGCGGCTGCGTATGGCCGATCATGCCGCGTACGCCCCGGCCGAGTTCCAGGCAGATCTTGGGGATCTGGGTGGTCTTGCCCGAGCCGGTCTCGCCCGCGACGATCACGACCTGGTGGTCCCGTATCGCCTCCAGGATCTCGTCCCGCCGCTGGCTGACGGGCAGCTGCTCGGGGTAGGTGATCTCGGGCACCCGGCCGGCGCGCCGGGCGGTGCGGGCAGCGGACTGCTCGGCCTCGGTGACGATCTCGTCCAGCACGGCCTGCCGCGCCTCGGGCTTACGGATGCGGCGGGCGCCTTCGAGACGGCGGCCGAGCCGGTGGGCGTCGCGCAGCGACACCCCGGCCAGCAGGGTCTGAAGGTCGGCGAGGGAAGTAGACATACGGATGCCAGGATCGCACCCCCGGGAAAGCACTGGCGAACGCATTTACCCGACGAGCTGGTGCAGTATGGAGCAGATCCGTCCAGATCCGTAACCGGGGGAAGCACGTCCATGCCGTTCAGCCGCGAGTGCCGGCGCCGTCTGCCGGCGACCGCGGCCGCGTTGCTGGGGCTGCTGTTCGCCCTGCTGCTGTGTTCGACGGCACAGGCGAGCCCCGGACCGGCCGACAGCCGGGCGGTGGGCGTCGCCGACGCGGGCCGGGCGCCCGGCTGCGGCAAGGGTGCGCCGGACCAGGACCGTGGCGCTCACCCCGGGACTCCGCCGCGGGGCGGTACCTCCTACGAGCTGCTGCCGGCGCTGTACGACGCCCATGGCGCGAGCGCTTCCCGGTGCCAGGACGGTACAACGCTGGACATCACCCCGGAACGAGGGCCGCCGCCGCTCGTGCCGCCCTCTCCGGTCGACCTCTCGATCCTGCGCGTTTAGGCCGTGGCTGCGTTCTCGCACCCGTTCCGGTCTTTCTCTCTCGCTCAGGAGCACCACCATGTCCTCTTCCTCCCGCAAGCCCCTTGTCCTCGGCGCGGGCGTCGCCGTCGCCGCGCTGCTGCTCGGCCTGGCGTCGTACACCGCGACCGGGCCGGAGCCGTCCACGGGCTCCGCCGCGGCCGCCGGTGTGTCCGCCGAACCAGGTGCCGGCACCTACCCCGAACTGGAGAAACTCGCCCGCCGCGAGGCCAGGGACCCGCTTGCGCTTGGCCGCGCCGACGCGCCCGTCGTCATGGTCGAGTACGCCGACTTCAAGTGCGGCTTCTGCGGGAAGTTCGCCCGCGACACCGAGCCCGCGCTGGTGAAGAAGTACGTCGACGAGGGCACGCTGCGCATCGAGTGGCGCAACTTCCCGATCTTCGGCAAGGACTCGGAGGCGGCGGCACGGGCGGCCTGGGCGGCCGGGCAGCAGGGCCGTTTCTGGCAGTTCCACGCGGCGGCGTATGCCGAGGGCTCGAAGGAGAAGGGCTTCGCGAAGGACCGGCTGGTCTCGCTGGCGCGGGACGCGGGGGTGAAGGACCTGGACCGTTTCGGGCGGGACCTGGACGGCGAGGGTGCGCGGCAGGCGGTGAAGAAGGACCAGGACGAGGCGTACGGGCTCGGCGCGACGTCCACGCCGTCGTTTCTGGTCAACGGGCGTCCGATCGCGGGGGCCCAGCCCATGGAGACGTTCACCGAGGCGATCGAGGCGGCGAAGAAGGCAGCCGGGAACGGGGCCGGGAGCGCGGCAGGGAAGAGCGCCGAGAAGTGACGGACATCGGCTATCTGGCCGCCCTCCTCGGCGGCCTCCTCGCGCTGATCAGCCCCTGCAGCGCGCTGCTGCTCCCGGCCTTCTTCGCGTACTCACTCGACTCGGCCGGCAAGCTGCTGGCCCGTACCGGAATCTTCTACGCCGGGCTGGCGACCACCCTTGTCCCGCTGGGCGCGGCCGGGTCCTTCGCCGGCCGGCTGTTCTACGGCCACCGCGATCTGCTCGTCTCCGTCGGCGGCTGGCTGATCATCACGCTCGGCGTGGCCCAGATCCTGGGCATGGGCTTCGCCTCGCGCCGTATCGCCGAGATCTCCGGCCGCATCCGCCCGACGACCGTGGTGTCCGTCTACGCCCTGGGCCTGGTCTACGGCCTCGCCGGCTTCTGCGCGGGCCCGATCCTCGGCAGCGTCCTGACGGTGGCGGCGCTCAGCGGCAGCCCGGTCTACGGCGGACTGCTGCTGGCCGTCTACGCGCTGGGCATGGCCGTTCCGCTGTTCCTGCTCGCGCTGCTGTGGGAGAGGTTCGACCTGGGCAAACGCGGCTGGCTGCGCGGCCGTTCGGTGCGGCTCGGCCGCTTCGAGCTGCATACGACCTCGCTGCTGTCGGGCCTCTTCTTCATCGTCCTGGGCACGGTCTTCCTGGCCTTCGACGGCACGACGGCGCTGCCCGGCCTGCTCTCGGTGGACGATTCGTTCGCGGCGGAGGAATGGGCCGGCGGCATCGGCAGGACGGTGCCGGACTGGGCCCTGCTGGTGGCGGTGTTGGCGGTGGCCGCGGTGATCCTGGGCGCACGGGGCCGGCGGCGCAGGGAGCGGGGGTAACGACCCGGACAGGGCCGAAGGGCCCCGTCCGGTGGACGGGGCCCTTCGGGGGCGCGGGGTTACGGCTCGCGGGTTGGGACGGGTATGGCGAAAGCCCCGGTCCGCTGGGGATCCGGGGCTTTCGGGTTGTGGCTGGGGCCGGGGTCGAACCGGCGACCTATCGCTTTTCAGGCGATCGCTCGTACCAACTGAGCTACCCAGCCACGAAGCTCTCGCGAGCTTCAGCGGTCCTGACGGGATTTGAACCCGCGGCCTCCACCTTGACAGGGTGGCGAGCACTCCAAGCTGCTCCACAGGACCAAGCAATGTGCGAGCGCAAGTCTCGCACATGGTTTTGCGTGCCCCCAACGGGATTCGAACCCGTGCTACCGCCTTGAAAGGGCGGCGTCCTGGGCCACTAGACGATGAGGGCTAAGGGCCCACCTGGGCGCCTCTCGGCGCGTCGGGGACGTGAGAAGCATATGGGATGTGGGGAGCTATCGCCAAAACGCTTTTCGGGGGTGGCCCGCGACGGAGCCGCCGACGTCAGCGCGTCCCCCGGGGCAACGCGGTCAAGGCCGCCGACGGGGTGGGGGAGCCGGGGCTCGGGGACGGGGTTGCCCCCGGGGTGTTCTCCTCCGGGAGATGGCGGCTGACCTCCGCCGTCGTCAGGCCCAGACCTCCCAGCGTGATCTCGTCCCACGCCTGCAGCCGTCTGGTCGTACGGTCCAGATAGAGCACCGACGCCCGCACCTTCTCCGGTTTCTCGTTCTGCACCGCGCGCAGGCCGCCGCCGCCCGTCGAGCCCTCGATCTTCAAGCGGGTGCCGTGGGCGAGTACCTCCGTCTCGCGGTGGTGGACATGGCCCGCCAGTACGAGCGGGACCTCGCCGTCCGTCTCGCGGGCCGCCACCGGGTTGTGGGCGACCGCGATGTCGGCCGGGGTGCCGGCGCGCTTCTGGTCGCGCAGGGCCGAGGCGAGGCGGATGCCCGTCATGCGTTCGGCAGGGTCGCCCTGGGCGACGACCGAGCGGTCGGGGGTGAACTGCGGGTCGCCGGTGCCCGCGATGCGCAGGCCCGCGATGGTGACGGCCTTCCCGTCGTCGAGGACGTGCACGTTCCTGAGGCGGGAGAGATACGCCTGGGTGACGCCGGAGTCGTGGTTGCCGCGCACCCAGACGTAGGGCGCGCCGAGGTCGGGGATCGGGTCGAGGAAGGCGTTCTCGGCGGCTGTGCCGTGGTCCATGGTGTCGCCGGAGTCGATGATCACGTCTATCCCGTACTGCTCGACGAGCGAGGCGATGATGTGCCACGCCGCCGGGTTGAGGTGGATGTCGGAGACGTGCAGCACGCGCATCGTGCCGGGGTCCGGCTGGTACGTGGGAAGGGTCGAGGTCGCGTCGTACAGCTTGGTCACATTGGTGACCAGGCGCGCCAACTCCTGCTGGTAGACGTCGAATTCGGTGACGATGGAGCGGGCGTTGCCGACGACCGAAGGGGCGCTGGAGAGGAGGCCGGAGAACTTGGGCTCCAGGACCGACTTCGGGTTCCAGGTGGCGTACGCGGAGATCCCGGAGGCGGTGAGCAGGGTCAGGGCCAGGCCACCCGCCGCCAGAGCCCGGCGCGGGCGGCGGTAGACGGCGAGGCCCAGCGCGGTCGCGCCGGAGACGACGGCGACGCAGGAGCGGACGGCCAGCTCGGTCGTGCCGTCGCTCACGTCGTGGGCGACCTCCTCCTGGAGGCCGGAGATGCGCTCGGGGTGTTCGACCAGGGCCTGGGAGCGGGCCGGGTCGAGCTGGTCGACATCGACGTCGAGGCGGATGGGCGCCACATGGGAGTCGAGTTCCAGGGCGCCCAGCGGAGAGACGTTGATCTTTGTGCCGCCGGAGAGGGACGGGCGCAGGGTCATGCTCGTGTCCATCGGCCCCACGGGCGTACGGACGCTGCCGACGATCAGCAGGCCGAGCCAGGCGCCGAGCAGGACCACGGTGGCGAGGCCCAGCGCGCGGGTCCAGGGGTGCGGGGTGTGGACGAGGGTGCTCGTGGGTTCGGTGTTGCGCGAGCGGTAGAGGCGCTGGAGCCGGACGAGCGCGGATCGGATCGAGCGGATCGGTTCCGGAGCTTCGCGGGCCATTGGTCCCGTATGCCCAGGAGTGCGGGCGCCCATGCCGGGGCGAGCCGGTCGTACGGGTGCGGTCGTACGGGTGCGCTCGCACGGCGTACGTGACAATGGCCACGTGCTGGAGATGACGCGCGAGGAGTTCGAGGAACTGGTCGCTGAGGCGCTGGACAGGATCCCGCCGGAGCTGACGCGGCTGATGGACAACGTGGCGGTGTTCGTGGAGGACGAACCGGCCACCGACGATCCCGAGCTGCTCGGGCTCTACGAGGGGACTCCGCTGACCGACCGCGGCGAGTGGTACGCGGGCGTGCTGCCGGACCGGATCACGATCTACCGCGGACCGACGCTGCGGATGTGCGAGACCCGCGAGGACGTCGTCGCCGAAACCGAGATCACCGTGGTCCATGAGATCGCCCATCACTTCGGGATCGACGACGAGCGGCTGCACGCGCTGGGGTACGGATGACGTCGCCCGGCGTTCCGGAGCCCGCTGAGGCGATCGATCCGGATGTCGATCTGCATGTGCCCGGCCAGCGCGCGGAGACCGCCGGCCGTGGCAAGTGGTGGGTGCTCTCGGCGATCTCGGTGGGCGGCGTGGCCGGCGCCCTGGCCCGGTACGCGGCGTCCCTGCTGTGGCCCGCCGCCGAGGGCGCGTTCCCGTGGGCGACCTTCTGGGTCAACGTGGTCGGCTGCGCCCTGATCGGCGTACTGATGGTGCTGGTCAGTGAGCACGGCCGGTCGGCGCATCCGCTGGTGCGGCCGTTCCTCGGGGTGGGGGTGCTCGGCGGCTTCACGACCTTTTCGACGTACGCGCGGGACTTCACGGAGCTGCTGGAGCGTGAGGAGGCGGGCACGGCGATGGCCTACGCGGGCGGGACGCCGGCCTGCGCGCTCGGCGCGGTGTGGCTGGCGGCGTCGGTGACCCGGTGGGCAGTGTCCCGGCCGGCGGTGGCGCGATGAACTGGCTGCTGGTGGCGGTGGGTGCGGCGATCGGCGCGCCGCTGCGGTATCTGACGGACCGTGCGGTGCAGGTGCGCCACGACTCGGTGTTCCCGTGGGGGACGTTCGTGGTCAACGCGGCCGGGAGCCTGGTGCTGGGGGCGGTCGCGGGGGCGGCGGTGTCGTCCTCGACGTACGCACTCCTGGGGACGGGCCTGTGCGGCGCCCTGACGACGTACTCGACGTTCTCGTACGAGACGCTGCGGCTGGCCGAGCGCGGCTGGACCTTCCTCGCGGCGGCGAATGTGGTCGCGTCGCTGCTGGTCGGGCTCGGATCGGTGGTCCTGGGCACGGAGTTGGCGCGCGGGCTGGTGGCTTAGGCCACGGCCTGGGCCCTGATCCGGCCTGATCGACGGGACAGGACCCAGGGGCGTACGCGTGCGTGTCCCTTGTGGGGCGCGGGGAGTTGGGCAGTGGGACCACCGCCGAAAGCCATGTCCGATCCCACGCCCCGTGCCCCGGAGGCCCCCGTGCGCCAGTCGTCCGTCCCCTTGTCCGTCCCCGGCCGGTTGGCTGTCCGGATCGCCGCTTCGCTGGCCCTCGCGGCCTCGGCAGGCTGCATGAGCGTGAGCGACGACGAGGGCGGGAAGCCGGCGCCCCGTTCGTCGACCGACCGGCGTGGGGCGGTGGCCGAGCCGGACGGCGGGCGCGGGGTGCCGGGCAGCGGGCAGCACGGCAGCGGGCGGGGCGGGTCGGACGCGAAGGCCGAGGGGGGCGACGAGGCCTCGCCGAGTCCGAACGGCCCCGCGTCGCCCAGCGCTCAGCCGCCGCGGGGCGGGCAGCGACCGCTGCCGCCGCACGATCCCGCACCGAACGGAGGCGGAGCACCCCCTTCTGTACCGCCGCCGGCGCCCCCGCAGCCGATCCCGTCCGAGCCGCCGTCGGTGAGTCCTTCGCCACAGCCGAGCGAGCCCTCCGATCCGCCCTCCGCATCGTCCGCGCCGGAGGTGCACGCAGGGGCGATGCGGGTGGCCGACGGACAGGGGATGCTTATGGAACCGACGGCATCGCCGCAGGTGGGACCCATGTAACGGGGGTCACTTCGGGTCGGTTTGCCATTTGGGGGGGAGGGTGCGTATGGTTATAGATCGTTTGATCCCATCGCCCGGCGCCGACCCAGAAGAGCGCCGCGTGGCGCGTACTCTCCCTAGCCGTGGCTGACCGCATTGAGGCGGTCGAATTGCGAAATCACGGAGTTTGGGCGCGTGCCGAGACTCCGGAAGGTTTCGCATTTCGCATGTCCAATTTCAGTACTGATCACGCCGTCATGCCCGAGAACGACGAGGCTGCGGAGGCCGTAACGGCCGCCGCCGTCGAGACCATCGAGGCTGTCGACACCGAGGCCGTCGTCGAGACCGTCTCCAAGACCGAGGCCGTGACCGTCTCCGAGACCGAGGTCGTGGAGGTCGTGACCGTCTCCGAGGCCGAGGTCGTGGAGACCGAGGTTTCCGACGAGCCCCAGACCACATTCGCCGACCTGGGCCTGCCCGAGGGCGTTGTCCGCAAGCTCGCGCAGAACGGCGTCACCTCCCCCTTCCCGATCCAGGCCGCGACCATCCCGGACGCCCTGGCCGGCAAGGACATCCTGGGCCGCGGCCGCACCGGCTCCGGCAAGACCCTCTCCTTCGGCCTCCCGCTGCTGGCCACGCTGTCCAGTGGTCACACCGAGAAGAAGAAGCCCCGCGGCATCATCCTCACGCCGACCCGTGAGCTCGCGATGCAGGTCGCGGACGCGCTCCAGCCGTACGGCGACGTGCTCGGCCTCAAGATGAAGGTCGTCTGCGGCGGTACGTCCATGAGCAACCAGATCTACGCGCTCGAGCGTGGCGTCGACGTCCTCGTCGCCACCCCGGGCCGTCTGCGCGACATCATCACCCGCGGCGCCTGCTCGCTCGAGAAGGTCCAGGTCGCCGTCCTCGACGAGGCCGACCAGATGTCGGACCTGGGCTTCCTGCCCGAGGTCACCGAGCTCTTCGACCAGATCCCGGCCGGCGGCCAGCGGATGCTCTTCTCCGCCACCATGGAGAACGAGATCGGCACGCTGGTGCGCCGCTACCTCGTCGACCCGGTCAGCCACGAGGTCGACAGCGCCCAGGGCAACGTCACGACCATGACGCACCACGTGCTCGTCGTGAAGCCGAAGGACAAGGCGCCGGTCACGGCCGCGATCGCCGCCCGCAAGGGCCGCACGATCATCTTCGTCCGTACGCAGCTGGGCGCCGACCGTATCGCCGAGCAGCTCGTCGAGTCGGGTGTGAAGGCGGACGCGCTGCACGGCGGCATGACGCAGGGCGCCCGTACGCGCGTCCTCGAGGACTTCAAGAAGGGCTACGTCAACGCGCTCGTCGCGACCGACGTCGCCGCCCGCGGTATCCACGTCGACGGCATCGACCTGGTCCTGAACGTGGACCCGGCCGGCGACCACAAGGACTACCTGCACCGCTCGGGCCGTACCGCCCGTGCCGGCAAGTCCGGTGTCGTGGTCTCGCTGTCGCTGCCGCACCAGCGCCGCCAGATCTTCCGTCTGATGGAGGACGCGGGCGTCGACGCCTCGCGCCACATCGTCGCCGGTGCCGGTGTCTTCGAGCCGGAGGTCGCCGAGATCACCGGCGCCCGTTCGCTCACCGAGGTCCAGGCCGACTCGGCGAACAACGCCGCCAAGCAGGCCGAGCGCGAGCTCAAGGACCTGGGCCGGCAGCTCGAGCGCGTGCAGCGCCGCGCCACGGAGCTCCGCGAGGAGGCCGACCGCCTGGTCGCCCGTGCCGCGCGCGAGCGTGGCGAGGACCCGGAGGCGGCTGTCGCCGAGGTGACCGAGGCCGCCGAGGCCGAGATCGCCGCGGTGCCGGAGCAGCCGGCGCCGGCCGAGGAGCGTCGCGACGACCGCGGCAACTTCGACCGTCGCGGCAACGACCGTGGCGGCTTCCGCCGGGACGACCGCGACGACCGTCGTGGCAACGACCGCGGTGGCTTCAACCGTGACCGTGGCGGCGATCGTGGCGGCGACCGTGGTGGCCGCTCCTTCGAGCGTCGCGACAACGACCGTCCGTCCGGCGGCTTCCGTCGCGACAACGACCGTCCGTCGGGCGGCTTCCGCCGTGACAACGACCGTCCGTCCGGTGGTTTCAACCGTGACCGTGACGACCGTGGTGGCCGTTCCTTCGAGCGTCGTGACGACCGTCCCTCGGGCGGCTTCCGCTCCGGCGGCGACCGTCCCTCCGGCGGCGACCGTCCGTCCGGCGGCTTCCGCCGCGACGACCGCCCCTCCGGTGGTTTCCGTCGCGACGACCGTGACGACCGTCGCGGCAACGACCGCGGTGGCTTCAACCGTGACGACCGTTCCTCGGGCGGCTTCCGCTCCGGCGGCGACCGCCCCACCGGCGGCCACCGTGGCAGCGACCGTCCGTTCAACCGCGACCGTCGTGACGACCGCCCCGCGGGCGGCTTCCGCGCGGGCAGCAGCGACCGCCCGAACGGCCGCCGCGACGACCACCGCGGTGGCACGACCGGCACCGGCACGAGCACCGGTTCCTTCGGGCGCCGCGACGACAAGCCGCGCTGGAAGCGCAACGGCTGATCGGCTGACGGCTCACTGAGCCTGACCTGCTGACAGGGCCCGTACGACACTTCGGTGTTGTGCGGGCCCTGTCCGCTTTCTGGGCGGCGTGCTGCGCGCGTACAAGCCCGCCTGCGGGAAGGCGCCGACGCCGACAACTGCGTACACCTCCCTCGGCGCGGCCTGGGCGCAGTTCAACGTGCTGACCTCGCCCGGGGACGTGACGGGTGACGGGCGCCCGGATCTGGTGGCGCGGCAGGCGTCGACCGGCGACATGTACCTCTACGCGGCCGACGGCGGGCAACGTGTTCGTCGGTGTCGGAGACCTGAACAGGGACGGCAGGGCGGATCCGGTCTCGCGGAACGCAGCCGGTGATCTGCTGCGCAACAGCGGGAACGGGGCGGGGTCGTTCGGGTCCACGGCGAAGATCGGCACTGGCTGGCAGTACTACAAGTCGATCTTCTGAGCCCACGGCGGGCCGGTGATCCGATACCCGATCGGCTCACCGGTCCCGTCCGGCTATGCTCGGGGGTGTTGTGCCGAGGGCCGTTAGCTCAATTGGCAGAGCAGCGGACTTTTAATCCGTTGGTTGTGGGTTCGAGTCCCACACGGCCTACCGTCAGAGTCACCGGGAAAACCACGGTTGACCTGCACTTCAGCGCTCAGGCTGGGATTGTCCAGTCGGGGCGCTTTCGTGTTTCCGGCCGCAGGTGAGCCCGAGGTGAGCCCGGCTGTGTCGCCAACTCCACGGTGAGGCGGACCGTGAGGGACTGCCCGCGGTTCAGCCGGCGGCACGTCTCCTCGATGTCCGGGAGCGGCGCCAACTTGGTCAGGGGCCGTTCTCATTCGCGTTGTCCGCCAGCGACCGCTGTTCCCCGCTGTTTCCCGGCCGAACGGGCACGGGAAGGGCACGGCCACCTTTAGTTCGCACCGGCTCGGCTGCCGTGCGCCGGATGCCACCGTGCGCAGTCCGACGGCTTCCCGCCCGTGCGGAGCGTGGTCTGCTCAACGACCCTGGAGGTATGAACAGCCGGACCCCTGAGCGTCCCGTGGAGACCTCGGCGGCCAATGCGGCCCAGATCGATTACACCGGTGCTGTCTACGGCTCGCTGCTTGCCGCCTCGGTGGTGGTCGGCGCCGGAACGCTCGGTTCGTTTCCCCGGGTGCAACTCGTTCTGCTGCTGCTGTGCACCAGTGTCGTGTTCTGGGCCGCGCACGTCTTCTCCGGCCTTTTCGGGGCCCGAATGGTGCGCCATTTGAGTTGGGGGGAGGTCCGCCGCGCGAGCGCAGAAGAGCGCCCGATCATCGAGGCGGCCGTCCCACCGGCCTGTGCCGTGGCCATCAGTCCACTCTTCGGACTGGGCATCGAGGGGACGTCATGGCTGGCACTCGGGGTCGCTTTGGCCGGACAGGTCGGCTGGGGAACCGTGGCCGCCAGCCGCGCCGGCGCCTCGCGCCGTCTGATGCTGCTCGCCGGTGCGATCAACCTTCTCCTCGGGTTGATCGTCGTGGTTCTCAAGGTCGCGGTAACGCACTGAGGGCCCGCCTGAGCGATAAGCGCGGGTCCACGGCGGCAACCTCGGTCACCCGGGCCGCAGTGGATCGGGTCGTCAAGAACCAAGACCCTGCGGAAGACGGCCCAGAGACGGCCCAGAAGAGCTCTTCGCACTGGTGATACCGGCGATTGAGCACCTGCGACGTAGGCGCTAACGATGACCTGAGGTCCGTGGAGTCTCATGGTCCGAGTCAAGTCGTCGGCCAGCCTGCGCCTCTCGATGCGAACTACCGGCGGGCGGTTGCTGAGGTCTGCTGGGCTGGTCAGTCGTGGCCCTGGGGCAGATGATGATGTCGCTTCCCCAGACCCGAAGGAGCATCGGATGGCGATCGAAAGCGTCTCTCCCTACCTGCGGTACGACGACGCAGATGCCGCGCTGGACTGGATGGAGCGGGTCTTGGGTTTTACCGGCGCGGTCCGCTGGCGCGACGACTCGGGGCGGACGTTCGAGGCCGACATCTATGCCGGTCCGGCGAAGATCGGGGTCAGCGGCGGCGGCATGAGCGACGACGGGAAGAACGCCATTCTCATCGTGCACGTCGACGACGTCGATGCACACTTTGAGCAGGTTCGTGCCGCAGCCGACACCGAGGTAGCCCCCCCGATGGACCAGCCCTATGGGCCGCGGACCTTCACTATCACTGACCCCTGGGGATACCAGTGGAACTTCTGGCAGGGCGAGGCCACGCCACCCGAGTGATCAGTGCGGGGCGCGGCATGCCGAAAGCGCGTTGGTCCTGCTGGGGGAGCGTCTGCGCTGGGCTCACGTTGGGCACGCAGTGGGAACGGAAGCCCGAATCAGGGCAGCAGAGATCAACACGGGCTGGGGGTGAGCGCCCCTGTGACCAGCCAAAACGCCAGAGTTGATCACTCGTCATCACCGAGCGGCAGGTCTGAATTCGAACTCTTAATTCACGTGCCAGGCCGTAGTGGTGCAGCCCTCGCGCTGCCCCTAGTACGGCGTGATCTGGACCGCTACGCGCCCGGCGCCCGGTACTGGACTCGTTCGGCTTTGCGCATGGCATCCATGGTTTCATCGACGGTCAGGAGAACACTCGTCTCGAACGAGCTGAGCGCACCGCCTGCACTGATCGCCAGCGCAACCGCGGCCATGGACACGTTGTCGGGGGCCTCCCACAGGTTGTAGCCGTCGTGCGTGCCGAAGGCGTACCAGAAGCCGTGGAGCTTCCCGCCGACGGACTCGATGTACGACTGAGCGGCCTTTGCGCGGTCCTCGGGGTGGACGATCAGCCTCGCCCAAGTCTCCGGTGTGTAGCTGAACCTCGATAGATAGAGCGGCATCATGTCTCCGTTTCGTTCCACCAAGGGATGCCCCGCGGGGCGGGAAACGCGCCGGATGGGCCCGCGTATCCCCCGAACGGCCGGGGACGATGACCGGCACGGCCACAGCCCAGGGGTACTCGGCCGGCGCTCGGCCGAAGTACAAACGATCAAGACATGAAGGAGCCCCGGCCTGTCCGCGACGGGGGACGCAGACAGACCGGGGCGGTCGGGGAACTAGGCGGTGGCCGGCGCGCTCTGCGCGAGACGCCCCTTCGGGGTGGCTCCTCCGCAGTTCTCGCACGAGACGATGACCGCGCCTTCATAGAGCAGCGGGACCGTCTGTCGACTGTGGCATTCCCGGCACGGGGTGTGGCGGAACTGCTGGATGGACCTGTGCGCCGCGGCCACCTGGTTCGCGTCCATGGTCAGACGGCCGCGGCGGCCTGCTCCATCTCGGCATCGGTTGCCATGAGGTCGTCGAACTCGCCGTCCCTGACGCCCTCGAAGAACTTCCGGATCTCGGCGCGGCTGAAGTACAGGACGGGGCTGGTCGGGTCCTTGTCGTCCGAGAGGGCGACCATGCGGGTGCCGTCCGGGATGCTGTCGTGAGGGTGGCCCTCGGCGTCCGGCGCTGCGGCCAGAATCACGCAGTCCTTCAGGATCGGGTCGAGGTCTGTCCGCCCTGCCTTGCGCCAGTTCAGCCCGGGGGCGTGCGAGTTCTCGAACGAGACCGTGCCGCGACCATTGCTGAGTGTGCCCATGAGTGGTGTCCTCTCTCGTGGATGTGCTCTGTCCTTGCACTCCGTCCCGGCCGGGATTCCTGGCGAGGTGATCCGGCCGGGGCGGGGATCAGTGGGGTGTACGCAGCCGGGCGCGCTCCTTCTCAGCGGACTCGTCGCTCTCGCCCTCGGCCGTCACGCAATGCCCGCCGGTATGCGCGACCCGGTGCCGCATGACCGAGCTCTGCGAGGCGTCGCGGGTGAGCCGGTCCCAGTCGTCGACGAGGCACACGATCGGGCCGGTGGCCGCGTCCATGGCCACGCACAGCGCGCCGAACTGCGGCCGGTGCTGTCCAAGAGCGTGGTCGCCGAGGTCGAGCCAGATGCCCGCGAGCTCCCAGCCGCGGGACTTGGCGTAGGCGAGGCACCGGTCCAGGCGGATGTCCAGGATGACGGTGGAGGTCGTGGCGTGCCGGTCGTAGATGAAGGCGCGCGGCCGTGCCTCGGCCAGGCCCTCCGCGCCGCCGGCCGAAGGGTCGGATCCTGTCGCGATCTGTGTACGTCCAGTAGTCACATGGGGATGATGGGCTTGCACGTCTGGACCCAAATAGGTCGCGGTACGGCCACGTAGCGGCCATGGCCGAGGACACGGGCAATGACACCTCAGACTGGGCGCGTGAACCGCAACGACGCATTGAGAGCGGCCCGGTTACGGAAGGGCTGGCGCACCGTCGAGGCCGCCGCCGCAGCACTTCAGGAGCACGGGCAACAGCTCCTCGACGACTGCCAGTTCACCGTGTCCGCGCGGACATGGCGCCGGTGGGAGGGCGGCCGCCCCGGCTGGCCGGCGGAGGACACCGCGATCGTGCTGCACGACGCGCTCGCCCGCTGGCCCGAAGACCTCGGCTTCACCACACCGCCTGGCTGGATCCGGCCCGAGCACCACCAGGAGGACGACGTGAAACGCAGGGCTTTTGTCTCCGTCACCGCCGCCGCACTCGTCGCCGGGCCCGTCGCCCCGCAGCACGTCGACCCTGCCCTGATCGACTACTTTCAGCAGCAACTCGAAGGCCACTACAGGGTGGACATGTTCCTCGGCCCCCACGATCTGATTGGCACCGTGTCCGCTCAGTACCAGCTGATCGACAAACTGATCCGGTCCGCGAAGGGCGAGACGCGCCGCAGCCTCCTCAGGGTCGGCGCCGCCTACTCGGCGCTCGTCGGCTGGCTGTACCAGGACGCGGGCGACATGGACGGCGCTGCCTTCTGGCGTGGCGTAACGCAGGAGATAGCGATGCGCTCCCGCGACCCGCACCTGATCGGCTACTCGCTCGTCAACCAGGCGCAGGTCAGGACCGACTTGGGAGACGGGCACGCGGTCATCGACCTGTGCGAGGCCGCGCTCGACGACACCCCGCGGATCCTGCCGAAGGTCCGCATCATGGCCATGCAGCAGAAGGCCCATGGCGCCAGCCTCACCGGAGACCGCTCCGCCGTTGACTACCTACTTGACCAGGCGGACGGGCTCCTCGGCCGGGTCGACGACGACCTCCCGTGGGGCAACGCCTGTCGGCGGACGCCCGGCTACCTCGAGGTGCAGCGGGCCACCTGCTACGGGCGGCTCGGCCTCAGCCGCGAGGCGGACTCGCTGTGGTCCCAGGTGCTGACGATCGTGCCGGAGACGGCCCGTAGGGACCGCGGGGTGTACCTCGCCCGGCATGCCACCGCGGCGGCTGCAGCGCGGGAACCAGACCACGCCTTGGTGCTCGCGCGCATTGCCGCGGAGATCGCGGTCGAGACGCGATCCGCGCGCATGGCTCGGGAGTTGGCCACGCTCGAGCGGGCGATGCGGCCATGGCACGATGCCCCGGTCGGCCGGGACCTCGCCGAGGTGCTGGCACCTGTGACCGAGAGGGGATGACGTGGCAGGCGTACCGAAGCCGCTGAGCGACGAGGAGATCGAGGCGAGGCTGGCCGAGCTGCCGGATTGGACCCGGGCGGGAGATGAGATCGTGCGCACGGTCGCGATCCGCTATCACGCGGGCGTCGCGATGATCGTGCACATCGCGGACCGTGAACGACGCATCGGGCACCACGCGGACATCGACTTGAGGATCGACCACCTACGCATCGCCGTCACGACGCATGACGCCGGCCACAAGCTGACGGTTGCCGACTTCGACCTGGCCGCACGCATCGACGCCATCGCCGCAGCACACCTCTCCACACCGGTCGACTGACCCCGGACGCACGAATGCGTCCCCTCCCACCCGAAGGTGAGAGGGGACGCAGTGCGTTACGGGCACTGGCGGCGGCTGGGATCGAGGCCGAGGGACAGCAGGTCGCGCTGTTCTGTCTGTTGAGGTGCGCTGTCCCTGCGGCACACGAAAAGGACGGCTCCGATCGGTCGCGTCTCGCTGGCCGGTGATGCGAACCGTATGCCGGGGGCCGGATGCGGGACCATGGACAAGCCACAGCCGTTGTTGGACGGTTCGGCCGCTTGGTGCATGCTCCGCCGCCTTGGGCGCAGAGGACGAATCGGTGGCGGCTCAGTCGTCCTCCGCCGCCGCGGATTCGGCCTCTGCCGCGGCCGACTCCGCGCCATCCACCAGCTTCTGCATCTCCGTGACGTCCGAAGTGCCGGCGTCCGACGGGCTTGTGGTCGCCGAGCCCTCGGTTCCACCGCAGCCCGTGAGGCCCGTCAGGCCGGCGACGACGAGGACGGCAGCCGCGACAGCTACCGCTGCGCGCCGACGCCGCGTCACTTCTCGCTCCCGCCGGCGTTCGCCTCGCACCACGTCTTCACCGCGGCCAGGTCCTTCTGGCGCTTCTCCAGAGTCGGCACCAGCGTGCGGCGGAAGGTCAGCTTGTCGTTGAGGTAGGTCTCGATCTCGGTGTGGCCGGCCTTCTTCGCGTTCTCGGCCCGCTTCTGCAGCCGGGCGATGGAGCCGCGTTCCGTCACGTCGCCGTCCAGTCGGGACAGGATGCGCTCCAGGCGCTTGTCGATCTTCGGGACCCGCTTGCACAGCGCCTGCGCGCCGTCGCCCGTCGGTGTGGCTTTCGGTGCCGGTGTGCTCGTGCCTGTGCCTGTGCCTGTGCCTGTGTCGGCCGAGGCCGCCCCTGTCGTGGCGAGCAGCGCGGCGACGGCCGTGAGAGCCAGGGCGGCGGTCTTTTTGGCGGTCCTCATGGCGGTGTACCTCCGGGAGCCGGGCGAGGCCGATGTGCCTTCGCGTGGCCAGAAGTTAGGAGCCGTCTTTGTGGAAACCCTGTGGGTACTCGGCCGTGCCGATCAGCCAGTCCCGGTCGGCCGGCAAGGGGGGCGGCACGGCAGGTGCGGTCTCTCCTCGGAGGGGGAGGCGGACCTCGATACGGGTGCCCTCGCCCCCGGGCCGGTCCAGCGCGCGGACGTGCCCCCTGTGCAGGGCCGCCTGCTGGGCGACCAGGGTGAGGCCGAGGCCGGAACCGGGGCTGGCCGGGCCGCGGTGGAAGCGGTGGAAGACCGCGTCGCGCCGAGCCTGTGGGATGCCGGGCCCCCGGTCGTCCACCGTCAGGACCGCGACCGGCCGCGTGGCGTGGCCACCCGCGCGCAGGCCCACGTCGATACGGGCCCGCCCGTCGCCGCTCCTGCCGTGGAGCAGGGCGTTGGCCAGGAGGTTGTCGACGATCGTCCGTACGCCCGGCTCCCATCCGTAGACGTTCAGGCGCGGCATGACCTGCGGCACGCCCATCTCCGCCGTGGGATGCCTGCGCCGCGCGTCGGAGACCGAGGCGTCGATCACCTCCGCGAGGTCCACCGGGCCGAACGCGTCGGCCTCGACCAGGTCGCCCCGGCCGAGCTCCCGCAGCATCACCAACAGGCCCAGCAGCCGGGTGTGTTCGCTGCGCAGATCGTCCAGGACCTCCGTACGGTCCGACGACGCGAGGCCGGGGTGCTCGGTGAGGATCTCCAGGTTCGTCTGCATGCTCATCAGCGGGGTGCGCAGTTCATGGGCCGCCGAGGCCGCGAAGGAGCGGGCGGTGGCCAGCGCGCCGGTGGTTCTGGCGGCCTGTTCGTCGTAGCGGGCGAGCACCGTCTGCAGGGTCCGGGCCAGGTCGTCCACTTCGGTGACCCCGGTCGGCGCGTGGTCGAGCCGTGCCGTGTCGGCCCTCGGGTCGAGGCCGCTGGTGCGCTGCTGCAGCCTGCGCAGCGGGCGGCTCGCCCTTGAGGCGACGGCCAGGCCCAGCAGGCCGGCCACCGGGGCGGCCAGCAGCGCCACCATCACCACGCGCCTTCGTACGAGGGTGAGTTGGTCCTGGCTTCCCGTATCGGGGGAGAACAGCCACAGGGTGCCCTCGACACCCGGCCGTGATCCCCGTACCCGGACCGACAGGACCCGCCAGCTCCTGCTTCCCTCCTCGATGGTGACCGGCTTGGGCGCACTGGCCGGGAGCGGCAGGGATGACGCGGGCTGCGGGCCTCCCGAGACGGTGCCCTGCGGGCCGGTCAGCCGGATGCCGACATCCAGGGCCGAGGCGTACAACTGCCGCTCACGGGCCTGCTCGACAGCGGCCGGCCGGTCGGCGGCGGTGACCCGCAGCAGTCGGCGGGCATCGGCGGCGGCCAGCGTCGCGCGCTCCCGCAGATGGGTGTCCTGTTCCGCGTGCAGGTCACGGGCGACCAGCTGGAGCAGCAGCCATCCGGCCGCCAGTACCAGTACCGGCACGGTGATACCGACGGCGAGTGCGATGCGGGTTGAGAGTTTCACGTGCTCGGGCTCCCATCGCGGTCGCGGCCCGCATCGCGGCCCTCGCCCCCGCCGCGGCTGCGGTCCTCGTCGCGGTCGCCGCCCTCGTAACGCAGAACGAAGCCAACTCCCCGTACGGTGTGGATGATCCGTGCCCGCCCGCCGCTCTCCAGCTTGCGCCGCAGATAGCTGACGAAGGTGTCGACGGCATCGGTGCGCACCTCGAAGTCGTACCCCCAGACCCGGTCGAGCAGCTGGTCCCTGGTGAGCACGATCCCCGCATTGCGCGCGAGGACCTCGAGCAGCTCGAACTCCCGCCGGGTCAGCGGCAGCAGCTCGTCGCCGAGCCGTGCTTCCCGGGCCGCCGGGTCCAGCACCAGCGGGCCGATGCGGACCACGTCCGTGTCCCTGGGCGGTCGCCGGCGCAGCAGCGCCTCGAGCCGCAGCACCAGCTCCTGCAACGCGAACGGTTTGACCAGGTAGTCGTCGCCACCTGCCTGCAGTCCGGCGATCCGGTCCGCCGTCTCATCCAGCGCGGACAGCATCAGCACGGGCACGTCGTTGCCGTCGTCGCGCAGCGTCCGGCACACCTGGATGCCGTCCAGGTCCGGCATGGAAATGTCCAGTACGACGACATCGGTCGGCTGCTGCCGTACGTGGGCCAGGGCGGGCCGTCCCCCCTCGGCCAGGGCCACCGCAAAGCCGGCCAGCCGCAGTCCTCGCTCCAGCGAACGCCGGATCGCCGAGTCGTCGTCGACCACCAGGACCCGGCCCCGGCCGGTACCACCGTCCATTCGTGCCCCTCCCTCCCTGATGCCACGCCGCCGATCGGTCCCGGCGCATGCGTCCCCGAGTGGTCCCGACGCCCGCTCCCCCGGAGTGGTTCCAAGGCGTGGTTCCGAGGAGTGGTTCCGAAAGAATCTTCCGCGACGTGTCGAGAATCCGTCATCGGCCGCGACGTCCCCTGTGAGAGTTGCCCACAAGGGGCGGCGACGCATCCGAGGGAGCGAATCATGAAGTATCTGGTGATGATCCAGGGCACGCAGGCCGACTACGAAGCGATGCGCGGCGAGGCGTCCGCCAACGCCCCGGCCTGGAGCGAGAAGGATCTGCAGGCGATGTTCGCCTTCATGGGCGCGGTCAACAACGACCTGTCCGAGTCCGGTGAGCTCGTGGACGGGAACGGTCTTGCCGAGCCCGCCCAGACCCGGTTCGTCGGTGCCGGCAAGGACGGACGGCCCGTGATCACGGACGGTCCGTACAGCGAGACCAAGGAGCTCCTCGCCGGGTACTGGGTGCTCGACTGCGAGAGCCTGGACCGGGTGACCGAGATCGCCGCGCGCGTCGCGCTGTGCCCGGTTCCCGAAGGGACCCCGGACTACCCGGTGATCATCCGGCCCATTCTGGACAGCGGAGGCGATGTGTGAGACGTCCGACCGGCGTCGAGGACCTGCTGCGCTCCCACGCGCCGCAGGTCCTCGGTGCGCTGGTGCGCCGGTACGGGCACTTCGATCTGGCCGAGGACTCCGTACAGGAAGCACTGCTCGCGGCCGCGCAGCAGTGGCCGGAGCAGGGTCTGCCGGACAATCCGCGCGGGTGGCTGATCAAGGTCGCGTCCCGGCGGCTCACGGAGGCGCTGCGCAGCGACGAGGCGCGGCGGAGGCGGGAGGAGACCGTCGCACAGCTCACGCCTCGCGACGCCTTCACGGCGCCCGCACCCGGTGAGAGCCGCGCCCCGTCCGAGGACGACACCCTCACCCTGCTCTTTCTGTGCTGTCACCCCGAGCTGACCGCCGCCGCGCAGATCGCTCTCACCCTGCGGGCCGTCGGGGGTCTGACCACGGCCGAGATCGCCCGCGCGCACCTGGTCCCCGAGGCGACCATGGCGCAGCGCATCAGCAGGGCCAAGCAGAAGGTCAAGGGCGTGCCCTTCCGGCAGCCGGTGACCGAGGACCGTGACCAGCGGCTCGCGGCCGTGCTCCAGGTGCTCTACCTGATCTTCAACGAGGGCTATACGGCGACCTCCGGCCGCGATCTGCACCGCGCCGACCTCGCCCGCGAGGCGATCCGGCTGACCCGGGCCGTACGCCGGCTGCTGCCCACGGAGGGCGCGGTGACCGGGCTGCTGGCGCTGATGCTGCTCACCGATGCCCGCAGCGCCGCCCGCACAGGACCGCACGGCGAACTGATCCCGCTCGACGAGCAGGACCGCGGCCGCTGGGACCCCCAGGCGATCACGGAGGGCTCCGCCCTGGTGGAGGAGGCGCTGTCGCAGGGGCCGGCCGGGGCCTACCAGCTGCAGGCGGCGATCGCGGCGCTGCACGACGAGGCGGCTCGCGCCGATGACACCGACTGGCCGCAGATTCTCGCCCTGTACGACATCCTCGTACGCCGTGCCCCCGAGCCGATGGCCGAACTCGGCCGGGCCGTGGCCGTCGCCATGGTGCACGGTCCTGAGGCCGGGCTGGCCGAAGTCGCCAAGCTGGAGGACCGGTTGGCGGGCCACCACCGGCTCGACGCGGTACGCGCGCATCTGCTGGAGAAGGCGGGGGACACCGAAGGCGCGCGAGCCGCGTACCGGCTGGCGGCGCAGCGCACTCTCAGCGTCCCCGAGACGCGCTATCTGCAGATGCGCGCGGCCCGGCTGCTGCCCTGAGCCGGGACCCCCGATTCGGCGCTTGACCTTTACGCAACGTCAAGATTTAACGTGAAGCGCATGGAGTGGTCGATCCAGGAGATTGCCCGGCGGGCCGGGACGACGAGCCGCACGCTGCGGCACTACGGCGAGCTGGGGCTGCTCGAGCCCAGCCGCGTGGGCAGCAACGGCTACCGCTACTACGACCAGGACGCGCTCGTACGGCTGCAGCGCATTCTGCTGCTGCGGGAGCTCGGGCTCCCACTGCCCGCGATCGCCGAGGTGCTCGAGGGCCAGCGGGACACCGCTGCCGCGCTCAGGACGCATCTGGCGCTGCTGGAGCAGGAACGGGTACGCATCGGGCGGCAGATCGCCTCGGTGCGGACCACTCTCCACAAGACCGAGGAAGGGGAGGAGCTCATGGCCGAGGAAGTACTCGACGGCTTCGATCACACGCAGTACGAGCGGGAGGTAACCGAGCGCTGGGGCCGGGAGGCGTACGAGAAGGGCGACCGCTGGTGGCGCTCGCTCAGCGCGCGGCAGAAGCGGGAGTTCCAGGAGCAGCAGGTCGCCATCGCCCAGGACTTCGCGCAGGCGCTGAAGGACGGGAAGGCGGCCGGCAGCGACGAGGTACAGGCGATCACGCGGCGGCAGTACGAGTGGCTGTCGATCACGGTCACGCCGACCAGGTCGTACTTCACCGGGCTCGGCGAGATGTACGTCGCGGACCCCCGCTTCACCGTCAACTACGACCGGCACGGTGAGGGGACCGCTGCCTTCGTCCGGGACGCGATGAAGGTGTACGGGGAGCGGCACCTCACGGACGGGTGACGGCCCCGCGGGCGGACCCGGCCGTTCCCGGCAGTGAGCTGCCTGCCTCGGGCCCCCTTCGCAGGGTGGAGTTGATCTTGCTCCGGATGGCGTAAGGTTGCATTCAACGGCGCGGGGTGGAGCAGCTCGGTAGCTCGCTGGGCTCATAACCCAGAGGTCGCAGGTTCAAATCCTGTCCCCGCTACTGAAGACACTGGCCCGGCACTCGATCAGAGTGCCGGGCCAGTGTCGTACCCGGCCCGGCGAGATCGGCCGGACAGGACCTGAGGCCCCATGAGGTCGTCGCCCGGTTGGCCGACGGTGAGTCGCCGCCCGGCGCGGCTGCGGCCAGCCTGGGAAGAGCGCGGTACCGTCCGCGGCTGTGGGTGGACCAGGCAGGAGATCACTGGTGGTGCACCGAGAGCAGGACGGCGGCGGCAACGCCAATCGCCTTGTCCGCGTCCTGCCCATGATGATGATCATCGGCGGTGTTGTCTTCGATCTCGCGACGCCGGCCGGGTTCACCGCCTCGCCGCTCCTCGCGGCCGCACCGTTGATCGCCGCACCGTTCTTCTCCCTGCTCAACACCGTGCTGACCGGCGTCGCGGCAATCGCCGCCGCGGTCGGTCTTGAGCTTTACAACCGCACCCTGGGCAATGTCACCTCCAGCACGGAGGTGGGCACCGTCGTCACCGTCGCCGGGCTCGCGGTGCTCATCAACCGGGTCGTACGGCTCGGTGGGGAGCGGCTGGCCTCCGCCCGCGTCATCGCCGAGACCGCGCAGCGGGCCGTGCTGCCCACTCCCGCGGACCGGATCGGCGGGCTGCAGGTCGCCGCGCGGTACGAGGCGGCGCAGGCGGACGCGTTCATCGGCGGTGACCTCTTCGCCGTACAGGACACTCCGTACGGCGTACGCCTCATCGTGGGCGACGTCCGGGGCAAGGGCATGGAGGCGGTCGAGTCGGTGGCCATCGTCATCGGGGCGTTCCGGGAGGCCGCCGAGCAGGAGAGCTCGCTCGAAGGGGTCGCCGGGCGCCTGGAGCGGGCGCTGGCGCGCGAGGGCGAGCGGCGGGCAGGTCTGGAATCCGTCGAGGGGTTCACCACCGCCGTACTCGGCGAGATCCCGCGCGCCCGCAGTGTGGTGCGGCTGGTGAACCGCGGGCATCCGGAGCCGCTGGTGCTGTACGCCGACGGGGGCCTGGACAGCCTGCGGCCGGCCAAGGCCGCGCTGCCCCTGGGGATGGGTCTGGGGGAGTGGCCGGACCGGGCGGGGGAGTATCCGCTGCCCGCCGGGGCCACGCTGCTCCTGTACACGGACGGTGTGTCCGAGGCGCGCGACCGCCGCGGCGTCTTCTACGACCCGGGCGAACGGCTCGCCGGGCGGCTCTTTCCGGGGCCCGAGGAACTGCTGGACGCGATCGTCGACGACGTACGCAGGCATACGGGCGGCGGCTCCACCGACGACATGGCGCTGCTGGCGGTCAGCCGCCCCGCCGAGGGGCAGCCGGACCGCCGCAGGACCGTACCCGTGGTGAAGGGCGAGGAGAGCGAGTGAGCGGTCGGGTCAGCCGCTGAATGCTCGGCCGTGCGGGCCGGTGAAGGCCACCGCGCGCTCGTCGGCGGGCCGCTCCCTCATCCGCCTGATCAACCGGACAGAATCTGGTCGCGCACCGTGTGTAATCGAAGGACACCCCTCCGCATAACATTTGATGCACCGTCAGAAGTGTGAAGTGACCTGAGGGGCGATCAAGTCGTCCGGCTCCGCCTGCATGTGTCCCGGTAAGTCCCGGCCGATGTTGTTAATGATCAGTCGGAACAGCTTGGAATCCGGCCCTGGTGTCTATTAACGTTCGATAACGCAGCGCGGTCGTCCCAGTCGTCGCAAGAGACGGCACCGTGCGCACGCGCCGAATTCCGCAAGGGAACCGGGGAACCACCAATTGGGGTGAATCGGGCACCTTTTGCCGCTTTTTTCGCGGTTGAAGCGCCCGTAGGAGACCTTCCTGCTCCGAACCCGTCAGCTAACCCGGTAGGCGAGAAGGAAGGAAAGGAGTACGCCTCCGTGGCGTCCAACAACCCTGCCCCAGTAGCCCCTCTGCATTCTGACTACTTCGGTGACGAGGTGGCGGAGCGGGCATGGGAGGAATGGAACCCCACCGAGGACTCCGTCCGTCCGGTGCGCGGTCGGCACCGTGTGATGAAGCAGCGCGGCGGACTCGCCCGCAGCTCCACTGTGCTGGGCGTCGGTGTGATCGCGGCGGTCGGCGCGGGTGGCATGGCCACCGCGCAGGACAAGCCACCGGTCTCCATATCGCTTCCCGACTCGATCGCGGACAACCTGCCCGACGCCAAGTCCCTGCCGGGCGTCGGCTCCTTGATGTCCGACGACTCCTCCGACGAGGAGCCGGGGAACGCCTCGCCGCTCACGGCGATGTCCCTGGCCTCGGACACCGGTTCCGGCGGGACCGGCGTGGACCAGGAGGCCGGCGCGGGGGAGGCCCTGCGCGCCCGGATCCTCCAGCAGGCCGAGCAGCAGCAGTCCGAGGCGGCCGCCGAGGAGAAGGCCGCGGCGGAGAAGCTCGCCGCCGACCAGGCCGCGGCGGAGGCGAAGAGGCAGCAGACGGCGGCGGAGGCGAAGGCCGAGGCCGCGAAGCAGGCGGCCGAGGCGGCGGCGGAGGCCAAGGCGGAGGCCGAGCGGCTCGCGCAGCTGGCGAAGAGCTACGCGCTCCCCACCTCCTCGTACACGATCACCTCCACCTTCGGCCAGTCCGGCTCCCTGTGGGCCTCGGGCCAGCACACCGGCCTGGACTTCGCCGCCCCGACGGGCACGCCCCTCAAGGCGGTGCACACGGGCACCGTCACGGCGGCGGGCTGGTCGGGTTCGTACGGCTACCGCACGGTCCTGGAGCTCGAGGACGGTACGGAGGTCTGGTACGCCCACCAGTCGTCGATCTCGGTCAGCGTCGGGCAGAAGGTGACGACGGGCGAGACGATCGGCCGCGTCGGCGCGACGGGCAATGTCACGGGCGCGCACCTGCACCTCGAGGTCCACACATCGGGCGGCACGGGCATCGACCCGATGACCTGGCTGCGGGACAAGGGCCTCACGGTCTGAGCTCTTCTCGGTTCTTCTTACGGCGCCCCTCGCACCGAACGGTGCGAGGGGCGCCGCGCGTTGCCGCCCGGCCTGACCAAAACGAAAGACCCTAGCTGCGGTACGGGTTGTAGCCGCCGTAGTCGCGGTGCGGCGGCGGCACCGGCACCCGGCCCGTCGCCCGTGCCGCGTACGTCAGCGCGGGCGCGGCCACCTCCTTGCGCTGCCACAGATGGTGCAGCAGCTCCTGCTCGCGCTCCACGAAGTCCGGGCCCGCCGCGCCGCGGTGGGCCCGGTGGCGCAGAAAGGCCAGGGACGTCGCAAACGTCTCGTACTCCGACACGGCGTGCGCCGCGGCCGGGCCGTGCATCCGCCGGGCGACGTCGCGCGCCATCGTGCGTGCCCGCATCGAGGACAGCGCGCGCGGCTCGGCGGCCGTCAGCCAGCCGGCCGCGGCGTACGCGGGCAGCTCGGCGGATATCGTGCGCAGCTCGCGCTGCCTGGTCCAGATCGTCAGCCAGGTCAGCAGTCCGAAGACGGGGACCATGAACGCCCCGTACACGCCGTAGAAGCCGAAGGGGCCCAAGAGCGACGCCGAGCCGTTCCACAGGGCGTGCATGCCCATCGCGAGGGCGAGGCCGAGCAGGGGCAGGGCGACCCGGCGGATCTTCTGGCGCTGTGTGGCGAGTGCCGCGATCCCGAAGCCGATGCCGGTGAGCACGGTGAACAGCGGATGCGCGAACGGCGACATCACGACCCGTACGAAGAAGGTCGCCGCGGTCACCGAGGCGAGCCCCGATGCGCCTATCTCCTGGTCCTCACCGAAGGCGGTGCCCAGGTAGAGGATGTTCTCGGTGAAGGCGAAGCCGGTCGCGGTGAAGCCCGCCACGACCACACCGTCGACGATCCCGGTGAAGTCCCGTCTGCGGAAGAGGAAGATGAGCAGCACCGCGGCGGCCTTCGCGCTCTCCTCGACGATCGGGGCTATCACCGTCGCGCCGAGGGTGTCCGCGCTCGCCGGGTCCGCGGTGGCGGTGGCTATCCAGCGGGTCGCGAAGGAGTTCGCGATGATCGCGACGAGGGCGGCGGCGAAGGCGCCCCAGGCGAAGGCGAAGAGCAGATTCCGCCAGGGTCCCGGCTCGACCCGGTCCAGCCAGCGGAAGGCCGCCGCGAGCAGCGGGACGGGCAGGGTCGCGAGGGCGAGGCCGACCAGGAAGCCCTGGGTGCCGGTCTGTTCGCGTACGAGCGCGAGGATCACCAGGCCGGAGAGGGCGAGGAGGGTGATCAGCGCCCCGGCCCGTACGGCCTTGCTCTGCCAGAGCCGGGAGACGCGGCGGGGCTTGTAGCGCCACCGGGAACGCTCCGGCACGGCGTCGAACAGCGGCTGCCGCTCGAACGCCGGGACCGCCGGATGCGGTGGGGGGTGCTGCGGGGGCGACTCGGACACCTATTGACCCTAACGAGGGCCACTGACAACTGGCGATGGGGCCCGGGGCACTACCGAGGGTTACGCCTCCGGGAGCGCCGGGCCGGCAGGATGGCCGGACACGGTCCAAGCGGTGTCCCCGGGGCCGCTCAGCGGCGGCGGAACAGCAGGTCCCGCACCTTGTGCCCCTTGTCCAGGCCCTGCCCCTCGAAGCGGGTCAGGGGCCGGAATCCGGGGCGGGGGGCGTAGCCGCCGTCGTCCCGGGTGTTCTCGAAGTCCGGGTGCGCGGACAGCACCTCGAGCATCTGCTCGGCGTACGGCTCCCAGTCGGTCGCGCAGTGGACGACGGCGCCTGGCTTCAGGCGCTGCGCCGCGAGGGTGAGGAACTCGGGCTGGATCAGCCGCCGCTTGTGGTGGCGCTTCTTGGGCCAGGGGTCGGGGAAGTAGACGCGCAGCCCGTCGAGGGAGCGGGGCGCGAGCATCTCCCGGAGCAGGATGATCGCGTCGCCGTTGGCGACCCGGATGTTGGACAGTCCGTTCCGCTCCGCGAGACCGAGCAGATTGCCCTGGCCGGGGGTGTGCACGTCGACGGCGAGAACCCCGGTGCCGGGGTCCTCGGCGGCCATCTGCGCGGTGGCCTCGCCCATCCCGAACCCGATCTCCAGGACGACGGGGAGCCCGCCGAACATCTCGTCGAGACCGAGGACGCGGTGCCCGTCGATGTCCATGCCCCAGACGGGCCACAGCCGCTCCAGCGCATCGCCCTGCCCGGCGGTCACCCGGCTGCGACGCGGCTGAAAGCTACGGATCCGCCGCTCATGATGCGACCCGGCAGGATCAGCGACGGGCCCCCCGGGAAAGCGGGGCTCGCTCTTGGCCCGAATGGGGGACTGGGGGGCTTGGCCGGTGGTGGGGTTTCGAAGCTCAGACACAGTGGCTGAATTCTACGGTCTCGCCGGTGCGGGAGCTTGTGGCTGGTGCACGGGTGCGACAGATCACCCGGCCAGGCCCCGTGCCACGCGCCCCTCCGCCAGTGCCGTCAGTGCCCTCCGCGCGACCTCCCTGCCGATCGGCAGGGACGCCGTCGCCGCCGGCGAAGGCGCGTTGAGGACATGCACCGTCCGCGGTGCCTCGCGGATCAGGAAATCGTCCGCCAGCGTCCCGTCCCGCAGCACCGCCTGCGCCCGCACCCCCGCCGCCGCCGGGCGCAGATCGTCCTCCGTCACCGCCGGCAGCAGCCTGCGCACCGCCGTCGCGAACGCGCGCCTCGACAGGGAGCGGTGCAGCTCTCCCGCCCCGTACCGCCAGTGCCTGCGCGCTATCCGCCACGTGCCGGGCCAGCCGAGCGTCTCCGCCAGCTCCCGGGGCCGTACCGCCGACCAGCTGTAGCCCTCGCGGGCCAGCGCCGGGACCGCGTTCGGGCCGACGTGGACGCCGCCGTCGATGCCACGCGTCAGATGCACGCCCAGGAACGGGAACGCGGGGTCCGGCACCGGATAGACCAGTGCGCGCACGAGATCGGGGCGGGCCAGCTCGTAGTACTCGCCCCGGAAGGGGAGGATCCGCATCCCCGGGTCGTCGCCCGCCAGCCTCGCTACGTGGTCGCAGTGCAGCCCCGCGCAGTTCACCAGCACCCGTGCCCGGATCACCGTCCCTGATGCCGTACGCACCGCGACACCCCAGCTCCGGCGGTCGACGGCGGTGACCTCCTCGTCGTACCGGATCTCCGCGCCGGACGCGGCCCCGAGCTGCGCCGCCACCGCCCCGAAGTCGCACACCCCGGTCGTCCCGACGTGGATCGCCGCGAGCCCGCGCACCTCCGGCTCGTACTCCGAGATCTGCGCCGGGCCCAGCTCCCGCACCGGAATGCCGTTCTCCCGGCCGCGCTGGACCAGGGCGTGCAGCCGCGGCAGCTCGTCCCGGCCGGTCGCGACGATCAGCTTCCCGCTGACCTTGTGATCGATGCCGTACTCCGCGCAGAACTTGACCATCTCGGCCGCCCCGCGCACCGCGAACCGCGCCTTCAGCGAGCCCGGACGGTAGTAGACCCCGCTGTGGATCACTCCGCTGTTCCGCCCGGTCTGGTGCCTGGCCGGGCCCGGTTCCTTCTCCAGAACCGTCACCCGGGTCCCGGGAGCCGCGCGCGTGAGCGCATAGGCCGTCGACAGGCCGACGATCCCGCCGCCGATCACCAGCACGTCACAGTCGAAGTCATGCCCGAAGCCGTGCCCGGACGCCGTCACCGCGTCACCTCCCACCCCGATAGTGCACTGGCCCACTGACAGAGCCCTTAAACCAGGTGGACGAGGGGGGTGTGGTCCAGGGCAGGCCTGTCCTCCGAATCCGGCCCTATGCCGGGGCGACCAGCAGCGGCCGGGCCCGCTCGCGCAGCTCCACGACCCGCGGCTCGTCGCCGTACGGCTCGAGGCGGTGCAGCAGATCCCGCACGTACTCCGTGGTCCGCGCCGAGGAGATCCGGCCCGCGACCTCCACCGCACGCGTGCCCGCCGCGCACGCCGCGTCCAGATTCCCCGACTCCAGTTCGGCGACCGCGCTCACCACGAGCCGCAGGCCGTGCGAGCGTACGAACTCCTCCGTCGGCCGCGACAGCGCCTGCTCCGTGAAGCGGCGCACCTGGCGTGGTGCCTTCAGATCGCGGTAGCACTCCGCGGCGTCTGCGGCGAACCTGTCGTAGGAGTAGAAGCCCAGCCAGGTCGGGTCCGCATCGCCCTCCCGCGAGCGCTCCAGCCAGCCTTCCGCCGCCTTCAGCGCCGCACCGGCCGCCACCGCGTCGGTGGCCTTCGCGTGCGCCCGCGCCTCCACCAGCCGGAAGAAACTCATCGTGCGGGCGGTGGCGAGGCCGCGGTTGCGCTCGAGCGCCGCCTGCGCGAGGTCCACGCCCTCGTCCGCGAAGCCGCGGTACGTCGCCTGCAGCGACATCGAAGCCAGGACATACCCGCCCAAGGGGACATCCGCGGCCGCGCGGGCCAGACGCAGCGCCTGGATGTAGTAACGCTGCGCCGCCTCCTGCTGCCCGGTGTCGAAGGCCATCCACCCGGCCAGCCTGGTCAGTTCGGCCGTGGCGCCGAAGAGCGCCCGGCCGACCTCGTCGGAGTACGAACCGAGCAGCAGCGGGGCCGCGTCAACCCGAAGACACTCCGGCACCATCGACGAACGCCAGTCCCCACCGCCGTACTTGGAGTCCCAACGGCGCGCATCCTCCGCCGCCTCGCGCAGCTTGGCCACATCACTGTGGCCCACGCGGGCGGGAGTGTCCTCTGTGGCGTCCACGGACCGCTCGACGGAGGAGTCGGCGGGCGTTATCAGCCAGCGGGACGCGGGCGTTGCGTAAGCGCTCACTGCGAAGGAACCGGCCAGCGACTGCCAGATGCCTCCGCTTCCGGCCCGCCGGCCCGCCAGATCGAGGCGGTAGAGCTCGGTGGCCGATTTCACCGCCTCGCCCACATCGCGAGGGAACGCGAGCCCGACCTCGGGGGCCGGGTCGGCGTCCGCCAGACCGATCTCGTGCAGCGGCACCGGACGGCCCAGTTTGGCGCCGATGGCCGCGGCGATCAGGTGGGGCGCGGCGCCTTGGGGCACCATGCCCTTGGACACCCACCTCGCCACGGATGTCTTGTCGTAGCGAAGGGTCAGACCGCGCTGAGCGCCGAGGTCGTTGACCCGCCGGGCGAGACCGGCGTTGCTGATTCCCGCGAGGGCGAGAACGGTGCCGAGTTTTTCGTTCGGCCCGCGTTGCTCCCTGGACATGCGCCACCCCTCGACACACAGACGGCCGCCGCGTCGCTGCCTGGGCGCACGGCATTCGTGCTGTGTTCTCCCCTGGTGAACAGCTTCCGTACCGTCCCGTGATCCCGCCTGCAAAAGCACCTGGCCGAACCCCTCGGAATATGCACCCCTGCGGAGAACATCAGTAAACACAGCGTAGTTCGCCGCATCCCGACCGTTAAGAGGCGGTGTTCCCTATGGCGAGATTGTTGTGCGCTGGAGCAGACGCACGTCGGATGGGCCTCGTCGTCGTGCTCCCGGTGTGTGGCCGTGCGCCCGTCCGTGCGCTCTGGTCCGGCCGGTGCGGGAGCGCTTCCATGAGTCCTGCGTGGGTCGGCCCACTGCGTACTGGAACCAGTGGGCTGGGGGACACCGCCGCCTTCAATCCCCGCGGGCGGCGGACCGGTCCGGGAGGCGGACAGCGCCTCCCGGACTGTGTGTGCACAGGGTGAGTGACGCGGGTACGGCTCGGAGAATGGCTGAATGCCGACCGTCCTCCGGGTCCCTTTTGCGCCCATGTGGGCGTTCGCCGCTCGCCCCTCCGTCCTCCCGACCGTCGTCAAATCGCCATTGCCAGGGGCGCGTTCCCTTTTTGCGTGCGCTACCCGGAGCCCCTCCTGTGCGCCGCCTTCGTGGCAGCATGTCCCCGAACGGCTACGGCCCTGTGGTCCGACCTCCTGTGCTCCGGGGGCCGGCGGGTCGAGTTTGTCCACAGCCTGTGGAGGCGGCGATGCGGTGGTTGGTGGGGTGGAGCAGTATCGCCGCGAACTTCGGTACGGCCGGCGCCGTCGGAGCATCCGGCGAGGGGCGCACGGTCCACCCGGTGGGCGCCCAACTCCTGTGGGGTGACCCGGATCCGCTCTGGGCGGTCGGTGACTGGCGCCCCGACGAGGTGCGCGTCGTCACCGTCGACTCCCTCACCAAACTCGCGGTACTCGGCTGCTGCGCGGCCAGTGACGAGGAGCTGAAGGTGGGGCTGTTCGCGGCGCGCGGCGGGGCGCTGCGGCATCTGACCGCCTGGGCGGGCAGCTACACCGCCGTCGTCCAGTCCGGCCGCCGGGTCACGATCGCGGGCGATCTGGCCGGGGCGAGACCCGTCTTCTACACGCCATGGGCGAACGGCACCGCGTACGCCACCGCCGCGCTGCCGCTCGCCGACCTCATCGAAGCGCAGCTCGACGTCGGGCACTTGGCGGCGCTGCTCGCCTGCCCGGAGACGCCGGAGGCGCTGCGCGACTCGACTCCCTACGACGGGGTGAAGCGCATCCCGCCGGGGCACGCGCTGATTCTGCGCGAGGGCTCGCGCGAGATCACCGGGTACGAGCCGGTGGCCTCACTCGCCGTCGCCGGGCCGCAGATCGAGGCGGTGCGCGCGATCGACGGCGTACGGGATGCGCTCATCGACGCGGTACGGGCCAGGCTCACCGCGCCCCGGCACGCGCCCGGGACGCCGCCCGACCCGGGGCCCGTCCCGGGGATGGGGCCGGCGGAGCGGCGGGCCGCGCGGGGCGCGCCCATGCCCGGCATCGGGGCCGACCTCTCCGGGGGGAGCGCATCGGGCACACTCGCGCTTCTGGCGGCCGGGCTGCCCGGCGCGCCCGGCACGGTTCTCGGCCATGGCACGGGCGCGGGCGAACGCCTGCTGGCCCTCACCTTCAACGACCTGGCCACGGGCGGGCGCGAGGCCGAACTGGAACGGGCGCGGGTGATCGCCTCCAACCCCCGGCTGCACCATGTGGTGGTCGCGGCGGGGGAGGAGGGGCTGCCGTACGCAGGCCTGGACTCCGTGCAGTTGACCGACGAGCCGGCCCCGTCGCTGATCATGGCCGAACGCCACCGGGGGCGGCTGTCCGCGGGCAGCGCGGACCACTTCACGGGGGCGGGGGCCCGGCAGGTCCTGGACGCGCATCCGGCGCGGCTCGCGGATCTGCTGCTGGACCGGCGGCGGCGTCATCTCCTGCGTCCGGTCGCTGCGTTGGCGCGGGCCGAGGGTCCTTCGCCGCAGTCGCTGTTCATCCCGCTGAGGGTGTACCGGGCGGCGCGGAAACTCGCCCGCACGCCGTACCGCACCGGTCTGGAGACGGCGGCGGACCGGCTGCTGGCGGCGAACCGTGGCGGCCTGCTGAACGGCTCCGGTCCGCTGGGGGCGTCGCTCGCCGCCCTGACCTGGTCCCGGCCGGGGCCCGCGGCGCGCTGGCTCACGGGCGAGGCGCTTGCTGAAGTATCGGTTCGCCTGACGGAGGCGGCGACGAGGCCGACGTCCGTGCAGCGCCCGGGGGAGGCCCGCGCCAGGGCGGCGCTGGCCCGCCAGGCGACGGACCAGCGGATCCTGGAGCAGGCCGCGGAGATCCGCAGCCAGCGCCTGCACGCGCCGTTTCTCGACAACCAGGTCGTACGGGCCTGCCGCGCCCTCCCCGAATCGCTACGGGTCCAGCCGGGCGCCCGCGCGGCGATTCTCCGCACGGTGCTGGCGGGGGCGGGCATCCACGACCTGCCCCCGGGCTGGGGCGCGACGACTCACGCGACGTCGACGGCGGCGGCCCGGACGGGCCTGCGGGTCGCGCTCCCGCACCTGATCGCCCTGTTCGACGCGCCGCTGCTGGCAGACGCGGGCCTGGTGGAGGCGCGGGTGGTTCGGAAGGCACTGCGGGCGGCGTCGGAGGGGGAAGCGGTGCCGCTGGACGGCCTGGCGGACTTGATCTCGACGGAGCTGTGGCTACGGAGGCTGCTCTCGCGCCGGGGCACCTGCTGGACGGGCACGGCGGCGCCCCGCCAAAGGGCGGTTGCGGGAGGAGTCCCCCCACGCCCGACGCTGCGGTCGTAGGGGGCGCCCGGACAGGCCCCAGGGGAAACCGCCCCCGCGACAGTCACCGGCAAGTGATCTGCGACTGCGCCCAGTCCCCCAGCGCCACCGAGTCCAACGCCGAGTGCGGATCCACGACCAGCCGGATTGTCTTCCGGCCGACGATCGGCACGTGCACCGGCACCGCCGCGTCCCCGCCGCGCATCACCGGGGACCGCCACAGCCGCCCCCCGTCCCCGTAGACCGAGAAGCGCACCGCCCCCAGGCCCAGAGTCAGGTCGTCGACCCCGACCAGCGCGTCGTAGCTGTTGCACCGGCGGTTGAGGTCGATCGTGACGGAGGACTTGGCGTGCACGGTCACCCCGTGCCCGTACCGCGCGCCGCTGATCGACATGCCCGAGCGCTGCCAGAGCCAGCTGCTCTCGCCGAGGCGCAGCTCGGGCCGGGTGTGGTCGCCGAACACGCCGTACTCCAGCCGGTTGAGCTGGTACACCTCCGGGGCCGGCGGAGGCGGCGGGGTGGGCGTGGGCGTGGGCGTCGGCTTCGGTCTCTGCGTGGGTGCCGACGGGACCGGCGGCTGGGGCGTCGCGGACGTCGGCCTCGGAGTCGGCGTGGGCGTCGGAGTCGGCGTGGGCTCGGGCGTCGGCTTCGGGGACGGCTTCTTCTGCGCCGTGGCCGGCTCCGCCGCGGGCGGAGCCGGAGGCTCCGGCTTCGTCGGCGACGGGACGGGCTTCTGCGGTACGACGGGCACCGTGGCCGGCGGTTTCGCCTCGGGCTTCGGCGCCGGCGTGGGGTCACCGGGAAGCGCCCACACCAGCCCTGCCGCCGCGACGGCCACTGCCGCCGCGATCCCCGCCTTCGCCGGGGCGCCAAGCCCCTCCGAGGCGGCAGCGCCACCCGCGGCGCCGCCCGAGGCGCCCGACGTGCCGCCGGTCGCTGCGGCGGCAGCACCCGCACCCGCACCCGCCGCGCCCGCGGCCCCGCCGGCCACGACACCGGCGACCTTGAGGGAGTACCCCGCGGCGAACCAGCCGATGACCGCCACCGGAAGCAGCGCCGGAATCCCCGCGTTGACATGCGCCAGCTCACCCGCGGCCACCCGGCACTTGGCGCACTCGTCCAAGTGCTTGCGCAGGCCCCGCTCGGCCCGCATCCGCAGACCGCCGCGGGCATACGCCCCCAGCCGGTCGGCGTACCGCGCGCAGTCGCCGCGGGAGGTGAGCGCGGTGCTCACATGGGCCTGCAGATAGGCCTGCTTGAGGCCCTCGCGCGCCCGACTGGCCAGTACGGCCGTGGCATTGGCGGTCAGCCCGAAGAGCGGCGCGACCTCGCTCGGCGACTCCTCCTCGACCGTGGTGTGCCAGAGCACCGCCTGCCAGCGCTCGGGCAGGGAGCGGAAGGCCTGCATGGCGAGCGACTGCTCGGCCTCGTGCATCGCGCGGACATCGGCGCCCAGGTCGAGGGTGTCGTCGGTCGCGGCATCCGAACTGCGGGCGGCGTCCGCAGCGAACACCGCGAAGTCATCGACCAGTTGCTCCCGCTTTGCTGTTTTCATCCAGGTTGCGGCCACTCGCCGGACCGTCGTGAGCAGATACGCCCGTACTGCCTGATCGGGTCCCGCGCCCCCGCGCACCGCCTGCAGGGTCCGTGCGAACACCTCGGCGGTCAGGTCGTCGGCGGTGTGCGCGTCCCGGCAACACGTGCGCGCGTAGCGGCGGACGGAGACCGAGTGGCGGCGGAACAGCTCCTCGTAGGCGCTGTCGTCGCCCTCCCGCATGCGCTGGATCAACTCGGCGTCGGGCGTGGGCAGTTCGCGGAGAGGCCGCAGTACGGAGTCGAGCCCGCCCTCGCGCTGAGGCGGCACGGCGTGCTCGTCCGAACCACCCGCGCCAAGACCGGACGCGCCGACGGGGCCAAAGGCACCCGGCGCACCGGATGACCCACCCGGTCCGCCCTGGCTCGGCACCTGCCGAGAGGGCAGACCGGCCGATTCCGCGCCGCTCGTACCGCCGAGTGACTCGTCCCGACCGTCACCGCTCATCGCGGAAGCCCCCGTAAGCACCTTCAGACCCGAACACCGCGCCAAGAGTGCCACAGAGCGGCAGCGCTTCGAACCCTCATGTCAGGCAACCACTCATCCGGGGAGACTTCCCGGATCCGAGCGCTGTCCGTCACTCGTTCGTGGAATGCTCAACCAACGTTACTCAGAGGTCAGTTGGTGACCCAAGGATTCCGGGCCAATGCCGATCAGTACGGACGCGTCGGCCGATCAGGGCCGGTCGAGGCCTCTCGCAGGCCGGTCGAGGCCTGTCCCGTGTCGGTCGAGGCCTCTCGCAGGCCGGTCGAGGCCTGTCCCGCGTCGGTCCAGGCCTCTCGCGGACTGTCCGACGCCCCGACCCTCACCCGGACCGCGGCCGCAGACCCTCCAGCAGGATGTCCAGCAGCCTGGCCGAGGCCGCCGCCTGATGTGCCGCGTCCGGCAGCGCGGGCGCGGCCGTGGCTATCACCAGCAGTACGTCCGCCACGGTCACATCACCGCGCAGCTCACCCGCCGCCCGTGCCCGGTCCACCAGCTGCCCCACGACCTCGAGCAGCTCCGCGGCTCCCGTGTCGTCCTGCTCCTCCGCCGGCACCGGACGCGGCCCGACCACACGCAGATCGGGCTGTGGGCCCACCCGCTGGTGCGGCACCCGCGACTCGGCCCGCGCGACAACCGTCGACTCTTCGCCGTCCACACCCACCCGCAGCACCTGCGGCGGGAGCAGTCGTCCCGCACCCGAAGCCACCGATGTGCGCAGGAAGCGGGAGAGCGCCGACCACGGCTCGTCCTCCTGCCCCAGAGCCGTACGTGCCTGCTCCGTCAGCCGGGAGGTCTCCTCCTCGGCTATCCGGCGCACCAGGACGTCCTTGCTCGGGAAGCGCCGGTATACGGTCCCGACTCCGACCCTCGCCCGGCGCGCCACGTCCTCCATCGGCGCCCCGTAGCCCAGCTCGCCGAACACCTCGCGAGCGGCCCGCAGTACATGCTCGAGATTGCGCTGTGCGTCCACACGGAGCGGCGCAGAGCGGCTGGCCCCGCCCTGTCCCACCCGCCCGTTACTTCCGATGCCGCCGTTCCCGTCAGAGGTCGAAGCCGGTACGACGGCAGCCTGCCAATGCGAATCCTGAATGGTCATAAACGTTCCCCCGGTCATGGTGTCTCCCCCCGGAGACCTCCCCGCCCTGTCTGTCGGGCGTGCCACGACCGGACACCCCGACGAGGTACGAACATAGTTGAGCCAGGGTCAATTCAGAAGGGGGTAGTTCCGCACGGAGCGCCCCCCGATCGGAGCAAGGACCGGAAGGTGCCTGATTACGCCCCCATCTGCCACCCCCCTCGTACGGCCTGACCTGCGCACCTTCCCCATCGCCCGGATCCCGGCCCGAGCCGGAGTGTTCGAATCCTCCGGTCACACAATTTGCCGGGGCTGTGGACAAACGCCTGAGGCCGTTGCGTCATGGGATGGTGAAGGCTGCCAATCTCCGGGGGACGACCCCCGGCACCCCGCCGAGCACCAGCATTCTTGTCGTCGGCGGCGGCTACGTCGGGATGTACACAGCGCTGCGCCTCCAGCGGAAGCTGAAACAGGAGCTGGACAGTGGCCGGGTGGAGATCGTGGTGATCACGCCCGACCCCTATATGACGTATCAGCCCTTCCTCCCGGAAGCGGCCGCGGGCAACATCTCCCCGCGCCATGTGGTGGTTCCCCTGCGGCGCGTGCTCAAGAGATGCAAGATCCTCCTCGGCGAGGCCACGGCCATCGACCACGCCAAGCGCACCGCGACCGTCGCCACGCTCGCCACCGCCGAAGAGGGCACCGGCCCCGTGGAGATCACGTACGACGAACTCGTCATCGCGCCCGGCTCCGTCTCCCGCACCCTCCCTGTCCCCGGCCTCGCCGAGCACGGCATCGGTTTCAAGACCGTCGAGGAGGCCATCGGCCTGCGCAACCACGTCATCGAGCAGATGGACATCGCCTCCTCCACCCGCGACCCGGCGATCCGCGACGCGGCTCTCACCTTCGTCTTCGTGGGCGGCGGCTACGCAGGCGTCGAGGCACTCGCCGAGCTGGAGGACATGGCCCGCTACACCGCGCGGTACTACCACAACATCAAGCCGGACGACCTGAAATGGATCCTCGTCGAGGCCAGCAACCGCATCCTCCCCGAGGTCGGCGAGGAGATGGGCAAGTACGCCATCCGTGAGCTGCGCGCCCGCAATATCGACGTACGCCTGGAGACCCGGCTGGACTCCTGCGAGGACCGCGTCGCCCTCCTCAGCGACGGCAGCCGCTTCCCGACCCGCACCGTCGTGTGGACGGCGGGCGTCAAGCCCGCGCCCCTGCTCGCCGCCACCGATCTGCCGCTCAACGAGCGCGGCCGCCTCAAGTGCACCGCCCAGCTCACCGTCGCCGGCGTCGACCACGCCTGGGCGGCGGGCGACGCCGCGGCCGTCCCCGACGTCACCTCCGACGAGCCCGGCAAGGAGACGGCGCCCAACGCCCAGCACGCCGTGCGCCAGACCAAGGTCCTCGCCGAGAACATCGTCGCCTCGCTGCGCGGCGAGCCGCTCAAGGAGTACGCCCACAAGTACGTGGGATCCGTCGCCTCCCTCGGCCTCCACAAGGGCGTCGCCCATGTCTACGGCCGTAAGCTCAAGGGCTATCCGGCCTGGCTGATGCACCGCGTGTACCACCTCAGCCGGGTCCCCACCTTCAACCGCAAGGCCCGGGTGCTCGCCGAGTGGACCCTGTCCGGTCTCTTCAAACGCGAGATCGTCTCCCTCGGTTCACTGGAACACCCGCGCGCCGAATTCGAACTCGCCGCGGGTGGAAGGCGTCCCGGTCATGGACCCGACACCCCGAAGGGCGGGTCCCACGACGACTCCGGAGGGACCTAGCCGGGACCTGGCCGGTCCCTGCCCAGGACCCGGACAGGACCGGGTACAGGGACCCGGACAAGGACTGGGCCAACGACGACTGTCAGTCCGGTCGGTCACACTGGACGTGTGACCATAGGTGGGCTCACACCTGCACAGAGTGACCCTTGGCGACAACCATTGAGGCTAGAAAGTCAGTGAACTTCACGCGTTGGAGCCCGAGGCTCCCCGGTACGCAGCGTCGCGCCGCAGCGCGGAGGACCGACCACGGTGTCTCCCCCGCACAGCGAGGAGAAGGCTCCGTGCCCGCGGCCCGCGGCGAGTTCGAGCAGCAGCCGGAGCCCCTCCCCGACGCCCCCGCGCTCGAGGACTTCTCCGTACAGGAGATCCTCGGCCGGCTCCCCGCCCTGGTCGCCCTTGTATACGGCTCAGAGCACCGCGTCGCGTACGTCAACGACGCCTACGCCGCTGCCTTCGGCCACCGCCGGCCCGGCACCGCCGCCGCCGACAGCTGCCCCGAGCTCACCGAACTCGGCCTGTTCCCGCTCATGGACCAGGTGCTGCGCAGCGGCAAGCCCCGTACGGTCAAGTCCCGCAAGGTGCAGGGCCAAGGCTCGTACACGGTCACCTGCCTGCCCGCCGAGAGCCTCAAGGACGGCGGAGGGGTCCTCGTCTTCGCCGCCGACGTCACCGACCACGCCGAGGCCGCCGAGCGGCTGCGCGCCAGCGAGCGCCGCCACCGCGAGACCGCCGTCACCCTCCAGCGTTCCCTGCTCCCCCAGGAGTTGGAGCAGCCCGACGATCTGCGCATCGCCGCCACGTACCAACCGGGCGGCACGGACGCCGCGGTCGGCGGCGACTGGTACGACGTCATCACCCTCGGCGCGGGCCGCACGGCGCTCGTCATCGGCGATGTCATGGGCCGGGGCGTGCGCGCCGCCGCCGTCATGGGCCAGCTCCGCACCGCCGTACGGGCCTACGCCCGCCTCGACCTGCCGCCGCACGAAGTGCTCCAGCTGCTCGACGGCCTCGCCGCCGAGATCGACGCCAGCCAGATCGCCACCTGCGCCTACGCCGTCCACGACCCCAACGAAGGCCTGCTCGTCTACGCCTCGGCCGGCCACCTCCCGATCCTGGTGCGCGACGACGACGGCACCATCCGCCGCGCCGAGGAACCGACAGGACCCCCGCTCGGCACCGGCGGCTGGCTGCACACCTCGGGCACCATCGCCCTCCCGCCCGGCTCCAGCGCCGTCCTCTATACGGACGGTCTCGTCGAGCGGCGCGGCGAGGACATCGACGAGGGGGTTGCGGCGCTGGAGCGCGCGCTCTCCGGGGCGACCGGCTCCCCGCAGGTCGTCTGCGACCGGCTGATCCGCTCCCTGGGTGTGACGGCCGAGCACGACGACGACGTCGCCGTGCTCGTGGTCCAGCATCCGACCCGTACGGGCCCATCCGCCGAGCTGTTCCACAACGCCGCCCTCGAACTGCTCGGCGGCATCGAAGCGGCGCCCCGCGCCCGCGCCTTCGCCTCCGGGGTGCTGGCTTCCTGGCGGTTCTCCCCGGAGCTCCACGACCTGGGTGTGCTGGCCGCCAGCGAACTGGTCGCCAACTCCCTCCAGCACGGCACCCCGCCCATGCGCCTCAGACTCCGCCGCACCAATCGCCGCCTGATCATCGAGGTGACGGACGGCGACGATCACCTTCCGCGCCGCCGCCGCGCCGAAACAGAGGACGAGGCGGGTCGCGGGATCTCCATCATCGCGACGATCGCCTCGTCCTGGGGGAGCCGCCGCACTCCGGGCGGCGGCAAAGCGGTCTGGTGCGAGTTCGCCCTGCCCGTTTAGACAGCAGCGGGCTCGGCGCGCTCAGCCGGCTTGTGCTGGGCGACCACGCGAGACTTCGCCGCGAGGGACGGCTGATTCTGTACGGGCGTGAGCTGCTTGCCCAGCCGCAGCGCCAGCACCGTGATGCCGAGCGAGAAGAGCACAAAGGTCGCGATGTACGGCCCGTGCAGCGCGGCCCCCATCGGCCCGCCCACGGCCGGACCGACCGCCAGCGCGAGCTGCTTGACCAGTGCGAATGCGGCGTTGTACTGCCCGACCATCGACTCCGGCGCAAGATCGGCGACGAGCGGGGCCACGGTCGGCGACAGCATCGCCTCGCCGAGCCCGAAGAGCGCGTACGTCGAGATGAACGCTGCCGTCGCCATCGCCTGGCTGCCGTGCCCGAGCCCGGCGTATCCCGCGGCGATCCACGCCACGGCCCAGATCAGACCCACGGCGGCGATCACCCGGCTGCGCCTGCGGCGCTCGACGAACCTCAGCACCACGAACTGCGCGACCACGATCACCGCGGTGTTGGCGGCCAGCGCCGTCCCCAGCGTCGAGGGCTCGATCCCGACGGCCTCGGTGCCGTACGCGGCGAGGCCCGACTCGAATTGTCCGTAGCAGGCGAAGAAGAGGACGAAGCCCAGCACGCACAGCTGCACCATGGCCCGGTTGCCGAGCAGCGCACGCATCCCGCCCTTGGCCTTCGCCTCGGTGTTCTCGGGCATCGCGTCCTTGATCGAGAGTGCACGCGGCAGCCGCACACTGCACACGATCCCCGCGAGCACCAGGAACATCACGGCCTCGATGCCGAACAGCAGAGTGAAGCTCCCCGGCCGGCTCTCGTCGACGATGTGCCCGCCGATCAGACCGCCGATGCCCAGTCCCAGGTTCTGCAGGAAGAACTGCGTGGCGAAGGCGCGCGTACGGGTCGAGGTGTCCGAGCACCAGACGATCATCGTCGCGAGCGCCGGCTGCATCACGGCCGTACCGGCCCCCAGAAGGGCGGCGGACAGGACGACGGCCGGCACGCTGCCCGCCAGCCCCATGCTCGCCGCGCCCGCGGACGCCAGCACCGCGGCTCCCAGCAGCACGGGCAGCGGCCCGCGCCGGTCGATGATCCGCCCGGTGAAGGGGAGGGCGACGAGTGCGGCCATCGCAAAGACAGCGAGCACGATGCCCGCCGTCGCAGCGCCCAGATCCCGCACCTGCGCCACATAGACGTAGAGATACGGAACGGTGAAGCCGAGTCCGAACGCGCTCAGCGCGTTCCCCGTCTGAATCCGGCGCATCGCAGCGCCCATCGCCCTGGTCACACTCACCTGCCTCGAGGTATCGAAGGACTGAAGCCTGAAGACTTCAATAGTAAAGTTAGAACCTCAACAATACACAGTGAAGGACTTCAACGCCAACGGGCCTCATGCGATACTTCGCCGCATGCCTACCGCGACCCCTGAGGGCCCCGAGTCGCCCGGCCCCGACCCCCAGGAGCCGAGCCTCGACGAGCAGATCGCCGCTTATCAGCGAGAGTTCGGCGACCTGGACCCCCAGGTCGAGGTGGTCGTCTCGGCACTCGGCCGGCTCAACCGCCGGATGAACGTCGCCTACGGGCGCCAGGTCGCCGCCCTCGGTATCAGCAACGCCGAGTGGGAGGTCCTGAAGACCCTGGTGCTCGCGGGCTCCCCGTACCGGATGGGCCCGGGCGAGCTCGCCAAGCGGCTCGGCCTCACCCCGGCCGCGATGACCCACCGCATCGACCGCATGGCGGGCGAGGGCCTGGTCACCCGCGATCGCGACGAGAACAACCGGGTGCGGGTCATCGTGGAGCTGACGGACGAAGGCCGTACGAAATGGCTCGAGGCGATGCGCATGGCGTCGAACTTCGAGGAGGACCTGCTCCAGGACCTGGAACCGGAGGAGCGGGGCATGCTCGGGGAGCTCCTGATCCGCGTCCTGCGCCGGGTGGAACACGCCCAGCCGGACGCCGGCGGCCGCCTCACTGACCTGGACTAGGACGGCCGAGGGCTGGAGTTGACACACCCTTCACCTGTCCGTAAGATTCTCCGAGTTGTCACGGGGCCGGAACGGTTCTGCGACAGCCACTCCCGCCGCGAATGCGGCAACCAAACACAGCACGATCTCCCGGCCGGGACGAATTTCGCATGCCGAAATTCATTTCGAGGACTCGATTATGAGTCGCCCGGGAAATCCGCTAGAGTTTGGACGTCGGAACGGCTCAACGGCCGGAAAGACAACCCGAGTTCGACCGGGAATCAGGCCCGAAAGGATCTGATAGAGTCGGAATCGCCGGAAAGCCGAAAGGCCGGAAAGCAGCCCCGCTCCGACGGGGAATCGGACACGAAAGAGTCTGATAGAGTCGGAAACGCAAGACCGAAGGGAAGCGCCCGGAGGAAAGCCCGAGAGGGTGAGTACGAAGGAAGCGTCCGTTCCTTGAGAACTCAACAGCGTGCCAAAAGTCAACGCCAGATTGACAACCCCGGCCCACTTCGGTGGGTTGAGGTTCCTTTGAAAGTCCTACTGGCCCTTGTGGCGGGTAGGCAATGACACAGCGAGGACGCTGTGAACGGTCGCTCTTATTCCGAGTCGACTGTTCCGCTCTAAGTGGTGTTCATCCCGATTACGGGAAAACATTCATGGAGAGTTTGATCCTGGCTCAGGACGAACGCTGGCGGCGTGCTTAACACATGCAAGTCGAACGATGAAGCCCTTCGGGGTGGATTAGTGGCGAACGGGTGAGTAACACGTGGGCAATCTGCCCTTCACTCTGGGACAAGCCCTGGAAACGGGGTCTAATACCGGATAATACTTCTTCCCGCATGGGAAGAGGTTGAAAGCTCCGGCGGTGAAGGATGAGCCCGCGGCCTATCAGCTTGTTGGTGGGGTGATGGCCCACCAAGGCGACGACGGGTAGCCGGCCTGAGAGGGCGACCGGCCACACTGGGACTGAGACACGGCCCAGACTCCTACGGGAGGCAGCAGTGGGGAATATTGCACAATGGGCGAAAGCCTGATGCAGCGACGCCGCGTGAGGGATGACGGCCTTCGGGTTGTAAACCTCTTTCAGCAGGGAAGAAGCGAAAGTGACGGTACCTGCAGAAGAAGCGCCGGCTAACTACGTGCCAGCAGCCGCGGTAATACGTAGGGCGCAAGCGTTGTCCGGAATTATTGGGCGTAAAGAGCTCGTAGGCGGCTTGTCACGTCGGATGTGAAAGCCCGCGGGGCTTAACCCCGGGTCTGCATTCGATACGGGCTAGCTAGAGTGTGGTAGGGGAGATCGGAATTCCTGGTGTAGCGGTGAAATGCGCAGATATCAGGAGGAACACCGGTGGCGAAGGCGGATCTCTGGGCCATTACTGACGCTGAGGAGCGAAAGCGTGGGGAGCGAACAGGATTAGATACCCTGGTAGTCCACGCCGTAAACGTTGGGAACTAGGTGTTGGCGACATTCCACGTCGTCGGTGCCGCAGCTAACGCATTAAGTTCCCCGCCTGGGGAGTACGGCCGCAAGGCTAAAACTCAAAGGAATTGACGGGGGCCCGCACAAGCAGCGGAGCATGTGGCTTAATTCGACGCAACGCGAAGAACCTTACCAAGGCTTGACATATACCGGAAAGCATCAGAGATGGTGCCCCCCTTGTGGTCGGTATACAGGTGGTGCATGGCTGTCGTCAGCTCGTGTCGTGAGATGTTGGGTTAAGTCCCGCAACGAGCGCAACCCTTGTTCTGTGTTGCCAGCATGCCCTTCGGGGTGATGGGGACTCACAGGAGACTGCCGGGGTCAACTCGGAGGAAGGTGGGGACGACGTCAAGTCATCATGCCCCTTATGTCTTGGGCTGCACACGTGCTACAATGGCCGGTACAATGAGCTGCGATGCCGTGAGGCGGAGCGAATCTCAAAAAGCCGGTCTCAGTTCGGATTGGGGTCTGCAACTCGACCCCATGAAGTCGGAGTTGCTAGTAATCGCAGATCAGCATTGCTGCGGTGAATACGTTCCCGGGCCTTGTACACACCGCCCGTCACGTCACGAAAGTCGGTAACACCCGAAGCCGGTGGCCCAACCCCTTGTGGGAGGGAGCTGTCGAAGGTGGGACTGGCGATTGGGACGAAGTCGTAACAAGGTAGCCGTACCGGAAGGTGCGGCTGGATCACCTCCTTTCTAAGGAGCACTTCTTACCGAGCCTGCTCGGTCAGAGGCCAGAACACCGGCGAATGTCCGGTGCTGGTTGCTCATGGGTGGAACGTTGACTATTCGGCACGGTCTGTTGGGATCACTAGTACTGCTTCGGCGTGGAACGTGAATCCTGACTGGTCGTGCCGGGCGCGCTGTTGGGTATCTGAGGGTGCGAGCGTGAGCTCGTCCTTCGCGATGCCGGCCCCAGTGAACTCGCCTGTGAGGGCGGGGTGATGGGTGGCTGGTCGTTGCTTGAGAACTGCACAGTGGACGCGAGCATCTGTGGCCAAGTTTTTAAGGGCGCACGGTGGATGCCTTGGCACCAGGAACCGATGAAGGACGTGGGAGGCCACGATAGTCCCCGGGGAGCCGTCAACCAGGCTTTGATCCGGGGGTTTCCGAATGGGGAAACCCGGCAGTCGTCATGGGCTGTCACCCGCTGCTGAACACATAGGCAGTGTGGAGGGAACGAGGGGAAGTGAAACATCTCAGTACCCTCAGGAAGAGAAAACAACCGTGATTCCGGGAGTAGTGGCGAGCGAAACCGGATGAGGCCAAACCGTATGCGTGTGATACCCGGCAGGGGTTGCGCATACGGGGTTGTGGGATTGCACTTCAACAGTCTGCCGGCTGTTGGGCAAGTCAGAAACCGTTGATGTAGGCGAAGGACATGCGAAAGGTCCGGCGTAGAGGGTAAGACCCCCGTAGCTGAAACATCAACGGCTTGCTTGTGCGACACCCAAGTAGCACGGGGCCCGAGAAATCCCGTGTGAATCTGGCGGGACCACCCGTTAAGCCTAAATATTCCCTGGTGACCGATAGCGGATAGTACCGTGAGGGAATGGTGAAAAGTACCGCGGGAGCGGAGTGAAATAGTACCTGAAACCGTGTGCCTACAAGCCGTGGGAGCGTCGCTCATTGAGTTTACTCAATGGGTCGTGACTGCGTGCCTTTTGAAGAATGAGCCTGCGAGTTAGCGGTGTGTAGCGAGGTTAACCCGTGTGGGGAAGCCGTAGCGAAAGCGAGTCCGAACAGGGCGATTGAGTTGCACGCTCTAGACCCGAAGCGGAGTGATCTAGCCATGGGCAGGTTGAAGCGGAGGTAAGACTTCGTGGAGGACCGAACCCACCAGGGTTGAAAACCTGGGGGATGACCTGTGGTTAGGGGTGAAAGGCCAATCAAACTCCGTGATAGCTGGTTCTCCCCGAAATGCATTTAGGTGCAGCGTCGTGTGTTTCTTGCCGGAGGTAGAGCACTGGATAGGCGATGGGCCCTACCGGGTTACTGACCTTAGCCAAACTCCGAATGCCGGTAAGTGAGAGCACGGCAGTGAGACTGTGGGGGATAAGCTCCATGGTCGAGAGGGAAACAGCCCAGAGCATCGACTAAGGCCCCTAAGCGTACGCTAAGTGGGAAAGGATGTGGAGTCGCAGAGACAACCAGGAGGTTGGCTTAGAAGCAGCCACCCTTGAAAGAGTGCGTAATAGCTCACTGGTCAAGTGATTCCGCGCCGACAATGTAGCGGGGCTCAAGCGTACCGCCGAAGTCGTGTCATTTCAGCATATAGGGCCAACGCCCGCTGGGATGGGTAGGGGAGCGTCGTGTGCCGGGTGAAGCCGCGCCGGAAGGCAGTGGTGGACGGTACACGAGTGAGAATGCAGGCATGAGTAGCGATACACACGTGAGAAACGTGTGCGCCGATTGACTAAGGGTTCCTGGGTCAAGCTGATCTGCCCAGGGTAAGTCGGGACCTAAGGCGAGGCCGACAGGCGTAGTCGATGGACAACCGGTTGATATTCCGGTACCCGCTTTGAAACGCCCAATACTGAATCCTCTAATGCTAAGGCCGTGAAGCCGCCCTGATCTCTTCGGAGTTGAGGGGAGTGGTGGAGCCGCCGGCCCAAGGTGGTAGTAGGTAAGCGATGGGGTGACGCAGGAAGGTAGTCCAGCCCGGGCGGTGGTTGTCCCGGGGTAAGGGTGTAGGCCGTGTGGCAGGTAAATCCGTCACACATTAAGGCTGAGACCTGATGCCGAGCCGATTGTGGTGAAGTGGATGATCCTATGCTGTCGAGAAAAGCCTCTAGCGAGTTTCATGGCGGCCCGTACCCTAAACCGACTCAGGTGGTCAGGTAGAGAATACCGAGGCGTTCGGGTGAACTATGGTTAAGGAACTCGGCAAAATGCCCCCGTAACTTCGGGAGAAGGGGGGCCATCACTGGTGAGAGGACTTGCTCCTTGAGCTGGGGGTGGCCGCAGAGACCAGCGAGAAGCGACTGTTTACTAAAAACACAGGTCCGTGCGAAGCCGTAAGGCGATGTATACGGACTGACGCCTGCCCGGTGCTGGAACGTTAAGGGGACCGGTTAGTGCGCTTTCGGGCGTGCGAAGCTGAGAACTTAAGCGCCAGTAAACGGCGGTGGTAACTATAACCATCCTAAGGTAGCGAAATTCCTTGTCGGGTAAGTTCCGACCTGCACGAATGGCGTAACGACTTCTCGACTGTCTCAACCATAGGCCCGGTGAAATTGCACTACGAGTAAAGATGCTCGTTTCGCGCAGCAGGACGGAAAGACCCCGGGACCTTTACTACAGTTTGATATTGGTGTTCGGTTCGGCTTGTGTAGGATAGGTGGGAGACTTTGAAGCGGCCACGCCAGTGGTTGTGGAGTCGCCGTTGAAATACCACTCTGGTCGTGCTGGATGTCTAACCTGGGTCCGTGATCCGGATCAGGGACAGTGTCTGATGGGTAGTTTAACTGGGGCGGTTGCCTCCTAAAGAGTAACGGAGGCGCCCAAAGGTTCCCTCAGCCTGGTTGGCAATCAGGTGTTGAGTGTAAGTGCACAAGGGAGCTTGACTGTGAGACCGACGGGTCGAGCAGGGACGAAAGTCGGGACTAGTGATCCGGCGGTGGCTTGTGGAAGCGCCGTCGCTCAACGGATAAAAGGTACCCCGGGGATAACAGGCTGATCTTCCCCAAGAGTCCATATCGACGGGATGGTTTGGCACCTCGATGTCGGCTCGTCGCATCCTGGGGCTGGAGTCGGTCCCAAGGGTTGGGCTGTTCGCCCATTAAAGCGGTACGCGAGCTGGGTTTAGAACGTCGTGAGACAGTTCGGTCCCTATCCGCTGCGCGCGCAGGAGTCTTGAGAAGGGCTGTCCCTAGTACGAGAGGACCGGGACGGACGAACCTCTGGTGTGCCAGTTGTCCTGCCAAGGGCATGGCTGGTTGGCTACGTTCGGAAAGGATAACCGCTGAAAGCATCTAAGCGGGAAGCCTGCTTCGAGATGAGGACTCCCACCTCCTAGAGAGGGTAAGGCTCCCAGTAGACGACTGGGTTGATAGGCCGGATATGGAAGCACCGCAAGGTGTGGAGTTGACCGGTACTAATAGGCCGAGGGCTTGTCCTCAGTTGCTCGCGTCCACTGTGTCAGTTCTGAAGTAACGAACTGTCGAACCGCCTCATAGGTCACATGAGGCCGGGTTCCGGATCGATATTTTCATAGAGTTTCGGTGGTCATAGCGTTAGGGAAACGCCCGGTTACATTCCGAACCCGGAAGCTAAGCCTTTCAGCGCCGATGGTACTGCAGGGGGGACCCTGTGGGAGAGTAGGACACCGCCGAACAATCATTGTGGGAAAGCCCCGCACCTTATGGTGCGGGGCTTTTCTGCGTTCAGGGTGTGATATCGCGTTGCTCAGGGACGGGCCCCGCGGTCAGTATCGGCACATGGACTACGTGATTCGAGGCGTACGCGCCGAGGAGTGGGTGAAGGCCCGAGAGCTCCGGCTCGCCGCTCTGCGGGACCCCGCCGCGCCCATCGCCTTCCTGGAGACGTACGAGCAGGCCGTCGAGCGGCCCGACGGGTTCTGGCAGGAGCGTACGGCCCGGGCTGCGGAGGGGATCGCGGGGCGGCAGTTCATCGCCGAGGGGCCGGACGGGCAGTGGGCGGGCACGGTCAGCGTGCTGGTGGAGCGGCCGGCGGGGGATGTGCGGTTCGGGGAGGTGGCGAAGGTCGACCAGACGCATCTGGTAGGGGTGTTCGTACGGCCCGAAGCGCGCGGTGCGGGGGTGGCGGAGGCGCTGTTCGAGGCGGCTCTGGAGTGGTCCTGGTCGTTGGCGGGGCCGCCGGTGGAGCGGGTGCGGCTGTATGTGCACGAGCACAATGAGCGGGCCGCGGCGTTCTATCGGCGCGTCGGGTTTGTGCCGAGCGGGGACTCCGTGCCCGTGCCGGGGGACTCCTCGGCACGCGAGTTGGAGCTGGAAGTGCTCCGCTAAGCGGTGTCCCCGGGGCCGCTTAGGCCGTGCCCGAGGGGAGCGGCTCGGGCCAGCGGGCGCGTGCCTGTTCCGCGGAACGGAGCAGGACCAGAGTCGGAAGTCCCCGCTCCTGACCGCCTGCCAGCAGCTCCGGAAGCCGGGGAAGGGGAGCCACGGCCGCGACGTCGTCGAGAACGAGCGTCATTGGTGGGTCGAGCCGACCGTCGGCTGACCGTGCGGCCAGGCGGCGGCCGTGCTCGACCACGTCTGATGCGAGTGCGGTGAGCAGAGGCATCGCACCGGGGTGGGTCCTGGGATCCTCGATCGGTTCACCCACCACATAAAGGGTGCCCCCTTCGTCTATGAATGATTCCAGGGTGAGGGAATCGGCTCGGTTCGGGGTGCAGGCCTCACGGATGTGGATCGAGGAGAGCGCGGAGAGCACCCGGACGACCAACTGCTGGGCGATCTCGCGGCGTTCGGGGTGCCCGATGAGCGCGGACTCGAGCAGTCCGGCGAGTCCGGCGGCGGCTTTGGGATGCGTACGGAGGATGCGTACGGCGTCCTGGGCGCCGGCGCCCTGTGCCCAGCGGTGGAGCTGCTTGAACGGGCGCCCGTCCACGGCCGCGGCGTGCAGCCAGCAGCGCAGGAGCGTTTCCGCGGTGTCGGCCATGGCGGCGTCGAGGCGGGCGCGGGGGCGTACGGGCGAGAGGAGGGCGGTGGCGCGCTCCTGAGCCGTGGCGGCGTCCTCGCAGCGTGCGGTGGGAGACCAGTGGAGGCGGGCGGGGGTGTCGCAGAGATGCCCGGGGTCGTAGACGAGGACAGGGCCGAGCTTGGCCCGCGCGTCCTTGGTCTCGGCCCAGACGGTGGGGTCGGAGGTGACGACGAGGGCGGGGCCTTCGGAGTCGAGGACGGCTTGGAGGGTGGTGGGGCGGCGGGTTGCGGGGTCGCCGTAGAGGAGGCGGGGATACGGGTGCGGGGACGGGGTGCCGGCCGCCCGCCCCTTGCTCCGCAAGAGGGTTGGGCCCTGCGGCCCCGGGGAGCGGGCTCACGGCTGCGCCGTTGCCCGTGCCGGAGGGGCCGGCGTGAACGGGACCGTGGGGATCCGATCTGCCCGCCCCTTGCTGCGCAAGCGCGTCAGGGCCTACGTCGTCCGAGGCCGGGCTCGCGGCTGCGCCGCTGACCGTGGCGTATGAGAAGCCAGGGCTCGCCGGGTGACCCCCGCCTGCCGTTCCGGAGGTGGCGCCGCTGCCCGGGGTGCCCGGTGTACCCGGGGCGTACGGGCGGGCGTGGGCGAGTTGACCCGAGTCGGCCATTGCTGCGCCGCTGCCCAGGGCGCCCGGTGTACCGGGGCCCGCAGCGTGGACCGGATCTGCCGTTCCGGCGGCTGCGGCGCTGCCTGAGGCGTACGGGCCGGGGTGGGCGGGGTGAGCCGGGCCTGCCGCGCTCGGCGGCGCCATGTACGAGGCAGCACCCGCGGGGTTACCCGGGGCTTCCGGCTCAAGCGGCGACTTCCCCATCGCGCTCGGCTTGGCCCCTCGGCCCGCCCTCACCGCGCGCCAGCGTGCCAGCGTGCCCAGGGCGAATACCGTCAGGACCACCAGCACCATCAGCTCGCCGATCGCCAGACCCCAGAACAGCCCGTAACCCGACAGCTCCGCCGGTGGTGTGGCCGGCCAGGCCGACGGGAGGTCGTGCGGGGCGGATGCCAGTGCGCGTATGGCCAGAGGCGTACTCGTGAACGTGACGCCCTCCGGCCACGCGCCGTGTGCCATGACGCCCGCCAGGCCCGTGGCCGTCCAGGCCAGCAGGGTCAGGCCGAGCAGGAAGCCGAGCAGGCCCACCAACAGGCCGTCGGGGATGCCGCGTTCGTCGCGGTCCCGCGGGTGCTGGTGGTAACGGCCGTCGCGCATGTCATGCCACCGTCGACTCGGAGGACTCGTCCATCTGCCGGCGCTCGACCAGGGCCGCGCGCTGCTCCGCCTCCCACTCCGCGGCCGCTACGTCCTCGGGCAGCGCGGGCCCCGAGGATTCCGTCATCGCCCGGTCCGTGAAGACCAGTGGTCTCTCCGCCTCCGTCACCAGGTGCTTGACCACCTGGACATTGCCGTTGACGTCCCAGACCGCGATGCCGGGAGTGAGCGTCGGGATGATCTCGACCGCCCAGCGGGGCAGGCCCAGCACGCGGCCGGTCGCCCGTGCCTCGTCCGCCTTCTGGGCGTAGATGGTTCTGGTGGAGGCCATTTTGAGGATCGCCGCCGCCTCCCGCGCCGCCGCTCCGTCGACCACGTCCGACAGGTGGTGGACCACAGCCACGAAGGAGAGACCGAGCCGGCGGCCGAACTTCAGCAGCCGCTGGAAGAGTTGGGCCACGAACGGGCTGTTGATGATGTGCCACGCCTCCTCCACCAGGAAGATGCGTTTCTTGCGGTCCGGCCGGATCCACGTGTGCTCCAGCCACACCCCCACGATCGCCATCAGGATCGGCATCGCGATCGAGTTCCGGTCGATGTGCGAGAGGTCGAAGACGATCAGCGGCGCGTCCAGGTCGATCCCGACCGTCGTCGGGCCGTCGAACATGCCCCGCAGGTCACCGTCGACCAGCCGGTCCAGCACCAGCGCCACGTCCAGACCCCACGCGCGTACGTCGTCCACGTCGACGTTCATCGCCTCGGCGGACTCCGGCTCGGGGTGCCGCAGCTGGTCCACGATGTCCGTCAGAACCGGCTGCCGGTCGACGATCGTCTCGTTGACGTACGCGTGCGCCACCTTCAGCGCGAAGCCCGACCGCTCGTCGAGCCCGTGCCCCATCGCGACCTCGATGATCGTACGGAGCAGCGCCAGCTGACCCGTCGTCGTGATCGCCGGGTCGAGCGGGTTGAGCCGGATACCGCCGTCCAGCGCCGTCATCGGGTCCAGCCGGATGGGGGTTATTCCCAGCTCCTGGGCGACGAGGTTCCACTCGCCCACCCCGTCCTCGCCCTGTGCGTCCAGGACGACGACCTGCCGGTCGCGGAAGCGCAACTGGCGCAGTACGTACGTCTTCTCCAGCGCCGACTTGCCGTTGCCGGACTCGCCGAGCACCAGCCAGTGGGGCGCCGGCAGCTGCTGGCCGTACAGCTGGAAGGGGTCGTAGATATAGCCCTTGCCGCTGTACACCTCACGGCCGATGATCACGCCCGAGTCGCCGAGGCCCGGCGCCGCGGTGGGCAGGTACACGGCCTGCGCCTGGCCCGTCGACGTACGCACGGGGAGTCGGGTCGTCTCCACCTTCCCGAAGAGGAAGGCGGTGAAGGCATCCGTGAAGACGGACAGCGGATCTCGCATGGCGGTCTGCCCTCTCGTCAGCGTCGGATGCCGGTCGCGAACGGCAAGGTGTTCACAAAGGCCCGGTGGTGCTCGCGGTCGCACCACTCCAGCTTCAGATAGGACTTGCCGGCCGAGGCCCTGATGGTGCGCTTGTCCCGGGCCAGGGACTCGGGCGAACGCGATGACACAGTGATGTACCCGACAAGGTTGACCCCCGCCGCACCGCTCGCGAGATCTTCACCCCGCTGGTCCAGTCGGCCGTGGGCGGCGATGTCGCGCGGGTCGACGGTGCGGTTCATCTTGGCGGCGCGGCTCGCGTCCGCCTCGTCGTTCGTCTTCTCGGTGAGCATCCGCTCGATGGCGACCTCGGTGGGCTCCAGGTCCATGCAGACCGCCACCGTACGGATCACATCGGGCGTGTGGACGAGCAGCGGGGCCAGGAAGTTGACGCCGACCGGGGTCATCGGCCACTCCTTCACCCAGGCGGTGGAGTGGCACCAGGGCGCGCGGGTGGAGGACTCGCGGGTCTTCGCCTGGAGGTAGGTCGGCTGCATGGCGTCCAGCTCGGCCGGCCAGGCGTTCCGTTTCGTCATCGCCTGGATGTGGTCGATCGGGTGGTCGGGGTCGTACATCGAATGCACGAGGGAGGCGAGCCTGCCCTGGCCGAGCGGCTGGCGGACGCGGATGTCGGCCTCGGCCAGGCGCGCGCAGATGTCGGTGAGCTCGCGCGCCATGACGACGGCGAGGCCCGCGTCCTTGTCGAGCTTGCGGCCGGACTGGGGGCGGGCTGCGCGAGCCATGGCGTGGGCCTCGGCGGCCAGTTCGCGGGTGTAGTGCATACAGGCGACGAGGTACGCGCGGTGCTGCTCGCTGGAGGTGGAGACCATCGACTGGAGTTGGTCGTACGAGTCGCGCAGCCACATCGGCGTCTGCTGGTCGCCGCGCTGGGCGACGTCCTTGGCGTGCGCGTCGGGGTCGGCGGGCAGCGTACGGGCCAGCATCTGAATGCGCGTCACAAAACCGTCGCCGTTGGCCACATGCTTCAGCAGCGTGCCGAAGCGGTCGACGAGGGCCTCCTGATCCTCGCTGTCGCGCAGTCCGACGCCCGGGCCCTCGATCTCGATGGCGGCGGTGACGGTACGGCGGTCGGCGTGCAGCAGTACGGCGATCTCGTCCGGGCCGAAGGGCGCGGCGAGCCAGTTGATCCTGCCGATGCCCGGGGGCGGGCCGACCTCGAACTCGCGGCCGTCGAGGCGGATGCCGGCCTCGGCGGCGGAGGAGCGGTAGAGGGTGCCGCTGCGCAGGGTGCGCTTGTAGCTGCGGTTGATCTCGAACCACTTGTAGATGGTGCGGTGGTTGTACGGGACGTACACGGCGGCGAGGGCGAGGAGCGGGAAGCCCATCAGCAGCACGATCCGCAGGGACAGGACGGGGACCAGCAGCCCGCTCATCATGCCGAGGAACGCGCCGGCGATGATCAGCGCGATCTCGCCGGTCTCGCGGTTCTTGCCGACGATCGCGTTCGGCCGGGCACGGCCGATGAGATACGTACGGCGGGGCGTGATCGGTTGGGACTGGGTCGTCAACGCCCGCCACCTCCTGTGCTCTTGCGGTTGCTGTGCGGGGTGCCACTGGTGGGACCGGTACTGGGCCGGCTGCTACGGGGTGGGGGTGCGGCGGATCCGCCCCCGCCGCCGCCCCTCCGGCGCCTCCCGGGTTGCGGCTGCTGTGGGCGGCGACGCCCCCGCTGAGGGGGTTGGCGGGGCGGGGGGCGCTGCCGCTGTTGCTGCCGCCTCCACCGCCGCCCTCGTTGCCGCGGCTGCTGTGGGTCTTGATGCCCTGGGAGACGAGGGCGGCGGGTGAACTGATGACGGCGGCCGCGGCGTTCTCGGCGCCGTTCTGCAGGCGGTTGTTGCGGGAGGCGACGATCTCGTCGCCGAAGCCGGGAACGAAGCGGTAGATCATCGCGGAGGCGAAGATGGCGAGCAGGATGATCGCGAGGCCGGAGACGACGGCGGAGAAGGAGTCGGGTCCCTCGTTGGCGGAGAGGGCGCCCGCGATTCCGAGCACGATCGCGATCACGGGCTTGACCAGGATGATCGCGATCATGATGCCGGCCCAGCGGCGGACGTGCCCCCACATGTTCTTGTCGACGAGTCCGGCGTAGACGACGACGCCGAGGAGGGCACCGACGTAGAGGAGCACGGCGCGGATGAACAGCTCGAGGTAGAGCACACCGGCCGCGAGAACGGTGACGAGCGAGACGACGATCAGCATGATCGGCCCGCCGCCGATGTCGGTGCCCTTCTTCAGGGCTGCGGAGAAGTTCCCGAAGAACTGTTCGGTCTGGCCGCTGGTGCCGCCGGCGATGACCTCGGTGACGCCGTCGGTGGCGGAGACGAGGGTGTAGAGGATCAGCGGGGTGAAGGCGGAGGCGAGGACGGTGAGCCAGAGGAAGCCGATGGCTTCGGAGATGGCGGTGGTGAGGGGGACGCCGCGGATGGCGCGCTTGGCAACGGCGAGGAGCCAGAGGACGAGGGTGAGGATGGTGGCGGCGGCGAAGACGACGGCGTACTGGGAGAGGAAGGTGGTGTTGGTGAAGTCGACGGTGGCGGTGGACTTCACGGCTTTGGAGAGGGTGTCGACGGTCCAGACGGCGGCGTCGGCGCAGCCGCGGGCGAGGGAGGCGAGGGGGTCCAGGGCGTCGGCGGGGTCGGTGGAGCGGGGGGCGCGATTGCTGTCGCCCGATTCGCAGTAGTCCCGGGCGGGGCCGACGATGAGGTCGCAGTTGTCCTTGTTGGACGGCGTCGGTGTCGGCGTCGGTGCTGCGAAGGCACGCGATGCCCCGAGCACGGCAGCCGTCTGGACGGTTGCGAAAACGGCCGTGAGCGTGTGCGCGCGGCGCGGGCTACCGGGCATACGTGAGCCCTCCGTACTGCTCGACTGCCTTGGCGATCTCGTCGGCGCTGGATGCCGTACGGTCGGCGTTCACCGGTGCCGGGCCGTCCTTCTGGGAAAAGCTCTCGACCTTCCAGTCCCCGTCTGCCCACCGGAGCTTGAGCGTCATGGTGAACCAGTCGTTGGTGACGGGGTTGGTGGAGCTGACTCCGGCCGTGCCGAACACGCCGGTGCACCAGACCTCCACGGTGGTGGACGTGTCCGTGTACGCCGTGACCTTGGTCCCTACAGGTGCCGTGCGTGAGACGTAGGTCAGCCCTTTGGCGGCGTTGCCGTTCGCGTCGAGCCCGATCTTGGCGAGGAACTCCTGGTTGTACGCCTGGTCGAGCCGGGCCCCCAGGTCCCCGACCTTGTCGGTGACGAAGAGCTGGCGCACGACCTCGCGCCGCCGGTCGGGCTTCAGGATGTCGGCGGACACGAGCGCCACCGCGTAATTCGCCGCCGCGCTCTCCGCTCCCTGCTCATCCTTCGCGAACCCCGACGGAATCTCCCCGTTCTTCCCCGTCACCGGCTTCACCCCCGTCGCCGCCGTCGGAGCCCCCGCCGCCCCCTTCGCACCCGTACCCGACGGGGCGTCATCGTCGCCCCCGCCCTGGTTCGCGAACGCGATAGCCGCGATCAGCAGGACCACCACACCCACCACCGATGATGCGACTCGCCGCCGAGCCGCCGGGGCGCACCGGGTGCGCCGCGAGTAGCTCGTCACCGGGCTCGGGCGCGCCCGGGGAGGACCGGCGGGGGGGCAGACAGCCATCCCGTACACGATGGTGAACAGGGTCCCCAGCGACCCGATGATGAAGACGCCGGTCAGCCCGGCGACAATCAGGCCCTTGCCCTGCTCGGCGCTGAAGGTGTCGCGCAGGGCCGTCGCTCCGATGCGCTGTTTGGCCGCGCCCCAGATCGCGATGCCCAGGCAGAGGAGGATGGCAATGGCCATCACTACCTCGATCATCACTCGAGCCTCGTTCCCCAGGCTCCCGAAAGGCCCCCAGTTCGGGGCGATTCCGCCGATGATGGTGGTGATGTCGCCCTTTTCGGCTGCCAGGATCATGTAACTCACCGCCCCTGTTGGGTTGTTCAGTGCCCTTGCCCCTCGGCATGGGCCGTCGTTCTATCTTCGCTGATGAATCCGCCCACGTAAGCCGACTTGGCGGGTCTCTTTACCCGATCTCCGCACGTATGACCGATCCCACCGTCCTGACCTGCGACGGCGGGGGCCGGGCCGGTTGCAGTGAGCGCGTCTGGTTACTCTATGTATCACGGAGGGTGACTCCGGGCAATGACTGTCGTTGTCGCACCTTTGGGGGCGCTTCGGGCAGTCGTCGCCCTGGCGGTGCTGCCGCCCGCCGTCATGGTCAGGACAGCGGTGACCAGGACGCCTTCGCTCGGCCCGCGTCTGCCCGCACTGGGCACACGGCGACGCCTGACGTGTCTGTCGAGGGTTAGGGGGTGATGGGGCCCTGTCCGTCGAGCTCTGCGAAGTGGTCGAACTCGCCGGCCCGGACCCCTAGGACGAACGCGTCCCACTTCTTCAGGGTCGTCGTGACGACGTTCTCGGGGGCGCTGGTTTCGCGTAGATGGACAAAGCCCTCAGACCCGAAGGCGACCTCGATCCAGGGGCCGGGCCCCTCGGCGCCTTCGGGGGCGGCGCGGGTCCAGCTGAGGCTGGTGGGGATGTCAGCCACGGTTCTCCTTGAGGGCCCGGAGGAGTGCGGACCAGGTGGCGGGGGTGGTGTGGAGTATCGCCCCGTCGGGGTCGCTGCTTTCGGTGAGTTTGACGGAGCCGCGGCTTGCCGCAACGTTCAGGCACGCGTCGCCCTCCCCGCAGTACGACGACTTCTGCCAGTCGAGTGTCGGCACAGCTGATCCCTTCACAGGTGTCGGGCGATATTGCGGATGAAGTCCTGTGACTTCTTCCGCTCGAGGGCGACGGAGTTCATGCGGTCGAGCAGTGTTCGGTACTTGTGGAGTTGAGCCTCGGCGTCCACCAGCACGGGGCCATGGGACTGGTCGAGGTGAACGGTGTCGAGCCGGGGTACGGGGCCGAGTGCGTACGCCACCGATTGCCCCGAGCCCGGGAACGCGCCGACCTCGAACGGGATCACCAGGACCGTGATGTGGTCGTGTTCGCTCATCGCGAGCAGGTGCTCGAGCTGGCGGCGGGCGGTAGCCGTGCCTCCGAACGTCATGCGCAGCGCCGCCTCGTGAACGATCGCCGAATAGGGCATCGGGCCTGCCCGGTAGATGACGTCCTGCCGCTTGATGCGGTGGGAGACGCGGTGCTCGATCTCGGGCGGAGACAGTTCGGGCACGACCTGGCGGAAGACCTCGCGGGAGTGATCAGCGATCTGGAGGAGGCCGGGAATGTGGGCGGTGTACGCCGTGCGCAGTGCCTTGGCGTGGTGCTCCATCTCGGCGAGGTCGCGCAGGCCGACCGGAAGGATGTCCCGGTACTCCTCCCACCATCCCCGCTTCCGGTCGGCAGTCATGTCCGCGAGGGCATCGATGAACGCCTGGTCTGAGCAGTCGTAGATACGCGCGATGGCGCGGATTCGGTCGGCGCTGGCGCCGAAGCGGGCCACCTCGATGTTGCTCAGCTGGCCCGGGCTCGTGCCGAGCATTGCGGCCGCTTGGGTGGAGGTCATCCCGGCGCGTTCGCGGAGTTTCCGCAGCTCGGCCCCCAGGCGCAGACGGCGCGCAGAGGGTGCTGGCCTGCTTGCCATGGGTCAACTCCCTGGAGATTGAGGGTGGTTGCAGGGTCACCCACACGAATGAACGATAGGCGGAATCCTTGGATTCAGGTCAAAGAATCCTTGTGAGAGCTCTAGTGTGTGACCCAGGCCACCCGCCTGGAAGCACCCCGCTCGACGGAGCGGCCCGGTCACCAGGCTCACACCCCAACCGCCGCTCCGCGAAGGAGACTTCCGATGGCCACCGTATCCCCGCCCTGGGCCTACACCCTCCAACTCCCGCACGACCCCCGCGCCCCCGGCATCGCTCGTTCCACCCTCCGGGCCGTCCTGCGGGCCCACCGCATGGCCGACCTGACCGACACCGCCGAGCTGCTCGCGAGCGAGCTCGTCACCAACGCCCACCGGTACTCCCAGGGGCCATTCAGTCTTCGTCTCCGCGCCCCCGAGCCGCACCGGCTCCGGCTCGGGGTCCGGGACGCCAACCCCGAGATCCCGCCACCCTTCAAGGGGGCGCTCAGTCCGCCCGGTGCGGACGCCGAGCGCGGGCGGGGGCTGCATCTCGTGGAGCTTTGCGCCGACAGGTGGGGCGCGTGCCCGCTCCAGCGGGGCGGCAAGCTCCTGTGGGTGGAATGCGTACAGAACCTGGAGTGTCAGTGGGGTGACCTATCGTGACTGAACGTAGCGAATTCGACGCGACTGGTGGAGGGGGACCGTGATGTCCGAGGCCCATGAATACGCGGGGCAGTACGGTGGAGACGTCGCTGAGCGGGTCACAGGTCCTCCCCTTGCTCCCGCTCGCGCAGCCGAGGAGCCCGACCCGCAGGGATGGAGGCCGCCAACCATGTCCGTGCTGCCGCCGCTGCGTCCGCGTCCGCGCCCCGGCAATCTGCGCGAGGTCGCCGAGCAGATCGAAGCAGCGACGGGTCTGCGCGTGCAGATCGTGGGAGGAAGCCTCGTGATGTCCCCGACTCCGCGCGGAAAGCACGCGGGTGTGATCTACCGGCTCGAGGAAGCGATCCGGCCGAGGCTGCCCGCGACGCTCGTCGCGGCGGAGATGGCGTCCATCGAGATGCCTGAAGATCCGGACGACTACGTGACGCCGGATCTCACAGTCTGCCCCGCGGAGTTCCTGGAGTCCGACGACTGGCTGATCGACCCGCAGGACGTCGAGCTCGCCGTCGAGGTCATCTCCAAGTCCGAGAAGGCCAGGGACATCAGCCAGAAGAACGACTGGTACGCCGTCGCCGGGGTGAAGGTCCTCCTCGTCGTCGATCCACGCCACGGGACCTGGGCGCTGCACACCCAGCCGCGCGGGGGCGGCTATCAGGAGACCCTGCGCGGCAAGTACGGCGAGGAGATCCCCCTTCCCGGTCCCCTCTGCCTCCAGCTGGCCACCGACCGTCTGCCCGTGTACGCGTCCGGCTGAGATCTTCGGAGCCAACCCGGGCCTCGGCAGGCAGAGTTGGATATCTTGAACAGCGTGACCGACGACGAGAACGTACTCGCCAGAATCGACACCAGCCGGCCGCACACGGCCCGGATCTGGAACTACTGGACCGGCGGCAAGGACAACTACTCCGTAGACCGCGAGGCCGGCGACCAGATCCGGCAGCTCCACCCCGGCATCGGCGACTACGCCCTGGCCGACCGGCTGTTCCTGGGGCGGTCGGTGCATCACCTCGCCGCCGATGTGGGTATCCGGCAGTTCCTCGACATCGGCACCGGGCTGCCCAGTGCCGACAACACCCACGAGGTGGCCCAGCGCGCCACGCCGGACGCGCGGATCGTGTACGTGGACAACGACCCCCTCGTTCTCGCGCACGCCCGCGCCCTGCTCACCAGTACCCCCGAGGGCCGCACCGACTACCTCGACGCCGATCTGCGCGACGTCGACACGATCCTGGAGCGCGCCGCCGGGACGCTGGACTTCACCCAGCCCGTCGCGCTGATGCTGCTCGGTGTGGTGATCTTCGTCGAGGACGACGAGGAGTCGTACGGCGTCGTGCGCCGCCTCATGGACGCGCTGCCCGTCGGCAGTCATCTTGTGCTCTCCCACACCATCACCAGCCCGGCGATGCCGGACGTGGACGCCGCCGTCGCGTTCTGGAACGAGCACGGCACGCCCAGGCTCACCCAGCGCACTCCGCAGCAGCTCACCCGGTATTTCGACGGCCTCGACCTGCTGGAGCCCGGTGTGGTCTCGTGCTCGCGCTGGCGGCCGCAGGTCGCGGACGGGGAAGTGCCCGACGAGGTCGCCATGTTCGGCGGTGTCGGACGCAAGGCCGAACAGAAGGCCGCGGACCAGGCATAGAGAAGGCATGGACAAGGCGTGGACAACGCGTCGGCGCGCGGGTGGAAACGGGCCGGAACGCGGCCCGGGTGGGGGAGGGTTGAGCAGTGCGGAAAGTCTGGATGGCCAGTGGGGTCGGGATCGGCCTGTGCCTGAGCTTCGTCGCGCTGCTCGTCGTCGGGACCTACTCCGCCGCCGCTGGGCTGATGGGCGGTGCGAACGGCGGGCGGGCGGTCGGGCTGGCGAAGGGCGCCGTACCGGCGCTCTACCAGCCGCTCGTCCAGAAGTGGGGCAACCTCTGCCCGGCCATCAATCCCGCGCTGCTCGCCGCCCAGCTGTACCAGGAGAGCGGCTGGAACCCCAAGGCGCGGAGCCCCGCCGCCGCCCAGGGCATCGCGCAGTTCATCCCCGGCACCTGGGCGACGCACGGCGTCGACGGGGACAAGGACGGGGACCGCGACGTCTGGGATCCGGCCGACGCGATTCCGTCCGCCGCCTCGTACGACTGTGAACTGGCCGGATACGTCAAAAAGGCGCCGGGCGACCCGACGGACAACATGCTCGCCGCGTACAACGCGGGCGCGTACGCCGTCATCAAGTACGGGGGCGTGCCCCCGTACCGCGAGACGCAGAACTACGTGAAGGTCATCCGCACCCTGGAGAAGAGCTTCGCCCGGCCCGCCGGGCGGGTCGAGCCGTCGCGGCAGGCGGCCGGGGCGATCTACTTCGCGCAGCAGAAGCTCGGTACGAAGTACCTGTGGGGCGGCAACGGCACGCCCGATCAGGGCGGGCGCTTCGACTGTTCCGGGCTGACACAGGCCGCGTACCGCACCGTGGGGATCGAGATGCCGCGTGTCGCGAACGATCAGTACAACGCCGGGGAACACCCCTCGCGCGACGAGCTCCTCCCGGGCGATCTGGTCTTCTTCTCGGACGACCTCACCAATTCGCGGGCGATCCGGCACGTCGGTCTCTATGTGGGCGGCGGGTACATGATCAACGCTCCGTACACCGGTGCCGTGATCCGCTTCGACAAGATCGACACCCCGGACTACTTCGGCGCGACCAGGGTCACCAAGGATGGCGCGAAAGCGCTGCCGACGCCGCTCCCGGAAGCCTGACGCAGCATCCGCCATGGCCGGAACCCTCTGCTAGGCCAAGGCCCTGAGCTGCGACGATGTGTCACTCTTCGATAACGTCATGGTGATCGTTCGGTGGAGAGTGGAACGTACGGGGGAAGCGGGCCGTTCCCTGGACTGGGACAGCCGCACTGACCATGCAGCAGACACCGCACTGAACACGGGGGTTGGCAGATGCGGCGCACACGGAGGTGCGTCGCGGCAGGCGACAAGGCAAGGGGCCGCGGCAGATGGCTGGACTCGCATTGGGGTTTCCCCTGACGGAGTCGATGGGGTCCCCCCTGACCAAGTCGGGGTCCGATCCCGACCTCAGCCTGCTCTACGACATCAACGGCCTGGCCAAGGACGCCCCGTCGTGGCTCGACCGCACCATGGAGTTCACCGGCGAGTACGGAATCATGCTCGCGCTGGTCCTGATGGTGCTCTGGTGCTGGTGGAGCGTGCGCCGGCGCGGCACCACGGAGGACTCGGTGGCGGCGGTCGCCGGGCTGGTCTGGGCGCCGCTGGCCGCCGGTATCGCGCTGCTGGTCAACATCCCCATCCGCGGGTTCGTCGAGAGACCGCGGCCGTTCCGGGATCACGAGGGCATCGAAGTCCTGGTGGCAGGGAAGACCGACTTCTCGTTTGTGAGCGACCACGCGACCATGGCCATGGCGATCGGGGCCGGGCTCTTCGTCGCGCACCGCACGTTCGGACTCGCCGCGATCGGGCTCGCGCTGGCCGAGGGCTTCTGCCGGGTCTACATGGGTGTGCACTACCCCACCGACGTCGTCGGCGGATTCGCGCTCGGTACGGCCGTGACGCTGCTGCTCGCACCCCTCGCGCTGGCGCTGCTGACGCCGCTGGTGTCGGGGATCGCCGGGTCGGGCCGGGTGGGATGGCTCGTACGGTCGAAGCGGGCGGCGGCCGGGCCGGCGGACCGGCACGAGACGCTGGGCATTCCGGAGCCGAGAACCGAGGGGTCCGGGACCGGCGAGAACGATCTCGCGGCCTGACGTCCTGGCCAGTGGCCCGACCACCCGGCCCGGCACCCGCTACAGCGCCTGCGGGAAGGTGAAGATCCTGTCAGGGTCGTACTGCTTCTTCAGCCGGGTGAGGCGGTCCGCGGCGCTTCCGTAGTACGCCCGGCGCCAGTCGGTCAGGGTGGGATCGATGTAGTTCTGGTACGCGGCCCCCGACGCGTAACGGCGCATCGACGCATGGGCGCTTTTCAGCCAGGCCTGCTGCGCCGAGCCGGCGGTTCCCGGCCGCCAGGCACCGATGTACTGGGCGAGCATCCGGGAACGCCGGTGCACGAACGATGTCGCCGACGGGTCCACCCGGTTGATCGCGCCGCCGAGCGCGGTGAGCGCGATGGAGCCGCCGCCACCGCCCTGGCCCGGCGAGATCCGGGTGAAGGCCTCGGTCGCCGCGATCAGCGCGTGGAGCCCGGCCGCGGAGAGGCCGCGGTCGAAGAAGTCGGACGCGGCGGCGTAGGTCTCGCGCTGCAGCGCACCCTGCGTGTTACGGCCCGGAGTGGTGCCCGGCAGGTGGCACTGGGCTTCCGCGAACGTCGAACAGCCCGCGTAACCGAGCATCGCGTCCCGGTAGCCGCGGCGTCGCACCGAGACCGAGCGGGCGGGCGAGCCCGCGCTGTCGGCGAGGCGGTCCAGCGCGTTCTTGAGATCGCCCTCGCTGCCGAGGGAGAAGGCCGCGATGGAGAGGGTCGGCGAACCGCCGCCCGGCCCGGCGGCCAGATGCGCCGACGACCAGATCTCGTCCGGCTGGTCCGGGCCCCACTTCTGCCAGGCGCCGAGCACGGCCGCGGCCTTCGACCAGGGCCAGGTGAGATAGGCGGTGACGGTCGAGGGCGTGGGATGCGTACGGAAGCGGAGCCGGGTCACGACACCGAAGTTGCCGCTGCCCGCGCCCCGCAGCGCCCAGAACAGGTCCTTGTTCTCGGTGGCGCTCGCGGTCAGCTGCTTGCCGTCCGCCGTGACGATGGTGGCCGAGGTGAGGCTGTCGCAGGTCAGACCGTACGCGCGGGAGGTGACGCCATGCCCGCCGCCGAGAGCGAGACCGGAGACGCCGACGGACGGGCACGAGCCGGCGGGGATGGTGCGCCCGTTGCGGGCGAGGGCGTTGTAGACGTCGATGAGCTTGGCGCCGGCGCCGATGGAGCCGTCCGCGGCGACGCGGTTCAGCGATGACACATCGATGACGAGCCGGCCGTTTCCGGAGGACCAACCGGCGTAGGAGTGGCCGCCGTTGCGGATCGAGACGGGGACGCGGTGGGCCCGGGCGTAGGCCAGGCACTCCCTGACGTCGTCCTCGCCCGCGACATAGGCGACGGCGGCGGGCTTCAGCGAGTCGAAGCGGGTGTTGTAGAGCTGCCGGGCGGTGGGGTACGCGGCGTCACCGGGGCGTACGAGCTTCCCGTCCAGCCCGCGCCCAAGGGCGCTCCAGTCGGGCGCGGCCGACGTGGAGACGGCGGTGGAGGCCGGGGGTCTGCCCGGCGTGGGGGTGCGGGTGGGTGGGACGGTGGGTGGGGCGATGGGTGCCGCGCCGGCGCCGCTGTCCTTGCCTGTGCAGGCGACAGCGGTGAGAGCAACAGCGGTGGTGAGCAGCGCGCGCCGGTCCATGGGGCCTCCTGGGGAACGAGACGGCTCCAGGGGGTGGAGGGTTCCCATGGCGGGAAGGTTTGGCGCGTACCCGCGCGTCAGTTTGCTGAGGTGTGCGACTCGGCGTCCGACCGCGCGCGGTCGCGGGAGCGACGGGCAGGTCCGCTCCAGCCGCAGGTGCACCGGGCGACGGCGAACGAGCCGCGCTCGGTGGTGGTGGTGTCGTGATGGGCCGGGGCGCTGCGTGCTGCGTCTTGCTGTGGCACCTCTCCACGGTACTGGGGCGCGGGCCGTACCCGGAGAGCCGCGTCTGGGGGACCGGCCCCGCGTGACGGGCGGCCAGGGCTGTCGTTATGCGGGACGGGTGGGGGTCTCGTACAAGCAGCGGTCCCGTTTCGGGGGTTGGCAGGCGATGGTGGTGCAGCAGCACAGACGCAGAGGCGGGGCGTTCGCCGTCGCGGCCGTCGTACTGGCGGTGGCGACCGGCGGGTGTTCCGGCGGTGGTGGCGCTGTCGCCGGCGACCGGCGCGGCGGCGGCATCGACGACGTACGCAAGGCCGCGGACGTGCTCGCCGAAGCCGGCAGCTCCAAGGCCCGTACGTCCATGGAGATGGCGACCGGCGGGACCCGGGTGACCATCCGTGGCGAGGGCGGATACGACTTCAAGCGGCGTACGGGGCAGCTCACGGTCGTGCTGCCCAAGGACCCCGCGGGCGCGGACGAGCACCGTCCGATCACCGAGCTGCTGGCGCCCGGCGCGCTGTACATGAAGAACCGGGGCGCGGGCGTGCCGGCCGACAAGTGGGTCAGGGTCGATACGACCACGCTCGAGGACGGCAATCTGGTCACCGGCGGCGCGACCGATCCGCTCGCCGCCGCCGAACTTCTGCGTGGCGCGCGGGAGGTGACGTACGTCGGCGACGAAGAGCTGGCCGGGACCAGGGTGCGGCACTACCGCGGGACCACCGACATCGCACAGGCGGCGCGGGTCGCCGAACCCCATGCGCGAGCCTCGCTGGCCGCCGCGGCGAAAGGGTTCGCCAAGGACATCGTGCCCTTCGACGCGTACTTCGACGACGCCGGACGGCTGCTCAAGGTCCGGCACCGGTTCAGTTTCACCAATGAGAGCGGTGCGGTCGCCGTTACCTCGACCACCCTGTTGTACGACTTCGGGACACCGGTAGTGGTGCGTCTCCCCGACGAACGGGACATTTACGCCGGGAAGATCGGGGCTTAGGGGGTGTCTTATGGATCAGGCCGGATCAGGGAGCGGGGTCTGGTGCCGTGCATCGCAAGGCGGAGGAAGAAGTCGACGCGGAGCGTCGGCGACTGACGACAACGTAGCGAGGTGCGGTGCCAGGGCACGCGAGCCCGGCAGGATCCGTAAGACACCCCCTTAGTTAGCCGTAAATGGTCCGGAAGTGCCATGCGCGGTGCGTGGCCCAATCCCTACGCTAGGAAGTCGGCACCGGCAGGAAGAGGTGAATGCGCGTGGCTCCGCCCAGTACTGCGACCGTCCAGGACCACGTTGCCCTCGCCGAGATCGAGCTGTGTGGCGAGTTGATGATCGCGGCATCGGCCGCGGACGGGGAGTGGCTCAGCCCGGACCGTATTGACGAGGTGCTGAAGGTAGTGGCCGAGCGGGCTGCGCTCTCGCGCGAGTCCCGGCAGGAGCGAGGGGAAACATCCCCCGGGTGAGGCGCGGCCGGGATGCCGTCGCCGCGCCTCCGCCGACGGGAGGCGCCTGACTGCCGTCAGCTGTACGGCTGTCAGGCGCACGGGCGTCAGGCGCACGGGCGTCAGGTGCGCAGAAGGCGCGCGATCGCCTTCGTCGCCTCCTCGACCTTCGCGTCGATCTCGTCGCCGCCCTTCACGGCAGCGTCCGCGACGCAGTGCCGCAGATGCTCCTCGAGCAGCTGGAGCGCGAAGGACTGCAGGGCCTTGGTGGACGCGGAGACCTGAGTGAGTATGTCGATGCAGTAGACGTCCTCGTCGACCATCCGCTGCAGGCCGCGGATCTGGCCCTCGATCCGGCGCAGGCGCTTGAGGTGCTCGTCCTTCTGCTTGTGGTAGCCGTGCACCCCGTGGTCGTGGTCCGGGACCGGGGGGTCGGCCGCCTCGGTGGTCGTCATCGCGTCCTCCCGTTGTCCAGCTTTGCTTGTCCGACTGTGCTTGTCCGAAACAGGGCTACATACCCCTCATGGGTATATGGTACCGAATCCCGCCAGAACGGGAACGGGACCCCGTGCGGATCGTCGTGGCTCATGGGCGACACTGAGGAACGCCGGTTAGCCGTGGCCGGATGATGCACCTAGCATCACCCTGACCGAATCCAGAGCATCCCGAGGACCCCACGTGCGATTTCGTCTGACCCCCAGGGAGACGAGCTTCTATGACATGTTTGCCGCATCCGCGGACAACATCGTCACGGGCTCCAAGCTCCTGATGGAACTGCTCGGTGCGGATGCCTCCGCCCGGGCCGAGATCGCGGAGCGGATGCGGGCAGCGGAGCATGCGGGGGACGACGCCACACATGCGATCTTCCACCAGCTGAACTCCTCCTTCATCACGCCGTTCGACCGCGAGGACATCTACAAGCTCGCTTCGTCGCTCGACGACATCATGGACTTCATGGAGGAGGCCGTCGACCTGGTCGTGCTCTACCAGGTCGAGGAGCTGCCCAAGGGGGTCGAGCAGCAGATCGAGGTCCTGGCGCGGGCGGCCGTGCTGACGGCGGAGGCCATGCCGCATCTGCGGACCATGGACAACCTCACCGAGTACTGGATCGAGGTCAACCGCCTCGAGAACCAGGCCGACCAGATTCATCGCAAGCTTCTCGCACATCTCTTCAGCGGTAAGTACGAGGCCATCGAGGTCCTCAAGCTGAAGCAGATCGTGGATGTGCTGGAAGAGGCGGCCGACGCCTTCGAGCATGTTGCGAACACCGTGGAGACCATCGCGGTCAAGGAGTCCTGACCTTCGTGGACACCTTTGCCCTGATCGTGACCATTGGTGTCGCGCTCGGATTCACGTACACCAACGGCTTTCACGACTCCGCGAACGCGATCGCGACCTCGGTCTCCACGCGTGCGCTGACGCCGCGCGCGGCGCTGGCGATGGCCGCGGTGATGAACCTCGCCGGCGCCTTCCTCGGCCAGGGCGTCGCCAAGACCGTGAGCGAGGGACTCATCGAGACGCCCCAGGGCCCGCGGGGCATGGGCATTCTCTTCGCGGCGCTGCTCGGCGCGATCGTGTGGAACCTGGTCACCTGGTACTTCGGACTGCCGTCGTCCTCTTCCCACGCGCTGTTCGGCGGCATGGTGGGCGCGGCGCTGACCGGCGGGACTGAGGTCATCTGGAGCGGGGTGCTCGAGAAGGTCGTCATCCCGATGTTCGTCTCGCCGGTCGTCGGCCTGCTCTGCGGCTATCTGGTGATGGTCGCGATCATGTGGTTGTTCCGGAAGTCCAATCCGGCCAGGACCAAGCGCGGTTTCCGGATAGCGCAGACGGTCTCGGCGGCGGCCATGGCGCTCGGTCACGGTCTGCAGGACGCGCAGAAGACGATGGGCATCGTGGTGATGGCGCTGGTCATCGCGGATGTCGAGGACCAGGGCGACGCGATTCCGGTCTGGGTGAAGATCGCCTGCGCGATGATGCTCTCGCTCGGTACGTACGCGGGTGGCTGGCGCATCATGCGGACGCTCGGCCGCAAGATCATCGAGCTGGATCCGCCGCAGGGGTTCGCGGCGGAGACGACGGGGGCGTCGATCATGTTCGGCTCGGCGTTCCTGTTCCAGGCGCCGATCTCGACGACGCATGTGATCACCTCGGCGATCATGGGCGTGGGGGCGACGAAGCGGGTGAACGCGGTGCGGTGGGGTGTCGCGAAGAACATCGTCATGGGGTGGTTCATCACGATGCCGGCGGCTGCGGCTGTCGCCGCGATGAGCTACGGGATCGTGTACCTGATCTTCGGTTAGGGCCCGCGCCTCAATCGCCGGCGAGGCTGAATTTGCCGCCCGGCGACGCTGGATACGTGAATGGGCCCGCCCCCCTGGGAGAGGGGGCGGGCCCTTCGTCTTGCGGTGGCACCGCCATGCAGCACCGCGAGACGTCTTAGGGGGCCTCGGGGAGTTCAGCGGTTCGCCGGGTGAAGCCACTCACCGGCAGCAACCACCAACGCCCCCGGCCCACGGTGCCCACGTGACCGGGTGATCATCCAAAGCGTCCGGAGATGTAGTCCTCCGTGGCCTGGACCGACGGGTTCGCGAAGATCCGCTCGGTCTCGTCGATCTCGATCAGCTTGCCGGGCTGGCCGACCGCCGACAGGTTGAAGAACGCCGTACGGTCCGAGACGCGCGCCGCCTGCTGCATGTTGTGCGTCACGATGACGATCGTGAAGCGCTCCTTCAGCTCACCGATCAGGTCCTCGATCGCGAGGGTGGAGATCGGGTCCAGCGCCGAGCACGGCTCGTCCATCAGCAGGACATCCGGCTCGACCGCGATCGCGCGGGCGATGCACAGACGCTGCTGCTGACCGCCGGAGAGACCGGAACCGGGCTTGTTCAGCCGGTCCTTGACCTCGTTCCAGAGGTTCGCGCCCTTGAGGGACTTCTCGACGACGTCCGCCAGCTGGTTCTTCTTGTACGAACGGTTCAGCCTCAGCCCCGCCGCGACATTGTCGAAGATCGACATGGTCGGGAAGGGGTTCGGCCGCTGGAAGACCATGCCGACCGTACGGCGTACGGCGACGGGGTCGACGCTGGAGCCGTACAGGTTCTCGTCGTCCAGCAGCACCTTGCCCTCGACGCGGCCACCGGGGGTGACCTCGTGCATACGGTTCAGGGTGCGCAGGAAGGTGGACTTGCCGCAGCCGGACGGGCCGATGAAGGCCGTCACCGAGCGGGGCTCCACGGTCATCGAGATGTCCTCGATCGCCTTGTGGGAGCCGTAGAAGGCGCTGAGCCCGCTGACGTCAATTCGCTTGGCCATATCAATTCACTTCCAGATGGCCTTAGCGGCCGGTCTTCGGGGCCTTCCAGCGGGCGATGCCGCGGGCCACCAGGTTGAGGATCATGACGAAGGCGATCAGCACCAGCGCGGCTGCCCAGGCGCGGTCGTACGACGCCTCACTGCCGATCTTGTACTGGTCCCAGATGTAGAAGGGGAGCGAGGACTGGGCGCCTTCGAAGGGGTTGGAGTTGATCAGCTGGCTGCCGAAAACGAGCAGGATGATCGGCGCGGTCTCACCGGCGATACGCGCGATCGCGAGCATCACACCGGTGGTGATGCCACCGAGCGCGGTCGGGATGACCACCTTCGTGATCGTGCGGTACTTCGGTACGCCGAGGGCGAGCGATGCCTCGCGCAGCTCGTTCGGGACGAGCTTGAGCATCTCCTCGGTGGAGCGGACCACGACCGGGATCATCAGGATCGCCAGCGCCAGCGCCCCCATCAGGCCGGACGGCTGCAGGTCGAACATCAGCATGATCGAGAGGAGGAAGAGACCGGCGACGATCGACGGGATACCCGTCATGACGTCGACGAAGAAGGTGACGGCCCTGGCCAGTGCGCCCTTGCCGTACTCCACCAGGTAGATCGCGGTCAGCAGACCGATCGGCACCGAGATCAGAGTGGCGAGGCCGACCTGCTCCAGCGTGCCGATGATGGCGTGGTACACGCCGCCGCCGGGCTCGATGCCGGGGACGCCGGCCATGGAGTGCGTGAGGAAGTACGTGTCGAGCACCTTGATACCGCGGCTGACGGTCACCCAGATCAGCGAGAACAGCGGGATCACGGCGAGGATGAAGCACACCCAGACGATGCTGGTGGCGAGCCGGTCCTTGGCCTGGCGCTTGTTCTCGACGATCGACGTCGCGATGTACGAGATGACCAGGAAGAGCAGGGCCGAGATCAGGCCCCACTGAACGCGGCTCTCCCAGCCGGCCGCCACGCTGATGCCGACGCCGAGGGCGATCGAGACGACCGCGAATCCTGCCGGGGCCCAGCGGGGGAGCGAACGGCCGCTGAGGCCGCCCTTCGGGGGAACAGGAGCCGGGGTGGGCCTGTCCTGTATGGCTGTCTGGCTCATGCGTTGGCCCCCGAGTACTCCTTGCGGCGCGCGATGATGAGGCGGGCCGCGCCGTTGACCAGCAGGGTGAGGATGAAGAGGACGAGACCGGAGGCGATCAGGGCGTCGCGCCCGAGCTCATTGGCCTCGTCGAACTTCGCGGCGATGTTCTGGGCGAACGTTCCGCCGCCCGGGTTGAGCAGATGCCCGGAGATCAGGAAGCTCGGGGAGAGGACCGTGGCGACGGCCATCGTCTCGCCGAGCGCGCGGCCCAGGCCCAGCATCGAGGCGGAGATCACGCCCGAGCGGCCGAAGGGGAGCACCGACAGGCGGATGACCTCCCAGCGGGTGGCGCCGATCGCGAGGGCGGCCTCTTCGTTCATCCGCGGGACCTGCAGGAAGACCTCGCGGCTGACGCTGGTCACGATCGGCAGGATCATGATCGCCAGCAGCACGCCCACGGTGAACAGCGAGCGGGCGACGCCGACTTCGGTCTTCTCGAAGATGTACGTCCAGCCGAAGAACTCATCGAGCCAGAGGTTGAGGCCCTCCATGTACGGGACAAGGAAGAGGGCGCCCCAGATGCCGTAGATGATCGACGGCACGGCGGCCAGCAGATCGACGACATAGGCGATGGGGGCGGCGAGCCTGCGCGGCGCGTAGTGCGAGATGAACAGCGCGATGCCGACGGCGATCGGTACGGCGATCGCCATCGCGATGATCGAGCTGACCACGGTGCCGAAGAGGAGGACGGCAATGCCGAAGACCGGCGGGTTGCCCGCCGGGTTCCAGTCGAAGGTGGTGAGGAAGTTGCCCTCGTCCTTCGAGATGGCAAGTGTCGCTCGGTAGGTCAGGAACACGGCGATCGACGCCATGATCACCAGGAGCAGGATGCCCGAGCCGCGGGACAGGCCGAGGAAGACCTTGTCGCCTGCGCGGCCGGTGGACGTACCGCTCCTCTTGGTGACCGGCGGAGCCGGTGTTGGAGGAGGTGCGTCTATCGGTGTGGTGGAAGCCATCAATCTTTCCGGTCTGTGTGGGGGAGCGGTCGACTCCCCTGGCGGCGGTGCACCGGATGGGTGGCCGGCGGGGGCGCGAAGCCCCCGCCGGCCTGTTGCGCTACTTCAGACCCGCGACGGTCGTGCGGACCTTGGCGTTGATCTCGGCCGGGATCGGGGCGTAACCGGCGTCGGTGAGAACCTTCTGGCCCTCGTCGCTGGCGGTGTAGGTCAGGAAGGACTTGACCGTGCCCAGGGTGTCGGCCTTGTTGCCGGTGTCGCAGACGACCTCGTAGGTCACCAGGACGATCGGGTAGGCGCCGTCGGCCTTGGTGGTGTAGTCGAGGCCGAGCGCCAGGTCGTTGCCGGTGCCCTTGATCTTGGCGGCGGCGATGGCCTTGGAGGCGTTCTCGCTGGTGGCCTCGACCGGGGCGGCGGCACCCGTGGCGATGTTGACGGTCGGGATGGACTGCGAGGTCGCGTACGAGAGCTCGAAGTAACCGATCGCGCCCTCGGCCTGCTTGACCTGCGCGGCGACACCGGAGGAGCCGGAGGCGGCCTGGCCACCGGGGGCCGGCCACTTCTTCTCGGCCTCGTAGGGCCAGTCGGTCTTGGCGGTGGCGCCGAGGTACTTGCCGAGGTTCTGCGTGGTGCCGGAGTCCTCGGAGCGGTGGAAGGCCTGGATCGCGGTGCTCGGGAGCTTGACGCCCGCGTTCAGCGCGGCGATCGCCGGGTCGTTCCAGGTCTTGATCTTGCCGCTGAAGATCTTGGCGATCGTCGCGGCGTCCAGGTTCAGCTTGTCCACGCCCGGGACGTTGTAGCCGATGGCGATCGGGCCGCCGACCATGGGCAGGTTTATGCCCTGGCCGCCCTTGCAGACGGTCTTCGACTCGGTGACCTCTTCGGGCTTGAGCGCCGAGTCGGAACCGGCGAAGCCGACGGTGCCCTGGTTGAAGGCGACGATGCCCTCGCCGGACGAGGAGGACTTGTAGTTGATCTCCACGCCGGTGCAGGCGGCCATGTAGTTCTTGACCCAGACGTCCATGGCGTTCTTCTGCGCGCTGGAACCGGAGGCGAGGAGCTTGCCCTTTGCGCCGTCACACTTGATGTTCGACGCGGCGCTGGTCTTCTCGCCGGTGCCGCCGGTGCTGCCACCCGCGTTGTCGTCCGAACCACACGCCGTGAGAACCAGGGCGCCGGAAACGGCGAGGGCACCGAGCGCGGTGGCGCGAAGGCCGATCTTGCGCTGAAGCTTCACTTCGGGTTGTTCCTTCCAAGAGCCGCCGGACGCTGACTGGTGTCGAAGACGTTCAAAGCGGCGTGTGTCGGGGTGGGGGGACCGGCACTGCACCGGTCACCGTGTAGGGCCGAAATTAGGCAGATCAGGTGAAGCGGCCAACGGGAGAGGGTGAACGGAAGGTGAACCGTGTCGGGCGGCTGAGTGCCCGCCGGTCGGGACACCCATTCGGCTCACGCAGAGTGCAGCGCGTCGAGCAGAGCATCCATGTCTCGAGGCGTCCGGCCGCCATGTAACCCGCGGTGGGCTGCCGGGCAGAAGGAGCGCGCGGTGCCTTCGCTGCGCCGGTTCTTGCCCTTCGGATGTGACGAATATCGTGACATGGCTGGGCGCAGTGCTCCTATCATCACAGTGTGATCGACACTCGTAACTCATTGCGACCGTCCAGGGCGTTCTCCCGCTCCTGCATCGCCCCGCCTCTCCAGGCGTGGCTGGACAGAGGCGGCACGGTCGAAGGCTGGCTCAACGGCCGTACCCCCTTGATCTCCTACGCCCGTATCTCTGCCGACCGGCTGACCGGTGACGCCATCGGCGTCGGACGCCAGCACAGGAACAACACCAGGAACGCAGAGCTCCACGGGTGTGTGGTTGTCATGCACTACGAGGACAACAACCTCACGGCTGCGAAGCGCGAGGTCATCCGCCCGGCGTTCCGGCAGATGTGCACCGACATCACTCACGGTCGCGAGGAGGAGACGGGGATACCTGTCCGTGGCTGCGTGGCCGTCGAGAAGGAGCGCGTGTACCGCCTTCCCCGTGACTTCATCGCTCTCCAGGACGCACTCGTCATGGTGGGCGACGGCGTCTTCATCGAGGACAAGGCGATCCTGGACCTCGTCAACGACGACGGGATTGGCGAGCGCGAGGTGAAGAAGGTCGGCACGCGCACCGCCCGGAACGCAGCGGATCGAGCCGAGGAGGGCAGGATCTACGGTGCGCCGCGCCGCTTCGGCTGGCTCGGGGCGTCCAAGGACCCCGTCAGGGTCGGCAACAAGCACAAGGATCTTGAGGAGTGGCCGCACCTGATCGACATGATCAAAGCGCGGTACGCGGGGCGCTCATGGCGCGGTATCACGGCCGACATGAACAAGAAGAAGGTCACGACTGCGAGGGGCGGGAGCTGGTCGGAACAGGCGGTGAAGGGCCTCGTCACGAACCCGGCGTGGTGGGGCGGGAGAGTCCTCAACGGCAAGATCGTGACGGACCCCAGGACCGGCGAACCCGTGATCGGGGACTGGGAGCACGCCGACGAGGAGATCGACGGCGTCACGTACGAGATGTGGAAATGCATCATGACCGGGGTCCAGGCGAACCGTCTGCACCGTGGAATGAAGCAAGCCGAGGGAGCCAGGTCCGAAGGGGAACTGCGAACGCGGACCTACCTGTTCTCCGGCTACCTGCGCTGCGGACGCCTCAACGACTTCGAGGAAGTCTGCTGCTCGCAGCTCTCCGGCAACAAGGCCACCGGCAGGAACGCCAAGTACGGCGACTACTACCGATGCGGAGACGCCAACTGCAAGGGCATCGGCCGCAGGGTGGCACCGGTGGACGAGTATCTGGAGGGCCTGGTTCTGGCTTACCTCGACAGGCACTTCGCCGGCACAAAGAGCAGGACGATCCCCTGGCGGGGCAAGGCCAAGCTTGCCCATCTCTGCAAGCAGCGACGGGATGTCGAGGACTCAGTCACTTCTGGGGAAGCCCACTGGAGCGACGTACAGGGCTTGCTCACGCGTCTGAACCGGAACATCGAGACGCTGGAGCAGGAAGAGACGGACCACCTGATGGCCGAGGCCAGGCGAAACCTTCTCCGCGGGTGGAAGCGAGAGAAGTGGGATCGACTGGAGCTGGAGGAGAAGCGAGCGGTGATCGGTCAGGTCATCACCTCCGTCGTCATCGTGCCGATCCCGGAAGGCGTCAGCGACAAGGCGCCGTTCGACCCCGCTTTGCTCAAGGTCTCCTGGCGTGAGAAGAGGACGGCCGTCAGTGGGCTGCCTGGTCGTCGCGCAGTCATCGCTTGAGGGCAGCGACCTGCCGAGCACGCGCGTCCAGATCCCGGACAGCACGTACCTTGCGGTAGGGGGCGATGCGGTTGCGCATCGTCCCGAAGTGTTCGTCACCGCGAGCAGTCGACAGCATCACGTAGTCGTCGAGGAACGCGCCCCATGTCGAGCACGCCTCTTCGAGATGCCCCAGCTCGAACTGGCGCTGGGCCATGACCGCGTGGGAATGCACGCGCCCTTGCCGTTCGTTCTTCGGCTGCGCCCGAAGGGACGCTTTCATGGCTGACCATGGACATCGATCCCGAGTTGGTGGCGCTCGCCTCCGATCGCCTGTCCACGTACGGGCAGAAGTCCTTCGTCGTAGCGGGGGACGGCGCTCTCGGCCACCCGGGCCGCGCACCCTACAGTCGGATCATTGCCACGGCTGCTCTCCGCTGTATCCCGCCCGCGCTCCTCGGCCAGGCTTCCACTGGCTCGGTTGTCGTCGCCCCGATCGGCTTCGGTGTCGTACGGGCAACCGTCATAGGCCCTGGCCACGCACGGGGACGCTTTCTTCCGACCCCCGCACACTTCATGCCACGCCGTACCCCCGGCAGGGCGCCGGACTTCGCGGCCGTGACCGAGCAGCCGGCCAGGGACACCGTCGTCCACCTTCCAGACGTGCTTGACCGGCTGAAGTTCCCGATGTCTCTCGCGCTACCCGGCTGCAACTCATGCTCATGGCCCGATGAGGGCGGCAGCCTGACCGGCATCGGCTTGTGGACAGAGGACGGCTCCACCGCCGTGGCCCACGTCCGGCAGACCGGCCCGCGAATGCTGTGGGACACGGTCGAGGAGCTCGCCGCGCTCTTCCCGCGCGTTGCCCCAGCCCGCGAGGACTTTGCCCTCACGATCACTCCCGCCTACCAGATCGCTTGGTACCGCGAACCGGGTTGACCGTCCTGGACCCTGTCCGGGCAGTGGGCACGCACCGGTTGCTTACAGCCCCTCCTTGGTCGCATGAAGTGTGTCGAGGAGCGCGGGGACGAGCTGCCGGTCCCGGTCCTGCGTCAGACGGGTGCATGCCTCAGCGGGTGGCAGCCACACCAGGCGGTCCACCTCCCTGTTCGGCTCGAACGAACCGCCCATGGCCTCGGCTGCCCAGTAGCGGACGTCCTTGGGGCGGCCTTCGACCTGGTAGCGGGCGTTGGGCAGCTCAGGTCCCAGGTCGCACGTCATGCCGGTTTCCTCCAGTACCTCACGTACTGCTCCCTGCCGGGCGTCCTCGCCGCGCTTCAGCTTGCCTTTCGGGTGCGACCAATCATTCCATTTGGGTCGATGAACCAGGGCAATCTCGATCCCGTCGCCCGAGGGCGAGCGACGCCACAGAACGCAGCCCGCCGCGAGAATCACTGAGTCATTGTTCATACGGCTGCTCCTCGTAGAAACCGCTTCTGACGTGCGGCTTTCTTGATCGCTTGCCGTGTGTCTCTCACGGGGCCGTCACGGGCGTCGCGGCCGGCGCCCGCTGCCACACCTGCTGGAAGGCGAAGCGGGCGGCCTCCACCTCGTGCCGCTGGTCCGCGTGGAGCACACCGAGCGCGTACGCGGTGGCCGGGGCGATACGCGGCGTACGGGCGGCGGTGGCCGCGGCAGCCGCTGCCTCGGCGGCGTCGCGGTGGCGGTCGAGGATCAGCCCCGCGTGGCACAGCACCGGGTCCGCCTCGGGGTGCAGCACCTCCTGGGCGTACCGGTGCAGTCGCAGCAGCAGCCGCACCTGGTGCCAGGGGGAGTCCTGCGCCTCCCCGGCCGAGGCGGCGGCGAGGCCGTGCACCAGGGCCTCGGCGTTGTACGGATGGGCTGCCCGGGCCAGCGGCAGCCCGGCCACGGCCTCGAGCAGCCGGCGCTCGGCAAACTCCGCGGGTGGCGTCAGAGCCTCGACGGCCGGGGCGGCGGCCACCGGCCCCAGCGGCAGCTCGGAGGCGAGTACGGCCACGGCGTCGGCGACGGCGTGGAACCGGGAGGAGCCCAGTGCCTGGAGCGCGGCCGAGTGGGCGCGGGTCCGGGCGAGGGTGAGCTGCCGCTCCAGCAGGGCCCCGGCCCGCGCGGCCCCCACGGTGAGCGCGCCGGTGGCGCGGGGAGCGCCGTCGGCCGCAGTGGATGCCCCAGCGGATGCCGCACCGGATGCCGCACCGGACGGTTCACCGGATTCGGGAGCGGCGTCCTTGAGCGCGCCGACTTCTCCCCTCGCCGGCGGCAGCGGCGTCGCGCCCGAGAGACGGGCCAGCGCCTCGAGCAGCCGGCCGAGCCGCGAGGTGAAGGCGTGCTCCTGGGCCAGGGTCGCGGACAGCCAGGCCAGTTCCGTACGCAGGTCGTCCGCCCAGGCCGGGTCGAGCAGCGGCCGGAAGGTGTGCAGCGTCCCGCTGATGCGCCGGGACGCCTGGCGCAGCGCGCGGGCCGCTTCGGCCACGCCCGCCGTGTCCGCGCCGCTCTCGCTGTGCAGGCGCAGACTGCGCAGGAAGTCGCCCGCCTGCGCATGGAGATACCGGGCCAGGGCCTCGCCCGCCGTGGCCGGGAGACCGGGGACGACGGCAGAGTCCCGCCGGGAAATATCAGGGCTGTGCACGCCGGCGCCTCCGGGCGTCTATGAGCGTCTCCTGTACGTGCCGCAGCGGCTGGCCTTCCGGGTCCGTGGCATGCCGGGTCCAGGCGCCGTCCGGGCCGAGGTGCCAGGAGGACGAGCTGTCGGACATGCCCATCTCAAGGAGCCGGGTGAGGGCCGCGCGGTGGGCCGGGTCGGTGACCCGTACCAGTGCCTCGATACGGCGGTCGAGGTTGCGGTGCATCATGTCGGCGCTGCCGAACCAGATTTCGGGCTCGCCGCCGTTGCCGAAGGCGAAGACCCGGGAGTGCTCCAGGAAGCGGCCGAGGATCGAGCGCACCCGGACGTTCTCCGAGAGGCCGGCGACTCCGGGGCGTATCGCGCAGATGCCGCGTACCCAGATGTCCACCGGCACGCCCGCCATCGCCGCCCGGTAGCAGGCGTCGATGATCGCCTCGTCCACCATCGAGTTGACCTTGATGCGTACGTGGGCGGGGCGTCCGGCGCGGTGGTGCGCGACTTCCTTGTTTATTCGCGAGATGAGTCCGTCGCGCAGGGACTTGGGGGCGACCAGGAGGCGGCGGTACGTCTCGCGGCGCGAGTATCCCGACAGCCGGTTGAACAGGTCCGAGAGGTCGGCGCCGACCTGCGGGTCGGCGGTCAGCAGCCCCAGGTCCTCGTAGAGCCGGGCCGTCTTCGGGTGGTAGTTGCCGGTCCCGACGTGCGAGTAGCGGCGCAGCGTCTCGCCCTCCTGACGGACCACCAGCGACAGCTTGCAGTGGGTCTTCAGGCCGACGAGGCCGTAGACGACATGGCAGCCGGACTCCTCCAGCTTGCGCGCCCACTTGATGTTGGCCTGCTCGTCGAAGCGGGCCTTGATCTCGACGAGTACCAGGACCTGCTTGCCCGACTCGGCGGCGTCTATCAGCGCGTCCACGATCGGGGAGTCGCCGGAGGTGCGGTACAGCGTCTGCTTGATGGCCAGCACGTCCGGGTCGGCCGCGGCCTGCTCCAGGAAGGCCTGGACGGAGGTCGAGAACGAGTCGTACGGGTGGTGCAGCAGTACGTCACGCTCGCGCAGCGCCATGAAGATGTCGGGCGCGGACGCCGACTCGACCTCGGCGAGTTCGCGGTGGGTGCCCGCGACGAACTTCGGGAACTTCAGCTCGGGCCGGTCCAGCGCCGCGATGCCGAAGAGCCCGGTCAGATCGAGCGGCCCCGGCAGCGGGAAGAGCTCGGCGTCGGACATCTTCAGCTCGCGGACCAGCAGGTCGAGCACGTACGGATCGATGGACTCCTCGACCTCGAGCCGCACCGGCGGGCCGAAGCGGCGCCGCATGAGCTCCTTCTCCAGCGCCTGCAGGAGGTTCTCGGCGTCGTCCTCCTCGACCTCCAGGTCCTCGTTCCTGGTCACCCGGAACATGTGGTGCCCGAGCACCTCCATGCCGGGGAACAGCTCCTCCAGATGCGCGGCGATGACGTCCTCCAGGGGGACGTACCGCTGCGGGGAGGCCTCCAGGAAGCGGGACAGCAGCGGCGGGACCTTCACCCGGGCGAAGTGGCGGTGGCCGCTGACGGGGTTGCGCACGATCACCGCGAGGTTCAGCGAGAGTCCCGAGATGTACGGGAAGGGGTGCGCCGGGTCCACGGCCAGCGGGGTCAGCACCGGGAAGATCTGCTGCCGGAAGAGCGTGAAGAGGCGGGCCTGCTCCTTCTCCGTGAGCTCGGGCCAGCGGATGAGGTGGATCGACTCCTCGGCGAGCGCCGGGGCCACGTCCTGCTGGTAACAGGCGGCGTGCCGGGCCATGAGCTCGCGGGAGCGGGTCCAGATCAGGTCCAGCACTTCGCGGGGCTGCAGGCCGGACGCGGAACGGGTGGCGACACCGGTCGCGATGCGCCGCTTCAGACCGGCCACGCGGACCATGAAGAACTCGTCCAGGTTGGACGCGAAGATCGCGAGGAAATTCGCCCGTTCGAGGAGCGGGGTGGCCGGATCCTCGGCGAGCTCGAGGACGCGCTCGTTGAACGCGAGCCAGCTGCGCTCGCGGTCGAGGAACCGTCCCTGGGGCAGTTCTGCGCCGGTTCCGTCGTGCTCTTCCTCGTACGCGTCGAGATCGGCATCGAGATCCGGCTCCAGGTCCGACACCGTGGCCGCGACTGTGTGCGGGCGGTGCGCGGCTATGGAACCGACGGACGGCTGGGGGTGCTGGACCGGTACCTCGGCGGGCTGCTGACTCATGGACCCATTCTCCTGCGTCAAGGGCATTACGGGCGCGTCGGAGAGGGCCGGGGTGAGGGGAATCTTGCCGTTGGGGGAGGCGGGCACAGCGGGCTGCATTGAGAGAGGGTCGCAAGGGCGTCTGAATGGCCGGTAACGACGACATGACGTGAGGGAAAGCGGGACAGGGCCCGCAGGAGTCGATCTTGGCGGGCCCCGTGGGGTGCGTACGTCAGTGGTGGCGTCGGCGCAGCCAGCATGCTGCGGCTGTGGCGGCTACGGCAAGAGCGGGCACGATCACGGTCTGGAACCGGTCAGGACTCCGTGCGGTACATGAGGTCCACCTCGTGCGTGACGAAGCCGAGGCGCTCGTACATCGTCACCGCCGACGTGTTGTCCGCGTCGACGTAGAGCATCGCGGTCGGGAGCCCCTCGGCGGCGAGATGGCGCAGGCCGATCGCGGTGAGGGCCTTGCCGAGGCCGCCGCCCTGCGCGTCCGGGCGGATGCCGACGACGTACACCTCGCCCAGGTGCTCATCGGCGTGCACCTTCGTCCAGTGGAAGCCGATGAGCTCACCGTCGCGCTCGGCGAGGAAGAAGCCCTTGGGGTCGAACCACGGCTCGGCCTTGCGGTCGTCGAGGTCCCGCTGGGTGAGTGAACCCTGCTCGGGGTGGTGGGCAAAGGCGGCGGCGTTCACGGCGAGCCAGGCGGCGTCGTCCTGCCCCGGCGCGAAGGTGCGTACGGTGACGCCGGCCGGGAACACGGGCTCGGCGATGTCCATCGGGCTCAACGGCCGCCGCAGCTGGCGCAGTTCACGGAAGAGGGTCAGTCCGAGCACCTGGGCCAGATGCCGCGCCGCGGACTTCCCGCCGTGCGCCCAGACCCGCAGCCGCTTCCCGGAAGTCCCCAGCAACGCGGTCCCCAGCGCCCGCCCGTGCCCGCGCCCCCGCTGCGAGGGATGCACGACGAGCTCGGCGGCCGGGGCCTCGACGGGGTCGGTGTCCTCCAGCTGCGCGTACCCGACGAGATCGCCGCCGACGGTGAGGAGCAGATGCCGTACACCCTCCCGCTTCCCGCCGCGCAGCTGCAGCCGCCCCTGCTCGGAGACGGCCTGCATTCCGTCGGACCGGGCGGCGTCACCGAGCAGCGCGAGCACGGCCTGGGCCTGCTCGGGCGTGAGCTCATCAAGGGTCTGGATCTGCCGCCCGGGCTCGAGGGCTGCTGCGTCAATCGTCATAGCTCGAGAGTACGGCGGGGGGGTGGCGGGCGGGGGATCCGCGCGGCTCGGCAAAGTTGTCCGGCGGTGCGAAGAAACGCCTGTTGACGAACGAAGGCAACCAGCTTGTAACCCGTACCCCCCTGTCGCGCTACGCGCGTTGACTCTAGGCTGCCGCTCGCATCCCACACACCACGCTGAACTGACAAGGGGACAGATGTCAGCGACACCGCACAAGACCCGCCGCCGCATACTCGCCGCAGTTGCCGGGCTGACCACCGCCGGCGCGCTGGTCGCCGCGATGCCCGCAGGCGCCCAGGAGAGCGGCCACGGACACGGCCACGGACAGAGCCGCACTGTGGACGTACAGCTGCTGTCCTTCAACGACCTGCACGGAAACCTGGAGCCGCCCGCCGGCTCGGCCGGCCGGGTCACGCACACCAACGAGGACGGCACGACCAGGACGATCGACGCGGGCGGCGTGGAGTACCTCGCCACGCATCTGCGCGAGGCCCGCAAGGACAGCAAGTACTCCGTCACCGCCGCCGCCGGTGACATGGTCGGCGCTTCGCCGCTGCTCTCCGGGCTCTTCCACGACGAGCCGACCATCGAGGCCCTGAACAAGCTGGATCTCGACGTCACCTCCGTCGGCAACCACGAGTTCGACGAAGGCGCCAAGGAGCTCGCCCGGCTGCAGAACGGCGGCTGTCACAAGACCGACGGCTGCTACGTGGAGGGCGAGGGGTTCCAGGGAGCGGACTTCCCGTATCTCGCCGCCAACGTGACGAAGGAGAAGACCGGCAGGCCGCTGCTCGACCCGTACTTCATCTGGAAGAAGAACGGGGTCAGGATCGGCTTCATCGGAGTGACCCTCGAGGGCACCCCGGACATCGTCACCGCCGAGGGCGTCAAGGGCCTGAAGTTCGGCGACGAGGTCGAGACGATCAACAAGTACACCAAGATCCTTGAGCGCAAGGGCGTCAAGTCGATCGTCGCGCTGATCCACGAGGGCGGGGCCCCGGCCTCCTCCTCGTACAACTACAACTGCGACAGCCCCGGCCCCGGCAACGGCGTCTCGGGACCGATCGTCGACATCGCCAAGAAGGTCAGCCCGCAGGTCGACGCCCTGGTGACCGGTCACACGCACCAGGCGTACGCGTGCTCGATCCCGGACCCGTCGGGCAAGCCTCGCACGGTCACGTCGGCGGCCTCGTTCGGCAAGCTGTACACCGACACGACGCTCACCTACGACCGTCGTACGAACGACATCGTCCGTACCGCCGTCGCCTCCGCGAACCACGTCGTCACCCGTGACGTGCCGAAGGCCGAGGACATGACCCGGCTGATCCAGCGGTGGAACACGCTGGCCGCGCCGATCGCGAGCCGGCCGGTCGGCTTTATCTCCGCCGACATCGACAACCCCTTCGACGCGCCCGAGAAGCCGCTGGGCAATCTGATCACGGATGCACAGCTGGAGGGTCTCGCGCCGGCGGACAAGGGCGGGGCGCAGCTCGCGATCATGAACCCGGGCGGCATCCGCGCGGGCCTGGTCCACAAGGCGACCGGCAGCGAGGGCGACGGCGTCGTGACGTACGGCGAGGCGTTCACCGTGCAGCCGTTCACCAACATGATGAACGTCGTCGACCTGACCGGCGCCCAGCTGATCACCACGCTCAAGCAGCAGGTCAGCGGGGCGAACCAGGCCGTCCCGAAGATCCTCCAGGTGTCGAAGGGCTTCACCTACACCCTGGATCTGACGAAGACCGGCGCCGACCGGGTCGTGGATTCCTCGGTCAAGCTGAACGGCGAGGCGATCGACCCGGCGAAGACCTACCGGGTCGCGATGAACGAGTTCCTGGCGGGCGGCGGCGACGGCTTCCCCGTGCTGAAGGAGCACAGGAACAAGCTCGTCGGCGCCTCCGACCTGGAGATGCTGAACGCGTATCTGGCCGCGCACTCCAGCGCGAGCGCGCCGCTCGCGCCGCCGGCGACGGGCCGGATCACGGTCGTCAAGTAGCAGTCACTACGCAGTAGTTGGGGCGGCGGGCCTTCCTGAGGCTCGCCGCCCTTTCGCGTGCGCCTCTTGTTCGTCCCGAGGTCTCCTATGTCATGGCCATGTCTGCCATCATCCCGGGTGCCGACCGCGGTCCGCCCCCACGGCCGCGGAGGCCGACGAAGGAGACGTCACATGCCCCTGAGCAGACGTGGTTTCCTGGCGGGCGCAGCCCTTGCGTCCGCCGCAGCGGTCATCGGCGGCGCACCCGCCGCCGCTGCCGCCGCACCGCGCAGCGCACTCGGCACGCGCAGCGCACTCGGCACCCAGGACTGGCTGGCAGGCTTCGGCGACGCCACCGCCCTCCAGCGCCTGACGATCCCCGGCACTCACGACTCCGGCGCCCGCTTCGGCGGACTCTGGGCCCAGTGCCAGAACACCACCATCGCCGACCAGTTGAACAGCGGCATCCGCTTCCTCGACATACGCTGCCGGGTCACCGGAGGCTCCTTCGCCATCCACCACGGAGCGGCCTTCCAGAACATCATGTTCGGCGATGTGCTCATCTACTGCCGCGACTTCCTGAACGCCCACCCCTCCGAGACCGTCCTGATGCGCGTCAAGCAGGAGTACTCCTCGGACAGCGACGCCACCTTCCGCGCCATCTTCGACGACTACCTCGGCAACAGGGGCTGGCGCTCGCTGTTCCACATCGGCGACGGTCTCCCCTCGCTCGGCCAGGCCCGCGGCAAGGTCGTCCTCATCGCCGACAACGGCGGACTGCCGGGCGTCAAATGGTGGGACGGTGGCGTCTTCGACCTCCAGGACGACTGGAACGCCCTGCCGAACGCCAAGTACCCCAAGATCGAGGCGCACTTCCGCAAGGCCGTCCAGCAGCCCGGCAAGATGTACATCAACTTCGTGAGCACCTCCGCGTCGCTGCCGCCGCGCTGGAACTCCGACAACCTCAACCCGAGGGTGCACAGCTTCATCAACGGCTCCGAGGCGAGCGGCTGGCGCGGCCTCGGCATCGTTCCGCTCGACTACCCCAACACCCGCGCTGGTCTGGTCGACTCACTGATCAGGCACAACTGAGCCTCAGATGTGCGCCGGGGGCGGCTCGGCCGCTCCCGGCAGCCGGATCACCGCACGCGTGCCGCCGCCCGTAGCGGGCTTCAGCTCGATTTCGCCGCCCGACTGCTGCACCGTACGGACCACGATCGACAGCCCGAGCCCCGATCCCGGCAGCGCGCGGGCGGACGGCGAGCGCCAGAACCGCTCGAAGACGTGCGGGAGTTCGTCGGCCGGGATACCGGGGCCGTGGTCCCGCACCGACAGCTCGCCGTCCTTGAGGCTCACCTCGACCGTCCCGCCCGGCGGCGAGAACTTCACCGCGTTGTCGAGGACGTTGACGATCGCCCGCTCCAGCGCCGTCTGCTCGGCCCGCACGTACCAGGGCTGCAGATCGGCCGTGATGGCCAGCTCGGGACCGCGCAGCCGGGCGCGCCGCAGCGCGGCCTCGGCGACGTCGTGGAAGGCGACGACCTTCAGCGGCCCGCTCTGGACCGCGTCCGGCCGGGACAGCTCCTGCAGGTCGCCGATCAGCAGGGCCAGTTCCGTCATCTGCGCCGTGACCGACGCCATCAGCGCCGTACGGTCCGCGGGCGGGAGAGCACGGCCCGTCTCCTCGCTGCGCGCGAGCAGCTCGATATTCGTACGCAGCGAGGTCAGCGGCGTCCGCAGCTCGTGCCCGGCGTCCGCGATCAGCTGCGCCTGCCGCTCGCGGGAACTCGCGAGGGCTGCGGTCATGGAGTTGAAGGAGCGGGAGAGGCGGGCGATCTCGTCCTCGCCCTCGACGGGGATGCGTACGGTCAGATCCTCGGTACGGGCGACATGCTCGACGGCGCCGGTGAGCCGGTCGACGGGCTTGAGCCCGGCACGGGCGATCCACAGTCCGGCCGCGCCCGCGCCGAGGACGCCGATGCCGGACACGATGAGCAGCAGGAGGGCCAGCTCGTTGAGGGTGCCCTCGGTCTCCTTGAGCGGGTACCCGATCAGCAGCGCGGTGTCCGCGACGACCCCGCCGCCCGGACCCTGGGCGACGGCTGCGACGGCTGCGCCGGTGAGTACGCGGACGTCCCTCCCGTCGGTGTCCGTGCCGTTGCGGAACGTCCAGACGGACGGATCTGCCCTCCGCGCCACGTCCTGGTCACTGCTGTCGACCTGGACGGTGCCGACGGAGTTGGCGAAGACGCACGGCTTGTCGTCGGCGGTCCGGACGAGCTGGAAGTAGTAGTCGGCCTTCGGGCCTCCGAAGTCGGCCTGGGAGTCCGGGGTCTGGGAGCAACTGCGCAGTGCGACGGCGAGGTCGGAGGACCGCACGGGCCCGCTCGCGGACTTCAGCTTGGAGTCGACCTCGTGGTACAGCTTGCCGCGCACCACGAACCAGCAGGTGGTGGAGACGGCCGCGACCGCCACGGCCACCGCGACCGCCACGAGCAGCGCCAGCCGCGAACGCAGTGGCAGCGAGCGGAACTTGTGGATCACTCCGCGCCGCCCGACCGCAGCGCGTACCCCACACCGCGCACCGTGTGCACCAGGCGCGGCTCACCGGCCGCCTCCGTCTTGCGGCGCAGATACATCACGTACACATCCAGCGAATTCGAACTGGGCTCGAAGTCGAAGCCCCACACGGCCTTGAGGATCTGCTCACGCGTGAGCACCTGGCGCGGGTGCGCGAGGAACATCTCCAGCAGCGTGAATTCGGTACGGGTCAGCTCCACCCGGCGCGTGCCTCGGTGGACCTCGCGGGTCGCCAGGTCCATCCGCAGATCGGCGAAGGCCAGTACGTCGTCGTCGGTGGCGGCGCTCGCCGCCGCCGCGTACGAGCTGCGCCGCAGCAGCGCCCGCACCCGGGCGAACAGCTCGTCCAGCTCGAACGGCTTGACCAGATAGTCGTCGGCGCCCGCGTCGAGACCGGTCACCCGGTCGCCGACGGTGTCCCGTGCGGTCAGCATCAGGATCGGCGTCGTCGAACCGGTGGCGCGGAGCCGGCGGGCCGCGGTCAGGCCGTCCATCCGGGGCATCTGGATGTCGAGCACGATCAGATCGGGCGCGTACGCCTCCGCCCGGGCGAGGGCGTCGACGCCGTCGGCGGCGACCTCGGTCCCGTACCCCTCGAAGGCGAGAGAGCGCTGGAGCGCCTCACGGACGGCGGGCTCGTCGTCGACGATGAGGATGCGGTCGCCTTCGCGGGGGGTCGTCATGGCTTCAGCCTCGCACGCGCTCAGCCGTTGCCGCCGGAGCGCAGGTCGTCGAGGTCGGCCTTGACCGTGTCGATCGGGATGGCGAAGCCGAGACCGACGCTGCCTGCGGTGGAACCGGTAGCCGAACTGGGCGAGTACATGGCGGAGTTGATGCCGATGATCTCGCCGTTCATGTTGATGAGGGCGCCGCCGGAGTTGCCGGGGTTGAGCGAGGCATCCGTCTGGAGGGCCTTGTACGTCGTCTTCGACGAGCCCGTGTCGCCGTTGAACTGCTGCCCGCCGAACTCGAAGGGCCAGCCGCCGCCGCCCTGCTGTTGCCGGCTCGGGTCCTGCTCCTTCGCGACGGTGACATCGCGGTTCAGAGCGGAGACGATGCCGCTGGTCACCGTGCCGGTCAGCCCCTCGGGCGAACCGATGGCCACGACCTCGTCGCCGACCCTGACCTTGGTCGAGTCCCCGAGCGCGGCCGCCTTGAGGCCGCTCGCGCCCTCCAGCTTGATGAGGGCGAGATCCTTGTCCGGGTCGGTGCCGACGACCTTGGCGGTGTAGGTCTTGCCGTCGCTGAGCCGCACCTTGACGGAGTCGGCGCCGGAGATGACGTGGTTGTTGGTGATGATCTCGCCGTCGCCGGTGATGATCACGCCGGAGCCGGTGGACTGGCCGGCGTTCGAGGTCGCGCTGATCTCGACGATGCTCGGCGACACGGCCTGGGCGACTCCGGCGACGGTGCCCTTGCTGCTCTGCGCCACGGTGGTACCGGCGACGCTGCTGCTGCCGCTGGTGCCGTTGTCGGTGAGCTCCTGCACGAGCGCGGACACACCGCCGCCGATGACCGCGGCGGCGATGGCGACGGCGGCGATGAGCGCGACGGGACGCTTGGCCCTGGCCCGGTGAGAGGGCTCGCCGGGGGGCGGCTGGTGCGCGGGGGGCTGGTACGCGGGCGGCTCGCCCGCGACGGGGGGCTGGTACGCGGCGCCACCGTCACCCGGCCACACGGTGACGGGAGGGCGGGCGGGGCGGGGTACCCGCCGCTGGAGTGCGGCTCCTGCTGGAATCCGTCGTCGCCGGTGCGGCGGTAGTAGTCCGTCATGGGAATGACTGTCGTGGGTGGAGATGAGAGGAGCGTGAGGGGGCGCTGAGAAGGCTGACAGAAGAGGCGTCCGGTCATGTCCACCGGCGAACCGAGGCTCACCCGGTCATGTGGTGGGCGTGGGCCGGGGGCGTTGGTGGTTGCTGTCCGGTGGGTGGTTTCCACCGGCGAACCGAGAGCCCGCACCGCGCAAGAGCGGGCACCGAGGCGGGGGATCTTGTCCCGTCCTGGTGGGGAGGGGCCCCGGAGCCCGCACCCGGCAAGAACCCGCACCCTGCGGCCCGGGTCACAAGACGCCGCACCCGGTAAAACGCGCTACGCGCACCCGCAGGAGCGGCGGATCACCAGGCCCGAGGGGAACTGCTTCACCCGCTCCCGGCGCGAACCCGCCACCCTCAAGCCGTCGTCCAGTACCAGGTCCACCGCCGCCCGTGCCATCGCCGGGCGGTCCGAGGAGACCGTCGTCAGCGGCGGGTCCGTGAGCGCCGCCTCCTTGACGTTGTCGAAGCCCGCCACCGCCAGCTCGCCCGGGACGTCTATCCGCAGTTCACGCGCCGCGCGCAGGACGCCGATCGCCTGGTCGTCCGTCGCGCAGAAGATGGCCGGCGGACGCTCCGGGCCCGAGAGCAGCTTCAGGGCGACGAGATACGCGTCGTAGCGGTTGAACGGGGCCTGGAAGAGCCGGCCCTCCACCGAGCGGCCGGACTCCAGCATCGCCCGGCGCCAGCCCTCGACGTGGTCCGTCACCGGGTCGCCGACCGCCGGGGTCGACTCGACTCCGCCGAGGCACGCCACGTACGGATGCCCGTGCTCCAGCAGATGCCGCGTCGCCAGCTGCGCGCCGCCGATGTCGTCCGTGACGACCGCCACGTCATCGATGGCCTCCGGGCGCTCGTGCAGCAGCACCACCCGCGCGTCCCACGCCTCGATCTCCGCCGCGGCCCGCTCGCTCGGGCCCTGGCTGACCAGGATCAGCCCGGAGACCCGCATCCCGAGGAAGGCCCGCAGATAGTGGACCTCGCGCTCGTCGCGGTAGTCGGAGTTCCCGACGAGCACCATTTTTCCGCGTTCCGCCGCGGCCTGTTCGACCGCGTGCGCCATCTCCGCGAAGAACGGCTGCCGCGCGTCCGGCACGATCATGCCTATGAGGTCGGTCCGCCGCGAGGCCATCGCCTGGGCGACCCGGTCGGGCCGGTAGCCCAGCTCCTTGATCGCTGCGAGTACCCGCTCGCGCGTGGCCGGGGCAACCGGCCGGGGTCCGTTGTTGATGACGTAGCTCACGACCGCGGTCGAAGTCCCCGCCAGTCGCGCCACATCGTCCCGCGTCACCTTGGCCACGCGCGGCAGTCTACGCGGGGTGACCTACCTCTGGGCAGGGCGTACGCCCGCTTCCTGCGGCTCGGCCGTGTCCTCCGTCCGGGGGACGGAAACCGCCGCCTGAGCCGCCGCCCGCTCGGCCGCGGCCGTCGCGGCCGCCGCCTTGGCCCTCGCCGCCTCCTCGGCCGCACGCTCGACCTTCTCCGGCGTCACAAAGCGGTAGCCGACATTGCGTACGGTCCCGATGAGCGACTCGTGCTCGGGCCCGAGCTTCGCGCGCAGCCGCCGTACGTGGACGTCGACCGTCCGCGTACCGCCGAAGTAGTCGTAGCCCCAGACCTCCTGGAGCAGCTGGGCCCGGGTGAAGACCCGCCCCGGGTGCTGCGCGAGGTACTTCAGCAGTTCGAACTCCTTGAAGGTCAGATCCAGGACCCGCCCCTTCAGCTTCGCGCTGTACGTCGCCTCGTCGACCGACAGATCGCCGTTACGGATCTCCATCGGACTGTCGTCCGAGGTGATCTGCTGCCGGCCCGTCGCCAGCCGCAGCCGCGCCTCGACCTCCGCCGGACCCGCTGTGTCGAGCAGCACATCGTCGATGCCCCAGTCCGCCGTGACGGCCGCGAGACCGCCCTCCGTGACGACCAGGATCAGCGGGCAGCCGGGTCCGGTGGACCGCAGCAGCTGGCACAGCGACCGCACCTGCGGCAGATCGCGGCGGCCGTCGATCAGGATGACGTCGGCACCGGGGGTGTCGACAAGGGCCGGGCCTTCGGCAGGCGCCACCCGCACGTTGTGCAGCAGCAGTCCGAGGGCGGGAAGCACCTCCGTCGACGGCTGGAGGGCATTGGTCAGGAGCAGCAGAGAGCTCATCGCGCCCCACCTGCCCGGGTCGTCCTACTGTTCTGCACGGTTCGCTGGCCCATAACGTCGGTTCCTCCTCGGTCCCTGCGAGGACGTTGCGGCACTGCCTCGTACGGTGGCTCCCGCGCCCTGAGAGCCTTTGTTCACCTGCCTGTAACAACGGCCGGAAAACACAAAAGGACCCGGGGGCTTCGTTGCCCGGATCCTCTGCCCAGCAGAATAACCCACATGAGTTCCCTGTCAGAGGGTCCGTTTCACACTTCGGACGTTTCCTTGACGGCCGGAGGCTTTCGGCGCGCAATCTTGCGTACCGATGACGGAGTCCGTATCGAGGCTGTGTACGAGCCGTGTACCGCGGGTTCAGCCGCGACCGCGATCGTCATCGCGCACGGTTTCACCGGCTCTGTCGACCGGCCCGCAGTGAGACGCGCGGCACAGGTGTTCGCGCAGCGTGCGGCCGTGGTCACCTTCTCCTTCCGCGGCCACGGCGGCTCGGGCGGCCGCTCCACGGTCGGCGACCGCGAGGTGCTGGATCTCGCGGCGGCGGTCGAGTGGGCGCGCTCCTTCGGCCACGCGCGCGTGGTGACCGTCGGCTTCTCGATGGGCGGCTCGGTGGTGCTGCGGCACGCCGCGACGCACACGGAGACGGCGGAGACGGACGCGATGCACGGGGGGCGCAAAGAAGCGCGTACGGACGCGGTGGCCGCCGTCAGCGCACCCGCCCGCTGGTACTACCGCGGTACGGCCCCGATGCGGCGGCTGCACTGGGTGGTCACGCGTCCGCTCGGCCGGCTGGTCGGCCGCTACGGCCTCGGCACCCGCATCCACCCGGACGAGTGGAACCCGGTCCCGCTCTCCCCGGTCGAGTCCGTACCCCTCATCGCGCCGACGCCGCTGCTGATCGTGCACGGCGACCGCGACCCGTACTTCCCGCTGGACCATCCGCGGATGCTGGCCGCCGCGGGTGACGCCGAGCTGTGGCTGGAGCCGGGCATGGGTCACGCCGAGAACGCCGCCGACGACGAGCTGCTCGGCCGCCTCGCCGACTGGCTCGCCGGCGAGTAGCCCATCATGGAAGCCGACGAAAGGAGTGCCGACATGGCAGCGGGAACCATCCGCTACTGGGCCGCGGCCAAGGCAGCGGCCGGGATCGCGGAGGAGCCGTACGCCGCGGGAACACTCGCCGAGGCGCTCGACGCGGTGCGCGACCGCCACCCCGGCGAGCTGACGCGCGTACTGCAACGGTGTTCGTTCCTCGTCGACGGTGACCCCGTCGGGACCCGCGGCCATGAGACCGTACGCCTTGCCGAGGGCGGCACGGTCGAGGTGCTCCCGCCGTTCGCAGGAGGGTGAACCGCACATCATGAGCAGCGATCAGCAGTATCCGTACGGGCAGCAGCAGCCGTATCCGGAGCAGCCGTATCAGCAGTACCAGGACCCGTACCAGCAGCCGGTCCACGACGCGGGCGCCACCCAGACCTGGCAGGCCGAGACCTGGGACACGCAGTACCAGCCGATCGTGCAGCCCGCGCCGCCCGCCGCCGACGCCGCGTATCTGCCGCAGCAGGGCGCGTACCCGCTGCCGCCCGAGGCGCCCGCCCCGCAACCGGCCCCGCAACCGGCCCCGCGACCCGCCCCGCGACCCGCGGCGTACGAGCCGCCCGCCGCCTCCGCCGAGTACAGCGCCCCCACCACCGTGGGGAACGCCCGCATCACGGACGCCCAGCGCGCCCGCGCCGAGGGACGCTCGCCGATCATCCCGCCCGGCATGCAGCCCGCCGGGCTGACCGCCGCACTCGGACTGCTGCTCGCGGGCGGTGCTGCCGCCGGCCAGTACGCCCTGCTCGTACCGCTCGTGCTGCTGCAGGCCCTCACCGCCGCCGGCTGGTTCCGGCTGAACGGCATGTGGCCCGCCCGCCAGGGCATCGCGCTCGCCTTCGCGGGCGGCCTCGCCGCCGATGTCGTACTGCTCGCCGTCGGCCGCGAGAACGCCCCCGCCGCGATCATCGGCACGCTCGGCGTCTGGGTGCTGCTCACCCTCGTCCTGCAGCTGCGCAGCCGCGCGGGCGCCGACGAGCGGATGCAGGGCCTGATGGCGACCGTCGCATCGGCCGCACTCGCCATCCTCGCGACCGGGCATCTCGCGGCCACCGCCGACGCCGTGGTGGTCGGCGGGATCGCGGTCGCCGTGGCCGTCCTCGCCCGCGCGCTGCCGCTGGCCGGTGCCGCGTCCGCCGTCCTGGCCCTGCTGGCGGCCACCGGCGCGGGCATCGCGGCCGGCGGCCTGACGGACATCGGCGCCGAGGGCGCCCTGCTCGGCCTCGCCGCGGGCGGATGCGCGCTGGTCGGACTGCGGGTGGCGAGCTACGACTACCCGTCCCGCTTCGTCCACATGACGGCGGGCGTGGCCCTGCCGCTGACCGCCGCGGCCCCCGCGGTCTATCTGATCGGCCGCGCGCTGGTGTGATCCCCCGGAACCAAAGGCACGCGCCAGTCGTCGATCATTTGAACGAAGGCGTCGTCCGGACTGACTAGGCTCACGGGCGTCATGGGGGCCGGAGACATCAGGGTGGGGGACACCGAGCAATGCGCGCACTGCGAATACTGCTGATCATCGCCGTGATCCTGGGCGGCATCTTCGTCGCCGCGGACCGGATCGCGGTCAACATGGCCGAGTCCGAGGCGGCCGACAAGATCAAGAGCAGCCAGGGGCTGACGTCGACCCCGGAGATCTCCATCAAGGGCTTCCCCTTCCTCACCCAGGTCGTGGGCAAGGAACTGGACGAGGTCGACGTCAGTCTCGCCGGCATCACCGCCACCGCGGGCGACCGCTCGGTCAATGTCACCGAGGTCAAGGCCGAGCTGCGCAAGGTACGGATCGACAGCAGCTTCTCCTCCGCCGTGGCGGACCAGGCCGACGGCTCGGCCCGGATCTCCTACGCCGACCTGACGAAGGCCGCGCCGCAGGGCGCGACCGTCAGCTATGCGGGCGCCGACCGGGCGGCGAAGGGCCAGGTCAAGGTCACAGGCCCGCTCACCGATCTGCTCGAGGGTGCGGGCATCGATGTCCCCGGGGCCCTGAAGGGCATGCTCGACGGCCGCACGATCACCACGTACAGCACGGTCGTGCTGAACGGCGGCAGCACGGTGCAGTTGCGGGCCGAGGCGATGCCGAAGCTGCCGGTGCCGGGCTTCGACGAGAAGCTGCGCAAGGCCGTCGACTACGACCTGAAGATCGCCGGGATGCCGTCGAGCATCAAGCTCGACAAGGTCGATGCGACGGAGAGCGGACTGGGGTTCTCGGGCAAGGGCACGGACGTGTCCCTGGCGGGCTGACTGCCCGTTCCGGCGCTCGAGGACAAGAGCTGACAGCCTGTCCGGCGCTTGAGGACAAGAAGCGGGTAGGGGCGGGCGGGGCAGGAACCCGCCGTACGCCCGCCCCGCCCGATCGCATGGTGAGACGCCGCTGTCCGCTGGGTAGAAGGCGGGCCCGCGCACATCCGCCGCGGAGGCCGCCGGGAGGCGCCCGGGCGGCCCTGGTGTCCCGCATGGTGGACGATCGCGTCTCAGCATCCGACACGCCGGTGACACGACGGCCGACTCGTCCCTACGATCGGTGGCATGAAGCGACAGGCGGATCTCACGAAGCGGCGGGCAGTAGACCTGTGCCGCGTCGCCGCCATGCTCTGTCGCACCTTCTGAGCGGGAGCCCGACTCCCGTATCCCCCAGGCCCTTCGACGATTGTCAGGGCCGCCCCCCGTGCCGGATGCCGCGTGTTCCGCGTACCCGCACACCCCTCTTCGCACCAACCGCCGCACACTGCCCCGGAGGAGAAAGCGCATGAGCCGCAGCGACGTCCTGGTAGACGCCGACTGGGTCGAGGCCCACATCGACGACCCGAAGGTCGTCATCGTCGAGGTCGACGAGGACACCTCCGCCTACGAGAAGAACCACATCAAGAACGCCGTCCGCATCGACTGGAAGCAGGACCTCCAGGACCCGGTGCGCCGCGACTTCGTCGACCAGGCCGGCTTCGAGAAGCTGCTGTCCGCCAAGGGCATCGCCAACGACGACCTGGTCGTCCTCTACGGCGGCAACAACAACTGGTTCGCCTCGTACGCCTACTGGTACTTCAAGCTCTACGGCCACGAGAACGTGAAGCTGCTCGACGGCGGCCGCAAGAAGTGGGAGCTCGACTCCCGCGACCTGGTCGACGCCGTGCCGACGCGCGCCGCGACCGAGTACAAGGCCAAGGCCCAGAACACCGCGATCCGCGCCTACCGTGACGACGCGGTCGCCGCGATCGGCAACCAGAACCTGGTCGACGTGCGTTCGCCCGACGAGTTCAGCGGCAAGCTGCTCGCCCCGGCGCACCTCCCGCAGGAGCAGTCGCAGCGTCCGGGCCACATCCCGACCGCGCGCAACATCCCGTGGTCGAAGAACGCCAACGACGACGGCACCTTCAAGTCGGACGACGAGCTCAAGGAGCTCTACGCCGACGAGCAGGTCGACCTGGCGAAGGACACCATCGCCTACTGCCGCATCGGTGAGCGTTCCGCGCTGACGTGGTTCGTCCTGCACGAGCTGCTCGGCATCGAGAACGTCAAGAACTACGACGGCTCGTGGACCGAGTACGGCTCCCTCGTCGGCGTGCCGATCGAGCTCGGCGCCAACAAGTAACCCCTCCCGAACAAGTAACCCCTCCCACCTCCCGCTCACGAAGGACAGCCCCTATGTGTGGAGCAAAGGCCGGCGGCCCCGACGCTTCGACGATCAAGCCCGGCGAGACGACCATCCAGGGCAGCGTGACGCGTGACGGCGAGCCCGTCACCGGTTACGTGCGCCTCCTGGACTCGACCGGAGAGTTCACCGCCGAGGTCCCCACCTCGGCGACCGGACAGTTCCGCTTCTACGCGGCCGAGGGCACGTGGACCGTTCGTGCGCTCGTCCCGGGCGGCACGGCGGACCGTACGGTCGTCGCGCAGACCGGCGGCCTCGCCGAGGTCGCGATCGCGGTCTGAGTTCTCTCGTACTGGCCGAAGGGCCGCACCCCAGGGGGTTGGACGCTTCCTGAGCGGGGTGCGGCCCTTCGGTCGTGCCATGCCCCGTGCCGGACCCGGCCGTACGCTGGAAACATGTACGCGCGACGCCGGCGTCGATACTTCGTGCTGATGGGCGGATGCGTCCTTCTCTTCGTGTCCGCCTGGGCCTTCGTGCGTCTGTGGTCGATACCCGTCGCCGTCGGTATGTGCGTTGTCGCCATGGTCATCCCGCCGCTGGCCGCGATGGTCGGCAACGCGCGCGGTCCTGACGACCGCTGGTGGGACGACCCGTCCGGGGACCCGAAGTCCGACGAGTGGTGGGACGAGCTGGACGGCAAGAAGCGCCGTCAGCCATAAAGTTGTACTCAGTGGCTGTTCTCAGTAGACGAGGGCCTGGACGCCCTCAGGCATGATCTCGCTGACGAAGACCTGCGCGCCCGCGATCCGTACGCCGTCCAGCACATCCTTCTCCGTGATGTCCCGACGGGCCGCGCACTGCGTGCAGAGCGTGATCTGCCCGGCCGCCTGGATCGACTCGATCAGATCGGGCAGCGGCGCGGCATGCGGGAGTTCGAACTCGGCCGCGCGCCCCGGCAGCGCGAACCACGCGGACTCGCCGGTCAGCCAGAGCGAGACCTCCACGCCACTGGCCACGGCGACGGCCGCCACCGTGAAGGCCTGCGAGCAGCGCTCGGGGGCGTCGGCGCCGGCGGTCACCTTGATCACGAGCTTCTTCGACATGCCCGAACTGTAATCCCGGACCGCACAACCCCGTCCGCCCGTCGGTGGTCTGTGGTGTGCACAGGTAACGGACTCTGTGCTTCATGTCCCGTGGGGGGACCCTTTGGAAAAGCCAGAAAACCGTCCTGAGCTGCCGAAATCGCCGCGCCCGCCGCGCAGACGGGGCCGTACGACCTTGCTGATCGCCGGGGCGGCGGTGCTCGGCGTGGTCGCGGGAGTGGTCACGGGATACGCCGTCCAGTACGACCGTGAGCCGACCCCGCTGCCGCCGCTGTCGCAGCCGGAACTGAGTGACTCGAAGACCGTTCCGGCGGGCGCGAGCACCACCGCGCAGTCGGTCAATGTGAACCGTCAGGTCAAGACGGACGGCGATCTGCGCAAGCTGCTGGTGAGAAAGCCGAAGGGCGCCACGGCGGACAAGTCGCAGGCCGCGGACTGGATGAGCCTCATTGAGTACGCGGGCGACTTCAAAAAGCCGGACCGTATGTTCGAGGACATGCTGAGAGACGATCCCCGCCGGATCGCGACGACCTCCTGGGGGCAGCGCGGCGAGGTCTTCGTCACCGTCAATCTGATCCAGTTCCGCGACGACGACCGGCTCTCCGCCCCCGAGTGGGGTCTGGGCCAGCAGGCCTACATGTCCCATGACGACTACGCCGGAAACAACGGCAAGCCGATCCCCGGCAGCGGCAACGGAAGGGTCTATGTCTACGACGAACCGTTGCGCAAGGCCGGATACGAGCCGGTCTACCAGGCACGGGTCATAGCCCGGCGCGGTGATGTCGTCATGGAGATCTGGTACATGAACAACACCCGCAAGGTCTCCGAGAAGGCCGTCATGTCCCTCGCCAAGCAGCAGCTGGAGCGCCTGTGACCGAGCAGCCGGCCACCCTTGAGATTCCGGAGTCCCCGGAATCCGCTCCGGAGATCCTCGCCACCCCCAAGGAGCCCCGCCGCATCGACCGCAGGCTGGTCGTCGGGGTGTCGGTCGTACTCGCGCTCGCGGTCGTCGCGGGCGGCGGCTTCTGGGCGCTGGACCGGCTCGGCGATGCCGACCGCACCGCGCCCACCGTCGTGTGGGCGGAACCGGCGGGCGGGGCGGCGGACGACGGCAAGGCCGCGCAGCCCAAGGGGCTCGCCGCCAGTCTGCTGCCGGTGCCGTACGGCTATGAACTGGGCCCGGACATCGACGTCTACGGGAACGACACCGTCCTCAGCAAGAGGCAGGCTGTCGCCGTGTTCAAGGAGGGCTCGCGCGGCCTGCCCTCCGCTCAGCGCAATCAGCGCAACAAGGCGGTCGACAAGCTGAAGCTGCAGGGCGTCGCGATGCGCAGCTACCGCTCCTTCGACGGCGGGTTCGCGATCGAAGTCCAGCTCGCGCAGATCGAGAACGCCGGGAAGGGCCGCGAGCTGGCCCAGTTCCAGAGCGCGTTCGCTGACGCTCTCGGCATCTTCCGGAAAGGCCCCGCGATCCAGGGCTACAAGAACGCCAAGTGCTTCCTGATGCCCAAGGACTCCAAGGCGAAGCTCGACGCCATGTTCTGCAGTGCCTACCAGGGCGATGTGCTCATGAACGCGACCGCCTACGGGGTCAAGCCGCTCGACACCATCGGCGCTGCGGCGATTCTCTCCAAGCAGCTCGACCATCTGAAGTCCCCCGGGGAGTACGTGTGACCGGCCAGAAGTCCGAGATGCCACCGCTTCCTGAGTTCCCGCCGTCGGCCGATGGCCTGCCCGAGATACCGGCGATGCCCGAGCGTGCGCCCGATGCGGTGGCAGCGCCCCAGGCCGAGGCCGAGGCAACGCCCGAACCCGAAGCTGCGCCCGCGCCCAGGCCCGAGCGCCGCAAACTGCGCGCCGTACTCCGCTGGACTGCGGCCGTGCTCGTGTTCGGCTCGCTGGGTACGGGTGTCGCGTACGGCATCACCGACCAGACACGCACCGACGTTCCTGGCCTCAGCACCAGGGACGACGGCCGCTGGGTCTACCCGACCCTGACGATGCCGGTACTGCCGGCAGGTGCCAGGCTGCCGTTCGACAAGGACAATCCCGGCGGGATCCACTACGCGAGCCCGAGCGCGCTGCTGCTTCCCGCGCCGGCCGGTTCGAAGGTCCTCCCCGAGCTCAAGGGCGCCAGGAACAAGGTGTCGGCCGACCGTTTCCTCGCGGAGTACGCCGAGGAGGACCGGGCCGACATGAAGCAGGACCTCACCGACGATGGCCTGCTCGACATCGCGGCCCGCGGCTGGACCATGCCGGACTCCACCTCGACCCGGATCTACCTGGTCCGGTTCCGGTCGGCCGGGTTCGCGAACGTGTTCTTCGGCAACCACCTCGGAGGCGACCTGGAGGCCAGCCCTCCGGTCAACGGGGTGGAGGAGAGCGCGCCGCTGGACGAGTCGTATCCGGGCCATGTCACTGTTCCTTCGACGGAAGGCACTGTGTACGACGAGGCGGCACCCCGCGGCCCCGTCCACGTCCGGCACGCGTACATCACGGCGGGCGACACGATCGCGCTGATCATTCAGTCGAAGAAGGGCAAGGCTCCGGCCGTCCCCTTCCACCAGGCCGTGGTCCTCCAGAACCAGCTGCTCGGCTGACCTCGCAGAGAGGGCCGGGCCCCAACCCATTAGGCTGGGGCCCGGCCCTTTACCGCCCACCGCTCATCCGAGGAGCACCCCGTGCTTGTGGCATTCTTCGAAGCCCTGCTGGTTCTGGTCTGCGTCGGCGTCGCCGCCTTCGCCGGACTGACCGTGAAGAAGCTGTACCAGGGTCAGCGCTAGTCACACCCGTATCTCTACAGATCGACAGAGCTGCTCATGATCGAGATTCCGTCCGACCTGAACCCGGGCCTCGTCCCCCTCGCCTTCCTCCTCGGCACCTGGGAAGGCGCGGGCGTTTCCGACTTCCCCGGTGCCGAGAAGTGCAATTTCGGCCAGGAGGTCACCTTCAGCCACGACGGGCGGGACTTCGTCGAGTACGTCTCGCACACCTGGGTGCTCGACGCCGAGGGCAAGAAGGTCCGCCCGCTGGAGTCCGAGTCCGGCTACTGGCGTATCGACGCCGATCGCAAGGTCGAGATCGTCATGGCCCGTGACCAGGGTGTCGTGGAGATCTGGTACGGCGAGCTCGCCGACCAGAAGCCCCAGATCGACCTGGTGACGGACGCGGTGGCGCGCACCGGGGTCTCGGGTGCGTACAGCGGTGGCAAGCGGCTCTACGGCTATGTGAAGGGCGACCTGATGTGGGTGGGCGAGAAGTCCACCCCGGAGATTCCGCTGCGGCCGTACATGTCGGCGCATCTGAAGAAGGTCGTCTCCCCGGAGCAGGTCGAGTCCTGGGCCAAGGACCTCGGTGACCTTCCCGACGACGGAATCGCCTTCTTCCGGTAGCCCGACGCCGGTTCACCGTCGTGGGGCTCCTGGGCGGAGCCCCGCTCCTGGGCGGAGCCCCGGCAAGGGCGCCCGGTTCGGGCCACCGTTCCGCAGCCCCGCCTACACTGGACCCCGTGGTGAGCACCGACTGGAAAAGCGATCTGCGGCAGCGCGGCTACCGGCTGACTCCGCAGCGCCAGCTTGTCCTCGAGGCCGTCGACACCCTCGAGCACGCGACCCCCGACGACATCCTCAGTGAGGTCCGCAAAACCGCGTCCGGCGTGAACATCTCCACGGTCTACCGGACCCTCGAGCTGCTCGAGGAGCTCGATCTGGTCTCGCACGCCCACCTCGGCCACGGCGCCCCGACGTACCACCTCGCCGACCGCCACCACCACATCCACCTGGTGTGCCGGGACTGTACGAACGTGATCGAGGCGGATGTCTCCGTCGCCGCCGAGTTCACCGCGAAGCTGCGCGAGAGCTTCGGTTTCCAGACGGACATGAAGCACTTCGCGATCTTCGGCCGCTGCAGCACCTGCACGGCTGAATCTGCTGATGCTTCAACTATCGAGTCGTAGGCTTATCTGCATGAAGAGCCCCCTGCTGTTCCTGCCCGGTGCCGTCGCCGCCGAAGGACACGACGAAGGTGTCGCCGCGCACTACGGCGATCTGTTCCGCGAGCAGCGCGCCCTCGCGGACGGCACCGGCTTTGTCGACCTCTCGCACCGCGGCGTCGTCACCGTCACCGGCGACGACCGGCTGAGCTGGCTGCATCTGCTGCTCACCCAGCATGTGAGCGAGCTCCCGGCGGGCCAGGCGACCGAGGCGCTGATCCTCTCCGCGCACGGTCACATCGAGCACGCGCTGTATCTCGTCGACGACGGCGAGAGCGTCTGGGCGCATGTCGAGCCGGGCACGCAGGAGGCGCTGATCGGCTATCTGGAGTCGATGAAGTTCTTCTACCGGGTGGAAGTCGCCGACCGCACTGAGGAGTTCGCGGTCGTGCACCTGCCCGCCGGCTCCATCGCCGAGCCGCCCAAGGGCGTTGTCGTACGGGAGACCCCGCACGGCCGCGATCTGTTCCTGCCGCGCGCCGGCCTCGAGTCGTTCGCCGCCGAGCACGGCCCGGCCGCCGGGATCCTGGCGTACGAGGCACTGCGCGTCGAGACCCACCGCCCCCGCGTCGGCTTCGAGACCGACCACCGCACCATCCCGCACGAGCTGGGCTGGATCGGCAGCGCGGTCCACCTCCAGAAGGGCTGCTACCGCGGCCAGGAGACCGTCGCCCGCGTCCACAACCTGGGGAAGCCGCCGCGCCGGCTGGTCTTCCTGCACCTGGACGGCAGCGAGGTGCACCTTCCGGGGCACGGCACCCCGGTGCGGCTCGCGTCGGACGGTGAGGAGGGCCGCCAGCTCGGCTTCATCACCACATCCGCCCGCCACCACGAGCTCGGCCCGATCGCGCTCGCGCTGGTGAAGCGCAATGTGCCGGTGGACGCGGAGCTGCTGGCGGGCGACACGGCGGCCGCGCAGGAGCCGGTGGTCGAGCAGTAGCCGTACGGCAAGACCGGCCTAGCCGTACGGCAAGGCCGGCTGGGGGGCGGCCTAAACCTCGACGATCACCGTGAACGGGCCGTGGTTCGTGAGCGAGACCCGCATGTCCGCCCCGAACCGGCCCGTCTGCACCGTCGCCCCCAGCGCCCGCAGCTGCGCCACCACCTCGTCGACCAGCGGCTCGGCCACCTCGCCGGGCGCGGCGGCGTTCCAGGTGGGGCGTCGGCCCTTGCGGGCGTCCCCGTAGAGAGTGAACTGTGAAATCACCAGCAAGGGCGCATTCACGTCCGAGCAGGACTTCTCGCCCTCCAGAATCCGGACCGACCAGAGCTTGCGGGCCAGCCGCTCCGCCTTCTCCGCGGTGTCCTCGTGGGTGACTCCCACCAGCACACACAGGCCTTCGCCGACGATCTCGCCGATCGTCTCGCCCGCCACGACGACGCTCGCGCCGTCGACTCTCTGCACCACTGCACGCATACAGACCAACCTATCTGGGGCTGAACGGGTGCAGAGCGCCTGCGTCGGGACCTCGCGGAGTGGCACCATGCACGAAGGCGGTGCAGCCGCACCGGTCGAGGGGACGGACATACGCACATGAGTACATCTGGCGCCGGGCAGCCGACCGGTCCCGTATCGCTTCCCGCACTTCCTGCGTTTCCCGCGCATCCCGCGCTCCCCGCATTTCCGGCAACTCCTGTGGCAACTCCTGTGGCGACCCGTGCCGCGCGACCGCCCCACCAGCGTTCCGGGGACGCCCTGCCGGAGGCCCCCCAGCACAACCTGCCGGCCCTGCGGCTGCCGGAGCTGCGCAATCTCCGCCGCGACTCGCACCGCGACGAGGCGGACCTCAGCTATGTGCGACGGCTGCTGCAGGGGCGGATCGACATCCTGCGGGCCGAGCTCGCCCGGCGTACGGACCCCCAGAAGCCGGTCGTCCCGGAGCCGCCGGTGGTCGACCGGCTCTCCGAGATCCTTGCCGACGCCCCCTCGCAGCACCGCTCCTCCGCCCGCCATGTGACGCTCTCCACGCCGCACAGCGAGGAGTACCGGATCCTGGCCGCCGACATGCTCGCCGAGGTCGCGCTCTCCGACCTCGACGCCCGTACGAACGATGAGCTGCTCTCGGCGATGGGGCGGCTGATCCGCTACGAGCAGCAGGTCTCGCGCCGCCGTCAGCTGCTGCAGCGCACGGCCGACGATTGCAGCGCGGAGATCGCCCGCAGGTACCGTGAAGGCGAAGCACAAGTAGACGACCTGCTCACCTGAAGCGACTCTCCGAACCGATCGTTCCGTCGATCGCTCCGTCGAACCTGCGGCGATCCTTCCGGGAGCGGGCCCCCACCCGGAAGGCCGATATGAGCACCTCCACCGCTGCCATACCCCCGGTCCTCGCCGAAGTCGTACGTTCCGGCTTTGTCGAGGGCCATCACCGGGGTTCGCTCGTCGTCCTGGCGGCGGACGGCAGTGTGGAGCTGGCGCTCGGCGACCCGGCCGCGCCGGTCTTCCCTCGCTCCAGCAACAAGCCCATGCAGGCCGCGGCCGTACTGCGCGCCGGGCTCGACCTCTCCGGGGAGCGGCTGGCACTGGCCGCCGCCAGCCACTCGGGCGAGGCCTTCCACCTCGATCTCGTACGCAAGCTGCTCGCCGAGCACGAGCTGACGGCCGATGAGCTGCAGACCCCGCCGGATCTGCCGCTGGACCCGGCCGAGGCGGAGACGTATCTCGCCGCGGGCCGTGACCGCGACAAGGTCACCATGAACTGCTCCGGCAAGCACGCGGCGATGCTCGCGGCCTGCGCGCTGAACGGCTGGGACCGCGCCGGATACCTGGACCCGGCGCACCCGCTCCAGCAGCTGGTGCACTCGGTGGTCGAGGACGCGTCCGGCGAGCGGGTCACGGCGGTGGGCACGGACGGCTGCGGGGCCCCGCTGATGGCGATCAGCCTGACCGGCCTGGCGCGCGCCTTCCGCCACTTCGTGCTCGCCGAGCCGGGCTCCGCGGAACGCCGGGTCGCCGACGCGATGCGCGCCCACCCCGAGTACGTCGCGGGCACGCGCCGCCCCGACACCTGGCTGATGCGCGAGGTGCCCGGCACGCTCTCCAAGATGGGCGCGGAGGCGGTCCAGGCGGTGGCGCTGGCGGACGGCCGCGCGCTGGCCTTCAAGGTGCACGACGGCTCGGCGCGGGCGCTGGGCCCGGTGCTGGCCCGGTCGCTCGAACTGCTGGGCGTGGACTCGCCGGTGGTGGGCCGGATCGGGCACGCGCCGCTGCTGGGCGGCAGCGCGGAGGTCGGCGAAATTCGGGCGACATTCTGAACGACGCGTGGCTAGCGTGGTGAGTATGAGCCTCGAAACCCGCAGGGTCACCGAATCCGAGTTCCGCGACTGGCTGCGGGCGCTGGCCACCGGGTTTCTGCGGCCGCCGGTGGTCTCGGAGGCGGAGGCCGCCGACCGCCTGGCGCATACGGACCTCGCGCGGGTGCGCGGCGCCTTCGACGACGGCCGCTGTGTGGCGACGTACCGCTCCTTCGCCCAGCAGCTCACCGCGGTGGGCGGCGCCGCGCTCCCGGCGAGCGCCGTCTCGAACGTCACCGTCTCGCCCACGCACCGCCGCCGGGGCCTGCTCAGCCGCATGATGACCGCGGACCTGGCGGAGGCGAAGGAGCGCGGGGACATCGTGTCCACGCTGATCGCCGCCGAGTACCCGATCTACGGGCGGTACGGCTACGGCCCGGCCGCCTCGATCACCGAGTGGGCGATCGACGTCCCGCGCTCCGGCCTCGACCCGCGCTGGTCGGGCCCGGAGGACGGCGGCCGCATCGATCTGGTGGACGGCACGGACGTACGCAAGACCGGCCCGGAACTGCATGCGCGCCTCGCGGCCGTGCAGCCGGGCGTGGTGACCCGCGACGAGCTCTGGTGGCGGGCCGCCACCGGCCAGGAGCAACTGCCGGGCCAATCCTGGACGGAGCCGTTCTACGCGGTCCACCGCTCGGCGACCGGAGAGGCGGACGGCCTGATCGTCTACGCGTCGGACGACGAGTGGGGCGACGCCAAGCAGCCGCTGAACACGGCGTCGGTGCGCGACATGATCGCGCTGACGCCCGCGGCGGAGCGCGCGCTGTGGCACTACGTCTGCTCGGTGGACTGGATCACCACGGTCAAGTCGGGCTACCGGGCCCCGGACGACCTGCTCCCACTGCTGCTGCCGGACCCGCGCGCGGCGAGGATCCTGACGCAGGCGGACTTCTTGTGGGTGCGGATCCTGGATGTCGTACGGGCGCTGGAGGGGCGTACGTACCCGACGTCGGCGTCCCTGGTGGTCGAGGTCCACGACGGTCTGGGCCTGGCGGGCGGCCGCTTCCGGCTGGACGCTTCGCCGGACGGAGCGGTCTGCGCGCCGTCGTCGCAGGCGCCGGACCTGACGCTGGATGTACGGGAGTTGGGCTCGCTCTACCTGGGCGACGAGTCGGCGGTCCGGCTGACGGCACTGGGCCGGGTGGAGGAGGGGACACCGGGGGCGGCGGGGGTGGCGGACGCGGTGTTCCGTACGCCGAGGCGGCCGTGGTGCCCGGACATCTTCTGAGGCGGATCCCCCCGTCGGCCAAGTTGGCACCAACTTCATTGGAGTTGTCCACGCTTGGCGGACTACTCAGACAATCGGTGGACAACTATCAGTGGGTGGCGTCGAGTTGTAGCGTTCTGTTGTGACCCATGAGCGCAGTGGAGTGAACGGCACCAGAAGGCCCACGTCCGGAGAAGTGGCGGAGATTCTGAGCGAGCGCATCCGTACCGGCGTCCTGAAGGCCGGTGACCGGATGCCGACGCAGGAGAGCCTGGCCGAGCAGTTCGGGGTGGAGCGGGGCGCGATCCGGCAGGCGCTGACGCACCTCGAGGAAGCCGGCCTGCTCGAGGGCAGGACCAGGGGAGCTCCGGCCCGCATCGCCGAACTCTCGTCCGGCGCGGGCCCGGCAGCCGAAGAGCCCCAGCAGACGATTGCCGGCCTGGGGCCTCGCATCATGGAGGCGTTCGAGGCGCCCCACGTCCGCATCGACGCGATCTGTCTGACCGCGGAGACACTCAACCTCGCGCTCGCCGAGCCGCTGCAGTTGATCCGCGCCGGCCGGGTCACCCCCGCCACGGTGAAGGTCCGGCTTCTGCTGCCGGCCCGCGACCTGGACCTGGCCTTCCCTCGCCCCGCCGAGAGTTCCGGCGACGAGAGGCGGGTGCACGAACACTGGCTGTCGCTGCGCAACACCCAAGGCGCCGTCCTGCGGCACAGCCTCCGGGCGCTTCGCAGCACGCGCAGCATCGACGTCGAGGTGACCTTGAAGGCGCTGCCCTTCACCCCGCCCGTGAAGCTCTATCTGCTGAACGGCTCGGAGGCGCTGTTCGCGTTCTACACCGTCAAGCGGCGCGAGGAGCAGATCGATGACACGTCGGTCGAGATCTACGACGCGCTCGGCAGCGATTCGATGCTCTTCCCCTTCGGCCGCGGCGGGGAGAAGCGGGACGAGGCTTTTGTGACACAGGCGCAGGCGTGGTTTGACGGCATGTGGGGGACGATCGCCACAGAAATCAACCTTGCACCCTGATCAGCCACCAGCGCCGTAACAGGAGTACGAGGCCGACGGCAGCCGGAGGCGGACGGGGAACACGCTCTGTATCGTCGGCACAACGATGCACCCTATGGACGGAGTGCTGTGGGCGCCGACTTGCACGGACTTCTGGCGGCCGCTGAGTGCGTGATCTTTGACTTCGACGGTCCGGTGTGTGCCCTCTTCGCCGGGTATCCGGCGTCGGGGATCGCCGAGTCTCTTGTGGACTTGCTCGAGCAGCGCGGGGCGCCGAGGCTGCTGCCTGAGCAGACGCGCCACTCGAGGGACCCACTCGAGATCCTCAAGGTGCTGGCTGAAGTGGCTCCTGCCAGTCCGCTTGTCCGGAACATGGAGGAGTGGCTGACGGTGGAGGAACTGAAAGCAGCGGTGAGCGCCACGCCCACCTTGGGGGCCGCCTCGTTGATCCGTGAACTCAGGGGCCGTGACCGGAAGCTCGCCGTTGCGTCCAACAACTCGCCTCGTGCGCTGAAGACCTACTTGGCCAGGCATGACCTACTGGCGTACTTCGAGCCCCACATCCACGGCCGCACCTTCGACCCGGCCTTGCTCAAGCCGCATCCCGACTCGATCTGTCGTGCACTGAAATCCACCGGGACGGAACCGGACAGGACGCTGATGATCGGGGACACTCCTGCCGATGTCATCGCTGCCGGCCAGGCGGGCGTGCCGTTTCTGGGCTATGCCCGCAACCGTCGGAAGGAAGATCTGCTCCTGCGGTCCGGGGCGTCGGATGTCGTTGGCGCGATCTCGGAGGTATTGGCGGCACTCAGGGCTGTCACTGGCGGCGACTGATCCGGCACGATAGCCAACTGACTTGTCGTTCACGGGACTTGGGGTGCTTCGTGTCGAGTGATCAGTCCTTGCGCCAGCGCATGTCCGACTTCCAGGAGCGTGCCGAGTCGGCGGTGACACGCTGGCTGCTGGTCGGCATTTTCGCGCTCGGACTGGTCGCCCAGTTCGTGAAGCCCGTGGGGGATGCGCTGGAGGACAAAGCGTTCCTTGGCGGTGCGCTGCTCAGCCTCGTCGGCTACGCGCTCTACAGCTCCGTACAGCGGCTGATCGAAGTCTCGAAGCCGGCTGTCAGGGACCGGGTCGGGCCCGGGGAGCTCGCCGAGCACTTCGAGGAAGTATTCGAAGAGCGGACCGTCAGTATCGGCTTCATCGGCTACACCGGCGAAACCCTCATCGATCAGCTGGCACGGCGGTTGGACCGGCTCAAGACGCGCCCTGGGCCCACCCGGAACGTCGACGTACGGATACTGCTTCCCGACTTCTGGGATCCGAATGTGCTGCCCGGCAAACTGACGGCGGAGGGGAAGGTCGAAGACGACCCGGAGTTCCGTGCGTATCTGCAGTCGAAGATCAAGGACTACAGGGACTCGCTGGAGCGGAGCAAGCGAGTGCTCGACCGGGGTGGGGTGGTCGATCTCAGGGTCGAGTTCAGATTCTTCCGGATGCCGGCCGCTCTCAAGCTGTACCTGATGAACGACCAACTGGTCTTCGAGGGTTACTACAATAAACTGGAGAAGACCGACTTTCCCTTCGGAGCAGCCGCCGACAGAAGGGTCCTGGACCCTCAGGGGTACAACTCGATGCTCACGCGCTGGCACCACGCGGGCGGCAAGGACGCGACAGAAGCGATCAAGGCATGGCGCGAGTACTTCGACGAATTGTGGGGGATCTCGCGGGAGCCAGGCTGGTAGTTCGCGCCGCTGGACGCGTTCTCTTCGACTTCGACGGCCTCTTCCGTCGGCTCTTCGTAGCCGTCCCGCGCCGGAGCGGAATCGCACTCAGATGCGCCGAGGCGCCGGCACCGAGAACGACAACAGGCTCACTGGGTACGCACCCTGAACAGCACCCCCGACAGCGCCACCGCCACCCCCAGCATCCCCCCGCACCACGCCAGCGCCGTCCACGGTGCCGTCCCCACCGGCTGGGCCAGCAGCAGGCCTCGCAGGGACTCGATCAGCGGGGTCACCGGCTGGTGTTCCGAGAAGCCGTGGAGCCAGTTCGGCATCGTCTCGATCGGGACGAACGCACTGCTCGGGTAGGGCAGGAACATCATGAAGAAGGTGAAGCCGGCCGCCGCCTCGGGAGTTCTGGCCAGCAGGCCCACCGCCGCCGAGAGCCAGGAGATCGCCAGCAGGAAGGCGATCAGGATGCCCGCGGCCGCGAGCCAGCCGAGTGGTGTTGCCGACGGTCGGAAGCCGATGAGGAGGCCGACGCCGAGGACGAGCATCGTCGAGAACAGATTGCGGACGGTGCTCGCCGCCACATGCCCGGCCAGGATCGCCGTGCCGCCGACGTCGAGCGAGCGGAAGCGGTCGATGATCCCTCCCTTCATGTCCTCGCTCACGCTCACCGCGGTGGAGGACGCGCCGAAGGCGGCGCAGAGGACGAGGATGCCGGGGATCACGTAGGTCACGTACTTCGTGCCGGTGTTGATGGCTCCGCCGAAGAAGTAGATGAAGACCAGCATCAGCATGAGCGGCAGCATCATCGAGGTGATGACGGCGTCGATGTTGCGCCGGCTGATACGGATGCTCCGGCCGGTCATGGTCAGGGCGGGTGTCAGTACGTCAGACATGAGCCGGCTCCTTGTGGGTGCGGGCAGGGGAGCCGGTGAGGGCGAGGAACACGTCGTCGAGCGTGGCGGTGTGCAGCGCGAAGCGCGTCACATCCCGGCGGTCCGGATCGACCTCGTCCAGCAGCGCCCGCACATGGGCCGCCGTGCCGTCCGTCGGCAGGCCGAGCGTGAGCGTCCCGGGGGAGCGGTGCACGGCGCGTGACTCGAGCCGCCAGTACGCCGCCGTGTCGTTGAGTACGAGATCGAGGCGGTGGCCCGCGACCCGTGCCTTGAGTTCCGCCGCCGTGCCCTCCGCCACCAGCCGGCCGCCGTCGACGACCGCGATGCGGTCCGCCAGGCGGTCGGCCTCCTCCAGGTACTGGGTGGTCAGGAACACCGTCGCGCCCCGGTCCGACAGATCCCGCACCACCTGCCAGAGCTCGGCGCGGCTGCGGGGGTCGAGGCCGGTCGTCGGCTCGTCGAGGAAGACGACCTCCGGGTCGCCGACCAGGCCCGCGGCGAGGTCGAGGCGGCGGCGCATCCCGCCGGAGTACGTCACCGTCCGGCGGCGGCCGGCATCCGCGAGGTCGAAGCGTTCGAGGAGTTCTGCGGCGCGGCGGCGGGCGTCCCGCCGGGACAGGCCGCTGAGGCGGGCCATCATCCGGAGGTTCTCCTCGCCCGTCTGCTTCTCGTCGACCGCCGCGAACTGGCCGGTCAGGCTGATGGCACGGCGCACCCGGCCGCGGTCGGCGACGATGTCGTACCCGGCGACGCGCGCCCGGCCCGCGTCGGCGGTGGTGAGGGTGGCGAGGATCCGTACGGTCGTCGTCTTGCCCGCGCCGTTGGGCCCGAGCAGCGAGAAGACGGTGCCGCGGTCGACTCGCAGGTCGATGCCGTCGAGAACCTTCGACTTTCCGTAGGCCTTCGAGAGGCCCGTGGCCTCGATGGCCGGTGACTCGTTCATGACTGCCGCACTCTCCTTCTCGCAGGGTCATCCCGGGAGCAGTTACTGCGTATGACATACGCGGTACTGTGTAAGGGTTACGCATTACTAGGATGTGCGTCAAGCGCAAGAGCAGACGAGCGGGCGAAGGCGGAGGGTGATGACCGGCAGCAGGCGCGGCGACGTCAGCGATACCGGGCTGCCCGCCAGCATCGAAGCCGCCTGGGGCCTGCGCGAACGCCCCGCGAAGGGCCCCAAGCCCGGGCTCAGCCTGGACCGCATTGTCGACACGGCCGTCGCCGTCGCGGCCGCGGAAGGGCTCGCCGCGGTCTCCATGGGGCGGATCGCCAAGGAGCTCGGCGTCTCGACGATGTCGCTCTACCGATATGTCGCCGCCAAGGACGAGCTCTACATCCTGATGCAGGAGGCGGTCATCGGAACGCCGCCCCCGCACCCCGCACCCGGCACCGGCTGGCGGGAGGCGCTGGCGGCGTGGGCGCGGGCGCAGCGCGAGGTGTTCCACCGGAACCTGTGGGCCCTGCGCATCCCCATCTCGGGGCCGCCCGCCACGCCCAACTCGGTGGCCTGGTGGGAGCAGGCCCTGGTCGCGCTGGAGGACACCGGGCTCGACGAGGGCGAGAAGATCTCGGTGATCCTGCTGGTCGGCGGCTTCGTGCGGAACGAGGCGCTGCTGATGGCGGACCTGGGTGCGGCGATCGAGGCGAGCGGGCTCTCGCCCGAGGAGGTCATGGCCCGATACGGCCGGACCCTGAAGAGGTTCGCGGACCCGGACCGCTATCCGGCGCTCGCGCGCATGCTGGAGTCCGACGTGATGTTCGAACCGGACGACCCGGACTTCGAGTTCACCTTCGGCCTGGACCGGGTGCTGGACGGCATTGAGGTGCTGATCGAACGACGCCGCTGAGGAGGCGCGAGGGCCGGGGTGCGATTCGCTCACGCGACCTGTCTCGGGCCGCCCCCGAACCTGTCCCGTCACGTCGTCGGCAGCACCTTCCCGAGCAGCGTCCGTCCCTCGCTGACCTCACGTGCGGTTGAGGTCGGCCTCGGATGCGTACGCTCGTCGTCATGAGCGGTGAGTCATGAGCGGTGAAACGGGATTGCGCGAGCGCAAGAAGCGGCAGACGTACCGGGCGATCTCGGATGCCGCGATCGCGCTCTTCCTGGAGAAGGGCTTCGACGCGGTCCCGGTCGCCGAGGTCGCGGCCGCCGCGGATGTCTCCAAGCCGACCCTCTTCCGGTACTTCCCCGCGAAGGAGGACCTGGCGCTGCACCGGTTCGCCGACCACGAGGACGAGGCCGCCCGTGTCGTGGCGGCCCGGCCGGCCGGGCACTCCCCGCTGCACGCCCTGCACCGGCACTTCCTCGACGGTCTGGAGCGGCGCGACCCGGTGACCGGGCTCAGTGACGAGGAGGGCGTACTCGCCTACCACCGGCTGCTGTACGGGACGCCGAGCCTGGTCGCGCGGCTGTACGCGTACCAGGGCAGGTCGGAGTCGGCGCTGGCCGCTGCCCTCGGCGGCGGGCTCGGCGCACGGCTCGCGGCCGGCCAGATCGTCGCCGTGCAGCGGATCCTGGCCGAGGAGAACTGGCGGCGGATCGCGGCGGGGGAGAGCGCCGAGCAGGTCCGTCCGGACGCGGTCGCCGCGGCGGCGCTGGCGTTCGGGCAGCTGGGCGGCGGCCTCGAGTGAGTCGCGGTTAAAAACTTAACTCGGTTACGTTATTCTCGGTGGAATGACGGCACCCGACGATGCGCTCACCCAGGAACCGGCCCACGGACTCACCCAGGAACTGACGCGGGAGCGAAACTTCCATGAGGCCTGCCGTGCGGCCATGACCGGCATGGCCGAAGGCGCCACCCAGCAAGTCGTCAGCGGCGAGAACGCCTTCGCCTCCGGCGCCGACGCCGAAGTCCTCGGCTACCAACTGCGCAGCTGGGCCAAGGCGTTGAACGAGGAGCCGGACAGCCCGCTGTTCTTCGGCCGCCTCGACCACCTGGACGGGCAGAGCTACCACATCGGCCGCCGCCGTATCACCGAACAGCCCCTACACGGCACTGCCCCGCCCCTAGTCGTCGACTGGCGCGCTCCCGTCTCGCGCGCCTTCTACCAGGCGAGCGCCCGCGATCCGCAGGGCGTCGCCGTACGCCGCCGCTTCGGCTGGGCGCCCTGGAGCAAGGGAGATTCCGCCGATCTGAGCAGTCTCGAGGACGAGCGGCTGACCGCCGGCGACTCGGCCGGGAGCGCGATCCTGGCCGGCGAGATCGAGCGGCCGCGCGTCGGCCCGATGCGCGACATCGCGGCCACCATTCAGCCCGAGCAGGACGATCTCGTACGGTCCGGGCTCGCCGAATCCGTCTGCGTCCAGGGCGCCCCCGGCACCGGGAAGACCGCCGTCGGCCTGCACCGGGCCGCGTATCTCCTCTACACCTATCCGCAGCGCATCCAGCGCCGCGGACTGCTGATCCTCGGCCCCAACCGGACCTTCCTCTCGTACATCTCCGAGGTGCTGCCCTCGCTCGGCGAGACCGGTATCCGCCAGTCGACGGTCGACGACGAGATCGCCCGCCACGAGGTGCGGACGCAGGACAGCGAGGCCGCCGCGGTCGTCAAGCACGACGCCCGGATGGCCGCCGTCCTGCACCGGGCGCTGTACGTGAGGGTGTCGGCGCCCGCCGAGGAGGTCGCCGTGCCCGACGGCTCGTACCGCTGGCGCGTCCCGCTCGACGAGCTGGAGCAGATCGTCGCCGAGGTGCGGGCGGAAGCACCGCCGTACGCCGTCGGCCGCGAACGCGTCCGCACCCGCGCCGTGCGCGCCATCCAGCTCCGGGCGGAGCGACGGGCCGGACCGATGGGCAACACGTGGGTGCAGAAGGTCGGCCGGGCGCGTGCGGTCTCCGCGTTCGTCGACACGGTGTGGCCGCATACGCAGCCGGAAGAGGTGCTGGCCGCGCTGCTCACCGACCCGGCCCGAGCTGCCGACCCGCTGCTCTCGGGGGCGGAGCAGGATGCCATCCGCTGGGACCGGCCTCCGCGCTCGTACAAGTCCGCGAAGTGGTCGGCCGCCGATCTCGTGCTCCTCGACGAGCTCGCCGGTCTGATGGAACGCCCCGAGGGCTACGGCCACATCGTCGTCGACGAGGCACAGGACCTCTCACCGATGCAGTGCCGCGCCGTCGCCCGCCGGGCCGGCTTCGGCTCGCTGACCGTGCTGGGCGACCTCGCGCAGGGCACCACACCGTGGGCCGCTCGCACGTGGTCCGAGCAACTGGCTCACCTGGGCAAGGAGCAGGCGGCCGTGGTGCCGCTGACGACCGGGTTCCGGGTGCCGGCGGCAATCGTGGACCTCGCCAACCGGCTGGTCCCGGCGCTGGGCGTCGACGTACCTCCGGCCCGATCGATGCGCGGGGACGGTGAGCTGACGATCCGCGAGGTCGACGACCTGGCCGCCGCGACGGTCGATGCGGTGCGGGCGGCGCTGGACCACCAGGGCTCGATCGGGGTGATCGCGGACGGCCCGGAGACGGACCGGCTGCGCGCGGCGCTCGCGGAGGCGGGCATCGCGACCGCCACGGCCGACGACCTCGCGGCCGAGGCGCGCGTGACCGTACTGCCCGCGACGGTCGCCAAGGGCCTGGAGTACGACCATGTCGTCGTCGCCGAACCGGCGGCGATCGCGGGGGCGGAGACGCGCGGCCTGCACCGGCTGTATGTCGTGCTCACTCGCGCGGTGTCCCGGCTCGACGTGCTGCACCGCGGCCCGTTGCCGCCGGAGCTGGAGATCCGAAGGGGCGGTGAGTAGGACACCCGTCGGCGAGCAGGACACCCCGCTACGGCCAGACCGTCCCCCTCAGGCCCCGACCGTCCCGTCGATGCCCTCGCGGAGGAAGTCGGCGTGGCCGTTGTGCCGGGCGTACTCGTGCACCATGTGCAGCATCACCAGCCGGAGCGACACCTGCTCGCCCCACCGGGGCTGGTAGCCGGTGACGTCGAGGGACTCCGCCTTCTCCTCGATCCGGCGGGAGTGCTCAACTTCCCTCTGCCAGGCCCCGAACGCCTCCGAGCGCGTGGACGCGCTCGCGTCGTACGCCACCTGGTAATCGCCCTCGTCCGACCACACGAGCGGTATGTCCTCCCCGTTGATCACCCGGCGGAACCAGGTGCGCTCCACCTCGGCCATGTGCCGCACCAGGCCGAGCAGAGAGAGCGTCGACGGCGGCATCGACTGCGCTTGCAGGTCCTCGTCGGAGAGGCCGTCGCACTTCATGGCGAGTGTCGCGCGGTGGAAGTCGAGGAAGGCGCGCACCGTCTCGCGCTCGCCGCCGAGCAGGGGCGGGCCGATTCGTTCGTCGGACACTGCTGAATCCTCTCGACGGCGGCGGGGGCTTGCGGCCACGTATCGGCCGGTGCCAGACGCTACCCAACGACGGGGGCAGAGTCGTTCAGATATCCGAGGGTGCGTAGCGTTGTCGCATGCCCGAACTCCAGCGTCTCCGCCTCGATCACGCTCCGGCCCTGCTCCAGTTCGAGCGCGAGAACCGGGCGTACTTCGCCGCGTCGATTCCCGACCGTGGTGACGGCTACTTCGCCGGATTCGACGCACGACACGGCGACCTGCTCGCTGAACAGGCCGCCGGGCTGCACCACTTCCATGTCCTGGTGGACAACGACGGTGCGGTGCAGGGACGGGTCAACCTGATCGACGTCGCGGACCGCTCGGCCGAACTCGGCTACCGGATCGCCGAGAAGGCGGCCGGACGGGGCCTGGCCACGGCTGCCGTCCAGCAGGTATGTGCCCTGTCCACAACGGAGTACGGCCTGACCACGCTGCGGGCCGTGACGACGCTCGACAACGCGGGCTCGCGAGCGGTGCTGGCCCGTACGGGATTCGTACCCGTCGGCGAGATCCGGCTGGACGGCCGCCCAGGGATTTCCTACGTCCGGAACCTGAGCGGAGCACTCGACGGTGCCGCCGGGTAACTCCGCCGACAGCATCGGGGTCAGTCGGCCAAGAGGGTGATCCGGAGCCAGGGCCGCCGCGATGCGTTCGGTGACCGTCTGCGCCGTGTCGCCGACGGGCGCGTCCGGGCCGATGGTCGTCGACAGTTGTCCGTCCACAGCGGACGACAAAAGGCAAAGGCAAGGAGTTACCACTCCTTGCCACTCTCAAGATATAGCGCACCGGGGGGCTTGCGGCAAGGCCCGGGTCGTGCCGCAGAATGGCCGGCCAAGGCCAGGGCCTGCGGAAATGGCAGATTCGCTAAGTACGTGAGTTGTTGTCGGCGTACGGGTTGCGCGGGAAAGTCGAACCGCCGGTGGGACTCGCGGTGCGGTTGCGGGGACTCGGCGCGGAGGTGCGGGTGTGCGGGTGTGCGTGCCGCCGGACTGCGCGGAGCGGCTGGCCTGAATTCAACATCGTTAAATGGGGGTTCTCATGATTGACGTGATCGTGGTCGGCGGCGGACCGACCGGTTTGATGCTGGCCGGCGAGTTGCGGCTGGCCGGCGTGCACGTGGTCGTGCTGGAGAAGTTGACCGAGCCGACCGGGGAGTCCCGCGGGCAGGGCCTGCACGCACGCAGCGTCGAGCTGATGGACCAGCGCGGTCTGCTGGACCGGTTCCTCGCGGTCAGTGAGAAGTTCCAGGTCGGCGGTCTCTTCGGCGGCATCATGAAACCGTGGCCGGACCGGTTGGACACGGCGCACCCGTACGGCCTCGCCACTCCGCAGCCGGTCACCGAGCGGCTGCTCAACGAGCGTGCGCTCGAACTCGGTGCCGAGATCCGGCGCGGCTGCGAAGTGGTCGGGCTGAGCCAGGACGAGGACGGGGTGACCGTCGAGCTGGTGGACGGCACCCAGCTGCGCTCGCGCTACCTCGTCGGGTGCGACGGCGGCCGCAGTGCGGTGCGCAAGCGGCTCGGCGTCGATTTCCCCGGCGAGCCCGCCAAGGTCGAGACGCTGCTGGGCGAAATGGAGGTGACCGAGGATCCGGCGACGATCGCTGCCGTTGTCGAGGAAGTCCGCAAGACCCAACTGCGGTTCGGCGTCGCCCCCGGCGAGGACGGGGTGTGCCGCATCGTCGTGCCCGCCGACGGGGTGGCCGAGGACCGTGCGACCGAGCCGACCCTCGACGACTTCAAGAAGCAGCTGCGGGCGTTCGCGGGCACCGACTTCGGCGTGCACTCGCCGCGCTGGCTGTCCCGGTTCGGCGACGCCACCCGGCAGGCCGAGCGCTACCGGGTCGGCCGGGTGCTGCTGGCCGGCGACGCGGCGCACATCCACCCGCCGACCGGCGGGCAGGGGCTCAACCTCGGCGTGCAGGACGCGTTCAACCTCGGCTGGAAGCTGGCCGCCGCGGTCAACGGCTGGGCACCGGAGGGGCTCCTTGACAGCTACCACGCCGAACGGCACCCGGTGGGCGCCCGCGTGCTGGACAACACCCGCGCGCAGATCACGCTGCTGGGGACCGATCCGGGGGCGACCGCGCTGCGGGAGCTGTTCTCGAAGCTGATGGACTTCGAGGAGGTGAACCGGTACGTGACCGAGATGATCACCGCAGTCGGGGTCCGCTACGACTTCGGCGAGGGGCATGAACTGCTCGGCCGGCGGATGCGGGACGTGGGGCTGAAGCGGGGGCGCCTCTACGAGCTGATGCACGGCGGCCGCGGGCTGCTGCTCGACCAGACCGGCCGGCTCTCGGTGGCGGGCTGGGCAGATCGGGTCGACCACGTCGTCGACGTCAGCGAGGAGCTGGACGTGCCCGCGGCGCTGCTGCGGCCGGACGGCCACGTGGCGTGGGTCGGCGAAGATCAGCAGGATCTGCTCAGCCGGCTGCCCAGGTGGTTCGGCGCTGCCGTCAGCTGAGGGCGCAGCCGTGGCTCGGAAGGGTGGGCCGTTGGAACTGATACCACGCCTGGGTCGTCAGCCACGACTGGTAGTCCAGCTGCCGGTCCTGTTCCTGTTCCTGTTCCTCTGGCCGATCCGGAGTGGAGGTTCTCCGGCTGCGCCAGGACCGTAGGAACGGAACGTTTCAGTGGTCGCGCCGTGGCGTAACAGTGGCTCATCACCCACTGTTACCTGTGCCTGTTACGTCTGTTACTTACGCCTGCTGCTCAAGCCTGTTCCTCACGCCTGTGACTTGCGCCGACGCCTCGGCCGTCTTGGGGCCACCTGCTCCGCTGTCGGCGGTGGCCGAGGAGGAGGCGGGCCCCGGGTCCAGGGCGTCGCGGACGGCGGTCAGGATGTCCTCGGTGTCGGCGCCGAGCGCTCGGGCAGCGGAGGTGAAGTCCCGGGCCAGAGTGGTGAGTTGGTCGGCATCGTGCGAGTGCGGCTCGGACGGGAGCGCCGCGACCCGGGTGCCCGCGCCACGGCGCGTGCGGATCAGCTCGGCGGCCTCCAGCTCGCGGTAGGCGCGGGCCACGGTGCCCGGCGCCAGACCGAGGTCGGCGGCGAGCTGGCGCACGGTCGGCAGGCGCTCGCCCTCGGCCAGCCGGCCGGTGCGGATCAGCGCGGCCAGCTGGGCGCGGATCTGCTCGTACGGCGGTACCTGGCTGGTGGTGTCGACGCGGACGGCGGTGTCACTCATCGTCGAAAGTCCCATCGTCGGCTGCCTCGTCGTCGACCGCCCGGGGTGCCACCACGGTGACCAGGGACCATCCGAAGGTGAACAGGCTCAGCAGGCCCAGGGGGCAGATCACCACGATGGTGGCGGCGCCCAGCGGGCCGGCGCAGGCCTTCTCCGTGAGCGCGACGAAGATCATCAGAACGACGAGCAGCACCTGGCTCGACACCAGCAGCCCCCAGGCTCCGGTGATCGCCCACGCGCGGTCGCGGCGCTGCTGGTCGTCGCCCGGGCCGTGGGCGATACGGCGCAGGGCCCAGACGCAGACGGGGGTTCCGACCGCGAGGGCGGCGAACATCGGGCCGCTGTAGTACAGGCCCGGCCAGGGACCGAGGGATGCGCGCATCCCTTAGCAGGTGACGGTGATGACACGCCCCGCTGTCCGGGCGGGGTCGGAGGAGGCCGTGACCGCACCCATCACCAGCAGGGTGACGAGGGACGCCGCCTGCAGAAGAAGCAGGGGCGCCATACGGGGCGGCACTTGGTCTCGGACCAGGCGCGGGGCGAGACTCGCGGTGCGTACCGCTTCCTGGGGACGCAGGGTCAGGGCGTCGCCGAGCAGGACACCGCCCACCGCGCACAGGCCGAAAGCGGTGATGGCGAACACGAGGGGCATCGTGATGTCGCCGCTCTCCATCGTGACCAACTGCTGTGCGGCCACGATGCCGATGGCCAGACCGGACCAGCGGGCGTAGTGGTCGGCGTGGTCGAGGAACCGGGACTGGAGCGGGACGGTGTCGAGCATATGGAGATCCCCCCAGATCATCTTGTATCAAGCAGTGGGTACAAGATGCCCTGGTCGGGGTCTTGTGTCAAATGCTCGATACAAGGCGATACATAGGGAGACGGCTTCTGGCACAAGGGAGTTACCTCCGGCGCAATGAGGGTCGCCCTCCGGCTCACTGGTGTCCCCTGGGCCGGCTCGGCCCACGGTGATGACGTGGGATTCCGCATCGCGCGAGCTGGCCTCTCGTTTGGGCGCCTGACAGCGGCGAAACCCCCTGGTTCTCGATTGCCAAATCGGCCAAGGTGCATTGGTGAGCACTGCAACTGGTCCCGTCGAGCACGAGGACAGATGGATCCTGAACCTCCGTGGCCTCAGCATCACCAGGATCACCGTCGACTTTCGACTCGTGCTGGCCCTTGACGAGGACTGGGAAGTCGCATTGGAAGCACCCGCCCGTCTCTCGCGCGGGTCGATCCGGACCAACCCCTCAGTACTCCTGACGCCGGAGTCCCAGGACGTCGCAGCGGCCCTTCCTCTGTTCGGGGCGAAAGTCGCGTCTGCGGTCGCGTTCAAGTCCGGCACACTGCGGCTGGTGTTCGAGACGGGCTTCCATCTGAACTGCCCGGCCGACCCGACGTTCGAAGCGTGGCAAGTCACGGGGCCAGCGGGATGGCGCTTCATATCGTTGCCCGAGGGTGAGCTCGCCGTCTGGTCCGGCCCGGGCGCCGGTGGGACCGAAACGGATCAGAGCAAGGCGAAGTAGGGGGCGGGGTGTGCCGGTGGAGCCGCAGGGACTGTTCGAGGGTGGCGACCAGGGCATGCCAGTCCTCGCGCTGGCGCGGGGTTCCGTAGGGGAACGCGCCGCTCTCCAGGACCGCGAAGCGGCTGGCGATCTGTTTGCCGCGGGTGCCGTTGAACAAACCGGTGCTGTCCATGTCGAGTCCGGCATAGACGAAGGTGGCCGGGATCCGCTCGGAGAGGTACTTCAACTGGTCAGAGGTCTCCGAGCCGTTGCGGGTGGTCAGCGACATGTTGTGGAGTTCGTCGACTTTACCGACCGCAGGAGCTCGTGCGTCAGCTCTGAACTGCGACGATTCATAGACTGCATGTCCGTGATGGCGAGGTGGGCCGTGGCTGTAGCTCGTCTGAGCTGGGTGGTCTCGTGGGGCGGTCCGTCCACTGGGACGGTGGACGGACCGTGGTGCAGCCAACTGGGCACCGGAGCATCGCCGAAGTAGCCCTGAGCGGCGAGGGCGCTGGGCTATTTGATGCGGTCGAGGAAGCCGAGCACCCGATGGATGGCCTGCGTTGCCGCGTGCTCGTCGTGCGACGGAAGGCTGCTGTCGGTGAACAGGTGCCTGTCGCCGGGGTAGAGGAACAGCTCGGCATCCGCCGCCGTCTCGACGAGCGCGCGGGCCGCGTCCACATCCCCCTCCCCGGCGAAGAACGGATCTGCGTCCATGCCGTGGACCTGCACTGGGACATCCTGGGGCCAGGCACCGCCGAACTCCGGGACCGGGACGCATGCCTCGAGCAACAGCGCGCCCTTTGCGCCGGGGCGGGTCTGGGCCAGCTTCTGCGCCGGCAGGACGCCGAGTGAGAACCCGAGGTAGACGAGCTCCGCAGGCAGCCTCTCGGCTGCGGCGGTTCCGCGCGCAATGATCGTGCCGAACCCGGCTTTCTCGGCGTAGCCGATGCCCTCCTCGAGGCTGTCGAATACCTGCCCTTCGAACAGATCCGGGACGTGGACGGTGTGTCCGGCCTGTCGCAGCAGCTCAGCAAACTCTTGAATGCCGGTGGTCAGACCGTGCCCGTGGTGGAAAACCAGCACCTCAGCCATGTCGCTCCCCTCGTGCTGCGGCGCCCGGACGGCACCGCAGCACGAGTATGACCCGCAGCACTGACACCCACGGATCCCCAGCCGGGCAGGATCAGATTGCTGATCCCGGCTCGGTGATCTGGGCTTCGAGGTCGGCCATGCGGCGGTCCTGGAAGCGGAGGTTGGAGCGGGCGGCCTTGAGCCGCTCGTCCAGGGTGTGGTTATCGGTGGTGAGCTGGCGGACGCGCTGTTTGAGGGTGGTGTTCTCGGTGGTGATCCGCTGGACGGCTCCCGGCTCGCCCGTCCCGAGCACCTAATCCGGCGATCTGCGCCACAGCGCCCTGACAGGTCGGGGGCGGTTCTTCGTCCTGGCCCATGGGGACAGAACGAGGACACGTTCGCGGCCCCTCAGTCGAGACAGAACTCGTTGCCCTCGATGTCCTGCATCCCGAGGCACGACTCGTTGTTGTCATCGGCAAGCAGTAGTCGCCCGCGTACCGCGCCGAGCGGGACCAGTCGTGCGCACTCGGCCTCAAGTGCGGCCAGGCGCTCTTCACCCACGAGTCCGGTACCGACCCGCACGTCAAGATGCAGCCGATTCTTGACGACCTTGCCTTCGGGGACGCGCTGGAAGTACATTCGCGGGCCCACACCTGAGGGATCCATGCAGACGAACCCTGAACCCTGGCGCTCAGGCGGCAGCGAGCGATTGAAATCGTCCCAAGTGGCAAACCCCTCCGGTGGAGGCGGTACGACGTACCCCAACACCTCGCACCAGAAACGAGCGACGCGCTCAGGTTCTGCGCAGTCGAAGGTGACTTGGAACTGCTTGATCGACGCCATCGGCCCACCGTAGTGGCGTGTGCTGTTCACCGAACCCCCGGGGTGTCACCGCCGCGCGGGTCGAGGTCTCGCGGGACAGGAGTAGCCCGGACCAGATCGCCTGAGACGGCGAGCGAATCGGACCAGATCACCTGAGACAGGGGCCAATTAGCATGAGACGGGGCAACGGCAGTCAGTCGCAGAGCAGTTCAGTGAGACGCAGGCCCGGATCGGATCAGCTTCGGTGAGATCGGAGCAGGTCGCCTGAGGCAGGACAGCCATCTTCGCCGGGACTCCGGCACATCCACTGGGAACGGACAACGTGCTCAGGTGTCCTGTCCCAGATAAGTGTGGGCGGGGCGATGTCCTGAACTGCGGTGCCTACGGTTGTTCGGGACGGGGTGATGGCTGGCGTCCCACTCAACCGTAGGCAGCTGCTCTTCTGGCATCAGGCGTTGGTGCCATTGCCCAGTGGGTAGCCGATCTCAGCGATGTCCTTTGCCAGGGCGTCCATCGCGACCTGGGGGTTCAAGGCCGCAACCACCTCGCTTGTCAGAGGGTGCAGTGCAAACACATGCCGACCTCCGACCGCTGGCCGACGACCCTAGGGGCGCCCCGGGCATTTCTGGTGTGTCGCCGGCTAGCCGACAACTCCGATGAGTGATAATTCAGTAACTTTCAGTAGTCGATTCGGGGTGCACATGAAAGACGACCAGGTCACCTTCTACGCCCAGCTCTCCTTTGCGGGCGAGGCGCACACCTACGACCTTGGAGCCAACGAGAATCTCCATCCGGGCGAACTCAACGACAGATTCAGGTCGGTGAAGGTAGGCCGGCAGGTCAAGGTGCTCGCCTGGCAGCACGCCAACCAGACCGGCAGGTACCAGGAGTGGGATCTTGACCAGGCGGACATCACCGGCATCGGAGGTCTGACGAGGTTCAAGGTCATCCGGGACACCACGCTGCCCATCGCGGTCCGGCTGGAGGACCTAACCGGAGGGCAGAACGGGCAGTACAGCTTGAAGGTGGCCTCCTTCGAGGTGGGCGAGATCCTGGTCTATTCCGGGGACCCCGAGTACGGCTTGGTCGGCGTTATGCCGGAGGACGGCCCTCCCGTGACCTCAGCCATCTACGTCCGCAGCGAGCAAAGCGGAGAGTACGTCGCCATGGGGTCCGTCTACTTCGTCTGGAACGGCACCACCAAGTCGGTCGATGTCGCCGACGAGACGAATTTCCCCGCCAACATGAGGTACAAGCGGGAGGGTCGCAACCAGTTCATCTTCGAACTGACGGACGTCTAGCGTCCGTTACCTTTTGGCGGCCCGCTGATGCAGGGCAGGGGCCAGGGGCGGTCAGGCCGCCTGCCCCTGCAGGTAGTACGAGGTAACGTCGCGGCGGGCGGCGGGCCGGGCCTTGCGGCGGGTGAGACGGCGGCTCATCACCGTGATCGCCGCACCCGCTCGCAGAAGCCGCGGACGCGACGGCATAACCGCCCCCTTCCCTTACGTCTCCAAGCCCAACCCGCGTACTCGCCGACAGCAGTCCCGCGCGGAGATCCACGGCAAGAACACGTAGCCAGAGCAGATGGAAGAGGACCGGAAGCACTGCGATCTGATCGCCCACCCGTCTGGCCCCGGCCAGCAGCGAGGCCTCGTCGGCGAACACCTCCATCAACCGGGCGACGACCTGTGGGCGGTGCACACGCAGATGGCGGTAGCCGGCCAGCCATCGCACGTTCTCCATCAGCACCGCATCCGGCGTCCCCACTCGCGCGAAGTCCCACCCCACGAGGCCACAGGCCGCGGCCGTCGCCGCGAACTTCACCGCGTCCCGCGGCTCGATCTGCTCATCCGGGCGCACGTCCACCACCAGCGCCGTGCCGTCCGCGCGGCGTACGAAGAAATCCGGCGTGTGCCGCACCCTCTTCCCATTCGCCCCCCGACCACGACAGCTGAAAGGGCTGCGAGGCAACCGCCGTCAGCCGCGGGTCGAAGTCGAGCAGCATCAGATGATCGCGCTCCAGCCACGACTCATAGCCGACGTGCCCGCCGCAGGTCGCCGACCAGTACCAGCCGCACCAGTTGCCCTGCCCCCGGAAAGCCGGAAACCGGCGCTCAGGCCGTCCGCCCTCGAACCGCACCGACCACAACCGGCTCAACGGCCCCCGCCGACGAACGCCCGCCGGATCCACGTACTCGACCTCGAACCCCTCGGCCGACTCCGGGCCATCCACGCGTGCAGTCATCCAGGCCCCGTACGTACGACGCCGACCATCCATACCGACCGTAGGAAGACCTTCGCCGCACTGCCCACTGAGGACTGGAACACCCCGGAACTTGCCTACAGATGACCGGGACGGTGGCCCGCTTGCCCACAGAAGAGCGGGACTGCCTACACATCGCTGGGACCGGACATCAGGTGTCGCGTCTCATTGAGACTGCTCCGGCGTTAGGCCCCTGACCAGGTCGGAGCAGTTTCGTTGAGACTGGCGGGACCTGGTGTGTGTCATCCGATCTGCTTCATCGTGCAGTTTTACTCGGGGGATCTCACGGAATCTGCTCCATGTGGTGCATCTTCGATGGCGCTCCGCCGCGTGGTGTAGGCCGTGCAGATCTGTGCAGGGGGCTGGCGCTGGCGAGCACCGTAGGCGCGACATAACCGATCGACACCCTGATCGTGATGACGTTAGCTGGGCACCATGCCGGAACTGCGTACCGATCGTCTCCTGCTCCGCCGGTGGCGGGAGTCCGACCTCGAACCATGGGCGGCGATGAACGCCGATCCCGAAGTTCGGGAACACCTGGGCGAACTGCTGACGCGGGAGCAAAGCGATGCCACGGTGGCTCTCATGCAGGCAGAGTTCGACGAGCGAGAGTTTGGGTGGTGGGCGCTCGAAGCACGGGAGACCGGTGAGTTCATCGGCCGCGCCGGCTTGGACGAGGTGGGCGAGGACTTGCCGTTCGCGGGGGTGGACGTCGGGTGGCGGTTGATACGTTCAGCATGGGGTCACGGTTACGCCACCGAGGCCGCCCTGGCCTGCCTGGCCTTTGGCTTCGAGGCCCTCGGGCTGCCGGAGATCGTTGCGTCGACGACGGTCAACAACCTTCGTTCCCAGGCGGTGATGCGCCGGATCGGAATGGCCCGGGATCCGGCCGACGACTTCGAGGATCCGAGTGTGCCCGAGGGGCCGCTTCGCCAGTGTGTGCTGTATCGGACCACCGCAGAGATGCCCACAGGCTAGACCACGCGGCGGGACACGACCGCATCTTCACCGAAGACCTCCGGGGTGGGCCGTAATAGGTGCCGGTAGGGGGACGGGCTGAAGCGCTCGCGTAGTTCGTCGAGGACCCACTTGGTGAAGGCCGGATAACTCCCGTAGTGCGAGTACGGGTGCCAGCTGAAGTAGGGGTTGACGGTCCTTCGGATCTCTTGGACGAATAGCTCGATGCCGGGTGTGCTCTCCATCAGCCAGCAGAAGTCGGCCGGGACACCGAGAAGTTCGAAGGGCTCACGCGGAGTGCTTGCAGGGAGATGCTCATCGAGGATGAGTGATCGCCAGTAAGGCGAGGACAGGATCCGGGTCAGTTCGATCACGTTCGGGTAGTAGGCGGCTTCGGATTCCGGATCGTCGTGACGGACGCTCCACTTAGGGCCGAGGATGTCCGTCAGACGCCGACTGATCTTCTTGTTGAAGATGCCGATCTTGTTCCACTCCCAGCAGAGCTTCTTCGCGTCGTAGTAGGCCGCGCGGACGGCGAGGCGTCCGCGTCGGCGGATCAGTCTTCGGTGGCGCCGGTTCGCCGTGATGACTTCCGAGGCGACCTTGGGATGGCTGCTGAGGTCGAGCGAGCTGGTGGTGCCGGTCCAGACCCAGTGGCTTGGGCAGATGACGTCTTCTTGCCGGGCCCAGAAGCGTTCGTGGGTGCGGCCGAGCTGCTTGAGTGCCGTGCTCTTACCGGTGGTCGACGGCCCGGAGACGATCAGCCCTCTGCGAGCGCTGATCTCCCGCCGGTTCAGCAGGGTGAGCAGCCGCCCCCGGTGTGTGACCTCGCGGACCGCGGAGGTCGCGACCACGATCATCTCTGAGTGATAGTCGATGCGCTGTTCGTCATAGGTGTCACGGTCCGCGACGGACATCTGCGTCCACTGCGTGTCAGGGAGAAGCGCCAGTTGGGGTGGCGAGGATTCGACGAAGCGCCGCCAGCCCGACAGGGTCAGCGTGGTGTCGCGAGGCATGTCCGAGTGCACCGGGGCAGGAGTGCTCACCACCGTCGCTCGGCCTCCTTGCGGGCGTCGAAGATGCCGAGGGGCACGACGTCTGCCAGGGACTCGTCCTCTTCAAGTTGATTGGTTTCGGGCTCATCGAACGCGGGCTCGTCCGGGGGTCGGGCGCGTGAGCCGGATGTATCGAGGACGGCCGGACGGCCAAGCGCGTTGGAGCGCCGCCGCTTGCGCCGGGGTGGAGTCTTCTCCGTGGAGGCTCCGGGCGGACCGTCGTGTGCGCGCTGGAGCAACTTGCCGACCACTGCGGCGATACACCTCGGTCGACCAGGTCCGCCGGGCGCTGCCGCCGTCGCCGACGTGAAGGCTCAGCTGCCGCCGGGCCCGAAGAAGAGCGTTGACGCGGAGTCCGAAGTGGTCAGGGCCAGCGGCCCGAGCTTGGGCAACCCGGACCCTCCACCGTCCGAGCGCGAGAAATACAGAGGTTTTGGCCTGTCCAGTGCAACGCAGGTCAGCGGCGGGGTAGCACGCCCAGGAGGGTCGCGGTCAGGGCCAGCTTCAAGTAGTCCTTCAGCTCCAAGTGGAAGCGGGCCAGGTCGGGCTCGGCCTGGTAGGCCGCCTGCAGGCTGGGTGGGGGTGTGCTGTACGCCGACAGCGCGCCGGCCATGACCATGGTTTGCAGGCTGAACAGTGTTGCGTTCTCGCCCAGCTCCGGCAGGTACTTCTGGATCAGGGCGGTCATGGTTGTCAGGCGGTCCAGGGAGGCGCGCTTGTAGCGTGCTACGACCTCGACGGAGACGTTGTGTTCCAGGACGCTGCCCTGTGCGCCGAAGAGGTCGCACAGCACCACTCGGCCGGAGAGTGAGCGGCTGAGGATCTCGGCCACCGCTGCCGCTCGCTCGGTCATGGGTAGATTTTCGTCGATGCCGGCGGCCAACTCGCCTGCCAGTTCCGTCAGCCACTCCTGCAGGAAGTGGTCCAGCAGTTCTAGCAGCACCGCCTCGCGAGACTCGAAGTAGCGCAGCACGTTCGGCTTCGCCAGGCCTACCCGGCGGCTGAGCTCGTTCAGGGTGACCGCGGCCACAGGCATCTCGTCGAGCATCGCCGACGCCATGTCGAGGATCGCCCGTCGGCGGATCTCCCGCTGCTCTTCGGTTCGCGCCCGCTGGAAAGTCACGATCGCCAGCCTAACTTAGGTACCTGCGGTACGTTGACAACGTACCGAAAGTACTTTAACGTCATCGGCGCAAGATACCTTCGGTACGTTAGTTAGTTGGGAGCCTGATCATGAGCGAGAAATGGACGACGGCGAACATTCCGGACCAGCGCGGGCGGGTGGCCGTGGTGACCGGGGCCAACACCGGACTGGGGTACGAGACCGCCAAGGCGCTCGCCGAGCGCGGGGCGTCCGTGGTCCTCGCCGTGCGCAACGTCGAGAAGGGCGAGCAGGCCGCGGCCCGCATGACCGGCGACGTGACCGTGCAGGCGCTGGACCTGACCTCGCTCGACTCCGTCCGGACCGCGGCGGCGGCGCTGCGGTCCCGGCTCGACCGGATCGACCTGCTGATCAACAACGCCGGCGTGATGTACACCCCGAAGCAGACCACCCGGGACGGCTTCGAGATGCAGTTCGGCACCAACCACCTCGGCCACTTCGCGCTCACCGGGCTGCTGCTGGACCTGATGCTGCCGGTGCCCGGCTCGCGCGTGGTGACGGTCAGCAGCACCGGCCACCGCATCCGGGCCGCGATCCACTTCGACGACCTGCAGTGGGAGCGGTCGTACAGCCGGGCCGCCGCCTATGGTCAGTCCAAGCTGGCCAACCTGATGTTCACGTACGAGCTGCAGCGCCGGCTCGCCACGCACGGCACCACCGTCGCGGTGGCCGCGCACCCCGGCATGTCCAGCACCGAGCTCGCCCGCAACACCCCCGCGGCCCTCCGGCTTCCGCTCACCTGGCTCGCGCCGCTGATCACCCAGACGCCGGCGATGGGCGCGCTGCCGACCCTGCGCGCCGCCACCGACCCCGCCGCGCTCGGCGGCCAGTACTACGGTCCCGGCGGACGCAACGAGGTCATGGGCCACCCCCGGCTGGTCACCTCCAGCCCGGAGTCGTACGAGGTAGCCGTCCAGCAGCGGCTGTGGGCCGTCTCCGAAGACCTCACCGGGGTGAAGTTCCCCGTCGTTCAGTCCAAGCAGAACTCGTTTCCCTCCGGATCGGCCATCACGATGTAGCCCGCGCTGGTAGGAGGCGCCGGCTCGTCGCGGCGCAAGCGGGTGGCGCCGAGACCGACGAGGCGCTCGCACTCCGCTTCGAGGGCGGCCATCCGCTCGTCGCCGTGCAGGCCGGGTGCGGATCGTTGTCGGCCGGCGATGACGGTTCTGACGGTGGTCAGGGCGATGACCTGGCCCTGGACACGACGGTCGTGGATCTGGTCGATCATTTCGCGGTGATCGACGACCCGCGCGATGCAGAACCCGTTGTCGAGCAGGACGAACGCGCTGAGCTCCTCGCCGGCCTCGCGCTCCGGGACGACAGTTCGGTGTGTGGATCCGTCGGGGAGGACGCCCTCCAAAGTCCGGCTGCCCTGATGCGGGTACGCGACCCAAAGGGTGCCGAGCCCCCGGAGTCCATCATCGTCACGATCGTCTCCAGCGGGCTTGCCCCGTAGCTGGTCGCATACAGCGGACCGGACGCATCCTGTGCGGCCACGGACCGGACCGGCATGGCAATGCGAGAGGAGAGAGAGTCATGCGTCCGCATCCTGCCGCATGCCACTGGCACTGTCAGCGGAGTGATCAACGCTCAAGAGCCGACCGTCTCGGCTGATCAGTTCGGCCGGGAATCAGTCAGATCGCTGGTCACTTCCACCGGGTCTCGCTCAGTTCTACTGGGAAAGGACAGACGGGACATCAGGCACCCGAATCACTCGCGTGTTGCGTGGCGCACTATTGCAAGCATGCGCTTGCAATAGTTAGCACTGATGGTGCAGCATCGGGACATGGCATCACTCAACGTCGGCAATCTCGGCGAGTACCTCCGCGAGCAGCGGCGCAGTGCGCAGCTCTCGCTGCGGCAGCTCGCCGACGCCGCCGGGGTGTCCAATCCGTATCTGAGCCAGATCGAGCGCGGCCTGCGCAAGCCGAGCGCGGAAGTTCTGCAGCAAGTCGCCAAGGCGCTGCGGATTTCCGCCGAGACGCTGTACGTACGGGCCGGGATTCTCGATGAGAAGGAGCGCGGGGAGCTGGAGACGCGTGCCGTCGTCCTCGCCGACCCCTCGATCAATGAGCGGCAGAAGCAGGTGCTGCTGCAGATCTACGACTCGTTCCGCAAGGAGAACGGGTTCGAGGTCTCCGGCAGTACGGAAAACGCGGATGCAACGGACATGATGGACACCGCCGCTGAAGGCCCCCGCACGGATGGGGGCACCTCCCAGGCCGAAGGCTCTGGGGGCAATGATGCCGACCAACCCTCAAACTGATCTGCGATCCGGGAGGACCACAGTCATGGCCATCACCGATGACCTGCGTAAGACCCTCACCGACCCGACCCCCCTCTACTTCGCCGCCGGCACCGCCGACCTCGCCGTTCAGCAGGCCAAGAAGGTCCCCGCGCTGATCGAGCAGCTCAAGGCAGAGGCCCCGAGCCGTATCGACGCCGTGCGCAACACCGACCCCAAGGCCGTGCAGGAGAAGGTGACCACCCAGGCCAAGGAGGCCCAGGCCACCGTGCAGGCCAAGGTCACCGAGGTGCTCGAGACCTTCGACACCGATCTGAAGAAGTTCGGCGAGACCGCTCAGGACCTGGCGCTGCGTGGTGTCGGCGTGGCCGCCGAGTACGCGGTCAAGGCCCGTGAGACGTACGAGAAGGTCGCGGAGCAGGGCGAGCACGTCGTGAAGGCGTGGCGCGGCGAGGCGGCCGAGGAGATCGCCGAGATCGCCGTCGCCGTCGAGCCGAACGCCGAGCCGGCGCCCAGGGCCGACGTGACGACCGAGGCGCCCGAGGCGAAGGACGAGGCCAGGAAGCCCGCTCCGCCCGCCGCCCGTAAGGGCCCCGCGCGCAAGGTGACGGCGAAGAAGAGCAGCCCGTCGTCCGCCAAGTAACAACGGTTACAGCGGTGACGCGTACCGGGAAGACGGGCCGGGCACCTTTTGGGGTGTCCGGCTCGTTCTCCCGGTACTTTGGCCGCGAGGCGCTACACAACCACTCATGAGGCGGTGCTCAGCATGTTGCGTGCGGGATTCGACTTCGGCCTCTGGCTGGTGCTGAACCTGGTCTTCGTCGTCAGCTCCGTGACCGCGCTGATCATGGCGGCCATGGCCCGCGAGGACGCCTACCGCGCCGCCGACAAGCAGAAGAAGTCCTTCTGGCTGATCATCCTCGGCATCACGGTCGCGCTGAACCTCTTCGTGTCCGTGCTGTTCCTGTCGATCGCCGGACTGATCGCGACCATCGTCTTCTTCGTGGACGTGCGGCCCGCTCTCAAGCAGGTCTCCGGCGGCGGCCGTGGTGGCCGCGGCGGATCGAGCAGCGACGGCCCGTACGGCCCGTACAACGGCGGGCGGTAACGGGGGACAGTGGCGGCAGCGGGCCGGCGAGTGCGCCACGACCCGTAGAGCGAACGGGCCCTACCTCCGCGGCGTACCGTTTCTGCTCAGCAGCAGCACGGCCACATCGTCCGTCAGCTCCCCGCCGTTCAGATCGCGCACCTCCGAGACCGCCGCCTCCAGCAGCGACTCGCCCTCGAGTCCCGCCGCCAGCTGCCGGTTGATCATCTCGACCATCCCGTCCTGGCCCAGGCGCTGCTTCGTGTCCGGCCCCTGCCGTCCCTCGATCAGCCCGTCCGTGTACATCATCAGGCTCCACGCCCCGCCCAGCTCCACCTGGCGGCGCGGCCAGCGGGCCCGCGGCAGCAGGCCGAGTGCCGGGCCGCCGTCCTCGTACGGGAGCAAGTGCGCCGCCCGCCCCTGCCGGGCGATCAGCGGCGCGGGGTGGCCCGCCAGGTACAGGCCCGCCCGCCGCCCGTCCGGTGCGATGTCGACCGCGCAGAGCGTCGCGAAGATCTCCTCGCTCTCCCGCTCGTGCTCCAGCACCTGCTGCATCGTGGAGAGCAACTCGTCCCCGCACAGGCCCGCGAAGGTCAGGGCCCGCCAGGCGATACGCAGCTCGACGCCGAGCGCCGCCTCGTCCGGGCCGTGTCCGCAGACGTCGCCGATCATCGCGTGGACCGTGCCGTCCGGGGTGCGGACCGTGTCGTAGAAGTCGCCGCCGAGCAGTGCCCGCGAGCGTCCCGGCCGGTAGCGGGCGGCGAAGCGCAGATCCGAGCCCTGGAGCAGGGGAGTGGGCAGCAGGCCGCGCTCAAGGCGGGCGTTCTCCTGGGCACGCAGCCTCGACTCGGCCAGTTTCACCTGGGCCGCGTCCGCGCGCTTGCGCTCGACGGCGTAGCGGACGGCGCGGCTCAGCAGCCGGCTGTCGAGCTCGTCGCGGAAGAGATGGTCCTGTGCCCCCACGCGTACGGCCTCGGCCGCGCGCTCCGCGTCGCCCGAAGTGGTCAGGGCGAGCACCGCGTGGCGTGGCGCGAGCCGCAGGACGTGCCTGAGCGGGCCGAGCGTGTCCTGGCCCGCGGCACTCGGCAGGGCGAGGTCGACGAGGATGCAGTGGACGTCGTCCGTGAGCAGCCGCTCCGCCTCGGTCAGATTGCGGGCACTGCGGATACGGACCCGGGTGCCGGCCGCGTCGAGCAGCTCGGGGACGGTGAAGGTGCCCGCCGGGTCGTCCTCGATCACCAGAAGCGTGAGGTCGCCGCCGGCGGAGCTGCCGCCGGCGGTGCTTGCGGTGGAGCTCCCGCCGGTGGAGCTGCTGCCGGTGCTCGTCGCACTGGCGCCGGCGCTCCCACGGTGGGTCTCCGCGAGGGGGACCCCCCTCTGGCGCGGTACGGGTACGGGCATCGTCTCCTGGCTCCTTCCCTCCCCCCGAGGGCGCGGTGGAGCGACGATCGACGCTCCACCCGACGGGGACCATAGCGGTACCGGACGCCGGAGCGGAATGCCGTGAGTCAAAGAGCCACTGTCATATGCCGCGCATGGGGAGGTACTTGCTCAGCGAGCCATGACGAACATCACGCACCCGTCACCCCGTGGTCATATTCCTTCACTTGTCGGGGCGTACGACTCCGAGAATGGCCATCGAACCCGCGCCCGCAATCGTCACATTCCGCCCAGGGCGCGGCGCGTGCACGATCGCGCCGTCGCCGATGTACATCCCCACATGGCTCGCGTCGGCGTGGTAGATGATCAGGTCGCCGGGCCGCATGTCCTTGATCTCGATCCGCGGCAGCAGCCGCCACTGCTCCTGCGAGGTGCGCGGGATGCCCTTCCCCGCCGCCGACCACGCCTTCGACGTCAGCCCCGAGCAGTCGTACGACCCAGGGCCTTCCGCCCCCCATACGTACGGCTTGCCGATCTGCGCCGTCGCGAACTGGAGCGCCTTCTTGCCCTGCGGGCCCGCGCTGCGGCTGATGTCCTTCAGTGCGCCCGAACTCAGCCAGGCCGTCTGCGCCTTGTACTCCGCCTGCTGCTCCAGCTGGAGAAGCCGTGCCAGCTCCTCCTTCTGGAGCTTGTCCTCCAGCTTCTTGGCCGCGGCGAGCTGGGTGTTGATCTCCTTCTTCGCCGCCGCCTGCTTGACGCGGTTCGCCTCGAGCTTCCGCCACTGGGCGCTCGCGTCCTTGGTGTACGCCGCCAAGTCGGCCTGTGTCCTGGCCAGTTCGCCGAGGAGGTCCTTGGTGGCCTTGTGGCCCTGCTGGATACGGCCCGCGCCGTCCAGGAAGAGCTGCGGATCGTCGGTGAGCACCAGCTGCGCCTCGGGCGGCAGGCCGCCGCCGCGGTACTGCGCGCGGGCGGCGGCGCCCGCCTGGTCCTTGAGCCGGTCGATCCGGGCCTGTCCTTCGACCGTCTCCTGCGCCAGTCTGACGATCTCGGCCGACTGCTTGTCGGCCTGCTCCTCGGCGAGGTTGTACGCGTCGGTCGCGGCGCCGGCCTTGCGGTAGAGAGCGTCGATTTCCAGACGCACCTGCTCCAGCGACTTCTTGGGGCCACCGGCACCGGTACCCGCACCCGCGGAAGGGGGCGGCTCGGGGGCCGCGAAGGCCTGGCCGGGTGACGCCAGCACGGTCAGTGCGCAGACCAGAGTGATCGCGGCAGTGGCACAGCGGCGTCGGTTCACGACTCCCCCTCCGTGAATGTGATTTACCGTCAGTAACTTGGGGCGCCGTCGCGATCGTGCCACGACGTCCGCAAAAGTGACAGAGCCAGTCGGCAGATGACTGCCGAACGGTGGATCACTTCCACCCGTCAGGGACGAACAACGCGCTCCCTGCGTTCCCTCGTTCGCACCTGTTCACATGGAAGTGGGTGCGAGCGCCGCCCAGTTCACCGTGACTTCTCCCTGTCGCCACCGCCGCCGGTCGTCCACCACCGGCCAGTCGCCCGCCACGTCCCGTACGGCTCTGATCCAGCGCTGCCGGGCGCCCAGCGAGGCGTACGGAGCGGCCGCCGCCCACGCCCGGTCGAAGTCCCGCAGGAACGCGTGCACCGGCTCGCCCGGCACATTGCGGTGGATCAGCGCCTTCGGCAGCCGTTCGGCGAGGTCCGACGGTCGCTCCAGAGAGCCCAGGCGGGTCGCGAAGGTGACCGTGCGCGGACCCTCCGGGCCGAGCGCGACCCACACGTGCCGCCGCCCGATCTCGTCGCAGGTGCCCTCGACCAGCAGCCCGCCGGGCGCGAGGCGCGCCCGGAGCCGCGCCCAGACGGCGGCGACCTCGCCCTCGTCGTACTGGCGCAGCACATTGGCCGCCCGGATCAGCGCCGGCCGCCGCTCCAGCGGGATCTCGAAGCCGCCGTGCCGGAAGGCGAGCCCCTCGCGCTCGTACGGCTTCGCGGCCGCGACCCGGGCCGGGTCGATCTCGATGCCGACGACCTCGCAGCGGGGCTCGGCGGTGCGCAGCCGCTGCAGCAGTTCCAGGGCGGTCCAGGGGGCGGCCCCGTACCCGAGATCGACGGCGACGGGCGCCTCGCTGCGGCGCAGCGCGGGGCCGTGGGTGGCGGCGATCCAGCGGTCCATGCGGCGCAGCCGGTTGGGGTTGGTCGTCCCGCGGGTCGCGGTGCCGACGGGACGGGTCATAAAGCGAGGGTATGTGCTCGCGACCCGCCCTTTGGATGGTAATGATTTGGCAAAGCGGAGTGCCGCCGGAAATGGAAGGGCGAAGTCCGCTGTTGTGAGCCTCGAAGGGCTGCGTACGCCTGCAGCTTGCCGTGCCCGCAGCTTGCCGCCCGCAGCGAGGAGGACCGTCGTCGTGAGCCAGTACGTCTCCCGCCTCGGCGGCAGCCTGGTGGCACCGCGTATCCGGTTCCCCGGCGGTCATCGCAAGCCGCGCCGGATCGCCATGCTCAGCGTCCACACCTCCCCGCTGCACCAGCCGGGGACGGGCGACGCGGGCGGCATGAACGTCTACATCGTCGAGCTCGCCAAGCGGCTCGCCGCGATCAACATCGAGGTCGAGATCTTCACGCGGGCGACCGCGGGCGAACTGCCGCCGGTGGTGGAGCTGGCTCCCGGCGTGCTCGTACGGCATGTCGACGCGGGTCCCTACGAGGGCCTCGCGAAGGAGGACCTCCCGGCCCAGCTGTGCGCCTTCACGCACGGCGTGATGCAGGCCTGGGCCGGACACCGCCCCGGCCACTACGACCTCGTCCACTCGCACTACTGGCTCTCCGGCCATGTCGGCTGGCTCGCGGCCGAGCGGTGGGGCGTCCCGCTCGTCCACGCCATGCACACCATGGCGAAGGTCAAGAACGCCGCGCTCGCCGAGGGAGACACGCCCGAGCCGCCCTCGCGGGTCATCGGCGAGACCCAGATCGTGCGTGCCGCGGACCGGTTGATCGCCAACACCGGCGAGGAGGCGGACGAGCTCGTCCGCTTCTACGACGCCGATCCGGCCAAGGTCGCGGTGGTCCACCCGGGCGTGAACCTCGAGCGCTTCCGGCCCGCGGACGGCCGCGCCGCCGCGCGGGCCCGCTTGGGGCTGCCGCAGGACGCGTTCATCCCCCTCTTCGCGGGACGCATCCAGCCGCTGAAGGCCCCCGACATCCTGCTCCGCGCGGTCGCGCTGCTCCTTGAGCGCGACCCCTCGCTGCGCGGCCGCCTCTTCGTCCCGATCGTCGGCGGCCCGAGCGGCAGCGGCCTCGCCAAGCCGGAGGGCCTGCAGAAACTGGCCGCCCGCCTGGGCATCGCGGACATCGTCCACTTCCAGCCGCCCGTCGGCCAGGACCTGCTCGCGGACTGGTTCCGGGCGGCGTCCACGCTGGTCATGCCCTCGTACAGCGAATCCTTCGGCCTGGTGGCGATCGAGGCCCAGGCGGCGGGCACGCCGGTGGTGGCGGCGGAAGTCGGCGGCCTGCCCGTGGCGGTACGCGACGAACTGACCGGTTTCCTGATCCCCGGCCACAACCCCGCGGACTACGCGCAGGCTCTGCACCGCCTGCTGGCCGACCCCGCCCTGGCCGCCCGGATGGGTACGGCGGCGGCCCGGCACGCGGAGTCCTTCGGCTGGGACACGGCGGCGTCGGCGACGGCGGACGTCTACACGGCGGCGATGTACGAACACCGCCGGCGGGTACGCTCGCACCATGGCTGACGTAGGGCAGACAGCGCAGGTCATCGAGCGGACGCTGAAGGACGCAGAGCTGGAGTGGGAGAGCCCGGAGCCCGGCTCGTACGTGGTGAAACTCCCCGGCACCCGCAAGCTGTCGACGACCTGCTCGCTGCGGGTCGGCAAGCACTCCCTGTCGGTCAACGCCTTCGTCATCCGCCATCCCGACGAGAACGATGCCGCGGTTCACCGCTGGCTGCTGGAGCGCAATCTGCGTCTGTACGGGGTGAGTTACGCGATCGACCGACTGGGCGACATCTATCTGGCCGGCCGCCTCCCGCTCTCGGTGGTCACCCCGGAGGGGCTGGACCGCGTACTGGGCACGGTCCTTGAGGCGGCGGACGGCGCGTTCAACACGCTGCTCGAGATGGGCTTCGCGAGCGCGATCCGCAAGGAGTACGCGTGGCGGGTGTCGCGGGGGGAGTCCACGCGGAACCTGGACGCGTTCACGAATCTGACCGGTGGTGGGTGAGGCGGGGGTTCCCCCACTCCACCCCTTCCCTTGGCCGGGGCTCCGCCCCGGACCCGGCGATTGAGGACACGTGCGTCCGGGGGGTCCGGGGCCGCACAAACCCTTCCCGCGCCCCGCAACCCATGGCATGCTCGCCGCAGACTCACACCTGAACGTCGTTCACATCCATGGAAGGCGGGCTCATGGGCACCGGTCATCGCGCCATCACCAGACGCACCCTGCTCGGCAGCGCCACAGCCGTCGCCGCAGTCGGCATTGTCGGCCCAGGCACCGCCGTCGCCGCCGCCGCCGCCGAAACATCCCCCCTCTGGGCCGAGTTCCGCCGCACCCCCTACATCCACCCCCAGATCCCGTACGTCGGACGAGCCGGCCAACGCCACGGCGCCGCACACTTCCCCCGCCGCCCCGTGATGGCCAATGTCCTTGCCTACGGGGCCGAACGGGACGGCTCGGCCGATGCCGCTCCTGCCATCAACCGTGCCGTCGCCGCTGTAGGCGAACGCGGCGGCGGCACGGTCCACATCCCCGCCGGCACCTACCGCATCGACGACCTGATCCGCATCGGACACAGCAATGTCGTCCTGCGCGGCGCCGGCAGCGGCCGCACCAAGCTGTACGCGACCAAGAACCTCACCGAGCTCATCGGTCCGTACGGCAGCCGCTACGGTGGCGACAAGTCCTCCTGGTCCTGGGCCGGCGGGCTCATCTGGCTCTGTCCCAGGGACCGTTGGGCCCAGCTGACCGACGCCATCAAGGCCAAGGACTGGCCCTTCGAGGGCTGGACCGGCAACAGGCGCGACGAGTGGCGCACCCTCGCCACCGTCCGGCCCGCCCAGCGCGGCGACCGGTCCGTCACCGTCGCGGACGCCTCCGCGCTGCGCCGCGGGCAGCTCGTACTGCTCCGCCTCGCCGACGACGCGAACCACACCCTCCTGGAGCACATGGCGGGCGACGGCGCCGGCCCCGAGGCGTACATCTGGGACGACAAGACAAAGCTGACCTCGTACGTCCCCTACGAGTGGCCCGTACGAATCACCCGCGTCAAGAACAACACCGTCACCTTGGAGCGCCCCCTGCCCCTCGACGTACGCCCCGAATGGGACCCGAGGATCACCACCCTCGCCACCCCGCTCACCGGCTCCGGCGTCGAAGGCCTCACCCTCGAGGCCGTGGAGACCCCGCAGTCCCAGCACCTCCTCGACAAGGGCTACAACGGCGTCACCTTCCAGTGCGCGTACGACTGCTGGGCCGACGACATCACCGTCCGCCACGTCGACAACGGCTTCGGCCTGGTCGCCGCCTCCGCCTGCACCCTGCGCCGTACCCGTGTGGAGGGCCGCGGCTCCCACCACCCGTACTTCTGCCGCGAGGGCTCGCACGACAACCTCATCGAGGACTTCGGCATAGCCCAGCGCACCACACCCGCCCCCGCGAACACCCAGCTCCACGGCATCAATGTGGAGGGCCTGTCCAGCTACAACGTCTGGTCGCGCGGCCAGATGGAGATGGGCACGTTCGACACGCACCGCGGGATGCCGTTCGCCAACGTCCGCACCGAGATCACGGTGAACAACAACGGCCGCCACGGCGGCGACGCCTCCGCGGGACCGCTCTACGGAGCCCGGTTCACCCACTGGAACGTCACCGTCACCAACGAGCGCGCCGGCCTGGTCAAGATCGACACCATCGCCCCGTACAGCGCGACCGTCGCCATCAGCACGGTCCGCGAGTTCGACCAGATCGACGTCCCCGACTTCGGCGGCGCGTTGAACTCCCGGCTGGAGGCATACGGCACGCCCGGTGGCGTACAGCCCCGCAATCTGTACGAGGCTCAGCGCGAGCTGGAGCGATAGCGACCGGGGGACACCCCCACCAACCGCTTGAAGTGGCGCGTGAGATGGGACTGGTCGTAGAAGCCGGTCGCGGCGGCGACGTCACCCGGCGGCCGCCCGTCGAGCAGGAGACGGCGGGCGCGGTCGACGCGGCGGGACGTCAGGTACTGGTGCGGGGCGATGCCGTACGCACTGCTGAACGCCCGCACCAGGTGGGCGGGATGTGCCTGCACGAGCCGCGCGGCCTCGTCCAGGGCGATGCCTTCGACGAGCCGTTCGTCGAGGAGTTCGCGCAGCCGGCGGGCGAGGGCGGGGTCACGGCGCGGGGCCTCGGCGACGAGCCTCGGCCGCAGGTGCGCGCGCAGCCGCTCACCGACGAGCGTCAGCCGGCTCTCGGCCTCCAGTTCGTCGCCGGGGTGGGTGAGCGCGGTGTGCAACTGGCCGACGCGCAGCCGCAGTACGGGATCGCGCAGGTCGGGCCCGTCCACGGCCGGCCCGATGAGGTCCTCGCCGAGGCGGGTGCTGTCGAGATAGAGGACGCGCTTGCGGAAGCCGTACGGGGTGACGGGGGAGCCGTTGTGCGGGACGTGCGGCGGCAGCAGGGACACCGTGTCGTGCGGGGTGCCGTGCTCGTGCCGGTCGAGGTCGTACCGTACGGCGCCGTCGTCGACGATGAGCAGCGTCCACGCCTCGTGGACGTGCATCGGGTACGCGTACTCCGTGAAATGGGCGTGGAAGACCTCCACGACACCCGGGATGCGCGGGCGCCAGGCGAAGACGTTCCGCTGTGGGGCCATGCAAAGAACGTACAAGACGGCGTCGTACGGCGGCCGCCAGTCTCGACGTATGAGCACTGAACCGATGCGCTTCGACACGAAGATCGCCGTCCTGCTGCGGGAGGACCTGGAGCCGTGGCAGCGCCTGAACGTGACCGCCTTCCTGGTCAGCGGCCTGGGCTCACAGCTCCCGGAAGTGATCGGCGAACCCTACGAGGACGCGGACGGCGTCCCGTACCTCCCGATGTTCCGCCAGCCGGTCCTCGTCTTCGAGGGCACGAAGGAGACCGTGACGTCCGCCCACACGCGGACCCTGTCCCGCGCCCTGCCCCGCGCGGTTTTCACTTCCGACCTCTTCACCACGGGCAACGACGACGACAACCGCGCGGCCGTGAGGGCGGTGCCGACGGGGGAGCTGGACCTGGTGGGGATGGCGGTGTACGGGCCGAGGAACGCGGTGGACAAGGTGCTGAAGGGGGCGAAGATGCATCCGTGATCGCGCTCGATGCCGGGGCAGGGTGTGTTCAACATGCGTACCTGGTGACCCCAGGCCGTCAGGCTTCGCGTCGCGCTGCCTGCTCCGGCAACTGCTCCGGCAACGGCTCCGGCGCGGACTCCGGTGCTGAAGCAGCCGGTTGCAGAGCCGGGTCCGCGTCCTCGGCGCTCTCCGCCGGCAGCCCGCGCATCAGCAGCCAGTACCCGAGCCCGGCCACCGTCCCCAGCACCGCGCACGTGCCCCACAGCCACTGAGCCCCGTACCGGTCGATGATGACGCCGGACATCAGCGGGGCGATGAGCGCCGCCACCGACCAGGACAGGGTGTACATGCCCTGGTAGCGGCCGCGCCCGTGCAACGGGGATAGCCGCACCACCAGACCGGTCTGCGTCGGAGCGTTGACGATCTCGGCGAGCGTCCAGACGCAGATCGTCACCGCGTACACGGCGACCGAACCGGCGAAGGCGGTGAGCCCGAAGCCGTACCCCGCGAGCAGTGCGGAGATGATCAGCAGCCGGCGCGGATCGCGGTGCTCGATGAAGCGGGTGACCGGGATCTGCAGGGCCACGATCAGTACGCCGTTGACCGCGATCGCCATGCCGAAGTCGGAGCTGCTGAAACCGTCCGCGCCCATCGCAAGCGGCAGTCCGACATGCCCCTGCATGAAGATCAGCGCGATGAGGAACGACAGACCGACGACGCTCATGAACCGCCCGTCGCGCAGCACGGTCCCCATGCTGATCTCCGGCTCGGCGGGCTTGTCCGCGGTGGCCTTCGCCCGCTCGGGCCGTGACTCCGGCAGTTTGACGAAGATGACGATCGCGCAGATCAGCGTCATCACGGCCTCGCCGAGGAATCCGGCGAGATAGCTGTACTCGGCGATGAAGCCCGCGCCCGCGGACGAGATCGCGAACCCGAGGTTGATCGCCCAGTAGTTGAGGGAGAAGGCCCGCACCCGGTCCTCGGGCCGGACGATGTCGGCCATCATCGCCTGCACGGCGGGCCGCGAGGCGTTGGACGCCATGCCGACCACGAAGGCGACGGCGGCGATGGCGACGGGGTGCTGCACAAAGCCGAGCACCGCGACGGAGACGGCCGTCGAGCTCTGCGCGATCAGCAGCGTGGGCCGCCGGCCGAGCCGGTCGGCCATCACACCCCCGCCGAGCGAGGAGACGACACCGCCGAGCCCGTGCAGGGAGGCCACAAGTCCGGCGTACGCGGGCGAACAGCCCCGCTCCAGGGTCAGGTACAGCGCCATGAAGGTCGCGACGAAGGCCCCGAGCCGGTTGATCAGCGTGCTCGTCCACAGCCACCAGAACTCCCGGGGCAGTCCCGAGACGCTCTCTCTGGCGGCACGTCTGAGACCGGCGACGGACATACGGATTCCCCCACGGAGAGCATCATGCTTGTAAGTGGCCGAGCAGCCATCCGCAAGTTACATATGCCGGGGCCCCGGCCGCCAGTCAATTGACGCCGACCGTCAACTGTCGGCGGTGTCGTGTGCGTCATTGGCGTCTATTAGGCTCGGACGCATGGCCGACGCACCGTACAAGCTGATCCTCCTCCGCCACGGCGAGAGCGAATGGAACGCGAAGAACCTGTTCACCGGCTGGGTGGACGTCAATCTGACGGAGAAGGGCGAGAAGGAGGCAGTCCGCGGCGGTGAGCTGCTCAAGGACGCCGGCCTGCTCCCCGACGTACTGCACACCTCCCTCCAGAAGCGCGCCATCCGCACGGCGCAGCTGGCGCTGGAGTCCGCGGACCGCCACTGGATCCCGGTCCACCGCTCCTGGCGCCTGAACGAGCGTCACTACGGCGCGCTGCAGGGCAAGGACAAGGCGCAGACGCTGACCGAGTTCGGCGAGGAGCAGTTCATGCTCTGGCGCCGCTCGTACGACACCCCGCCGCCGGTCCTCGAGGACGGCACGGAGTTCTCGCAGAGCGACGACCCGCGCTACGCGACGATCCCGGGCGAGCTGCGTCCGCGCACCGAGTGCCTCAAGGACGTCGTCGAGCGGATGCTGCCGTACTGGTACGACGGCATCGTCCCGGACCTGCTCACGGGCCGCACGGTCCTGGTCGCCGCCCACGGCAACAGCCTGCGCGGCCTGGTCAAGCACCTGGACGGCGTCTCGGACGCGGACATCACGGGCCTGAACATCCCGACGGGCATCCCGCTGGTCTACGAGCTCGACGCCGACTTCCACCCGGTCAGGCCGGGCGGCACCTACCTCGACCCGGACGCGGCGGCGGCGGCGATCGAGGCGGTCAAGAATCAGGGCAAGAAGAAGTAGTTTTTGCGATCACGCCCCTGACCTGCGCGGTAAGCGCAGATCAGGGGCCGTCGCATTTCCTGGGCCGTCTGTGGGCCGTCACTCCGCGTGATCTTGGGGCCTGAGCGCCCTGCCGAGAGCCTTTCGGGCACGGTTGCGGCTGCTCGGCATCAGGTGTGCGTACACCTTCAGCGTGAGCCCCGGATCGGAGTGCCCCAGGTACTCGCTGACGGCCTTGATGCTCTCTCCCGCGTCCAGCAAGACCGAGGCATAGAAGTGATCGCCTTCGGGATTACACCCACCTTGGCGAGCGCGGGCTTCCAGTGGTCCTCGTTCAGCGACGTACGCCAGACGTGCCCCCCGAGCGGACCGGTGAAGATCAGGCGCTTGGTCACGGGCGAACCGCCGGCACGCATCCACGGCAACGTGATCTCTACCGGTGGGAAGAGCTTCATGTGTGCCTTGAGCGCGTCTGCCACGGGCTCGGGCAGCGGCACGTCACGTAGCTTGCCGCCCTTCGGGGGAGCGAACACAGGCTGGCTGAGACTCAGCTTGAGCTGCTGTACGACGCTCAGCATCTCGTTGTCGAAGTCCAGCTCTTCGACTGACAGACCGAGGATTTCCCCCTTTCGCATGCCGCAGCCAGCACCGACGTCCACCATGGGGCGGAAACGCTCGACCAGGGCTCCGCGCATGGCGAAGACCCGTTCCGGCAGCCACGGGACGACGCGTCGCGCTCCCATCTCGGGGAGCGTCACCGTGCGGGAGTGGCAGGGATTCCGAGGCAGGTATCCGTCCTCCACGGCCGCGCTCAGGATGGCGCACGTTGGAGAAGATGACCCGAGCGTACGAGCCGGACATCCCGGAGCCTTCGAGCTGCGTCACAAACTCGCGGATGTGGCTCGGCTGGAACGTCCCGAGCGGGCGCGGCCCGATCTTCGGGAAGGCGTGCAGCCGCAGTTGGGACTTGATCGAGGCCCTGGTGTTCGGCTCGCCGCTGTGGCTCGCGATCCACTTTTCCCCGAACTCCTGGAAGGTCATGCGGGTGGTCCTCGGCTCGATGTACTGACCGCGCGACATGTCGGCCTCGATACGAGCCAGCCACTCCTCAGCGAGGCGCTTCTTCCCGTCAGGGAAGCTCTTGCTCTTCTCGGTGCCGTCGGGAGCGACGTAGCGGGCGCGGTAGCGCATACCTGCGCCGTGCCGGTCGGTCTTGACGCGGACGGTCTTGCCCTCCGGCTGACCGCCTGCTGATGACCATCGAGGCGGGAACCGTCTTCATGCTGCGCGATGGGCAGGTGACGGCGGCGACCATCACTCTCACGCCCGATGCGGAGGAGGGGCTCTGGACGGAAGACGAACTGCGGGAACCGTCCATGTTCGTCAACAAGCTGACGGTCGCCCGCACGCATGCCGGCCGAAATCTCGGGGGGCGCCTTCTCGACTGGGCAGGGGATCGAGCGCACAGGGCGTCGGCCAAGTGGCTCCGACTGGATGCTTGGACGACGAATGCGAGATTGCAGGACTACTACCTGAGTCAGGGTTTCGTTCACGTCCGGACGGTCCTTGAAGGCGATGCAGTGAACGGCGGCCCGCGCGTCTCTGGATGGCTCGCACAGCGAGCGGCGCAACCAGCTGAGCACGGGTTTACTGATCAGACGCCCGCGCCGACTCGCTTGGGATTCTTGCCTCAGTGACCGGTCAAAGGAGCGGCCTTCGGCCTCGCGACCCTAGGTCCTGTCCGGGCGATCTTCGTGGGCCCGCGGCGCCTGGCACGGCACCTCGCTGCGTTGTCGCATCGTGCGAGTACGGCCGAGTACGAGCTGCGATGCTCCGCCTTGCGATGCAGCTCGGCATCCGAAGACGCGGACCATGGCACCGCCGGGGGCGGCCCTGGTGGCGTTCGAGCCGGTCTGAGCGGCTTGGGCAGGAATGAACTTCCCAGTCCACAATGGATTTGGTGACTTCGAGCGACGCGGCGTCCACCTCCGCACGCCCAGCGTCGAATCGTCGAACGGCACGACACCAAACAGAGGAGGACCCCATGTACGTCGTGGTCCAGCACAGGATCTTGAACCCGGAGACAGCGTTTCCCCGCGGCCAGGCCCTTATCGACGGCATCGGTGCGCCGGATGGCAGCCGGGTGCTGCAGTTCTACCCACACGTCGACGGATCCGCCGTGACGTGCCTCTGGGAGACAGAGTCCGTTGAGGACGTCCAGCGCTTCGCCGACGAAACTCTCGGTGACTCGAGCATCAACGTCTGCTACGAGGTCGACTCGGAGAAGGCATTCGCCGCCCCTCCACTCGGCCTCAGGCCGTCGTCGGCACCTGCCACCTAAGAGTTAGTGCTCAAGCAGCACCGAGCGGTGGCCACCCGCTATCACAAGCGCCGCGACGTCTACCTCGTCACCGCCACCGCCGCAGCCTTCACCATCTGGCTCCGCACATGATCGGCCGGACAAGCCTGGCCCGAGCGGGGCCGTCTGGGGGCCGTCCGAGGACGACCGACAACGACCAACGACGACCACCAACGACAGCTCAGCCGCAGGTCAGTTGGGGTGTGCGGCTCTCTGACCAGGGACGAATAACGGGCGGGTCAGACCCAGGGCAAGAAGTAACGCCCCATACGCAGGCGTGTACGCGAAGGGCCCCGTCCTGCTTGGACGGGGCCCCTTCGTATACGTACGCGGTCGCGGGCTATCCGCAGCAGCCGCCGCACTGGCACGGCGCGCCCGACTGGCAGCCGCAGCCGCAGCCCGAGCCGCAGCCGCAGGCGCCGAGGACGGGCAGGAACACTACTTCAACAGGGGTTTCCTGCTGAGGGTCAGTGGTCGGGGATTCGGCCATGGGTGCCTCCTCATGGGCGCACGAGATGTCGCCTCTGCCCATTGCATGCCCACCGCGGCAGGCGCATCAACAGCGCGCAGGGGCACGGGCCGCCCGCCGGAGCGGGCCGTGACCCGGGGCGCGGACGCCCGCGCCCCGGCTCCTGTTGCGCGCCCTGGGCGACTTACGCGCCGTCGACCTGCGTCGGCGGCTGGATCTCGTCCGCGTGCTCGCCCGTCACCAGGTACACGACCCGCTTGGCCACCGACACCGCGTGGTCGGCGAAGCGCTCGTAGTAGCGGCCGAGCAGCGTCACATCCACCGCCGTCTCGATGCCGTGCTTCCAGCGGTCGTCGATCAGGTGCTGGAAGAGCGTGCGGTGCAGCAGGTCCATCTCGTCGTCGTCCGTCTCCAGCTGGAGCGCGAGGTCGACGTCCTTGGTGATGATGACCTCGGCCGCCTTGGCCATCAGCCGCTGCGCCAGCTGCCCCATCTCCAGGATGGTGGCGTGCAGGTCGTTCGGCACGGCTGTGTCGGGGAAGCGCAGCCGGGCCAGCTTGGCCACGTGCTGGGCCAGGTCGCCCGAGCGCTCCAGGTCCGCGCTCATGCGCAGCGAGGTCACCACGATCCGCAGATCCGTCGCGACCGGCTGCTGCCGGGCCAGCAGGGCGATGGCCCGTGCCTCCAGGTCGTGCTGCAGGTCGTCGACCTTCTGGTCGGCGGCGATCACACTCTCGGCGAGCTTGAGATCGGCGTCGAGCATGGCCGTGGTGGCGCGCCCGATCGCCGACCCGACCAGCCGGGCCATCTCGACCAGGCCCTCGCCGATCGAGTCCAGTTCCTCGTGGTACGCGTCCCGCATGGGGTGTCCCTCTCTTGATGCGACCGGGGTCCGGGTGGGGTCAGGGTGTCCTCGGACCCCCACGCTCCCACGTTCTGTCCGTTACGCGTCCGGCTCCTCCATCGCAAGTGAACCGGCACTATCCCCCTGGTGAACTCTGGGCGACGACTGTTCGAGGTGCCACCCGTTTGGCTGGGAGCATCTCTACCACCCCGCATAACCTGTGGGTATGGACGTGAACGCGGCGGTCGCCGCAGCGGCAGCGATCGCCGGGCTGTGCACCGGTGTCATCGCCATGCTGGCGTTCCGCTGGAGCGAACGCGACCAGGCGAGACCCACCCGCACCTCCCTGCACACCGACGCCGTGCTGCCGCCTGGCGTCGACACGGTCCTGTCCGTGCTCCGCTCCTCCGCGGTCGTCCTCGACGAGAGCGACTCCGTCGTCAAGGCCAGCTCCGCGGCGTACGCCCTCGGTCTGGTCCGCGGCGGAAAGCTCGCCGTCGAGCCGATGCTGCACATGGCCCGTGACACCCGTCGTGACGGCGAGATACGACAGGTGGAGCTGGATCTGCCCCGGCGCGGCACCGGCCGCGGCGAGGCACTCGCCGTATCCGCCCGGGTGGCTCCCCTCGGCTCGCGCCTCGTCCTGCTCCTGGTCGAGGACCTCACCGAGGCCCGCCGTATCGAAGCGGTACGGCGCGACTTCGTCGCGAACGTCAGCCATGAGCTCAAGACCCCGACCGGTGCGCTCTCCCTGCTCTCCGAGGCGGTCATGGACGCCTCGGACGACCCCGAGGCGGTCACCCGCTTCGCCGGCCGGATGCAGATAGAGGCGACCCGGCTCACCAACCTCGTACAGGAGCTCATCGACCTCTCCCGGGTGCAGAACGACAACCCGCTGGAGGACGCCGAACCGGTACGTGTGGACGAACTGGTCGCCGAGGCCATCGACAGGTCCCGGCACTCCGCGTCCACCAAACAGATCACGATGGCCGCAGGAGGCACCGCCGACCTGCACGTATGGGGCAACCGTGGCCAGCTCGCCGCCGCTCTCGGCAACCTCGTCGAGAACGCCGTCAACTACTCTCCTGCCCGCACCCGCGTCGGCATATCCGCGCGCCGCGTCGCCGCGCCCGGCGGGGATCTCATCGAGATAGCCGTCACCGACCAGGGAATCGGTATCTCCGAAAAGGAACGTGAGCGGGTCTTCGAGCGGTTCTACCGCGTCGATCCAGCCCGCTCCCGGGCCACCGGAGGTACGGGTCTGGGACTGGCCATCGTCAAGCATGTGGCCGCCTCGCACGGCGGGGAGGTCACGGTGTGGAGCTCCGAGGGTCAGGGCTCCACGTTTACCCTGCGACTGCCCGAAGCGGGTGCAGTACGGGACCGCTCATCCACCGGACCGGATCGCGTCGACGAGGACGACGACCGGCCTTACGACACCGATCCGAACGCCGAAATTCCTGCCCCGGAGGTCCTTCCGTGACCCGAGTGCTCGTCGTCGAGGATGAGGAATCATTCAGCGACGCCCTGTCCTACATGCTCCGTAAGGAGGGCTTCGAGGTCGCCATCGCGACCACGGGGCCCGAGGGGCTCGACGAGTTCGAGCGCAATGGCGCCGACCTCGTCCTCCTCGACCTGATGCTGCCCGGCCTGCCGGGCACGGAGGTCTGCCGCCAGCTGCGCGGCCGCTCGAATGTCCCGGTCATCATGGTGACCGCCAAGGACAGCGAGATCGACAAGGTCGTCGGGCTGGAGATAGGAGCCGATGACTACGTCACCAAGCCCTTCTCCTCGCGGGAGCTGGTCGCCCGCATCCGCGCGGTCCTGCGCCGCCGCGGAGAGCCGGAGGAGGTCGCCCCGGCAGCCCTGGAGGCCGGCCCGGTCCGCATGGACGTGGACCGCCACGTCGTCACGGTCTCGGGCGGCAAGGTCGACCTCCCGCTCAAGGAGTTCGACCTGCTGGAGATGCTGCTGCGCAACGCGGGCCGTGTGCTGACCCGTATGCAGCTGATCGACCGGGTCTGGGGCGCGGACTATGTCGGCGACACCAAGACCCTGGACGTCCACGTGAAGCGCCTCCGCGCCAAGATCGAGCCCGACCCGGGTGCCCCGAGGTACCTGGTGACGGTCCGCGGCCTGGGCTACAAGTTCGAGCCGTAAACCGAGCGCGTCGGCCGTCGGCCGGACAAGTACCTGGTGACGGTCCGCGGCCTGGGCTACAAGTTCGAGCCGTAGACCGGCCTGGTTCACGACGGGTCAACACACGAGGGCGCCCCACCGGAATTCTGGTGGGGCGCCCTCGTTGTGGCAGTGACCGCGTCAGTGACCCGCGTCCGCGCTGTGCGATGCCGAGGAGGAGTCGGACGGCGTACCCGGCTCGCCGTTGCCCGGCTCGCCCGCCGCGCCCGTGGCGCCTTCCGACGGGGTGCCGGACGGCGTCGTCTCCGGGGAACCCGACGGCGTGCCCTCGGGCTTCTCCGGCGGCTTCGGCAGCGTGCTCGGGCCGAAGCCCTCGAAGAACCCCTTCGCGGGGACCACGAACGCCTGCATCTTCACGTCGCCGGTCTCGCTGAAGCGGAAGACGACTTCCTGTACGCCGCCGCTCCGCGTCGCCTCGCGGCCGTTCTCGACCACCGCGGACGCGTTGCCCGCGCCGCCGATGACGACCGAGCCGAGCGCCGGCACCGTGATCGGGCCGGAGCCCGTGGCCGGGGAGAGCTTCACCTGCGCGTTCGTGCCCGGCAGCGTGATCGCGTCGATGGTCTGCTGCTCGTTGTCGTTGTTGAAGACCGTCGCGGAGATGACCGCGGGGCCCTCCGCGGTGAGCTCCGGCTGGGCGATCACCGTGGCGTTCTGGATCTTGATGTTGTCGACCGACGTCTCGGCATTGTCCGGCCTGACGCCGAGGGTCTGCGCGTCATTGCCCGCAGCACAGGCCGAGAGCGAGGCGATCGAGAACACGATGGCAGTGGCGGCGAGGGCGCCGCGTCGAAGGCTGCGGCTCACGGCGGCGGCATCTCCTAGAACGTACGGGACTGGCTACGGACGGGCGGTGAACTGATTCGAAGATCGGCTAAGTGAGTGTCAGCCGCGCTCAGGTTACCGAGTCACCATGCCCGCCCGCACCCGACCCGCCCCTTCCGCGGCCCCGACCGCCCGCCGCCCTGCGCGGCGCCACACGCGCCACGCCGAGAGCCGACCCCGGAGTTGACCCGACAGGCGACCCAACTGGTGATCCGGCAGCCGACCCGAGAGACCGTCCGATCTCCCCGTTTCGTACGCCGCTCGCATAACGGCGGTGATCAATTCCCCCGGCCGCCACACATTCCTTACGAATACTTGTCGTAGATCAATTCCGGATTCGCCGGCACGTGCGCCCGTACGGGTGACCGACCGCCGAACGGAGTACGGGAAGTTCACCACTTAGAACCCGGCAAATCGGGACGTTCGGTCACTCGGGAGGGGGTTTCACTGTGTGTAACGTGCGCGTTTCTGCCCACCCGCGCAGCCGCTCCGACCTGCGAATACCCCCCTCCGGAAGCCGTCCGCAGCACGTTCGTGTTGCTGTTGTCAAGCCCCGAGATATGCCCTGACCTGCGAAAACGCCATTCAGAACAAGCGGTTCTCGTGTTACTCTGGATAGCCACGGAAGGGGTACCTGTCACATGACGTTCAAGGTTGGCGACACCGTGGTCTATCCCCATCACGGGGCCGCGCTGATCGAGGCCATCGAAACTCGCCAGATCAAAGGCGTGGACAAGACCTACTTGGTGCTCAAGGTCGCCCAGGGCGACTTGACGGTTCGTGTACCGGCAGACAATGCGGAGTTCGTCGGCGTACGCGATGTGGTTGGTCAGGACGGGCTGGACCGGGTCTTCGAGGTGCTGCGCGCACCGTATGCAGAAGAGCCGACGAACTGGTCCCGTCGCTACAAGGCAAATCTCGAAAAGCTCGCCTCCGGCGATGTCATCAAGGTCGCCGAAGTGGTGCGTGACCTGTGGCGTCGTGAGCGTGAGCGTGGGCTTTCCGCTGGTGAGAAGCGGATGCTCGCCAAGGCGCGCCAGATCCTGGTGAGCGAGCTCGCCCTCGCGGAGAACACCAACGAAGACAAGGCCGAGGCTCTGCTCGACGAGGTCCTCGCGTCCTGACGCATCACAGGCACGACAATGCCGCGGTGCCCGCTGACATGCTGTGAAAACAGTCCTGTCGCCGGGCGCTGCGGCATGCTCATCTCCAGCCCACAGCACACGTGCGCCGATCTCTTGGCGTGCCGGGCCCGGACGGCTGGCGCTGACCGATTGTCACGGAAGGGTCCGGTCAAGGCGTCGCGCCCGGCACGCTGAGGCCATACCCATGTCGGCCAAGGAAACAAACCTGCCGGAGTGCAACCGATGTCAGATGAATCGCGCCCGTACCGCACCGCCGCGGTGATTCCCGCGGCCGGCCGGGGTGTACGGCTCGGCCCGGGAGTCCCCAAGGCGCTCCGCACGCTGAACGGCACCCCGATGCTGATCCACGCGGTACGCGCCATGGCGGCCTCCCGTGCCGTCTCGCTCGTCGTGGTGGTGGCCCCGCCGGACGGCGCCTTCGAGGTGAAGAACCTCCTTGACGAGCACGCCCTGCCCGAGCGGACCGACTACCTGGTCGTGGCGGGTGGCGACACCCGGCAGGAGTCCGTACGGCTCGGGCTCGACGCGCTTGCGGACAACATCAACGTCGTCCTGGTCCATGACGCGGCCCGCCCGCTGGTGCCCGTCGACACCGTGGACGCGGTCATCGAAGCCGTACGGAACGGGGCCCCGGCCGTCGTACCGGCGCTGCCGCTCGCGGACACCGTCAAGGAGGTCGAGCCGCAGGCGAAGGGCGAGGCCGAACCGGTCGTCGCGACGCCCGAGCGGGCCCGGCTGCGCTCCGTGCAGACCCCGCAGGGCTTCGACCGGGACACGCTGGTGCGCGCGCACGAGACGGTCGCGGTCAATGGCGAGGGCGCGACCGACTGCGCCGGCCTGGTCGAGCGGCTCGGCGCGCCCGTCGTGGTCGTACCGGGCCATGAAGAGGCGTTCAAGGTGACCCGGCCGCTCGATCTCGTACTCGCCGAGGCGGTCCTTGCCAGGAGGAGGGCCAACGATGGCTTCTGAGCCGCGGATTCCCCAGGTCGGGATCGGCACGGACGTGCACGCCTTCGAGGCGGGACGTGAGCTGTGGTGCGCGGGTCTGCTCTGGGAGGGCGAGGACGGTCTCGCCGGGCACTCCGACGGCGACGTCGCCGCGCACGCCGCCTGTGACGCGCTCTTCTCGGCCGCCGGCGTCGGCGACCTCGGCGCCCACTTCGGCACCTCGCGGCCACAGTGGTCCGGTGCCTCCGGCGTCACGCTGCTCGCGGAGGCGGCGCGGATCGTACGGGCCGAGGGCTTCGAGATCGGCAATGTCGCCGTCCAGGTCATCGGGGTACGCCCGAAGATCGGCAAGCGGCGCACCGAGGCCCAGAAGGCGCTGAGCGCGGCGGTCGGCGCGCCCGTCTCCGTGTCCGGGACGACGACGGACGGGCTGGGTCTGACGGGGCGGGCCGAGGGGCTGGCCGCGATCGCCACGGCGCTGGTGGTCCGGGTCGGCTGAAAGGCGTTGCGCGAGTGCGGCGCGAGCGCGAGTGCGGCGCGCGTGCGCCGAAATATCCGGCGGGGGCGGTGCGTTGGGCCGGGGACGGGTACCAGTTATCCGCGTCCCTTCACCGCGCAAGGAAGGCCGATATGTCAGCCGTGCTCTCTGACCAGCTCAAGGCGCTTCTCGACAGCCCCGTGTTCGTCTCCGTCGCGACGATCCAGCCCGACGGCAGCCCGCAGGTGTCCCCTGTGTGGGTGAAGCGGGACGGTGACCACGTACTCATCTCGACGACCGTCGGCCGCCGCAAGGAGCAGAACCTGCGGCGCGATCCCCGGGTGACGGTGCTGCTGCAGCCCTTCGACGCCCCGTACTCGTACGCCGAGATCCGCGGCACGGCCACGCTCGTCGACGAGGGCGGCCAGGAGCTGATCGACGAACTGGCGGTGAAGTACACCGGGAAGAAGTACGCGGAATTCAACCCGTCGTCAGGCGACGACGCTCCGCGGGTGGTCGTCCGGATCATCCCGCGCAAGGTCGTGGGCAGGATCTGAGCCGTCAGCGCGTCGAATCCGAGTCGTATCCCACCAGGCCCTGGGCCGTAGGTCACAAACGTGTCCCCGCGGCCGGAAGGGTCGCGGGGCACTGGTATCGGGCCACTACCCTTGATGCGTGACCATTCGCCTGTACGACACCAGCGCCCGGCAGATCCGTGACTTCACCCCGATCGTGCCGGGTTGTGTCTCGATCTACCTGTGTGGCGCCACGGTGCAGGCCGCCCCGCACATCGGGCACATCAGGTCCGGGCTGAATTTCGACATCATGCGCCGCTGGTTCGAGTACCGCGGCTATGACGTGACCTTCATCCGGAACGTCACCGACATCGACGACAAGATCATCTGGAAGTCCGCGGAACAGAACCGCCCCTGGTGGACGATCGGGTACGAGAACGAGCGCGCCTTCAACGACGGCTACGACGCGCTCGGCTGCCTGCCGGCCACGTACGAACCGCGTGCCACCGGCCACATCACCGAGATGGTCGAGATGATGCGCGGCCTCATCGAGCGCGGTCACGCGTACGAGGCCGACGGCAACGTCTACTTCGACGTGCGCTCCTTCCCCGGCTACCTCGAACTCTCCAACCAGGACCTGGACGATCTGCGCCAGCCGTCCGGCGAGGGCGAGACCGGCAAGCGTGACGCCCGCGACTTCGCCATGTGGAAGGCCGCGAAGCCCGGCGAGCCGAGCTGGGAGACCCCCTGGGGCCGCGGCCGGCCCGGCTGGCACCTGGAGTGCTCGGCGATGGCCCACAAGTACCTCGGCGAGGCGTTCGACATCCACGGCGGCGGGCTCGACCTGATCTTCCCGCACCACGAGAACGAGATCGCCCAGGCCAAGGCGTTCGGCGACGCCTTCGCGAACTTCTGGGTGCACAACCACTGGGTCACCCTCAGCGGCGAGAAGATGTCCAAGTCGCTCGGCAACTCGGTGCTCGTCTCCGAGATGGTCAAGCAGTGGCGCCCCATCGTCCTGCGCTACTACCTCGGTACTCCGCACTACCGCTCCACCATCGAGTACAGCGAAGAAGCCCTGCGCGAGGCCGAGTCCGCGTTCGCGCGGATCGAGGGCTTCGTGCAGCGGGTGATCGAGAAGGCGGGCGGCGTCGTCGAGCCGGCCTCCGAGGTGCCGCTCGTCTTCGCCGAGGCGATGGACGACGATCTGGGGGTGCCGCAGGCGCTCGCCATCGTCCACACCACGGTCCGCCAGGGAAACTCCGCGCTGGCCGCCGACGACAAGGACGCGGCCGTCGCCCGGCTGGCCGAGGTACGGGCCATGCTCGGTGTCCTCGGCCTGGACCCGCTGGACGAGCGCTGGGCGGGCGAGGGCGAGCGCAGCGAAGATCTTCACGGGGTCGTCGACACGCTGGTGCGGCTGGTGCTGCAGCAGCGCGAGGCGGCCCGCGGGCGCAAGGACTGGGCGACCGCAGACGCCATCCGCGACCAGCTGCTGCAGTCCGGTCTGGTCATCGAGGACGGTCCTGACGGCCCGCGGTGGACACTCGGCCCCCGCTGAACCCACCGGGCCCTCCCGACAAGGATGTGCCGCCCGGTCGCCTGGGCGGCACACTTCACTTACGTACATACTTTTGAGCGAGCTTTACAGAAACAGGTAGGTCATGGCCGGGAACAGCCAGCGCAGGAACCGCCGCACGTCCAACAAGAAGGGCGCGCAGGTCGGCAGCGGTGGCAAGCGACGCCGCGGACTCGAGGGCAAGGGCCCGACGCCGCCCGCGTCCGAGCGCAAGGGACACAAGAAGAACCGCGTGGCCGGTGCCCAGGCCAGGCAGGCCGCTGCCCGCCGCCCGGCCCCGCGCCGCGGTGGCGCCAAGGGCACGTCCGAGATGGTCGTCGGCCGCAACCCGGTCTTCGAGGCGCTGCGCGACGGCGTCCCGGCGACCACGCTGTACGTCCAGCAGTACATCGACAACGACGAGCGGGTGCGCGAGGCGCTCCAGCTCGCGGGCGAGCGCGGCAACATCAACCTGATGGAGGCGCCGCGCCCCGAGCTCGACCGGATGACGAACGGGCTCAACCACCAGGGCCTCGTCCTCCAGGTCCCGCCGTACGAGTACGCGCACCCGGAGGACCTCACGGCCGCCGCGTACGACAACGGCGAGGACCCGCTGATCGTCGCCCTCGACGGGGTGACGGACCCGCGGAACCTGGGCGCCATCGTCCGCTCCGTCTCCGCCTTCGGCGGCCACGGCGTGGTCGTGCCCGAGCGGCGCGCGGCCGGCATGACGGCAGGCGCCTGGAAGTCCTCGGCGGGCACGGCGGCCCGTACGCCGGTCTCCCGCGTCACCAACCTGACCCGCGCGCTGGAGGGCTACCAGAAGGCCGGCATCACGGTCGTGGGCCTGGCGGCGGACGGCGATGCCACGGTCGAGGACCTGGAGGCCCTGGGCGGCCCGGTCGTCATCGTCATCGGCAGCGAGGGCAAGGGCCTGGGCCGCCTGGTCGGCGAGACCTGCGACTACCTGGTCCGGATCCCCATGCCGGGTGGCGCGGAGTCCCTGAACGCCGGTGTCGCGGCGGGTGTGGTGCTGTACGAGGCGGCCAAGCGCCGTCGCTGACGGCCCCGGGGCGGTTCGTCATGAGGTCGTCATGAGGGTCGTCATGACCCCATCCGACCGAAATGAGGTGTCTTGACGGGTCTCGGACAGACAGGGCCCGTCGGGGCAGTGTCCTAAACACACGTCACTCGGTTAGATGAGTGTGGACACCAGAACGCCCGGGCCCGGGTTCGATGATCAGCCTGTGCTGAGCATGGTCAAGGTGGACTGCGATCCCGCGCAGGTCATCGTGAATCACGCCAGCTTCCGGGTGCGGCTCGCCCCGAGCCCGCGCCCCGCACGTACCCGGGCGGACGCCGCACGGATCCCCGTCGTCGGCGGAGCCGGGTCGGTGGGGCGCAGGCGGGCTCCCGTTGTGTGGAGCGGCAAGTCGGCGCCGGGGGACGTCGGCGCGACCGGACTGCTGCAGGCCGTACGCAACTCCACCGCGGAGCGCGGCACCTTCGACCGGGACTCCTTCGACCGTGGCTCCTTCGACACGGGCGCCACGCAGGTCATCCCGCGGATCGACCTCGACGCGCAGACCACGCGGACGCCCACGGTCGGCCCGCCGGGCGGGCCGGGCGACTCGGGCAGGCCGTTGCTGCCGCAGATGCGGCAGGAAGTCGGCGCGAACGACTCGTACCACTCCTACGGCCAGGAGCCGCAGGAGAACGAGGAGTTCGAGCAGACCGACGGCGACGCACGCGCCCATCGGCACGGCGCCGACGCAGTGCGGCACGCCTACTACCCCGGGCGCCGGATGAACCTCGGAGTGGTGCTCCTGCCGCTCCGGGTGTTCCTCGGCTTCATCTCCATCTACGCGGGCATGGGCAAGCTCTGCGACCCCGTCTACTTCGACGGCGGCGAACGCGGCTCCATGGTCAAGTGGCTCAACTCGCTGCACCCCTGGGCACTCGCCGAGCCGCTGCGCGACTTCGCGCTCTCCCACCCGGTCGGGGCGGGGCTCACCGTCGCCTTCCTCCAGGTGGTCGTCGGCGTGCTCACCGTGCTCGGGCTCTGGCAGCGGGTCGCGGCGGTCGTCGGCGCACTGCTGTCGGCCGCGTTGATCCTGACCGTGAACTGGAAGACCGTAGCGGCGTACGACGCGCCCGACATCATCTATCTCGCCGCCTGGTCCCCGCTGATCATCGCCGGCGCCCCCGTCTACTCGGCGGACGGCCGGCTCGCGGGCGAGGCCTGGCGCAAGCTCGGGCCGCGCTCGGAGCTGTGGGAGCTGCGCCGGCGCGTGCTGCGGCGCGGCACCGTTGTCGCCTCGCTCGTGGTCGGTCTCACGCTGCTGACCGGCTCGATGCTCGGCGGGGCCGTACGTTCCTCGGACATGGTGACGGTGCCGGGGCCGAACCAGGACCCGACCAACCACCTTCCCGGGTCCCCGCTTCCGGAGGAGCCCGGCGGCGAGAGCAGCTCCGCGAACAGGCCCGGCGAGGACGGCAGGCCGTCGCCGTCCGCGACCCGCTCCGGCACTCCCGAGGCCGAGAAGGCCAAGCCGTCCGAGGAGACGGTCCGCGAGACCGGCCGGGTCGAGGGCGGACAGCCGAGCCAGACGCAGGGCACGGGGCAGCAGCCGCCCGGGCAGTCGGAGCCGGCGCCGCCGCCGTCCAGCAGCTCGGGTCCCTCGTCGAGCGGCGGCACCGGCAGCGGCGGTGGCAGTGGTGGTGCCAGTGGTGGTGGCAGTGGTGGTGGGGACGGCGGCTCCGGAGGAGGCAGGGTGATCGGCGGCCTGCTGGGCTGAGTACGCGACGAGAGGGGCGGCCACCGCGATGTGCGGTGGCCGCCCCTCTCGTCGTAACCATGAGCCGAGCCCATGAGCTGTGCCCAGGAGCCAGTGTCCGGGCGTGGAGGACGATGACGGTCAGCGGGCCTGCGCGGCGAGCTCCTTGGCGGCCTCGGTGAGGTCCTTGGCGGTGTCGATCGCCCGCCAGTACGCACCCTGCGGCAGCGGGAAGCCCGCAAGACGCTGCTCACGGGCGAGGCGCGGGAAGGTGGTGCGCTCATGGTCGCCCCGGTCGGGCAGGAGCTCGGTGAAGGCCGCGGAGAAGACGTACACACCGGCATTGATGAGGAACGGCGACGGCGGGGACTCGATGAAGTCCGTGATGTGACCGAAGGCGTCCGTCTCGACGGCTCCCCAGGGGATCCGGGGGCGGGCGAGGGCCAGGGTGGCGATGGCGTCGCGTTCGGCGTGGAAGGCGGCCATCTCGCGCAGCGAGAAGCGGGTCCAGATGTCGCCGTTGGTGGCGTACCAGGGCTGGTCCGGGTGCGGCAGGCCGGCGGCGGCGTACTTGAGGCCGCCGCCGCGGCCGAGCGGCTCCGTCTCGACGACGGTGGTGACGCGCAGGGGCAGTTCGGCGCTCTCCAGCCACTGCTGGAGGACCTCGGCGAGATGACCGCAGGAGACGACGGCGTCGGTCACGCCCTCAGCGGCCAGCCAGGCAAGCTGATGGCCGATGATCGGGGTCCCGGTTCCCGGGATCTCGACCATCGGCTTGGGGCGGTCGTCGGTGTACGGGCGCAGCCGCGAGCCCTGGCCGCCCGCCAGGACCACGGCCTGCGTCGGATACGTAGGCGTATGCATGCCGTGAACGATATGCGGCGCGGGCCGGAAACCGGCTGTCAGCTCCCCTGGGTCTGCTGCGAGACGCCGGTGGCGAAGGAGAGGTCGCAGACGGGGCGGGAGAAGGTCTGGGCGCGCGTGGGGCCGTAGCGCTCGACGGCGGCGCGGCCGAGGGCGCGGGCGATCGACATGCAGTGCTTGGCGAGCGACGGGCGCGCCTCGACCTCGCGCTGGAGGTGGGTGAGGGCGGTGCCCGCGTCCTTCTCCTGGAGTTCGGCGAGCAGCCGGTCGAGCAGAATGTCCTGCGGGGCGCGGGACTTGGCGCGCACGGAGACGTTCTGCGAGGAGGCGGTGAGCATCTGCGACTCGGTGGATTGCCCTGCCCACGGGACGCTGGTGACCGCGAGGGTTCCGGAGAGCACCAGGACGACGGGCAGAACGAGAGCGAGAGAGCGGCCGATTCGGCGGGCTGTGTGGGTCACGCGAGCGAGCGTAGCGGTCAGTGATGATTTGGCGACATTTAGTCACTCGCGCGGGGGATGGTTCGATGATGTTTTTCGAATCGGGTGTTGACGGACGGGATCGAAATGACCGGTGTGCCGGGGTATTGTCGACATACGTCTCACCATGCGGAACGGCCCCGCACCGAAATGCGGGGCCGTTCCTGTGACTTGGGGTGGCGTCAGTCGGTGAGGCGCTCGCCCGTCGAGGTCGAGAAGACGTGGATCTCGCCCGGACGCGGCACGACGTGCAGCTCGGCGCCCTTGTCCGGGACGGAGCGGCCGCCGACGCGGACCACGAGGTCCTTGTGCTCGCCGCCGACCGTGGCGGAGCCGTAGACGTAACCGTCGGCGCCGAGCTCCTCGACGACATTGACGGAGACGGCGAGGCCGGCCGGGGCGTCCGCGGTGTCCTTGGAGAGAGACGCCGCGGCCGCGGAGCCGTTCAGTTCGACGACGTCGAAGTGCTCGGGGCGGACGCCGACCGTGACGGTGGTGTCGCCCTTGTCGGCGGCGGCGGTCAGGGCCTCGCGGTTGACCGGGACAACGCTGTTGCCGAACTTCACGCCGCCGTCGGTGATCGGGACCTCGATGAGGTTCATGGCCGGGGAGCCGATGAAGCCGGCGACGAAGAGGTTGGCCGGGCGGTCGTACATGTTGCGCGGCGAGTCGACCTGCTGGAGCAGACCGTCCTTGAGTACCGCCACGCGGTCGCCCATGGTCATGGCCTCGACCTGGTCGTGGGTGACGTACACCGTGGTGATGCCGAGACGGCGCTGGAGGCTGGCGATCTGCGTACGGGTGGAGACGCGGAGCTTGGCGTCGAGGTTCGACAGCGGCTCGTCCATGAGGAAGACCTGCGGCTCACGGACGATGGCGCGGCCCATGGCGACACGCTGGCGCTGGCCGCCGGAGAGCGCCTTGGGCTTGCGGTCCAGGTACTCGCTGAGGTCGAGGATCTTCGCGGCCTCTTCGACCTTCTTGCGGATCTCGCTCTTGTTGACGCCGGCGATCTTGAGGGCGAAGCCCATGTTGTCGGCGACGGACATGTGCGGGTAGAGCGCGTAGTTCTGGAACACCATGGCGATGTCCCGGTCCTTGGGCGGCAGGTGCGTGACATCGCGGTCGCCGATACGGATGGAGCCGGCGTTGACGTCCTCGAGACCCGCGAGCATGCGCAGGGAGGTCGACTTGCCGCAGCCGGAGGGTCCGACGAGGACGAGGAACTCGCCGTCCTCGGTCTCGATCTCGAGCTGGTCGACGGCGGGCTTCGTGGAGCCCGGGTAGGTCCGGGTCGCCTTGTCGAACGTGACAGTGGCCATGGTGATGTTTCTCCTTCACCGGCAGGAACGTGCCGGACGATCCGAGTAAGGGAGTGGTGTAGTCCACCTGCGGTGAACCTGCCGTGACGCTACCTGGCGATGTCCGGTCTGTCAGTAGCTGAACGGTGATGGAATTTTCGACTCTGGCCCGGTGGGGTCAGAGCAACGCGCTTTTGGCCTGGCCTGCACAGGCGGAGCAGCGACCTTTTGGCCCGCTGCCCCACGTACGCAGTTTCCTGCTTCAGCGCCCATCGCCACCCCGGTACAGCCCTCATGGGCCACACCTGGACGGTCTTACGCGGGCTCCACAGGCATTTCGGACCGACGGCCCGTCGGTCCGTACCTCTACGCAGCCAGCAGGACCTCTGCCAGCTCCGATGCCCTGATCACCGACGGTGGCACTCTGCCCGGCGGTAGCGCAGCAGCCACCAGCCAGTACAGTCGCATCCCCTCATCCCGGAGATTCACCGCCGCGTTCTCGTCCCGGTCGTGCACCACGCCACACTCCGGGCAGGTCCACTCCCGTACCGACACATCCAGCCGGGGCCCCTTCGTATGGCAGGCGGAGCAGCGCCGTGTGGACGGAAAGAAGCGGTCCACGATCACCAGCGTCCGGCCGTACCACTCGCACTTGTAGCGCAACTGCCGGAGCAGCTCACCCCACGCGGCATCGCGGATCGCCTGGTTCAGTCTGGCCTTTCGCCGCCGTCCCTTCCCGACCGTCGGCCGCATCAGATTGGCGATGCACAGGTCCTCCACCACGAGCACTTGGTTCTCGCGCACGAGGCGGGTGGTGAACTGATCCAGCATGTCCCTGCGGACATCACCGATGAGCACGTACAGCCGGGCGATCCGCTTCCTGGCCTTCTCTCTGTTCTTCGATCCCTTCTTCTTGCGGTGCAGCTCGCGCTGCTTCCGTGCCAGCTCGTCCGCGTACTTCTTCAGCAGCCGGGGATGGTCCAGCTTCGTGCCGTCGTCCAGCGTCACGAGCGCCGCCAGACCGAGGTCCAGCCCGACCGCCTTCGGCTCTCCGCCGGGCAGGAATGCCGCAGGAAGCGGCAGGATGCGCTCCTCGACGAGTACGGAGAGGAAGTACCGGCCCGCGCGGTCCCGCGTCACCGTCAGCTTCACGGGCACCTGCCCGCCCGGCAGCGCACGCGACCACCGGACATCCAGCGGGGTCGGCTGCTTCGCGAGCGTCACCAGCCCGGTGCCCGGCCGCTCCGGATCCTCGACCCACCGGAAACCGGTCCGGACGTACGTCGCCGAATCCCGCGAGCGGTGCTTCTTCTTCCGCTTCGGATATGTCGCCGTTCCCTTGAAGAAGCGGCTGTACGCCCCCTCCAGATGCCGTAGGGCCTGCTGCAGCACCGTCGAGGACACGTCCCGCAGCCACGACGTCGCGTCGGACCGTCGCCAGCCGGTCAGAGCCCGGCACGTCTCCGCGAAACCGACCGACACCCGGTGCTGCTCCCAGGCGCCTGATCGCAATGCCAGACCCTCGTTGTAGACCCAGCGGCAGGCGCCGAAGGTCTGCTCCAGCTGCTCGGCCTGCATCGGCGTCGGGTAGAAGCGGAAGCGGTACACCCGCTGCTGAGTACCGGACTCCTTGGCCCGCCGCTTCATCGGCGTGGCCGGGCGGGAGTGGTGCTTGCGCCGGTCGGCGATGCCCAGGCCATCGCGTTTGATGCGCTTGGCTTCAGCGCCCGTGACGCGAACAGGCTTCTCCGGTGAGTCCGCCATAACCCCTCCCTACAGTCCGATCTTCACAACGGCATGCCAGTCCGTTCAACGAACTGGTGGCCGAGAGGTCACGGGAGCCGGCAACTTCGTGGATCGGTGGATGGGGCTCTGTGTAGAGTGTGGAGGCCTCCGCGTACGGCGTTGAGTGCGCGGCGCCGCCTTAGCTCAGTTGGAAGAGCGGGATACTTGTAATATTCAGGTCGTCGGTTCGATTCCGACAGGCGGCTCCAGTAAAGGCCAGGTCACCTCTGACCTGGCCTTTTCCCTTGCCTGCCGAAGCTGAGGACCGGGCGTCGGTTCGGACCGACCGCGCGGCTCCGCCCGAAACGGTGTCCTTCACCGGCCCCCTCCGGGACACTGGCCTTTCCGCATGTGTGGGACATGTGAAGAGGGGCTCGGCATCGCTGGCCCCCGGGGGTGGGGAGGTCGCCGGATGAGTCGTCGCTCCAGCGGGTTGATCGGGGTCTGGGCGGAGGCGCAGAGACAGCAGCAGCGCCAGCGGGAAGCCCAGAACCGGGCGTGGGCACAGGGGCAGCGGGAGCAGGAGCGGCAGCAGCGGGCGCAGCAGCGGGACATGGCCCGTTTACACCGTGAGCAGCAGGCCGCGTACAGGCAGCGGCGTGAGGCGGATGCGCGGGAGCTCACGGAGGAACTGGAGGCCAGGGTAGGGGCGTTGACGGGGCTGCTGGCCTCGGGATGCCGGGCGGCGGCCTTCCGGACGGCCTCGCTGACACGCGCGGAGGAGATCGAGCCGTTCGCGCCCGGGCAGCTGGCCAGCCCCCTTCCGATGCCGGACGTGAACCGGTACCCGGCCCAGGGGGGCTGGACCGCGAGCCGGCGGGCGCAGGGGCAGCAGGAGGCGCAGGCGCGGTATCAACACGACCTTCGGGCCGCGCAGGCGGCGGAGGCGCAGCGACTGCAGCAGCTGGCGACCTACCGGCGGCAGTATGACGACTGGGCGGGCGCACGGAGGGCGGAGATACGCCGCCACAACGCCGGTGTGGCCGAGATGGCCGCCGCGCTGCGCAGCGGGGAGCCGGACACGGTTGTTGAGTACTTCTCCGCCGCGTTGTACGCGTCGACGGCCTGGCCGGAGGGGCTGCCGAGGCAGGTGAAGGCGGCTTTCGACCCGGCGGGCCGGCAACTGGTCCTGAACTGGGAGCTGCCGGGGTACGACGTCGTTCCTGAGGTGAAGTCCGTGAGGTACCTGCCCAGTGCGGATCAGGACAAGGAGAGCCCACGGCCCGCTACGCAGCGCAGGAATCTTTACCGGGACGTGCTCGCGCAGTGCGTGCTGCTCGTCCTTCGTGACCTTTTCGCTGCCGACGAGTTCGGGACGCTTGAGTCGGTGGCTCTGAACGGTTTCGTCGACGACGTCGATCCGGCGACGGGTCAGCAGGCTCAGATCTTCCTGAGCACGGTGATGGTCGCGCGCAGGGACTTCAACGGGCTGAACCTGGAACAGGTGAGCGCCGTGGACTGCCTGGTGGGGGCGGTGCGGGGCCAGCTGTCGGCGCGACCCGACCAGCGCGTCGCCGTACGGCCGGGCCGGATCCCGGAGGATGTGGGGGCCGGGGTCGTCTCCCACGGTGGCGGAGGGGAGCCGGATCTGCTGGAAATGGATCCGGTGGAGTTTGAAGGCCTCGTCGCCGAACTCTTCCGGGCGCGGGGCATGCAGGCGGTGACGACGCAGCGCTCCAACGACGGTGGCGTCGATGTGGAGGCGCTCGACCCCGACCCGATCAGCGGCGGAAAGATCATTGTGCAGGTCAAGCGCTACCGCAGCACGGTTCCGCCGAGCGCGGTCCGGGACCTGTACGGGACCGTTCAGGGAGCGGGTGCCAACAAGGGTGTACTGGTGACGACTTCGGGCTTCGGTCCAGGCTCCTACACCTTCGCCAACGGCAAGCCGCTGACGCTGGTGTCGGGCACCGAGCTGGTCGATCTGCTGGGGCGCTACGGGCTGCGCGGGCGCTTGGGTGCGAGCGCCGTGCCCGCGCAGCGGACATCGGCGGACGCGACCGCAGCGACCACGGACGACTACAACGTGCTGGGCATGTCGTGGTCCGGGGGCGTGGCGCTGGATGTGTGCGCGCTCGTCTGCCGGGGCGGCCGCGTGCTGAGCGACGACCACTTCGTCTTCTTCAACAACACGCGGACGCCCGACGGGTCCGTGTCCGCGGTGCCCGGCTCCGCCGGTGACAAGGCGGCGATCCGGGTCTCGTTCGAGGGGTTGCCGGAGCGGGCCGACCGCCTCGTTCTTGTCGCGGCGGTCGACCCGGAGGTCAATCCGGATGCGGATCTGACCGGCTTCACGGACGCCGGAATCAGGCTCCGGGACGCGCGGGGCACCGAGTTGGACCGTCTGGACGTCTCGGACGGCCGTGCGGGGGAAACTGCTCTGGTTCTCGGGTCCTTCCGTCGCCGTGGGAACGGCGACTGGGAGTTCGTCATCGGCGGCAAGGGCTATCCGGGAGGCCTGGAGGCTCTCGTGCAGGAGTACGGGATCGAGGTCGGCTAGCCGCAGCCGGCAGGTACGGCCTAGTGCCGGCCCGCGATGCGGTCCGCCAGCCGGGCGATGCCGTCCGTCTGTGCCGTGCTCGCCGCCGCCTCGCGGCGGTCCGCCGCGCGGTAGGCCGCGTACATGCCCTGCACGCCCAGCCAGCGCATCGGCTCCGGTTCCCACTTGCGGACCTTGTGGTTCACCCAGGGCAGCGCCGTGAGTTCGGTGCCGCCCGCCTGGCCCGAGTCCTGTTGGATCAGGTCGCGCAGGGTGCGGGCCGCGAGGTTGGTGGTGGCTACGCCGGAGCCGACGTAGCCGCCCGCCCAGCCGAGGCCGGTGGAGCGATCCAGGGTGACCGTGGCGCACCAGTCGCGGGGGACGCCGAGGACGCCCGACCAGGCGTGGTCGATGCGGACGCCCGCCGTCGTCGGGAAGAAGCGGACCAGGATCTCGCGGAGCGCCTCGATGGTGGCGGGCTGGGTGCGGCCGTCGTTGTCCGTGCGGGAGCCGAAGCGGTAGGGGACGCCGCGGCCGCCCAGCGCGATCCGGTCGTCCGCGGTGCGCTGCGCGTACATGTACGCGTGGGCCATGTCGCCGAGCGTCTCGCGGCCCTCCCAGCCGATGGTGTCCCAGACGGACTGGGGGAGCGGCTCAGTGGCGATCATGGAGGAGTTCATGGGGAGCCAGGCGCGTTTGTGGCCCTTGAGGTTCGCCGTGAAGCCCTCGGTGCAGCGCAGGATGTACGGGGCGCGGACCGTGCCGTACGGGGTGATCGCGTGCTTGGGGCGGATGTCGGTCACCGGGGTGGACTCGTGGATCGTCACGCCCAGCGCTTCGACGGCATCCGCGAGGCCCTTGACCAGCTTCACCGGGTGCAGCCGCGCGCCGTGCGGGGTCCAGGTGGAGGCGACGGCGCCCGTGATCCGTACGCGCTCGGCGGTCTCGCGGGCGCCGAGCAGTACGCGGTCCTTCTCGCCGAACGCGATCTCGACTGCGTGGAAGGCCTTGAGGCGGGTCAACTGGGCAGGGGTACGGGCGACTTCGAGGACGCCGCCCTGGTGGATGTCGGCGTCGATGTTCTCTTCCGACGCGACTCGTACGACCTCGTCGACGGTGTCGTTCATGGCGTGCTGGAGGCGGACGGCGGCGTCGTGGCCGTGCAGTTTGGCGTAGCGGTCGCGGCCGGCGATGCCGTTGTAGAGCCAGCCGCCGTTGCGGCCGGAGGCCCCGTAACCGCAGAACTTGCCTTCCAGGACAGTTATGTTCAGGAAGGGGACGGCCTTCTTCAGGTAGTAGGCCGTCCACAGGCCGGTGTATCCGCCGCCGACGATGCAGACGTCCGCGGTGGCGTCGCCCGGGAGCGGCTCCCTCGGGATCGGGGTGCCGTCCTGTGCGTACCAGAACGATATGCCGCCGTTGACGGTGCTGGTGCTCATGATGCCCCTGCTGCTCAGCGTGAGTGCGTGTGGCGGGAGGGTACTCGCAGCGCCGTGGTGGTGTGCGGGCGCCCACCGCCGTGGCTTCCATGGTCGTACGGAACAGTGTTCGTCGCCACGGCCGTAGGATCCGGCACGTGATCGACATTCCGGACGAGCTGGTGGCCAACCGGCGCGAGAGCAGTCGGGGCGCCGCGACCTGGTCGCCCGGCGGCTTCGGGGGCGTTGTCAGTGGGAGCGGGCACGATGGGGGCATGGCACGGAAACCGGGAAATGCGCGGGCAGCGGGAGCGGGAGCGGGGGCCGGACGCGCGGCGGGAGCGGTACGGGCGGCTCAGCGGCCCGAAGTTCGGCTGCCGCCGCTCGTTCCGTACGACGGCGGTGACGGCGGCGGACTCGAGCCGGACGGCGACTACGACGGCCTGGAGTTCCAGGGCATCGACTTCACGGGGCAGTCCGGCCGCGGTGCGCGCTTCATCGACTGCGCGCTGCGGGAGTGCGGCCTGGACGAGACGGAGCTGCTCAACGCCCGCTTCGTCGACTCCGTGCTCAGCGGCATACGGGGCGTGGGCACCGATCTCGCGGGCGCCTCGCTCCGGGACGTGGAGGTGACGGACGCGCGGCTGGGCGGGGTGCAGCTGCACGGAGCCGTACTGGAGCGGGTGCTGATCCGCGGCGGGAAGATCGACTACCTGAATCTGCGGAAGGCGAAGCTGAAGGACGTCGTCTTCGAGGGGTGCGTGCTCTCGGAGGCGGACTTCGGGGGAGCGCTGCTGGAGCGGGTGGAGTTCCGGGGCTGCGTGCTGCGGCGGGCGGACTTCAGCGCGGTGCAGATGAAGGACGTGGATCTGCGGACGGCCGCCGAGCTGGACATCGCACGGGGCGTGGACCGGCTGGCGGGGGCGGTGATCAGCCCGGCCCAACTGCTGGATCTGGCACCGGCGTTCGCGGCACAGATCGGGGTACGGGTGGAGGGGTAGGGGTCAGGCCGGATGAGTGAGCGGCCCGCCGCGGAGCGGCTGATGTCGTGCGTGCGTGCCAGGGCACAAGGCAGGACCTAGAGACGGGGGAAGCGGGCCTGGAGGTCCCAGACCACCGGGTTGTCGGCGAGGCCCTCGTGCATGTCGGACAGGTCCGCGACCAGATCGTGCAGAAAGTCGCGGGCCTCGCTGCGCAGCGCGCTGTGGCCGAAGGTGAGCGGCGGCTCGTCGCCCGGCATCCAGTCGGCCTCCACATCCACCCAGCCGAAGCGCCGCTCGAAGAGCATCCGGTCGGCGGACTCGGTGAAGTCCAGCTCGGCGTACTGCGGCTTGGCGGCGCGGCTGCCGAGGGGGTCGCGGTCGAGCTGCTCGACGATGTCGCACAGCGCCCAGGCGAAGTCGAGCACCGGCACCCATCCCCAGGCTGTGGACACCTCGCGGTCCTCTTTGGTGTCGGCGAGGTAGACGTCACCGCAGAAGAGGTCATGGCGCAGAGCCTGGACGTCCGCGCGCCGGTAGTCGGTCTGCGGGGGGTCGGGGAAGCGCCGGGAGAGGGAGTAGCCGATGTCGAGCACGGCCTGATGGTGTCATGACGGGTGCGGGTCCCCGCACGGGCGGGGCGGCTCCCCTGACCGGGTGGGGCGCCCGATCCCGTCAGGGGAGGAGCCGTTGCTCCTTGGCCACTGCGACCGCGCCGGCTCTCGTATCGACGCCCAGCTTGGCGTAGATCCGGCCCAGATGCGTCTTCACCGTCGCCTCGCTGATGAACAGCGCGCGAGCGATCTCGCGGTTCCCCAGGCCCCGTGCCAGCTGTCCCAGGATGTCCCGTTCCCGCTCTGTCAGGGTCGGCCGGCCCGTGCCCCGCATGCGGTCCATGACGCGGCTGGCCACCGGGGCCGAGAGTGCCGTGCGGCCCTGCGCCGCCGCGTGGATCGCCGCGAACAGCTCCTCCGGGCGCTCGGCCTTCAGCAGATAGCCCGTCGCGCCGGCCTCGATGGCCCGCGTGATGTCCGCGTCCGTGTCGTACGTCGTCAGTACGAGGACATGCACCTCGGGCGTCGCGATACCGCGGGTCGCCTCCACACCGTCGATGCCCGCCCCCAGCTGGAGGTCCATCAGCACCACGTCCGGCCGCAGTTTCGCGGCCATCGCGACCGCCTCCTCCCCGGTTCCCGCCTCGCCGACGACCTCGATGTCCGGCTCGCTGCCGAGGAGGGCCAGCAGCCCGGCGCGTACGACCGCATGGTCGTCACAGAGCAGGATCCGTACGGGGGGCACAAGGGCCATGGGAGTCACGCGTCCCCCAGGGGGATCGCGGCGGACAGGACCGCGCCCTCGCCGGGCGTCGACTCGATCGTCAGCGTGCCGCCCAGCTGCCGTACGCGGGCGCGCATCGCCGGCAGTCCGTGGCCGCGTACGCCCGGAGTCCCGGACGCCCCGCGTACGCCCGGAGTCCCAGACGCCCCCCGTACGCCCGGCGGCACCACCACGAAGCCGCGGCCGTCGTCGGCGACGTCCAGCACCACCTGGTCGTCCAGGTGGCTGAGGGTGAGCGCGGCGTTCGCGGCGCCGGAGTGCTCCCGTACGTTCGCCAGCGCGCCCTGCGCGATCCGCAGCAGCGCCGACTGGACCCGGTCGGGCAGCTCCACCGGCGTCCCGTCCCGGTGGAAGCGCACCTGGAGCGAGTCCGTGGACTCGCGCCCGGCGAGCGTACGCAGCGCCTCGGCCAGGCCGCCGCCCTCCGCGAGACCGGCCGGGGCCAGATCGTGCACGAAGCGCCGGGCCTCGGCGAGGCTGCGCTCGGCGATCGACTCGGCGGTACGGACGTGGCCGCGGGCGGCCGCCGCGTCGCTGTCCCAGGTGCGGTCCGCGGCCTGGAGCAGCATCTGCTGGCTGGACAGGCTCTGCGCGAGGGTGTCGTGGATCTCCATGGCGAGCCGCTCGCGTTCGGCGAGGGTGCCCTCGCGCCGTTCGGTGGCGGCCAGTTCGCGGCGGGTGCGGATCAGGTCGTCCACCGTCGCCCGCAGCCGGTCGGCCTGCCGCCGCATGTAGATGAAGACGCTGGTGGCGAGGACGGCGACGGCAGGCGGCAGCAGGAGGAGATGGGGGTCCACCCCGTCCGCCAGGCGCCACTCCGCGATCATGACCAGCGCGCAGAGCACCGCGACGAGGGTGACGGCCGCCCGGGTCGGCAGGGAGCGCAGACCGGTGTAGATCAGCGGTACGGCGCACCAGGCGAAGCTCGGTGCCAGCAGCACGATCACGACCCAGCACACGACGACCGAGCCGAGCACGACCAGGCCGTGGCGGCCCGGCCGCTGCCCGCGCCCCAGCCAGTGGCCGGCGAGCTGGAGCCCGGCGAGCGCGATGCTCAGGCCGACGACCCAGGGCAGCCGCGGGCTGTCCGGGTGCTTGAGGAGATAGCGCAGCAGGGATCCGGCGAGGAGGGCCAGAAAGGCGGTGTTCATCACCGTCACCAGCCAGCGGGCATCGGGATCCCGGTCGGCAGCGGCGGGCGGTGCGGGGGACATGGACTCTCCTGCTGGATCACGTGTGAGCTGGGTCTTCTTCTGCATCGTGACCCGGCGGGACCACCTCCGCATCAGCCGATCGGCTGACCCGGCCGTCATCCATCATGCCTGCGCGGAGCAGCCGGTACGCCGACCGTCCGGGCCCGGAGCCGACCCGAGGATCGAGAGAGAGAAGCCCCGAGCCCAAGGAGCCAACGACCATGAAGAAGATGTCTCTGCGCACCCGCGTCCTGACCGGAGCCGTCGCCGCCGCCGCGCTGGGCGCCGGCACCTTCGGCGCCGTGTCCGCGAGCGCCTCAGCCCCGGCTGCCGCCTCACGCGCCGCGGTCACGGCCGACGCCTCGGACCGCAACCTCCAGCAGTCCGCCCACCTGACCGTCGAGGCCGCCACCAAGGCCGCGCAGGCCGCTCTGGACGCCGCCGAGAAGGCGAACCAGCGCGTGACCGTCGCCGTCGTCGACCGCAACGGCAACACCATCGTCACCCTGCGCGGCGACGGCGCGGGCCCGCAGTCGTACGCCTCCGCCGAGCGAAAGGCGTTCACCGCCGTCTCCTGGAACGCCCCCACCTCCGAGCTCGCCAAGCGCCTCGAGCAGGCCCCGAACCTGAAGGACATCCCCGGCACGCTCTTCCTCGCGGGCGGCGCCCCGGTGCAGTCCAAGGGCGCCCCGATCGCGGGCATCGGCGTGGCGGGCGCCCCCAGCGGCGACCTGGACGAGCAGTTCGCGAAGGCGGGCGTCGCGGCGCTGGGCAGGTAGTCGGCAAGCGGCAGCAAGTCGGCTGCGCAGTACTCCCGTTGGGCATCGCGGCCCCACGGACCGGCCCCGCGCGTACGCCCGCATAGGATCAAGCGCGTGGACCAGCGAACCCTCGTACGCACCCTCTCGCCCGCCGTCGTCCTGCTGCTCCTCGCGGGCTGCACGGACGAAGGTCCGGGCGTGCACGGCAAGCCGGGAGCCGCGGGCGTGCGCGATCCGTACTTCAAGAAGCTCGGCAACGGCGGATACGACGTCCAGCACTACGCCCTGACCCTCGACTACGAGCCGAAGACGGGCCGCCTCAAGGGCACCGCCGAGATCACCGCCCGGGCCACCCAGGATCTGAGCGCCTTCAACCTCGACCTCCACGGGATGACGGTCGAGGGCGCGACCGTCGGCGGCAAGAAGGCCGCCGCCAACCGGGCCGGCGACGAGCTGACGCTGCGTCCGCACAGCGACATCGGCAAGGGCACGACCTTCCGCACGGTCGTCCGCTACTCCGGCGACCCGGAGATGATCACCGATGGGGACAATTCGGAGGAAGGCTGGCTGAAGACCGCGGACGGCGCGCTCGCGGTCGGCCAGCCCGCCGGGTCGATGGCCTGGTTCCCCGGCAGCAACCACCCGGGCGACAAGGCCACGTACGACATCACGGTCACCGTCCCCAAGGGCCTGAAGGCCATCTCCAACGGCGAGTTGAAGAGCGAGCGCACGACCGGCGGGCGCACCACCTTCGCCTGGAAGTCGAAGGAACCGATGGCGAGCTACCTCGCCACACTCGCCATCGGAGACTTCCGGCTGACCCCGTCCCGTACGCCCTCCGGCGTGCCCGTCCTCACCGCCGTGGACCCGGCGGTGGCCGAGGAGAGCGCGGAGGTCCTCGCCGAGATCCCCGAGATCATGGAGTGGGCGACGGAGAACTTCGGCACATACCCCCTCTCCTCCACCGGCGCGATCGTCGTGCCGACGAAAGAGGTCGGCTACGCCCTGGAGACGCAGACCAAGCCCGTCTTCCCCCTGGACCAGCTCGATGTCACGACGCTCGTTCATGAGATTGCCCACCAGTGGTACGGCAATTCCGTGTCGCCCAAGTCCTGGAAGGACATGTGGCTCAACGAAGGCTTCGCCCAGTACGCCGAGTGGATCTGGGCCGAGGACTACGACGACAAACGTGCCCAGGAGTCCTTCGACGAAGCCTTCGCCGACGAGGCCAACTGGGAGTTCGCGCCGGCCGATCCGCCCACGGCTGCGGACATCTCTGGAGATCCGGTGTACTACCGCGGCGCGATGGTCCTCCACAAGGTCCGGCAGGCGGTGGGCGAGGACACCTTCTACGAGATCCTGCACGGCTGGGCGCAGACGTACCGCCACGCCAACGCGTCCACCGCCGACTTCACGGCGTACGTCGAGAAGAAGTCCGGCAAGGACCTCGACGAACTGTGGGACACCTGGCTGTACGGGAAGGACAAGCCGGCGACGCCGTGACAACGGCAGAGGTGCGACAGGGGTACGGAAGGAGCCCCCGGCGAGCGGCCGGGGGCTCCTGCTGTTGACTGCGTACTCAGTACGTCAGAGACGCGTACGTCAGAGCCGCTTACGTCAGAGGGTGACGCCGAAGTCGCGGGCGATGCCCTCCAGGCCCGCGGCGTAACCCTGGCCGACGGCGCGGAACTTCCACTCCGCGCCATTGCGGTAGAGCTCGCCGAAGACCATCGCGGTCTCGGTGGCGGCGTCCTCGCTCAGGTCGTAGCGCGCGAGCTCAGCGCCGCCGGCCTGGTTGACGATGCGGATGTAGGCGTTGCGCACCTGACCGAAGTTCTGGCTGCGGGTCACGGCGTCGTAGATCGAGACCGGGAAGACGATCTTGTCGACGTCGGCCGGCAGACCCGCCAGGTTGACGTTGATCTGCTCGTCGTCCCCGCCGCCCTCGCCGGTGCGGTTGTCACCGGTGTGGACGATGGTCTGGTCCGGCGTCGCCTTGTTGTTGAAGAAGACGAAGTGGGCGTCGGAGGCGACCTTGCCACCGGGGTTCACACCGATCGCGGAGGCGTCGAGGTCGAAGTCGGTGCCGGTGGTGGTGCGGACGTCCCAGCCGAGGCCGACCGTGACGGCGGTCAGGCCCGGTGCCTCCTTGGTGAGCGAGACGTTGCCGCCCTTGGACAGGCTTACTGCCATGGGGAAGTCCCCTTCGTGGTCGTGTGTGCGGGCTTCGAGCGCTCCCGAAGCTACCGTCACACGTCATAACGCATGCAAGGGACCGCCAGGTTCCATACGTATTTGCTTTCTTTGCGGCGCGACTCGCACAGCTGTGTGTAAAAGCGGGTGACGCGAACGGCGCGGGCACGGGACCATGGACACATGTCCGGGACCCAGCCCCATCGGGGGTCCGGGGGTCGTCCCCCGGGTAAGCACAGCATTCGCGGTTCGGTCTCCCTGCCGGAGGCCGAGCTCATGTGGCGTTTCTCCAGGTCGTCGGGGCCGGGCGGCCAGCACGTCAACACCAGCGACTCGCAGGTGGAGCTCCGCTTCGACCTCGCGAAAACGGAGGCGCTGCCGCCGGTGTGGAAGGAGCGCGCGCTGGAGCGGCTCGCGGGGCGGCTGGTCGGGGGCGTGATCTCCGTACGGGCGTCGGAGCACCGCTCGCAGTGGCGCAACCGGGAGACGGCGGCGGTGCGGCTGGCTTCGCTGCTCGCGGAGGCGACGGCGCCGCCGCCGAGGCCGCGGCGGGCGACGCGGATTCCGCGGGGGATCAATGAGCGGCGGCTGCGGGAGAAGAAAGCGCGGGCGGAGACGAAGCGGGGGCGGACGGGGCGGGACTGGTAAGGCGGGCCCCTGCCAGGGCGCTGCCCTGGACCCCTGCCCCGGACCCCGCGCCTCAATCGCCGGCGGGGCAGGATCTCTGTGTCCGGCGAGGCTGATGTGTCGCGCTCAGCCCAGCCGGCGGTAGCGGCCCTTGAAGTACGCCAGGGGGCCGCCGTCCGCGCTCTCCAGGCCCGCCGTCAGGACCCGCCCGATCACCAGCGTGTGGTCCCCCGCCTCGATCCGCTGTTCCGTACGGCACTCCAGCGTCGCCAGCGCTCCCCGCACCAGCAGCGCCCCGCTCACCTCGCCCCTCGTGTACGGGATGTCCTCGAAGAGCAGCCGGTCGCTGACCCGCCCCTTCATCGCGAAGCGCCCCGCGATGTGCCGCTGGCTCTCCGAGAGCACCGAGACGCCCCACAGCGGCTGTTCCGCGAGCAGGTCGTCCATGCGGGAGCCGTTCCGCAGGCTCACCAGTACCAGGGGCGGGTCCAGTGACACCGACATGAACGCGGTCGCCGTCATGCCGGCGTCCTCGCCGTGCGGGCCGTAGTCGGCGTCGTGCGCGGTCACCAGCACCACGCCCGAGGCCAGTCGGGACATAGCCGCGCGGAACTCCTCGTTGCTCACCCCCTCAGCATGGGGGATGGCAACAGGGGCGGGAGTAGGGGTCGTCTGCAACACACGAGGAACGCTAGTCTCGGCCGTCCGGCGCCCGCATCGGCCCAGGGGACCAGTCAGGTCCTAGGACCGGTCGGGACAACATGCAAAAACCGGCACACGGAATTTGCGTTCAAGAAAGCCATGGAGCTCCCACCCCGCGCTCCCAACCTTTCATCATCTGATGTGACTTGAGTCACAGAGTGCAGTATTTGTTGACCCTGCGTACCGAGTGAGCAGCTCGCTGTGATTCAGTGGCCGTGATACCGCAACAAGAACGCTGATGAGAACCCTGGAGTTTGCTGTCGAGGTCTCGGGGAGAGCGAGCAATGGAGACCGAGTCGGAGCCCTACGTCCGTCTTGCGACCCTGCGGCAGCTGCACCAGGTCGTCGCGGACCTCAACACGGCCCGGAGCTTGGCCGACACTCTGCAGACCGTCGCCGACGGCATCGTCGCAGGACTCGGCTACGAGCTGGCCTGCGTCAATCTCGTACGGCCCGACGGTGATCTCGTCGTCGCCGCGTTCGCCGGCAGTGCCGCAGCGGAAGCCCTGATCACCGGACGGGTCGGCTCGCGCCCCTCCTGGGAACGCCGGCTCTCCATGGGCGAGGCCTGGGGCGAGCTGCGCTTCATTCCGCACACCGAGGGCTGGGTCCTCATAGAGGACGACGTGCCGCAGTGGCACACCGAGGGACCCGATCCCCGCTTCGAGGACGAGTGGCACCCGCAGGACCGCCTGTACGCCCCGATGTACGCGTCGGGCGGCGGCCGCGAACTCCTTGGTGTGATTTCCGTGGACCGCCCGCGCAACGGGCGCCGGCCGGGACCCTGGGGCCAGGAAGCGCTCCAGATGTACGCGTCCCAGGCCGCGATTGCGATCAGCAACGCCCGGCTGCGAGCAAACATGCAGCGCGCCCTGGTCCGCCTCGAGCGCGAGCAGCAGGCCCTGCGCGCCAGCGAGGAGTCCTTCCGGCAGGCCTTCGAGTACGCCCCGTCCGGCATGGCCATCGCCGAGATGGGCGGCGACCAGCACGGCCGGCTGCTGCGTACCAATGACGCGCTGTGCCGGCTGCTCGGACGTCCCGCCTCCGCGATGCGCCGCTACTCCTTCGCCGACCTGGTCCACCCCGAGGACGTCGGCACCCTGCTCCGTACGTCCGCCGAGGGCGGGCGCGCCGAGCTGCGTCTGGGCCGCCGGGACGGGACGTACGTCTGGGTCTCGCTGCGCAACTCCGTCGTCGCGGACACCGCGGACGGCCCCCGGTTTCTCCTCACTCACGTCGAGGACATCGAGGAGCGCAAGCGGCACGAGCTGCAGCTCGCACACCGCGCCTCGCACGACTCGCTGACCGGTCTGCCCAACAGCGCGGAGCTGCGCGCGCGGCTCAGTTCCCGGCTGTGCGAGCGGCCGTACGCGGCGCGGGAGACGGCCATCGAGGCGCTGGACGCGGCGTACGGCGGCAGCGACGGCGGTGGTGGTGACACCGAGCACATCTTCCGCAGCGAGGGCTTCGGCAGCGAGTCGGTCGGCGGCCTCTACACCCACCATGTGCACACGGTCGCGCCCGACGGCGAGACCGACGACGGCACCAAGGGGCTCGCGGTCCTCTTCTGCGACCTGGACGGTTTCAAGTCGATCAACGACCGCTTCGGGCACCAGACGGGCGACGCCGTGCTGGTGGAGGTCGCGCGCCGGCTCACCACCGGCGTACGGGACGGGGACACGGTCGCCAGGCTCGGCGGTGACGAGTTCGTCGTCCTCGCCGACGGCCTGGCGGCGGCGGACGCCGCGGACCTGGCCGTACGCCTGCGGAACGCGATCATCCTGCCGATCCGGGTGGGCGGCCGCGGGGTCCGCGTCGGGGCCAGCTTCGGAATCGGCTGGGCGAGCTGCGGGATGTCCGTCGAGGAGGTCCTGCAATCTGCCGATCAGCGGATGTACATCGAGAAGCGATCCCGGGCGAAGGTGCACCGGCGGGCGGGCTGAGGCCAACGCCACCCATTTGGCTACTCCGAACCGGGTAGGCTCGCCCGCGTCGGCGATGTGCTGACGACATGGTGAGGAGTGACTGGGATGACGGCCGCGAACAACGGCGCGAGCACGCCCGAGGACGACGATCCGTTCGGCTACCTGTACGAGGATGGACAGGCAGCGGGCGCTACACCGCCCGGCCAGGGCCGCGGCTACGGCTATCCGGGTCCCGCAGCGCAGCCCGGGGTCCCCAGAACCTCGTACAACCAGGTGCGGACGGTCGGCGAGCGCCAGTACGGCCAGCAGGTCCCGCAGCAGCAGGCGTACGGCCAGCAGCCGCCGGCATACGGCCAGGGCCAGCCGACCGCGCAGTACGCGGCACCCGAGACGTACCCCGGCGGCGCGCCCACCCGCCCGGTCCCGCCCCAGCCGGGCGGTCACGGCGGCGGCCGCAGCGGCGGCCCCAACACCAAGGTCCTGCTGATCGCCGCGATCGCGGTGGTCGCGGTCGTCGTGATCGGCATCACCGTGGCACTGATGAATGGCGGCAAGGACGACACCGCGGGCAATCAGCCGGGCGGGAACGGCGGCGCGACCGCGGGCCAGAGCGTGAAGCCGAGCGAGGAGCCGACGGCGCCGGACGAGCCGGTGGAGCTGCCGAAGCAGGACGCGGCGACGCTGCAGTTGGGTGCGCCGGCCGCGCTCGCGAAGGACGTCAAGGGCGCGGAAGGTTCCGGTGGCGCGTATGTCACCGGCTTCAACGCTCCGGGCGCGTCGGTCACCTGGAAGGCGAACGTCGCCGAGAAGAAGTCGTACCGCCTGTATGTGCGCTACGCCATCCCGGCGCAGGACGCCAACGCCACCTTGACCGTCAACGGCAAGGCGAACACCAACCCGCTGGGCCTGAAGAACTTCATCAACTCCTCGGACCCGAACTTGGAGAAGAACTGGCAGACCACCTGGGCGCCGGTGAATCTCAAGAAGGGCGAGAACGAGATCAAGATCTCGTGCGAGGCGGGCAACCAGTGCAACGCCCTCCTCGACTGGCTGCAGGTCAGCGACGGGGCGCTCTGAGCGTTCGGGAGCGCGATCAGGGCCGCGCGGATGGTGCACAGGCATCATGATCTTGCTTCTGTACTACGGGAGTTGAACCCCCGCTCATCGACCACGAGCGGGGGCCGGAATCGCGACTATTCCGAGCGTCATTGCTTCTTGTGTGCTCTTTGCCTCGGCCCCGGCAGCCCATGCCGACATATCGGGTGCCTATGCGGGTGTTGACTGGAACGTCCGTGCATCCACGTCGACCGCTTCCGCCGTGGTTGTCAGGATTCACGCGTTGAACACGGGAACTCCTGACTACGCCATGTGCTGGACCAGCACATGCGGGGGCCGGGTGAACGGCGGTTCGTACAAGTGCTCCGGCGAGTCTGCGACGTACAAGACCTGGACGCCCCTCAACTGGGGCGGAACGAAGCGCTGGGTCGCCGACAGGTGTGTGTCCCTGGGCCGCGTTGCCTAGAGCTCTCCGGCAGGGCTGAGCGGTGAGCCCAGGCCTCGGCCTGGGCGTCACATCAGTCCCAGGAACCCCGCCACCGTCCCGGCCATCGCAGTGCGAGCCGGGACGAGGTATTTCCGGGGGTCCACCGCCTGCGGGTTGGCGTCCAGGAACGTACGGACCGCGCCAGTGAACGCCGTGTTCAGCGCCGTGCCGACGTTGATCTTGGTCATGCCGGAGGTGACCGCCTTGCGGACTTCCGCGTCGGGCACGCCGGACGAGCCGTGCAGGACCAGCGGGACCGGGACCGTGGCGCGCAAGGCTGAGATCAGGGTGTGGTCGAGGGCCGCCGTGCGCTCGGTCATCGCGTGGGAGGAGCCGACCGCCACGGCCAGGGCGTCCACGCCCGTGGCGGCGACGTAGGCCGCCGCCTCGGAGGGGTCCGTGCGGACGCCGGGGGTGTGGGCGTCGAGCGGGGCCTCGCCCTCCTTGCCGCCGACCTTGCCGAGTTCCGCCTCGATCCAGATGCCGCGTTCGTGGCCCCAACGCACCGCGTCCGCCGTGGCCTTGACGTTCTCGTCGTACGGCAGCTTCGAGGCGTCGAACATCACCGAGCTGAAGCCCTCGCCGTCGGCCGCCCGCAGCAGGTCCGCCGAGACGACATGGTCGAGGTGGAGGGAGAGGCGCGCGGACGAGGCGCGGGCGACGGCGGCCGCGGCGGCCGCGACCGCGGAGAGCCTGCCGCCGTGGAACGTCACCGCGTTCTCGGATATCTGCAGGATCGCGGGCGCGCCCGCCTGTTCCGCCCCGGCCGCGATCGCCTCCGCGTGCTCCAGGGTGATGACGTTGAAGGCGGCGACACCGCGTCCCTCGGCCACGGCGGCCGAGACGAGTTCACCGGTGCTGACGAGTGGCATGCTCAACCCAATTCCCGGGCGGCTGGGCCCGATTGATCGTGGCCGCGGCCGTTCGCGGGCTCACGCCGCGGCCGCCCGCTCCGTCACCGCTATGCGCGGCAGCAGGTCCTCGTACGCCTCGGCGTCGAACTCGCCCGCCGCCGGGGCCAGTACGGTCGCCGCCGACAGCGCCACGGCCCGCGACAGGCGGTCCGGCCACGGGAGTTGCTCCACGAGCCCCGACAGCAGTCCCGCCACCGCCGAGTCGCCCGCGCCCGTCGGGTTGCCCTTCACGGACGCCGGCGGCGACGCCTGCCAGACGCCGTCCGGGGTCGCCGCGAGCACCCCGTCCGCGCCGAGCGAGGCGACGACCGTGTGCGCCCCGCGGCGGCGGGCGTCACGCGTGGCGCGCAGGGGCTCGCGGGAGCCGGTGAGCTGGGCGAGCTCGTCGGCGTTGGGTTTGACCAGGTCCGGGCGGGCGGCGATGCCTCGGCGCAGCGGTTCGCCGCTGGTGTCCAGGAGTACGGGGACGTCCGCGGCCCTGGCGCGGCGGACCAGTTCGGCGTACGCGCCCACGTGGATGCCGGGCGGCAGGCTGCCGCACAGGGCGACTGCGTCGGCGTCCCGCAGGAGGGAGCCGTACGAGGAGAGGAAGGCGGCCCACTCCTCGGGGGAGACGGTGGGGCCCGGCTCGTTCAGCTGTGTGGTGTCGCCGCTCGCGTCGTCCACGACGGCGAGCGTGCGGCGGGTGGTCCCGGCGATCGGGAGCAGTGCGTCGTGCGGCGCTAGAGGAGCCAGCAGGTCCCGCAGTACGGCTCCGGTCGCGCCGCCCGCGAACCCGGTGACGACGGTCTCGTGGCCCAGCGCGGCCAGTACGCGGGCGACGTTGAGGCCTTTGCCGCCGGGGCGTTCGCGGACCTCGCCGACGCGGTGGCAGGCGTGCGGGGTCAGCGCCGGGACGTGGTAGGTGATGTCGAGCGCGGTGTTCAGCGTGACCGTGAGGATCATCCGTAACACCCCCGCAGAACGCGCTTGCCGTGCTCGTACGGGGCCTGATCATGCCAAACAGAAGGCGGTTGGCCCAGACCCCCAGGCCAACCGCCTTGACGCACCTTGCTCTAACTTGAGGTGAAATCACCTCACTTGGGGCTCAACCACCCATTCGCCCTTGCGCATGACGCCCTTGAGCGTGAACTCCCCGTCGAGGACCACCAGGTCGGCGTCCTTGCCCGGCTCCAGCGAGCCGACCCTGTCGTACACGCCGAGCAGCTTCGCCGGGTTGGCCGAGATGGCCCGTACGACGTCCTCCACCGGCAGCCGGTCGATCGTGGCCGCGCGCCTGAAGGCGGTGTCCAGGGTGAGCGTGGAGCCGGCGATCGAGCCGCCCTCCACCAGGCGGGCCACGCCGTCCGTGACGTCGACCGCGAGGGGGCCGAGCTGGTAGCGGCCGTCGCCGAAGCCCGCCGCGTCCATCGCGTCCGTGATGAAGGCGACCCGGCCCGCGCCCGCGCGGTGGAAGGCGAGCTCCAGGGCGGCGGGGTGCAGATGGGTGCCGTCGTTGATCAGCTCGACCGTGATCCTCTCGTCCTCAAGGAGCGCGGCGATCGGGCCGGGCGCGCGGTGGCCGAGTGCGGGCATCGCGTTGAAGAGGTGGGTCGCCACGGTCGCGCCCGCGTCGATGGCCTCGACGGTCTGCTCGTACGTCGCGTCCGTGTGCCCGATCGCGGCGATCACACCGTGCTCGGCGAGCAGGCGTACGGAGTCGATGCCGCCGGGCAGCTCGGTGGCGAGGGTGACCATCCGCGCCGTACCGCGCGCCGCGTCGATCAGCTTGCGCACCTCCGCCGGGTCGGGGTCGCGCAGCAGCTCCTCGCTGTGCGCGCCCTTGCGGCACGGCGAGATGAACGGGCCCTCGAAGTGGATACCGGCCAGGTCGCCCTGCTCGACGAGCTCCGAGAGGAAGCCCGCCCGGTGGGCGAGGAAGTCCATCTCGCCGGTGACGGTGGAGGCGACGAGGGTGGTGGTGCCGTGCTCGCGGTGGGTCCGTACGCCCTTGAGCACGTCCTCGACGCTGCCGGAGGTGAACGAGGCGCCGCCGCCGCCGTGGTTGTGGATGTCCACGAAGCCGGGCACGACCCAGTGGCCGGAGAGATCGCGGGCGGGGGCGCTGTCGGGCGCGGCCCCGGCGATCCTGCCGCCCTCGATGATCACCCGTCCGTTCTCCACGGTCCCGGTCGGCAGCACCACCCGGGCGCCGGCGAGAACGGTGCTTTCGGCGCTTGCGGCCATCAGGCGGTTTCCTCCGAGTCGGTGGCGGTGTCGGTAGCGGTGTCGGTGTCGGTGGCGAGCAGATCCCAGGCGAGCAGTCCCGCGCCGAGGCATCCGGCGGTGTCCCCGAGGGCCGCCGGGACGATGGCGGGCAGCTTCTGGAACGTGACGCGCTCCTCGACCGCGGCCCGCAGCGGTGTGAACAAGGTTTCCCCCGCCTCGGCCAGACCGCCACCGATGATCAGGGTGCCGGGGTCCAGCAGGGTGAGCGCGGTGACGAGTCCGGCGGCGAGCGCGTCGACGGCGTCGAGCCACACCCGTACGGCGCGTTCGTCGCCGGACTCGACGGCCTTCGCGCAGTCGGCGGCGTCGGCGTCCGGGCCGCCGCCGGCCTCGGCCCACGCGCGGGTCACCGCCGCGGCGGATGCGAGCGTCTCGAGACAGCCGCGCTGGCCGCAGCCGCAGTCGGGTCCGTCGGGGCGGACGACGATATGGCCGATCTCGCCGGCGTATCCGTGGGCGCCGGCCTCGATGGACCCCGCGATGCCGATGGCCCCGGCGATCCCGGTGCCGAGCGGCACGAACAGGAAACGGTCGGCGCCCTGTCCTGCCCCGATCCGGCCCTCGGCGAGTCCGCCGGTGCGGACGTCGTGTCCGAGCGCGACGGGTACGCCGCCGAGACGCTCGGCGAGCCGGGCCCTGAGCGGTACGTCGCGCCAGCCGAGGTTGGCGGCGTAGACGGCGATGCCGTTCTCGGAGTCGACGATGCCGGGGACGGCGACACCGGCGGCGACGGCGCTCTCGCCGAGGTGCTCGGTGCCGTGCGCGCGGAGCTCGCCGGCGAAGTCGAGGATCGACTCCACGACGGCGTCGGCCCCGCGCTCCCGCCCGGTCGCGCGGCGGGCCTCGTGGAGCAGGGTCCCGTCCACCCCGACGAGGGCGGCCTTCATCCCGGTGCCGCCCACATCGAGGGCGATGACGTGTCTCACGTGGACAGTCTGGCGTGTACACCCAAGAAAGGTCTAGTCCACTACGACGGATTGTTGCGCGGGTATACAAAACGAGGACCCGGTGTGCGCCGCACCAAGGTCCCCGTACCCAGCGCGCCGCACCAAGCCCCCGTACCCAGAGAGTGCGTCAGGAGGACAAAATCACGCTGCGCGTCAGGTTGCGCGGGTGGTCCGGGTCGTAGCCCTTGGATTCCGCCAGCGTTACCGCCAGGCGCTGCGCGCGGATCAGGTCCGCCAAGGGGTCCGCTTCCTGGCGGGCCACCAGCGTGCCGCCCACCCTCGCCACGTCCACCGACAAGCCCTCCGGCAGCGTGCCGAACACCCACGCCACCCGGCCCGGGCCCGTGATCGAGATCGGACCGTGGCGGTACTCCATCGCCGGGTACGACTCCGTCCACGCGCCCGCCGCCTCACGCATCTTCAGCGCCGCCTCCAACGCGAGACCGTACGTCCAGCCGCGGCCCAGGAACGTCCACTGCTCCGCCCCCACCACCGCCTCCGGCAGCGGCTCCGTGATCGCCAGCTCCGCGTCGACCGCCGCCTCGGCGACCGGCTTCACGCCGGGGATGTCACCCAGACCGGCCCGCAGGAAGGCAAGCGCGGTCGTCGCGAAACGCGTCTGGACGACCGACTCCTCGTCCGCCCAGTCCAGCACCGCCACCGCGTCCGCCGCGTCCATGACGGGCGTCTTGGGGTCCGCGGTCAGGGCCAGCGTCGGGACCTTGCCGCGGAGGGCGGACAGCAGCTCCAGCACCTCCGTCGTCGTCCCCGAGCGCGTGATCGCGACGACGCGGTCGTAGGAACGGCCCGACGGGAACTCGGACGAGGCGAACGCGTCCGTCTCACCGTGTCCCGCCGCCTCCCGCAGCGCGGCGTACGCGATCGCCATGAACCACGACGTCCCGCACCCGGTGACGGCGACGCGCTCACCCGGCTCCGGCAACCCCTCGAAGAGGGCGGCGGCCTCGGCGGCTCGTCGCCAGCACGCGGGCTGGGTGGCAATCTCTGCTGCGGTACGGGACATGCGGGAAGGCTCCTAGCGACGTTTCGCGTAACTCGGGACCGGCACCGGCCACTTCGTGCCGGGGACGTGCTTAGCAGGCCGTGGCGCGCCCGGGCAATGCCCGCAGGCTCAGGGACAGACGTTGCGGAAGTGATATCCAGTGGAGTAGACCTCATACCCCCGGATGGGGGAAAATCGCAGCTTCTCAGGAAGTCGCGGGGGACCGTCTGGGACAAGACGGGCAACCAACAGCAGAGGGTGGGGACGCTGTGCAGCGGCGCTTCTTGGGTCTGACCGCGGCAGTCGCCGCACTGGGAATGACAGCGGCACTCGCGGGCTGTGGCACCTCCAGCGGTTCCGGCGACGTGACTCTCAAGTTGGTCGCGGCCGACTACGACGTGGCCGGCGGCGAGAGCAGCAAGGCGTACTGGGCCGACCTGGTAGCCGAGTTCGAGAAGACGAACCCCGGCATCAAGGTCGACGTCCAGATCGAGTCCTGGAACGACGTCGACCGCAAGGTCGCCGAAATGGTAAAGGCCGGCAAGGCCCCCGACGTCGCACAGATCGGCGCGTACGCCGACTACGCCGCGGCCGACAAGCTCTACACCGCCGACCAACTGCTCTCCATACCCGTGCAGTCCAACTTCCTCGCACCCCTCGTCGACGCCGGCGAGCAGAAGCGCGTCCAGTACGGCCTGCCCTTCGTCGCCTCCACCCGGCTGCTCTTCTACAACAAGAAGCTCTTCAACGAGGCCGGGATCAAGGACACTCCGCAGACCTGGGACGACCTCCAGGCCGACGCGGTGAAGCTGAAGGAGCAGACCGACGCGAAGTACCCCTTCGCGCTGCCGCTCGGTCCCGAAGAGGCCCAGGCCGAGACCATGATGTGGCTGCTCAGCGGCGGAGAAGGGTACGTCGACCCGGTCGGCAACTACTCGATCGGCTCCAAGACGAACATCAGCACCTTCAACTGGCTGAAGACGAATCTCGTCGACAAGGAGCTGACCGGCCCGGTCGCCCCCGGCAAGCTGAACCGCAAGGACGCCTTCGCCGCCTTCACACGCGGTGAGGTCGGCATGCTCAACGGCCACCCCTCGCTGATGCAGGCCGCCGCGAAGGCGGGCATCGATGTCGGCACGGTCGCGCTGCCCGGCAGGGCCGGCAAGGCCAAGTCGACGATGGGCGTCGCCGACTGGATCATGGGCTTCAAGCAGAACGGCCACCGCGCCGAGGTCGGCACGTTCCTCGACTTCGTCTTCAGCGACAAGAACGTCCTCGACTTCGCCGACCAGAACGACCTGCTGCCGTCGACCATCTCCGCCTCCGAGGCGATGGAGAAGGACCCGAAGCACAAGGACCTGAGGGAGTTCCTGCGGGCGCTTCCCACCTCGGAGCTCCCGCCGGTCGGCAAGACCTCGTGGGCGAAGGTCAGCGAGAACATCAAGGGGAACATCGGCAAGGCCGTCGAGCCGGGCGGCAGCCCGGCGATCGTCCTGGAGCGGATCGGCCGGGCGGCGGCCACGGCGGAGAGCGCCGAGTAGCAGACTGCACCGAGTAGCAGACTGGGCTGGACAGCGGGAATGCCTGACAGCCGGACTGCCCCACGGCGGACTGCCCGGCAGGCCGACCGGGGAGGGCCACTCGCGGATATGTTGGATCGTATGACCGACGACGATGCGCTCTCCGAGCGGGACCGTGCCGTACTGGCCATGGAGCGCCGCTCCTGGCCGGGTCCCGGCGCCAAGGAGCGCGCCGTCCGGGAGCAGCTCGGCATCTCCCCGGTCCGCTACTACCAGCTGCTCAACGCCCTCCTCGACGACGCGCGCGCCCTGGCCCACGACCCGGTCACGGTCAACCGGCTGCGCCGTGTCAGAGACGACCGGCGCAGTCGCCGATAGGGTCGGGGCATGGGCAGCACTCCGTACGCGCACCCCTTGCCGACGCCGTCCACCCCGGCCGGCCGTGATGGTCTGGCCGCGCTTCTCGCCCGGCCCGACCAGGCGGTCGTCGCCCTCGACTTCGACGGCACCCTCGCCGAGATCGTGCCCGACCCCGAGCAGGCCCGCGCCCACCCCGGCGCCGTCCCCGCTCTCGCCGCGCTCGCGCCGAAGGTCGCCTCCGTCGCCGTGGTCACCGGCCGCCCCGCGGGTGTCGCCGTGCGGTACGGCGGCTTCGCCGGAGTGCCGGGCCTGGACCATCTCGTGGTCCTCGGTCACTACGGCGCCGAGCGCTGGGACGCCGTCACCGGCACCGTCCGCACGCCCGCGCCGCACCCGGGAGTCGCGGCGGCCCGCGCCGAACTCCCGGGATTCCTGGACGACATCGGCGCCTGGCACGGCACCTGGATCGAGGAGAAGGGCCAGGCCGTCGCGGTCCACACGCGCCGCGCGTCCGACCCGCAGGCGGCCTTCGAGGCCCTGCGCGGACCGCTCGCCGTGCTCGCCGCCCGGCACGGCCTGATCGTGGAGCCGGGCCGTATGGTCCTGGAGCTGCGCCCGCCGGGCATGGACAAGGGCGTGGCCCTCGCCGAGTACGTACGCGAAGTGGACGCCCAGGCCGTGCTCTACGCGGGCGACGACCTCGGCGATCTGCCCGCCTTCGGCGCCGTCGAGAAACTCCGCTCGGACGGCGTCCCCGGACTGCTGGTGTGCAGCGGCAGCGCGGAGGTCCCGGAGCTCGCGGACCGCGCCGATCTGCTGCTGCCGGGCCCTGCCGCGGTGGTCGGCTTCCTGTCAGCCCTGGCGCAGCGCCTGTAGCTGTTCCAGGAACCACTGCTGCGGCGGCAGCGCGGTCGCCGCGGCCGCGAGCCGCTTGGTGTGCCGGGACCGCTCGTCGTCCGGCATCGTCAGCGCCTCGTGGAGTGCGTCGGCCGTGGCCATCACGTCGTACGGATTCACCACCACCGCGTCCTCGCCCAGCTCCTCGTACGCCCCCGCCTCCCGCGAGAGCACCAGCACGCAGCCCTCGTCGGAGACGACCGGGATCTCCTTGGCGACGAGGTTCATGCCGTCGCGGATCGGGTTGACCAGGGCGACGTCGGCCAGCCGGTACGCGGCCAGCGAGCGGGCGAAGTCGTCCTTCACATGGAGGACGACCGGGGTCCAAGTCGCCGTCCCGTAGGCGGAGTTGATCTCGTCGGCGAGGCGCTGGACCTCCGCCGTGTAGTCGCGGTACACCGCCAGGTCCTGCCGGGAGGGGTAGGCGAAGGCGACATGGACGACCCGCTCCCGCCACTCCGGGCGGGCCATGAGGAGCTGGCGGAAGGCCAGCAGCCCGCGGACGATGTTCTTGGACAGTTCCGTACGGTCCACCCGGACGATGGTCTTGCGCCCGGGGCCCACCTGTTCGCGCAGCGCGGCCATGCGCTCGGCCACATCCGGCCGGTGCGCGCGCTCCCGCAGGAAGTCCGCGTCCGCGCCGAGCCCGTGCACCCCGATCCGGGTGCCCGCGAGCGAGTCCGCGCCCAGCACCTCCGCACAGCACGCCGTGAACGCATCCGCCCACCGCCGGGTCAGAAAACAGGTCCGGTCCGCGCCGAGGAGTCCGCGCAGGAGCTGCTCGGCGATGTCGTCGGGCAGCATCCGGAAGTAGTCGACGGGCGCCCATGGGGTGTGCGAGAAGTGCCCGATCCTGAGGTCGGGCCGCCGCTCGCGGAGCATGCCGGGCACCAGCGCCAGGTGGTAGTCCTGCACGAGGACCGCGGCGCCTTCGGCGGCATGAGCCGCCAGCGCGTCCGCGAAGGCCTGGTTGTAGGTCTCGTAGGAGGCCCACTGCCGGCGGAACTCCGCGTCGAAGACCGGCTCCAGCGGCGTCTGGTAGAGCATGTGGTGGACGAACCAGAGCACGGAGTTCGCGATGCCGTTGTACGCGTCGGAGTGGACGGCCGGGTCGATGTCGAGCATCAGCACCCCGGGCTCGCCGACCCCTCGCCGTACCGCCTCGCGGTCGCCGTCGCCCAGGGCGGCGCACACCCACAGGGCGTCCGCCTCGGAACCGATGGCCGACAGGCCGGAGACCAGCCCGCCCCCGCCGCGACGGGCGTCGAGTGAACCGTCCTTGCTCAGCGTGTACGAGACCGGGCCGCGGTTGGACGCGACGAGGACCTGGGCGGCTGTCTGCTCGGAGACCATGTGCCGAAACCTAGCCCGTCCCACAACCCCTCAAACGTGCGTACGGCTGAGGCGCAGGTCAGCTGGTCAGTGCTTGCGCCGCCCGCGGGTGGCGACGACGGCGATCACACCGGCCGCGGTCAGCGTCAGCGCCAGACCGGCGAGAAGCCAGAGCCGCTCCGTCCTGTCACCGGCCTCGGCCATCTCACCGGGTGTGCCCTGTGCGGGGTCCTGTCCCGGCCCTGGGGCCGGCGCTTCGGCACCGGCCTGCTGGGCGAGGCTGCCGACGGCCGCGGTCTGCGCCTCCGCCCGCGCTTCCGCCCCCGCCGGGGCCGCCGCTACGAGGGTCACGGCGGTGATGACCGCCAGGGCTCCGAGGCCCGTTCCGCGTCTCAAGCTCATACATACGAAATTTAGGCAAAATGCCCGGGAATGCGTGGTTATGCCGCGCGACGCGCCGCGTACTCACCGATCTCGCGCATCGGCGGCCGCTCCTCCGTGTCCACCACATACGTACGCGGTACGAAGCCGTCCTCGCCCCGCTCGAACTGGGTGAGCGAGGGCCGCACCAAGTGGCCCCGGGAGAGCCGCAGTTGGGCCGTACGGTAGATGGCGGCGGCCATCCTGCCCAGCGCCTGCTCGTCCTGATGGCGGTGCTTGCGCGAGCCGACGTCCACCTGCGCCAGCGCGTCCAGGCCCACCGTGTGCAGCGCGTCGACGAGCAGCCCCAGCTCCACTCCGTAACCCACGGGGAAGGGCAGCCGCTCCAGGAGAGAGCGCCGCGCCGCGTACTCCCCGCCCAGCGGCTGGACGAACCCGGCCAGCTGCGGCCAGTGCAGATTCAGCAGCGGCCTGGCCACCAGCTCGGTGACCCGTCCCCCCTGACCCGCCGTCCTGCCGGAGGCGAGCGCATCGAACTCAGGTCCCAGCGGCCGGTCGTACATGCCTTTGACGAACTGCACGTCGGGCTCGGTCAGCAGCGGCCCCACGATCCCGGAGACGAAGTCCGCGGAGAACTCCCGCAGATCCGCGTCGATGAAGCAGACGATGTCGCCGCTCGTCACCATCAGCGACCGCCACAGCACCTCGCCCTTGCCGGGCACGGCGGGTATCCGGGGCAGGATCGCGTCCCGGTGCACCACCCGCGCACCGGCAGCCGCGGCGACCTCCGGCGTACGGTCGGTCGAGCCCGAGTCGACGACGACCAGCTCGTCGACGAGGGGCACGGCCTCCATCAGCTCGCGCCGGATCACCGTGACGATATCGCCGACGGTCGACTCCTCGTCGAGCGCGGGCAGGACGACGCTGATGGTCGTACCGCGCTTGGCGGCCACCAGCCGGTCGAGCGGGCGGTCGGCCGCGGACCAGGAACGCCTGGTCAGCCAGCGCTCCACCTCTTCCAGCACGTGCGCGTCTCCCTTGACATCCGGATCTTGTGATCCATCTCGCGGTTCGGACGACTATCTCAAGCGTCCGGGCCTTCGGTTACAGTCTTGAACAACGCGGATGACCGTCGCATGTCGGGGGTCCTCACGCTGATAACCGAATAGCGCTCATCCAGAGGGACAGAGGGAACGGCCCGTTGAAGTCCCGGCAACCCTCCCGCCGACCGCGAGGTCACGGTGGGGAAGGTGCCAATTCCGTCTCGTGGCGAAATGCGCCACGGGGAAGATGAGGAGAAAGGGCCTCGCCACCATGGCTGTGCAGACTGTTTCGAGCACCACCACCCCCGTGAACCTGGGTCCCGCCGCGGCGCTCTCGTGCCGCGAGTGCGGAGAGCGTTTCGAACTCGGCCCGATCTTCGCCTGTGCCCTGTGTTTCGGGCCGCTCGAGGTCGCGTACGACCTGCCGAGCGGCGACCCCGAGGCGCTGAAGAAGCGGATCGAAGCGGGTCCGAACAACATCTGGCGGTACGCCCCGCTGCTGCCCGTCCCCGCCGACGTGGCCGAGAAGCCGAACATCAACCCCGGCTTCACCAAGCTCGTCCAGGCCGACAATCTCGCCCGTGAGCTGGGCGTCACCGGCGGCCTGTTCATCAAGGACGACTCCGGCAACCCGACGCACTCCTTCAAGGACCGTGTCGTCGCCATCGCCGTGGAGGCCGCGCGCGCCTTCGGCTTCACGACGCTCTCGTGCTCCTCCACCGGCAACCTCGCCGGCGCCGTGGGCGCGGCCGCTGCCCGGGCCGGCTTCCGCTCCTGCGTGTTCATCCCGCACGACCTGGAGCAGGGCAAGGTCGTCATGGCCGCGGTGTACGGCGGCGAGCTCGTCGGCATCGAGGGCAACTACGACGATGTGAACCGCTTCTGCTCCGAGCTCATCGGCGACCCGGTGGGCGAGGGCTGGGGCTTCGTCAACGTCAACCTCCGCCCGTACTACGGCGAGGGCTCCAAGACGCTGGCGTACGAGATCTGCGAGCAGCTCGGCTGGCGGCTGCCCGACCAGATCGTGATCCCGATCGCCTCGGGCTCGCAGCTCACGAAGATCGACAAGGGTCTGCAGGAGCTGATCAAGCTCGGTCTGGTCGAGGACAAGCCGTACAAGATCTTCGGCGCCCAGGCGGAGGGCTGCTCGCCGGTGTCGACGGCCTTCAAGGCCGGGCACGACGTCGTACGCCCCCAGAAGCCGAACACCATCGCCAAGTCGCTGGCCATCGGCAACCCGGCCGACGGCCCGTACGTGCTGGACATCGCGCGCCGCACGGGCGGTGCGGTCGAGGACGTCAACGACGAGCAGGTCGTCGACGCGATCAAGCTGCTGGCCCGCACCGAGGGCATCTTCGCGGAGACCGCGGGTGGTGTGACCGTCGGCGTGACGAAGAAGCTGATCGAGGCGGGCGTGCTGGACCCGTCGCTCACCACGGTCGTCCTCAACACCGGCGACGGGCTCAAGACGCTCGACGCGGTGGCGCCGACGACCGGCCTGACCGCGACGATCCGCCCGAGCGTGGACGCGTTCCGCGCCGCCGGCCTCGCCGGCTGACCACCCGAGACTCAAGGAAGGCACGCAGCATGAGCGTCAAGGTCCGCATCCCCACCATTCTCCGTACGTACACGGGCGGTCAGGCCGAGGTCCCGGCGGAGGGCGCGACGCTCTCCGAGGTCATCGCCGACCTGGAGAAGAACCACACGGGCATCGCCGCCCGCGTCCTGGACGACCAGGGCAAGCTGCGCCGCTTTGTGAACGTGTACGTGAATGACGACGATGTCCGGTTCGAGCAGGGCCTTCAGACGGCGACCCCGGACGGTGCCGGAGTTTCGATCATTCCCGCCGTCGCCGGCGGCTGAGCCACGCAGAGTTACGCCTATTGCCCCCTCCGCGAGAGAAGCGGAGGGGGCAATTCTGCAGGGTTGAGCGCGGTACAGTTGGGGAAGCCCCCTCCGCTGCTTGTGCCGCCCGCATATGAGAATGCGCCCGTGCGCGATAAGAAGCAGCCAAAGTGTTCGATCGAATTGCCTCATAGGCGTCATTTGCCGGGCCCGACTTGCCCCGGAATACTTTGAATTCTGGTCAATTATCCGTTCGGTCGTGCTCAGAATTCTCGTCCAATTGACCTGTTGCAGAGGGCAGTTGGGCAGATACATTCAGCCGCGGTCGACGCGTTCCGGCGCACACCCCCTCCTGTCGGGTGGTGAGTTCTGACCCGGGTCCGCGAAGTGCGGTCCTGTGCAGGGGCCAGTAATAGGGGAGTTAGGCATGGCTCAGGGCACCGTCAAGTGGTTCAACGCGGAGAAGGGGTACGGCTTCATCGCGGTCGACGGTGGTGCGGATGTTTTCGTCCACTACAGCGCGATCCAGATGGACGGGTACCGCACCCTTGAAGAGGGTCAGCGAGTCGAATTCGAGATCTCGCAGGGCCAGAAGGGTCCGCAGGCGGACATGGTCAAGCTCGCCGTCTGATCTCGGCGCGACCGGCCACCGACGCACTCACGCCGAGGGGCCCGCATCCCACCAGGGATGCGGGCCCCTCGTGCGTGTGCCCGTGCCCGTGCGTGTGTCCGCGTGTGTCCGCCTGTCCCTCTTCGATCCGTCAGGGCCGCTTGCACTCTCCTAGGGCGAGTGCTAATCATTGGCGTTAGCACTCTCCAGGTGAGAGTGACAACTTAGGACCGGGTCGGTGAGGCCCGAAGGGTCGGCGGGGCAAGGAACCGCACGGCCCTCAGGCCGTCCGTCGCGGGCGCCAGCGCGGTCCGGAGAATCCACCCCAGTCCGGGAGGACCACTTCACATGGCCAAGATCATCGCGTTCGACGAGGAGGCACGGCGCGGTCTCGAGCGCGGGATGAACCAGCTCGCCGACGCCGTCAAGGTCACCCTTGGCCCCAAGGGCCGCAACGTCGTCCTCGAGAAGAAGTGGGGCGCCCCCACGATCACCAACGATGGTGTTTCCATCGCCAAGGAGATCGAGCTCGAGGACCCGTACGAGAAGATCGGCGCCGAGCTGGTCAAGGAAGTCGCCAAGAAGACGGACGACGTCGCCGGTGACGGTACGACCACCGCGACCGTCCTGGCGCAGGCGCTGGTCCGCGAGGGCCTGCGCAACGTAGCCGCCGGCGCCAACCCGATGGCCCTCAAGCGCGGCATCGAGAAGGCCGTCGAGGCCGTCTCCGGTGCGCTGCTGGAGCAGGCCAAGGACGTGGAGACCAAGGAGCAGATCGCTTCGACGGCCTCCATCTCCGCCGCCGACACCCAGATCGGCGAGCTCATCGCCGAGGCCATGGACAAGGTCGGCAAGGAAGGCGTCATCACCGTCGAGGAGTCCCAGACCTTCGGTCTGGAGCTCGAGCTCACCGAGGGCATGCGCTTCGACAAGGGCTACATCTCGGCGTACTTCGCCACCGACATGGAGCGTATGGAGGCGTCGCTCGACGACCCGTACATCCTGATCGTCAACTCCAAGGTCAGCAACGTGAAGGACCTCCTTCCGCTGCTGGAGAAGGTCATGCAGTCGGGCAAGCCCCTGCTGATCATCGCCGAGGACGTCGAGGGCGAGGCCCTGTCGACCCTGGTCGTCAACAAGATCCGTGGCACCTTCAAGTCCGTTGCCGTCAAGGCTCCGGGCTTCGGTGACCGCCGCAAGGCGATGCTGAACGACATCGCCATCCTCACGGGCGGCACGGTCATCTCCGAGGAGGTCGGCCTCAAGCTCGACAACGCGGGCCTGGACCTGCTGGGCCGCGCCCGCAAGGTCGTCATCACCAAGGACGAGACCACGATCGTCGACGGCTCCGGCGAGAGCGACCAGGTTGCCGGTCGCGTGAACCAGATCCGTGCCGAGATCGAGAACAGCGACTCGGACTACGACCGCGAGAAGCTCCAGGAGCGCCTCGCGAAGCTGGCCGGCGGCGTGGCCGTCATCAAGGCCGGCGCCGCGACCGAGGTCGAGCTCAAGGAGCGCAAGCACCGCATCGAGGACGCTGTTCGCAACGCGAAGGCGGCCGTCGAGGAGGGCATCGTCGCCGGTGGTGGCGTGGCTCTGCTCCAGGCTGCCTCGGTCTTCGAGAAGCTCGAGCTCACGGGCGACGAGGCCACCGGTGCCGCGATCGTCAAGCTCGCGCTGGAGGCTCCGCTCAAGCAGATCGCCGTCAACGGTGGTCTCGAGGGTGGCGTCGTCGTCGAGAAGGTGCGCAACCTGGCCGTCGGCCACGGCCTGAACGCCGCGACCGGCGAGTACGTCGACATGATCGCCGAGGGCATCATCGACCCCGCGAAGGTGACCCGCTCTGCTCTGCAGAACGCGGCCTCCATCGCGGCGCTGTTCCTGACCACCGAGGCCGTCATCGCCGACAAGCCGGAGAAGGCGGGCGCCGCCGCTCCGGGCGGTATGCCGGGCGGTGACATGGACTTCTGATCCTTCACGGATCGGCTGTTCACGCTGTACGGACCGAGGGCGGCACTCCCACTGGGGGTGCCGCCCTCGGGCGTTTCCGCGCTCGGATCCTTGGACCCTCGGGTCCTCGGGTCCTAGGGATCCTCAGGTCCTAGAGGACGCCGGAGCCGGAGATGGTGATCTTGGCCTTGGTGCGGCCGCTCTGCGAGCCGTAGCCCTCGATCTTCTTGACGAGCGCCATGCTGTCGTCGTCGGCGACCTCGCCGAACACGACGTGCTTGCCGTCCAGCCACGGGGTCAGGACGGTGGTGATGAAGAACTGGGAGCCGTTGGTGTTCGGGCCGGCGTTGGCCATCGAGAGCAGGCCCGGCCGGTTGTGCGTGAGCTTGAAGTTCTCGTCGGCGAACTTCTCGCCGTAGATGCTCTTGCCGCCCGTGCCGTCACCCCGGGTGAAGTCGCCACCCTGCAGCATGAAGTCGGGGATGACCCGGTGGAAGGAGGACCCCTCGAAGCCGAAGCCCTTCTCGCCGGTGGCGAGCGCGCGGAAGTTCTCCGCCGTCTTGGGAACGACGTCGTCGTACAGGTTGAAGTTGATCCGCCCGGCGGGGGCGTCGTTGATGGTGATGTCGAAGTAGATCTTGGTGGTCATAGGACCATCCTGACATCCCTGCTACGCCCGGGCACGACGGGCGTCCCGGTGGACACCACACGTGTCGGGCCCGAAGCCGGAAATGATGCGGACCGATGTGCACGCCCACCTGTGGAGCGAGGACTATCTCCGCCTCCTGGAGTCCTACGGTCGCGAGGGCACGGCGACGCAGCGGGGTCTGGGAGCGGGCGACAGTCCGGCGGAGCTCGACGCCCGGTCGCGATGAACGACGCGGCGGGCATGCCACGGGGTGGGCCGGGTGCGTTGGCTTCTGGTGGGGCCGCCCTCTGGGTCTTGATGGTTGCGGCTTCGGGCCGGGTGTCAAGGGCGCTCCTGCGTCGCGTCGGCTGCGCCGATTGCGCTGCGCTTCACCCTTGACTCCCGTCCCTGCGCCGCTGAAGGGGCCTTGGGAGGGCGGCCGGGGGAGCGGGGCGGTCCACTGTTTGTGCGCGGTGCGGCGCCGTGGCCGTCTGCGGCGCGGTTCGCCCTGCGGGGCTGCGCGGTAGTGGAGTGGGGTGACGCGGGCTGGCTTAGCGGCCGTCCGTCGGGGAGCAGTTGGCCTTCAGACCCTCGCTTCGGTGGGCGGGTGGAGCCCTCCGGTCCCGGCGAAGGGGCTGTCGGCGGCTGTCGGGCCGGTGGGGAATGAGGGCTGGGAGGAGCGTCTCGCTGGTGGGGATGTGACGAGTGGGGTGTTGGGGCCGGGTGTGGTGGCCCTGGACCTGATCCTGTACACGGATTCCGACTCCACCGGAATCCGTGTACAGGATCTGTTCTGGCGGGGTCCCGGGGCCCCGCCGGCTGTCCCGATGCCCCGTCGACCGGCCTCGCCCGGGACCGCCGGGGTGCCACCCGCTCACGGTAGCGAGGGTCTGAACGCCGACTGCCCTCCGGCGGGCGGCCGCTGAGCCGGGTCGCCACCACCCCATTCCACTGCCGCGAGCCCCGCAGGGCGAACCCGGCCGCAGTCGCCGACGGCGAATGGCGCCCGGTCACCTCTTGCGCCGACCCTTCCCCGGCCGCCCTCCCAAGTGCCCTTTCAGCGGCGCAGGGGCGGGGGTCAGGGGTGGGCGGAGCCCATCGCGCAGCGACGCGACGCAGGAGCGCCCTTGACGCCCGGCCCGGAGCCGCGACCATCAAGAACCAGAGGGCGGCCCCACGGCACACGGACAAGAGCGGCCAGTTCCGAGGGGCTCCGCCGGCTAGTGCTGCTTGAGATCCGCGATGAAGGCGGACCAGGTGACGGCCGGGAACACGAGCTTCGGGCCGTCGGGGTTCTTGGAGTCGCGGACGGGGACGATGTCGGGGTGGTTGTCAGCGACTTCGAGGCAGTCGGCGCCGTCGGGGCCGCTGTGAGTGGACTTGCGCCAGGTGGCGACCTCAAGGCAGTCGCCGCCGCTGCCGTCGCTATAGCTGGACTTGTGCCAGGTCGCCGCGGCCAGGTCGTACTCAGGGCTGCTGATCTCCATGGGCGTAATCCTCTGCGGCTGATTCCATCAGGGCCAGGGATGCTTCCGGTGACAATGCGCTGGCCCTGAGCAGATCGTAGGTCAGTTCGTGCCGAGCGACCGTTGCCGGATCGTCCAACAACTGGCCTGTGCCGACGCCGTCGATGTAGGCGAGCGGGGGTGCGTCGGGGAAGTGCATCAGCTTGATGCTGCCGCCGATGGCGGCGATGGCACCTGCGCTGAACGGCAGCACCTGCGCGATGATTCTGTGACGCCTGACTTGCTGGCACACATGGCTCAACGCCTCTGCCATCGTTGCTGGCCCGCCTACCGGTCGTCGCAGAGTCGCCTCATCCAAGACGGTCCAAAACAAGGTCGTTGTTGGATCGTCGAGCAGACGTGCGCGATGGAGTCGCGCGTCGACCAATTCGTCGATCTCCGCGTCCGGTGCCGTCGGTCGGTATGCGCGGCACAGCGCTGTCGCGTACGCCTGCGTCTGCAACAGGCCCGGGATCAGCAGCGGCGCGTACTGCTTGATCGTCGTCGCGATCGCTTCCGCCTCCACCGCCTCGGCGAAGTGGTTGGGATAACGGGACTTGTTCAGAGCCTCGCAGTTGCGCTCGAAGAAGCCGTTCGTCTCCAGCATCTCGTCCAGCTTCTGCGCGTACTCCGGCTGCATCCGCCTCGTCCCCGCCTCCAACTGGCCGATGAACGAGCCGCTCACGAACAGGGGTGCGCCCAGCTCCTCCTGGGTGAGCTCCGCCTTCTCCCTCGAATGGCGCAGCTCCGCGCCCAGCAGCGCCCTCGGCGACGAGGACGGGTCGAGGTCCTTCGGTCCAGGCATGGCAACTCCCTGTCGTACAGGTGGGATTGTTGGGCAGCCGTCCCTGTTCAGGCTAGCCGGGGCCGGACACGCTGGGTGAGGAAAGCGAACACTCGGTGTGGAGGTGCCTGGTCATGGCGGTGCGATCGGCGGAGCGGCTGCGGGCTGCCGAAGAGGTGGTGGCCCAACTGCGGGACGGGCTCGGTGTGGTGGCCGTGACGTTGCCGCCGTTGCGGGTCGACGTGGTGACGCTCGCGAGTGAGGCGCCCTACCCGCTGGTGGACATGGGGCGCTGCAACCTGGACACGGCGCTGCGGCTCGCGGCCGTGCTGCAGGGGCTCAAGCCGTGACCACGGACGGGGTGCCCGCCCTGGGGACGTACGCCGTCGATGGCCGGAACGGGCGGGTGGGCCGGTCATGGGGCGGGTGGGCACCTATGTGCAACTGCGGCCGCCGGGCGGGGGGCAGGAGTGGGACTGCCCGCCCGGGGACGTACAGCCGGCCTCGATGGGTGAGGTGCTGCGGGCGCGGGTGCGGGAGGTCAACGCGGAGGGGCGGCTGCCGTGAGGCGGCCTCAGGTCACGGTTGGGCTTCTCATCCGGCTCTCACGGTGGCCTTAACCCACCATCACATCCCGTACCTACGTTCCAGCCATGTTCTTCACCTACCTCCGGCGCGAGCTGCGCCGCCGCAGAAAAGCGGCGCTTGTCGTCGCCTCGGGGCTCGCCCTCGGGATCGCGCTGGTCATCGTCGTCAACTCGGTGTCGTCCGGGATGACTCGCGCCCAGGACAAGGTCCTGGAGTCGCTGTACGGGCTCGGCACCGACATGACCGTCACCAAGGCCGCCGCGCCGCCCGGGGAGGGGGACACCGCGAGGCGGCCCCGCTTCGAGTTCGACGCCAACGACAGCGACGACGACGCCGAGCAGAGCCAGGACATCGTCATGGTCGAGGGGTTCGAGACCCTCGCCGCCACGACCGTCGCGCAGGTCGGCAAGCAGGACGGCGTCGCGGACGCGGTCGGCGGGCTGAGTGTGCGCGTGATGAAGGTCAACGGGGAGTTCAAGCGCGGGGAGATCGAGCCGGGGCAGCAGCAGCCCGGGCAGGGTGGCGGAGGCACGACCGGCGGGTCCGGCGGGTCCGGCGGCGGTACGGTGCGCGGCGGCGGGGCCGCGTTCGACGTCAACTCGTACACCGTGTACGGAACAGATGTCGCCCATCAGGGGCTTGGGCCGCTGACCTCCTCGAAGATCACCTCGGGGCGTACCTTCAAGACGACAGAGACCGCCGCCAAGGTCGTCGTCGTGGACAGCGCGTACGCCAAGGAGCAGAAGCTCACGGTCGGCAAGAAGCTGACCATCTCCGGTACGGCGTTCACCATCATCGGGATCACGACGGCCGACAGCGGGGACGCGGCCGCCAATGTCTATCTGCCGCTCGCCCAGGCGCAGACGCTCGCCGATGCGAAGAGCAAGGTCACCACGGTCTACGTGCGGGCGGCCGACTCGCAGCAGATCGACGGCGTCAAGCAGGCCATCCAGAAGAACATCTCCGGTACCACGGTCACGACGTCGGCCGACCTCGCCGACACCGTCTCCGGGTCGCTGTCCACCGCGTCCGACCTCGCGGCGGGTGTCGGCAAGTGGCTCTCGTACCTGGTGCTGGCGGCGGCGTTCCTGGTCGCCGGACTGCTCACGTCGGCGGCGGTGAGCCGGCGGGTGCGGGAGTTCGGCACGCTGAAGGCGCTGGGCTGGAAGAGCGGCCGGGTCACCCGGCAGGTGGCCGGCGAGGCGCTGGTCAACGGGCTGGTCGGCGGGGCGCTCGGGATCGGGATCGGGCTGCTGGGGGCGTGGCTGATCACGTCGTTCAGCCCGACGCTCACCGCGCAGCTCGGCGGCGCGGGGGGCGGCGCGGCCGGTGGCGGCCGGGCCCTCGGCGGGGGCGGCGGGCCCGTCAGGGAGTCCGCGTCCAAGGCGCTGGACATCGCGCTCACCGCACCGGTCTCGCTGACGACGATCGGGCTGGCCGTGGCGCTCGCGGTGGCGGGCGGTCTGGTCGCGGGCGGCTTCGGCGGCTGGCGCGCGTCGCGGCTGCGGCCGGCGGACGCGCTGCGCCGTGTCGAGTAGCGCCGTGTCGAGTGGCCCGAACCCCCATACGCAGAGAAGGAGTTGAATCATGTACGAACTCAATGGCGTCCATAAGCGCTATCGGCGCGGCAAGGACACCGTGCAGGCCCTCGACGGGGTGGACCTGGTCATCGAGGACGGCGGGCGGCTGGTGATCCAGGGGCCGACGGGCGGTGGCAAGTCCACGCTGCTGCAGATGCTCGGCGGCCTGGACCGGCCGACGGAGGGAAGCGTGGTCCTCGACGGGATCGACCTCGCGACCCTGCCGGAGGCGAGGCTCACGCGGGTGCGGGCGGAGAAGATCGGCTTCGTCTTCCAGAGTTTCAACCTGATCCCCACGCTGACCGCGCAGGAGAACGTGGAGACCGCGCTCGTACCGCTCCGCCTGAAGGCGTCCGAGCGCCGCGAGCGGGCGGCGGAGGCGCTGGCCTCGGTCGGACTCGGGGAACGGCACGGGCATGTGCCCGGGGAGCTGTCGGGTGGGCAGCAGCAGCGGGTGGCGATCGCGCGGGCGCTGGTCAAGCGGCCGGCGGTGCTGCTGGCCGACGAGCCGACCGGCAATCTCGACGAGTCGATGCGCGACGAGATCATGGATCTGCTGGAGGGGTTGTGGGAGGAGCACACGCTGACGTTCGTGATGGTCACGCATGACTCGGCGCTGGCGAGGAGGGCGCCGAGGCTGGCGGTGATCAGGAAGGGGCGGGTGACGATCAAGGAACAGACGGCGGGGGTGGGGTGAGCGGGGCTCCGCCCCGGACCCGTACGGCCTTGGGCCGTGTCCTCAGTCGCCGGACGGGCTTGAGGTTGCCGGACCGGCAACCTCAAGCCCCCGGGCCGTCAGACCTTGGCCGGTTCCTGGGGGGCGGTCTCCGCAGGGACCGGGGAGACCGACAGCTCCTCCAGCATTGGCTGCGTGAAGCCGAAGATGTACGTCGCCAGGAAGCCGGCCACGTAACCCACCAGCAGCCCACCCCCGTAGACCGCGATCGTCTCGCCCACGCCCTTGTTTCCGTCGAGCAGGGGGAACAGCGCCCAGCCCGACGGGCCGATCGCCGTCGAGCCCACCTGGTGGCCCAGCATGCTGAAGAAGCCCACGAAGCCGCCGCCGAACGCGCCGCCGATGCAGGCCGTGATGAACGGGCGGCCCAGCGGGAGCGAGACGCCGTAGATCAGCGGCTCGCCCACGCCCAGAAAGCCCGCCGGGAGGGCGGACCTGATGGTGGCGCGGATCGAGGTGTTGTGGGGGAGGCGGACGTAGACCGCCGCCGCCGCGCCGACCTGGCCCGCGCCCGCCATCGCCAGGATCGGGAGCAGGACCGTGTAGCTCTGCTGCTCGATGAGGGTGGTGTGGATCGGGATCAGTGCCTGGTGCAGGCCCAGCATCACCAGCGGCAGGAAGAGCCCGCCGAGTACGAAGCCCGCGGCCGCGCCGCCGCCTGAGAGCAGCCGGTTCGCGAAGTCGCCGATCGCCGCGGAGACCTCACCGGCCACGAACATCAGGCCGAAGATGGTGACCAGGCCGGAGACGAGGACCGTGAGGGTCGGGGTGAGAAGGACGTCCAGGGACTCCGGCACCCAGCGGCGGCACCACTTCTCCACGTACACCGCAAGCACCGCCGCGCCGAGCGCGCCCAGGACGCCGCCCTGGCCGGGCGAGAGGTGGACACCGAAGGCGGTGATCTTCGCGATGCCCGGGAAGACGATGATCGCGGCGACCGCGCCGCCCAGGATCGGCGTACCGCCGAACTCCTTCGCGGTGTTGTAGCCGACGAAGACCGCGATCAGCGACATGAAGCCGGCGGCGATCGCGGCGAGGGCGGGGACCACGGCGGGAAGCCGGCCGAGGTTGGTGAGCAGGCCGTTGAGACCGGCGATGATGCCGCAGCCGATGAGGGCCGGGATGAGCGGGACGAAGATGTTCGCGATACGGCGCAGGAAGAGCTTGAAAGGCGTCGAATTCCTGGCCTTCCGGGCCGCCTTGATGGCGGCGCCCCGGTCCGCGAGTTCCCCGGCGGTCCGGGGGGCGGCGGCGAGGTCCGCGGCGGTCCCGGGCGCCGACGCCACCAGCGCCTCGAACTCCGGGGTGACGCGGGCGACCGTGCCCGGGCCCAGCACGATCTGGTACGTGTCGTCCTCGACGACGCCCAGCACGGCGGGGAGTGCCTTGAGCGCCTCTTCCTGTACGAGGGAGAGGTCGCGCAGGCCGAGGCGGAGGCGGGTCATGCAGTGGGCGACGGAGGTGACGTTTCCGGCGCCGCCGACGAGGGGGAGGATGGCGGCGGCGGTGGCGCGGGTCCTGGGGTCTGGTGCCATGGGGCGGGTGCCTTGCTGTGGGGGGCGGGTGGCTGGATGCCTAGGGGCGCGAGGCCGAGAGCGCGGCGCGCAGGTGGCCGCCGGTCTCCCCCAGGAGCCGCGTCGCCGTCTCCGCGTCCACGCCCCCCAGAATCGTCAGGATCGCCGGCTTCACCTCGCCGTCCGTCGCCGCGAGCGCCGCCTCGATCTCCTCGTTCGGCGCCCCGGTCGCCAGCGCCACGATCCGGCGCGAGCGGGCGCGCAGCTTCTCGTTGGAGGCGCGGACGTCCACCATCAGGTTTCCGTACGTCTTGCCGAGGCGGATCATCGTGATCGTCGAGATCATGTTGAGGACCAGCTTCTGCGCCGTACCGGCCTTCAACCGGGTTGATCCGGTGAGCAGTTCGGGGCCGGCCACGACTTCGATGCCATGCTCCGCGGCCGCTCCGAGCGGGCTGCCCGCGTTGCAGGACAGCCCGATGGTCAGCGCTCCGCAGGCGCGCGCGTGCTCGACCGCGCCGATCGCGTACGGGGTGCGGCCCGACGCGGAGATCCCGACCACCGTGTCGTCCGCCGTCAGCTTCAGCGCGTCCAGGTCGGCGGCGGCCAGCTCCTTGCTGTCCTCCGCGCCCTCGATCGACTTGACCATCGCGGACGGGCCGCCCGCGATCAGGCCCACGACCTCGGCGGGGTCGGTGTTGAAGGTGGGCGGGCACTCGCTCGCGTCCAGGACGCCGAGGCGTCCCGCCGTGCCCGCGCCCGCGTAGATCAGCCGGCCGCCGCCGGACATCCGCTCGGCGGTGGCGTCGATCGCGGCGGCGATGCGGGGCAGCTGCGCGGCGACGGCGGCGGGGACGGTCTCGTCCTCGCCGTTCATGATCTGGGCGATCTCGACGGTGGGCAGCCGGTCGATGTCGGCGAGCTCGGGCCGGAACGCCTCGGTGGTGAGCGTGGCCAGCTCAGCGCGCAGCTCGGAGTAGTCCTGGGTGGAGGTCATGATGAGCGGCTCTGCTTTCTCGGTCCGTGGGGGGGGGTCGGGCGCCTAGCGGGTGCGGGTGCGGGGGCTGTGGCGGTGCGCGAGTGCCTCGTACGAAGCGGCCAGGGCAGGAGCCGCCGTCTCGTACGTACGCTGCGCCACGCCTATGAACAGGCAGTCCACGACCAGGAGCTGGCTGGTACGGGACGACATCGCGGCCGGCCGCAGCTCGCTCTCCCGGGCGGTGGACGTGGTCAGCACATGGTCGGCGTACTGGGATACCGGCCCGTCCGGGCGGCCGGTGATCGCGACCGTCGTCGCGCCGCGGTCGAAGGCGACGCGCAGCGGCTCGATGACGTCGCCGGTCGATCCGGAGTGGGTGATCGCGATGGCCACATCGCCGGAGCGGAGCTGTACGGCGTTGGTCACGGCGAGGTGCGGGTCGGTGTGGGCGTGCGCGATGAGGCCTATGCGCAGCAGTTTCTGGGCAAGGTCCATGCCGACGAGGGAGGACGCGCCGACACCGTAGATGTCGATTCGGCGGGCGGTCGCCGCGGCGGCCACGGCCGCGCCCAACTGGACGGTGTCGAGCCCCGCGGCCGTGTCGGCGAGTGTCTGCTGCTCGTCGTAGGCGAGCTTGGCGACGACGTCGGCGATGGGGTCGTCGACGGCGATGTCGGCGGTGACGGCGGGGGCCCGGCCCGACTGCTGGTGGGCGGCGAGCCCGGCGAGGGCGAGGCGCAGATCGCGGTAGCCGGGGTAGCCCAGGAGCCGGGCGGTGCGGACCACGGTGGCTTCGCTGGTGCCGGTGAGCTCGGCGAGGCCGGTGACCGTGAGGGCCGCGCAGCCGGCCGGGTCGTCGGCGACGGCTTCGGCGACCCGCTGCATGGAGCGGGTCATGGACGGCGCGAGGGTCCGCACCTTGGCCGCGAGGGCGGCGGGGGCGGGCGGAGCGTCGCCGCTGAAAATTTCCTTCACTGGATTGGTCACCCTTGAAAGATATTTTCGCGGTTCGGGCAGCGTCAACCCCTCTCCGGCTCCGGGGGACAATGGCCCCATGAACGACGCGAACCCCCTCGAGCAGGCCCTGCACGCCGCGCGTGCGCTGGTCCTCGCCGATCTGGCCGCCCGCGATGTGGCGGACGCCGGGGTGGTCTCGCTGGTCGAGGACGCGGTGACGCACCGCCGCTGGTGGGTCGAGCAGTGGCCCGAGGGTGTCGAGTACGTCGCTGGCCTGGTCGCCCAGGACGTCCAGGACGCGCTCCTTGAGCGGTACGGCAGGTGGCCGCTGTGCCCCGTCTGCGACGCGGGCGACCCGCACGCGATGGACGTCGAACCGGAGCTCGGCCCGGACCCGCACTGGGTCTGCGGCAAGGCGGGCGTGATCGTGGCCCGGGTCGGCGGACTGACGTGAGCCTCTACATCGACCCGCCGACCTGGCCGGGCCATGGCCGGCTGTGGTCGCACCTGGTCAGCGACGTCTCGTACGAGGAACTGCACGGTTTCGCGGCGGCGATCGGCTGCCCGCCGCGGGCCTTCGAGCGGGACCACTACGACGTCCCGTCACACAGGTACGCGGACGCGGTGGCGGCCGGCGCGGTGGAGATCGGCTCCAAGGAGCTCGTACGACGGCTCACGGAGGCGGGTCTGCGCCGGCCCAAGGGACGCCCGGCGTAGGGCCTGTCCGGGCGGGTCAGGCTGTCAGCAGCCGCAGTTCCGTGGTCAGGTTGTGGCGGGCCCGGGACTCCCACTCCCGCTCCCCGTACGGCGTGCGGAACAGCCGCGGCAGCTCCAGCAGTTGGCGCAGCACCGCCGCGCGGCCCTCGCTGAAGGCGTCGTCCGGGACGAACCCGTACTCCTCGCGTACGGCGGCGGTGTAGGCGGCGTACGGCTCCGGGCCCGCCGCCAGGATCGCCAGGTCCGCGTCGCACAGGACCGCGCCGTTGGCGTCCGGCTCCTCGGCGGCATGAGTGACCGTCAGACGCACCAGGCGGGCGACCTCGGCGGTGCGGGCGGGGGGCAGCCCGGCCTCGGCGAGTGCGCGTTCGGCGAGGCGGGCGGAGCGTTCCTCGTTCTCCGAACGGTCGGGGAAGTAGACCGCGTCGTGGAACCAGGCGGCGAGGCGGACCAGGTCGGGGTCGTCGGCGTACTCGGCGAGGGTGTCGATGTGGTCGAGGACCGCGGTCAGGTGCGCGGTGGTGTGATAGCGCCGCTGCGGCTCCGCCCAGCGGGCGAGCAGATTCTCGGCGTACGGCAGGGGGTCCGGGGTGCTCGCTCCGTCGCGGGCGCTGCGCAGGGCCCGTGTCCAGCGGTGACGGAGGTCCACGTGCGGGTCGCTCATGGGGCGACTCTAAAGGGCTGTCGGCCGGCCGGCGGGCCGCCCGCCGACCGGTGCGCGCTCCGAGCTCACCGGAGCGAGCGAGTAGAGCCGGTCTTCATCGGCCTAAACAGGCGATACCAGGCGATAATGGCGGTAGAGGGCCTGTGTGCCATCCCTGAGTGCGGAGGCAGACACAATGAACGCTTTGCTGATCGCCCAGAACGGCTCGGTCTCCGAGCTGGCGTCGGCTGCGACAGCCGCTCCGATCATTCTCGGAGTTCTCCTCGTCGGCCTCCTGGCGGGCGCGATGTGGTGGGACGGGAAGCGCCGGTCGCAGGAGACCCCGCCGCTCCCTGAGGAACAGCCGAAGTCGCCCGACCGCCGCGAGCACATCGAGGAGGTCCGCGACGAGGACGAGGACGACTTCCCTCATGACGGTCGGCTCCTCCCGTACAACATGAAGACCCACAGCAGTCACAGCACGGGGAAGGGGCCCGAGGAGAGGCCCAAGCACGGCAAGAACGCAGGCGGGGGCGCGTTCGGCAGTGGCGGTCTGGGCGGCTGAGGCGCGCCCGACGTCCTGCCCGGCGCCACGTGGTGATCCTGTGCGGAAGCTCCGTACGGGAGGCGCTTACGGCTGCCTTCGCGCTACACGCGCATTAGGCTGGCATTGGACTAGACCTGTATGAGCCGTAGGCGTCTCCCTGGAGGAATGGGTTCCATGAGCAACCGTGCAGTCCTGGAGGTGATCGCTCTCGATGCCAAGGACGCGATCGCGGCCCGGTCAGGAGGGGCCGACCGGCTCGAGCTGGTCACCGACATGGCGGCGGACGGGCTGACTCCGAGCCGGGAGACGTTCGCCCGGATCCGCGCGGCCGTCGACATCCCGCTGCGCGTGATGCTGCGCCTCACCGACGGCTTCGCGGCGGGCGACGCGCGCGCGGTGGACGCGCTGGTGCGGGCCGCGCGGGAGCTGCGCGCGGAGGGCGCGGAGGAGTTCGTCCTCGGCTTCCTGGACGAGGCGGGCAACGCGGATCTGGTCGCGGTGGAGCGGGTGGTGGCGGAGCTGGAGGGCTGCCGGTGGACGTTCCACCGCGCGATCGACCGGGCGGCGGACCGGGATGCGCTGCGCAAGCAACTGGCGGACCTGCCGGGCCTGGACACGTACCTGACGGCGGGTTCGGCTTCGGGGGTGGACGCGGGTCTCCCCACGCTCCTGGCGGAGGCGGCGCGACGGGGAGAGCCGGGCTACGAACCCCAGATCCTGGTGGGCGGCGGCTTGCGCCTGGACCATGTGGCGGTGCTGCGGGCGGCGGGCGTGGACGCGTTCCACATCGGTGGCGCGGCGAGGCCGGACGGGTGGGGAGAGCGGGTGGGCGCGGCAGCGGTGGGGGAGTGGCGCGCGGCGCTCGACGGGTAGGCCGTACGGCCTTCGGCCGTGTCCTCAATCGCCGGACGGGCTCAATGAGCCCCTCCGGCGATTGAGGAGCGGGGTTCGGGCGGAGCCCCGCTACCCCAACTCCTCCGGCAGCGGCGACGCGTGCAGGACCGTCAGGCCCGAGACCGACCTCGTCAGGCTGACGTAGAGGCGGCGCAGGCCCGTCCGTTCGTCCGGTTCCGCGTCCACCACCGCCCTCGGCTCGTCCAGCACCACGTAGTCGTACTCCAAGCCCTTCGCCAGCGACGCGGGTACCAGCGTCAGCCGCGACTCCGCCGTCGTCTCCTCGCCCGGCGAGAGGAACGCATGTCCCGCCGCCGACAACGCTCCGGCCAGCGCCGGCACCCGCGCATCGGCCGCGATCAGGCCGATCGAACCCTCGTGCGCGAGCGACTCCCCGCACGCCGCCACCACCGCCGCATCCAGATCCGCCGGATCACCCACCCGCCTGATCTCCAGCGAACCCGGCGCCTCCCGCACCGACTTCACCTCCGCCAGGCCCGGCGACATGTGCGGCAGCAGCCTCGACGCGTACGCGATCACCTCCCGCGGCACCCGGAACCCCGCAGTCAGCTCCTCCACCACCGCGTCCGACTTGCCCAGATGGGAGAGCGCCTCCGCCCAGCTCTCCGTCGCCCACGGGGTCGTCCCCTGCGCCAGGTCGCCCAGCACCGTCGCCGAGCCCGTCGTGCAGCGGCGCCCCACCGCCCGGTACTGCATCGGCGACAGGTCCTGCGCCTCGTCGAGCACGACATGGCCCAGCGAGTGCGTGCGCTGCACGAGATCCGTCGCCTCGTCGATCAGCACCGCGTCCGCCGACGACCACTTCGCCGCCCGTACGCTACGGGCCGGCTTCGCCAGGAGGACCCTCTTCTGCTCGTCCGCGGACAGCACACCCTCCGCATGAGCCGCGAGGAAGTCCGCGTCGGACAGGAGCCGCAGCACCAGCTTCGCCGGATCCACCGGCGGCCACACCGCCTTCACCGCCGCCTTCACCGCGGGATTACGCGCCACCGCGTCCTGCACCCGGTCGTCCGGCGCCTCGCCCGCCTGCTCCATGCGGACCAGCACCGTGTGCGCGATCCGCTGCGGCAGCGCCTCGCGCGCCGCCCCGTAGCGGATGTCGCGGTCGAGCAACTCCCGTACGATCTCCTCGAGTTCGTACGCCGGCACCCGCCACCGCCGCGAACCGCGCACCACCATCAGCGGCTCCACCGGCATCGTCACATGCGAGCGCACCGCCCGCCGCAGCACCTCTGCCATCCGGGCGTCGCCCTTGATGACCGCCGCGTCCGCCGCGTCCGCGCCGCGCACCTCCACATGCGCCACCAGGTCGTCGACGGTCGCCTGCTTGACCTCCAACTCACCCAGCGCGGGCAGCACTTGTTCGATGTAGTGCAGGAAGGACCTGTTCGGCCCGATCACGAGCGTCCCGGTCCTGGCCAGCCGCTCCCGGTGCGCGTACAGCAGATACGCGACGCGGTGCAGGCCCACCGCCGTCTTTCCGGTGCCGGGGCCGCCCTGGACACACACCGTGCCGCCGAGCCCGGACCGTACGATCTCGTCCTGCTCCGGCTGGATCGTGGCGACGATGTCCCGCATAGGGCCGACGCGCGGCCGCTCGATCTCCGCCTGGAGCAGCCTGCTCGTACGCTCCTGCTCGGACGGGTCGGTCAGATGCTCGTCCTCGTACGCCGTGAGGTCGCCGCCCGTGTAGCCGAAGCGCCGCCGCAGGCCGACGTCCAGCGGGTCCTTCCTCGACGCCCGGTAGAACGGCTGCGAGACGGGCGCGCGCCAGTCGATGACCATAGGGTCGCCGTCCGCGTCGTGCACATGCCGGCGCCCGATGTAGAAGCGCTGCCCTTCCTGCGTGGTGTGCAGATAGTCGAGTCGGCCGAAGAAGAGCGGGGTGTGGGAGAGATCGGCGAGCGCCTTGACGCGTTCCTCGATCTGGCGCTCCAGGACGGCGGCGTTGACCCAGTTCGCGGTGACATCGCGGATGTCGAGGGCCTGGACGTCCTCGCGCATCGTGCGGAGCGCGGTACGTGAGGCGGCGAGATGGGCGCGCTCACGAGCGAGCGGACCGGGTTGGTCGGGTTGATCGGGCTGATCGGGTTCAGGGACGTGCGCGGGCACGGGTTGCCTCCGGCGGATACGGCGAGGATCACGACATGGCGGACCGGCCGGTTTCCGTCCGGGCGGCGGCGCTCCCCAGGGGAGGCGGGCAAGACCGGCGATTGTAGTGAGGGCGCGCATCGCGGGCGAATGGTTTTCCAGGGCGATGGGGGAGGGGAGAAGGACCTGCGGCCGTCCTCCCCGTAGGGGATGGCCTCTGTCTGGAGTCGTACGCGGGCGGGCTCCCGGTTCAGTCCGTGGATCGATGCGTCCCGCCGCCCCGGGAACCATCATGGAGACATGAGTACAGCAACCTTCACCCCGGGCACCCACGTCCCCCATCCCCGTTACGGTGCCACCGCCACCGGCGCCGCCCCCCACTCCCCGCACCGCCTCGGCAACGCGCTGCGCGCGGTAAAGGTCTTCGCAGGCGCCGTCTTCAGCGTCGCGGTTCTCGGTGAGTACGCCGAGGAAGCCGGAGTCCACCGCCGCTGATCCGCCGCGTCCCCCTCGCCCCCTAGTAGGGTCGCGGCCGTGAAGTACCGGAACGTGACCTTTCGTTCACTCCTCGTCATCAGTGCCCTCGCGATTTCCCTGGCCGCGCTCGCCGCACTCCGCGTAGCCCAGCGCATCCCCATGGCCGACACCCTCGTGTACCGCGCCGAAGGGGCGGCCGTCGCCAACGGCACCGCTCTCTACGTGTTCACCGTCACCGAGTGGCAGCTGCCCGCCGCCTACCCGCCCTTCGCGGCGATCCTCTTCGTACCGACCACCTGGCTGCCCGTCCCGGCGCTCAAGGTGGTCCTCGTCGTCGGGAACGTACTCCTGCTCGCCCTGCTGGTCCGGCTCTCCTGCCGCTTCGCCGGGCTCCCCGCGCGGCTCCCGCTGGTGATCGCCGCGGTCGTGGCCGGCCTCTGGCTCGAACCGGTCTTCCACACCCTCCACTTCGGGGAGATCAACCTCGCCCTCGTCTGCCTCGTGCTGTGGGACCTGTCCCGCGACAAGAAGGCCATCGGCAAGGGCTTCGCGCTCGGCGTCGCCGCCGGGATCACACTCACACCCGCCGTGTTCATCGTCCATCTGCTGATCACCGGGCGGGTACGGGCGGGGCTCACCGCGCTCGCCTCCTTCACCGGCACGGTGCTGCTCGGTGCGCTCGTACTCCCGCTCGCCAGCGTCGAATTCTGGACCGGGCGCATCTTCGAGACCGGCCGTACCGGCAAGGTGTGGATCGTCGACAGCCAGTCGCTGCAAGGCCTGTTCGCGCGGCTGCTGCACACCCCCGATCCGGGCGCGGTGTGGCTGCTCGCGGCGGCCGCGACCGCGGTGGCGGGTCTGTGGATCGCGCGCAGGGCGCCGGAGCGGTGGGGCGTGCCCGCCGTCGCGTACACCACGCTGCTCGTCTCACCGGTCAGCTGGTCGCACCACTGGGTGTGGTGCGTACCGCTGCTCGCGCTCCTGATCGCGGAGGGCCGCACCCGCACGGCGAGGTGGCGGAGCACGCCCGTCCGCGCCCTGCCGGCTCCGCGCGCCGAGTACCCGCGCACGGACGAACCGAGTGCGCGCCCGCAAGTGGCGGCAGGGCGCCGGGAGGTTGACCGACGCCCATGACGACGACGCCCGCCCCTGAAGGTGCAGTACGCGCTGCTGCTGGGCCCCGTGCTGGTCGGCCTCGCCCAGGCCCTGTCCGCCCGGACAGGGCCTAGGGCGCCAGCAGCTCGTCCGCGTCCACGATCCGGTACGCGTACCCCTGCTCCGCCAGGAACCGCTGCCGGTGCGCCGCGAAGTCCTGGTCGATCGTGTCCCGCGCCACCACCGAGTAGAAGTGCGCCTTGTGCCCGTCCGCCTTCGGCCGCAGGACACGGCCGAGGCGCTGCGCCTCCTCCTGCCGGGACCCGAACGTGCCGGAGACCTGGATGGCGACGGTCGCCTCCGGAAGGTCGATGGAGAAGTTCGCCACCTTCGACACGACCAGCACGGAGATCTCACCCTGCCGGAATGCCTCGAAGAGTTTCTCGCGCTGCGCGTTGGACGTCTCGCCCTTGATGACCGGCGCGTCCAGATGCTCGCCGAGCTCGTCGAGCTGGTCGATGTACTGGCCGATGACCAGGGTCTGCTGGCCCGCGAACTTGCGAACCAGCGCCTCCGTCACCTTCCGCTTGGTCTCGGTCGTCGCGCAGTAGCGGTACTTCTCCTCCGTCTCGGCGGTCGCATAAGCGAGCCGCTCGGCGTCGGTGAGATTGACCCGGACCTCCACACAGTCCGCGGGCGCGATGTACCCCTGCGCCTCGATCTCCTTCCAGGGCGCGTCGAAACGCTTCGGCCCGATGAGGGAGAAGACGTCCGACTCGCGGCCGTCCTCGCGCACGAGCGTCGCCGTGAGACCGAGCCGCCGCCGGGCCTGCAGATCCGCGGTGAACTTGAAGACCGGCGCGGGCAGCAGATGCACCTCGTCGTAGACGACCAGGCCCCAGTCGCGGGAGTCGAAGAGCTCGAGGTGGGCATAGATCCCTTTTCGCTTCGTCGTCAGCACCTGGTACGTCGCGATGGTGACCGGGCGGATCTCCTTGCGCGTACCGCTGTACTCGCCGATCTCTTCCTCGGTCAGAGACGTCCGCTTCACCAGCTCGTGCTTCCACTGGCGGGCCGAGACGGTGTTGGTGACCAGGATCAGGGTCGTGGCCTTCGCCTCGGCCATCGCACCGGCCCCGACCAGCGTCTTCCCGGCACCGCACGGCAGCACGACCACACCGGACCCGCCGTGCCAGAAGCCCTCGACGGCCTGCTTCTGGTACGGACGCAGCGCCCAGCCGGTCTCGTCCAGCTCGATGGGGTGCGCCTCGCCGTCCACGTACCCGGCGAGATCCTCGGCCGGCCAGCCCAGCTTCAGCAGCGTCTGCTTGATCTGCCCGCGCTCGGAGGGATGCACGGCGACCGTGTCCGGGTCGATCCGTGCTCCGACCAGCGGCTGGACCTTCCTGGACCGGAGGATCTCCTCCAGAACGGGCCGGTCGGTGCTGGTCAGCACGAGCCCGTGGACAGGGTGCTTGCTCAGCGTCAGCCGACCGTAGCGGGCCATCGTCTCGGCGACGTCGACGAGCAGGGCGTGCGGGACGGGGTAGCGGGAGTACGCCACGAGCGCGTCGACGACCTGCTCGGCGTCGTGCCCGGCGGCGCGGGCGTTCCACAGACCGAGCGGGGTGACCCGGTAGGTGTGGATGTGCTCGGGGGCGCGCTCCAGTTCCGCGAAGGGCGCGATGGCACGACGACAGGCGTCCGCCTGCTCGTGGTCCACCTCGAGGAGGAGGGTTTTGTCGCTTTGGACGATTAGGCAGGACACACAAACCTCCGCGGATAGGGTCGTCTTGTGACAGACAGCACACCTGCCACGGCTCGGGCCATGCCCCGGGCCCGGCGCTCGAAAGGACTCTCGGCCAACGCGCCGGGAATGCGTGCCGCTATCTGCATTCGCCTTTCGCGCGAAACAGAAGAGTCTACCTCGCCCGAGCGTCAGCGAGCGGCCTGCGAGGCGCTGTGCGAAGCGCGGGGATGGCAGGTCATAGCCGCAGAGGAAGACCGTACTGAGTACCGGGAGCGGAGGGGGGTATGGGGGTCAGGGGGATCAGGCCGGGTCGTCCGCGAGTTCGGCGACGCCGGTGATGCGGTGTAGCGGGTACGTGCGGACCTCGTCCGCCGTGTGGTCGTACGCCGTGACGAAGCCGCCCTCGACGCGCACGGGCGCGATCACGCGCTGGCTGGCCGCGCCGTCCGCGTTGACGTAGCCGATCCAGAGGGCGGAGCCCGTCATCGCCGCCGCCTGGACGGTGGCGAGGGTCTCGGCGGAGGTGGTGCGGGGGAGCTCGCCGTTCTTCGCCGGTTCGGGTGCGGACTTGCGGACGACCGTGGACGCGAGGTCGCCCGCCATGATCGCCTTCACCGCGGCGCCGAGGAGAGTGCCGTCGGGCACGGGCGGGCCGTCGGGGACGGGGGCGGGCGGGGTACGGGGCGGGGTGCGGCGGGCGTGGGCGCGAGTGATCAGGACATCACCCTCGGCGGACTCGGCGGCGGGTGCGTAGCCCATGGTGCGCAGGCCTTCGAGGAGCGTTCCCGGGTCGGCCTGGGCGGCCAGCACGGTGGGGGCGAGGCGGCGCAGTCGCAGGCCCTGGGAGCGCTTGTCGGCGAGGATCTCGCCGAGCAGTGCGTCGTCGTCGCAGCGCACATAGGCGGAGGCGGCGCCGATCCGCAGGTGTCCGTGGCGGCGGGCGACATCGTCGATGAGGTAGCTGAGCGGCTGCGGCACGGGGGTGCGGGAGTGCGTGGCGAGGAACGTGTGCAGGTCGGATGCGGTCCGGCCGGCGTCGAGTGCGCGGCGTACGGAGGCGGGCGTGAAGCGGTAGACGGTCGCGCCGCCCTTGGACTCGACGTCGGCGAGCACGGACAGCGTCTCGGCGAGCGGCCGTTCCAGGGGCCCGGGGGCGACGGCGGTGAGGTCGGCCTGGAGGAGGACGTGGTCGAGCGGCTCGGGCAGCAGCGGCGCGAGCGCGTTGGCCGCTTGCGCGGTGAGGTCCTCGGTGGGGCTCAGGAGCAGTCGGCCGTGCGTCGACAGCGCCCCGCGGCCCGTCACACCGAGCACCTCCGCCTCCGTCAGCGTCCAGGCCGCGATGCGGGAGCGCAGGTCCCTGGGCCCGCCGTCCGCCGCGTTGCGTGCCGCGTTCGCGTCGCCGCTCTGTGCCCCGCCGCCGCCCCGCAGCGGGCGTTCCCAGCGCAGCCGGGCCAGCACCGTCTCCGGGTCGGGGGCCGTGCCCGCGGGGAGTGCCGCCAGCAGGGCGAGGACCCGGCTGCGGACCTCCAGCGCCGCTGTGCGGTCCAGGCCGGGGCCGAGTACGGAGAGCGTGCGGCCCTTGGGGTCCTGGCTGCCGACCAGGCCGGGCGTACGGGTCGCGCCGATCCAGGCCGTGGCGAGGTGCGCCCAGCGGTCCGGCGCCGGGAGGGTCAGCCACTCGTCGTACGCGGGCGTCGGCGCGTACCGCTCGTCCGCTTCGCCGTCGGTCGCCAACAGGCCCGCCGCATAAGCCAGTTCGAGCCAGAACGCGGCCATCTGCTCGTTGGTGTCCAGCGCGGTGGCGGCGCGCTTGAGGTCACGTACCGCCAGGCCGCCCGACCGCAGCACCGCGGGGCCGCCCTCGTGCCAGTCCTTCAGCAGGTCCTCGACCGTCGTGAGCGCGGTGTACGCCTGGCCCGCCGCCGTACTGTCCACAGCCTGTGGACGGCCCTGGGTCATCGACGCGGTCGCGGCCGGCGTGACCGCGGGCGGTACCGGCTCCGGCGCGTACTGCGCGCGCCCGGCCCGCAGATACAGTGCCGCCTCGCGCGGCAGCACGACCGTGCGCGGCGACGCGGGCAGCAGCAGTCCGCGGTCGCGCAGCCACCGCACCGGCGGGGTCGGACTGGCCGTCACCTCGCCGTACGGAGGGCCCCAGACCAGCCGGTCGAGCACCGTCAGCGCCTCGGGCGGGGCGGTGTCCAGCAGCCGCGCCATCCGCGTGCGGTCGGTGAAGAGCGAGGCCAGCGCGGCGACGGCGGAGACCGGGTCGTGCGTGGTCGGCAGCCCGGCGGCGGCCAGGATCTCCTGAAGCCGGGTGGGCGACATCCCGGCGGTGGCCTCGGCGACGGTCGGGCCGAGGCCGGTCGGGGACGGGCGGGTCGGGGACGGGGCGAGGAGTTCGCGCGCGGTGCGCACCAGCCGCAGCCGGTCGTCGCCGCCCCAGATCAGGGCCTGGGTGCGCAGGGTGCCCACGGCGCGGGGCAGGGCCGCCTCGATCTCCTCGTCGCCCTCGTCGCCGGTCAGCAGCCCGAGCAGGGTGTCGTACGAGGCGGGGTCGGGGGCCACGGCCAGCGCCTCGGCGGTCTGCAGCGTGAACCGGTCGAGCCGTTCCAGGGCGCGTACGACGGAGGCGCGGGTGCCCGCCCGGGCAGCCAGCTGCGACAGGTCGTTGGGCACGGGGTTCAGCAGATCGGGACGGGCGCGCAGCAGTGCGGCCAGTTCCTCGTCGCCGCGGGCGCGCAGCGCTTCGGCGAGCGTGCGCGGGCTGCTCGGACTGGTCGGACTGCTTGCTTCGGGCATGGTCCCCATCCGCCCCACGGTAGTGCCTGGAGCGCTACGGTCGGGGACAGGGCGGGCCCGGGAGAGAGGGCGGCCCGGCTGGGAACGTCAGGGGAACGCCGGTGGGGATCGAGAGCGATCAGCTCGTCTACGACTATCTGAGCCGGGTCGGCGACCTGGCGCAGCGGCAACAGCTGCCGTCCGGCACCCGGATGCGGCTGGTGTCGTCGCTGCGCAGCGAGATCGACCGGCAGCGGGCGGGATTCGGCAGCGACAGCCCCGCCTCCGTACGCCGCATCCTCGGTCGGCTCGGTACGCCGGACGAGGTCGTCGCGGCCGCGTCCGAGGACGGCGGCGCCAGCGCGTCCCACGTGCCCCGGCCGGCACCGAAGCCCGCCCTGCCGCAGCAGCGCGTACGCCGCCGGATCCCCAAGCCGCGCAGGTCGGCGGCACCGGAGCAGGCCGAAGTTCCGCGGATGACCACCGGCGCGTCGCCGCCCCATCTCGCCGGGACGGACGAGCTCGGCCCGTCCGGCAGCGAGCCCGACTGGTGGCGGATCGAGCCGGGGCCGTTCGGTGCGGGGGAGTCCGTGGCCGGGTTCACCGGCGGTGTGGAGATCCCCGAAATACTGAAACCGCCGCCCTCCGAGGAGGAGTCGGAGGAGCAGGACGAGCACGAGGACGAGGAGTACGAGGACGACGACGCGGTGGAGGCTGAGCCCGAACCGCGCCGGTGGCGTCCGCGGCTCCGCCGCCGTACCGGGGAAGGCGAAGCCGCGGTCGCCCCCGCCTTCGCCAGCCCCTTCCTGATGCTGGCCGCCGCCCTCCTCGTGGGCGGTGCCGTCCTCGGCTCCTGGCTCGCGCTGGGCAGCGGCTGGCTCCTCGCGTACGCCTCGCGCAGGCTGTCCCGTACCGAGGCGAAGTGGGCGGTCGTCGGCCTGCCGGGCGCCGTCGCGGTGGGCGGGCTTGTCTGGCTGTGGGGTCGGGTCAACGAGCGCTGGGGCGAGCCGGTCCCCGAGAACGGGATGCGCGACGCGCTCACCGGCACCTGGCCGTGGGTGGTGAAGGGGGCGGCCGTCGCCTCCGCGCTCTACCTGGTGTGGCGGGCGCGGAGGCGATAGCCCGCGAGGACCGAGAACGACGACGCGCTTGGGCGCGTCGGGGAGGGCGCGGCCGGATGGGCACAATGGCCCCTATGGCTACGCATCCGGCCACTACCGCAACCCGCCCGCTGACGGTCGGCTTCGACCTCGATATGACGCTGATCGACTCCCGGCCCGGCATTCACGCCGCCTACCTCGCGCTTTCCGCCGAGACCGGGGTGTGGATCGATGCCGACCTGGCCGTCACCCGGCTCGGGCCGCCCCTCGAACAGGAGCTGGCGCACTGGTTCCCTGACGAGAGGATCCAGGAGGTGGGCGACCGGTACCGCGAGATCTATTCCGTATACGCGATCACCCCGACCCTCGCCCTGCCGGGCGCCCGCGAGGCGGTGACCGCCGTCCAGGAGCTCGGCGGCCGCGCGATCGTCGTCACTGCCAAGCACGAGCCGAACGCCCAACTCCACCTGGCCCACCTCGGCATCGACGCGGACGACGTCATCGGCCGGCTGTGGGCCGAGGCCAAGGCGGAGGCGCTGCGTGAGCACGGCGCGAGCGTGTACGTCGGCGACCACACCGCAGACGTACGGGGAGCGCACACGGCCGAGGCGCTGTCGGTGGCGGTGCCGACGGGCCCGTGCGACGAGGCGGAGCTGCGCGCGGCGGGCGCGGACGTGATCCTGCCGGACCTGACCGCTTTTCCGGCCTGGCTGCGCACCTACAGCAGGAGTTGGGTCTAAGCGGCCCTGGGGCGCTACAGCGCGGATCTGGCCTGTCGCCGCTGCGCCGCGATCGAGCGCAGCACACCCGCCGCCGCGATCAGGAACCCGACGCCCATCAGCATGCAGACCGCGTACGCGATCGGCGGGAACGGCTCGGTTCCCAGGAACAGCGGGGCCACGGTGACCAGTGTGGCCACAGCGCCGACGATGAAAACGATCGCGCCGACGCGCACCAGCCCGTCACCGGGTGCGGGAGGAGTAGCAGTCATCCAGCCAGGGTAGTTCCTTGCGCGTAGGAACCGTCCGGCGACGTCTTGTCACCAGCCCCTGGACCATTAGCCTTGGGGGTGGCGGGTCAGGCGACCCGCTGTAGTGCTATCCAGAGCCGTTTTGCGGTGCCCAAGTTCCGGTGCCCCAACGAGTACGAGGACGAGGACAGACGTGCCTACCGGCAAGGTCAAGTGGTTCAACAGTGAGAAGGGCTTCGGCTTTCTCTCCCGTGACGACGGCGGCGACGTCTTCGTTCACTCGTCGGTGCTCCCCGCAGGGGTCGACGCGCTCAAGCCGGGCCAGCGCGTCGAGTTCGGCGTAGTGGCGGGACAGCGTGGTGACCAGGCGCTTTCGGTGACAGTTCTCGACCCGGCGCCGTCCGTGGCGGCGGCCCAGCGGCGCAAGCCGGACGAGCTGGCGTCCATCGTGCAGGATCTGACGACCCTGCTGGAGAACATCACGCCGATGCTGGAGCGCGGCCGGTACCCCGACAAGGTGCACGGCGCGAAGATCGCCGGCCTGCTGCGGGCGGTGGCGGACCAGCTCGACGTGTAGCCCGCTGCAGCCAGCTAGACGAATCGCAGCGCATCGCGGCCGAGGGGCGGTACGAGCCCCTCGGCCGCGGCGCGTGTCAGCAGTCCCCGTACCGCCGCGTAGCCGTCGTCACCGAGGCCCGCGGTGAACTCATTGACGTAGAGCCCGATGTGCTGGTCGGCCACGGCCGGGTCCATCTCCTGCGCGTGCTCCAGTACGTACGGGCGGGAGGCCTCCGGGTCGTCCCACGCCATACGAACCGACGTACGCGCGGATTCGGCCAGCAGCCTCAGCGTCTCGGCGCCCAGCGACCGCTTGGCGATGATCGCGCCCAGCGGGATGGGGAGGCCGGTCGTCGACTCCCAGTGCTCGCCCATGTCCGCGAGCGAGTGGAGTCCGTACTGCTGATACGTGAACCGGGCCTCGTGGATGACGAGTCCGGCGTCGACCTTGCCGTCGCGCACCGCCGGCATGATCTCGTGGAACGGCATCACGACGACCTCGCCGACGCCTTCCGGAACCACGTCGGCCGCCCACAGCCGGAACAGCAGATACGCCGTCGAGCGCTCGCTCGGTACGGCGACGGTCCTGCCGGTGAGGTCGGTCCCGGGCTCCTTGGTCAGCACGAGCGGACCGCAGCCGCGGCCGAGCGCGCCGCCGCAGGGGAGCAGGGTGTACTCGTCCATGACCCACGGCAGTACGGCGTACGAGACCTTCAGCACGTCGAACTCGCCGCGCTCCGCCATGCCGTTGGTGATGTCGATGTCCGCGAAGGTCACATCGAGCGCGGGCGCGCCGGGCACCCTGCCGTGTGCCCAGGCGTCGAAGACGAACGTGTCGTTCGGGCACGGCGAGTACGCGATCTGCACGGTCACGGCGACTCCTCGAGGACTGGGGTGAGCAGCTGGAACGCGTACCGAAGCGAGTCCAGAGCCAGGCCGATGCGCCAGGCGGCACGGTCGCGCGGGCCGACGGCGTTGGAGATCGCGCGGATCTCGAGGACGGGGAGCGCGTGGGCGGCGGCTGCCTCGGCGACCCCGAAGCCCTCCATGGCCTCGGCGGCGGCGCGGGGGTGACGGGCGCTCAGCTCGGCGGCGCGGGCGGCGGTGCCGGTCACCGTCGAGACGGTGAGGACCGGCGCGTACAGAGAGTTGAGCGTCTTGGCGATGCGGGCGGCGAGCTCGCCCGGCGGCCGGTGGGTGGAGCGCCCGAAGCCCAGCTCGTCGACGGGGAGATAGCCGTCGGGGGTCTCGGCGCCGAGGTCGGCGGCGACGATCGCGTCGGCGACGACGACGGAGCCGATGGGGGCGTGGGGCCGGAAGCCGCCGCCGATCCCGGCGGAGACGACGAGGTCGTACGTGTCCAGGGCGAGCGCGGTGGCGGTGCCGGCCGCGGCGGCCGCGGGTCCGACTCCGGCCGCGAGCACGTCCACGACGGGGGTGTGCGCGGACGGGGGCCGGGGCGTCGCGCCGGGCGGCGGGATGGTGCGGGCGTGGCGGGCGAGCGTGTACCCGCCGGGCAGCGGGCGTGTGTCGCTGACGAGACCGGTGAGTCCGGCGGCGACGGCTTCCGCCTCCGCCGCCACCGCGGTCACCACCAGTACGCGCACGTCACAGCCTTCCGGCTCAGGAGGCCTTCTCGAACTGGAAGTGCCAGATGCCGATGACCTTCTTGCCCTTGGTCTCCATGATGCTCACGGCGGTCTTGCTGGTCGGCTCACCGGTCTGTGAGGAGAAGAAGGCGTTGCCGGGGATGGTCCGGTAGGAGTTCTTGTACGGCTCCTGCTCGACGGGCTGGCCGCCGAAGAGAAGCGTCCACCCGTTGTCCGCGATCTCCGGGTCGACGCCCATGCGGACCTTGTCGTCGAAGGCGACCTTGATGGTCTTGGCGGGCTTCTCGGTGAGGCAGCCCTGCAGCAGCGATTCCTTGATCGCCTTGCCGTCGTTGTAGCAGGCCGCCTCGGTGTGGACCGAGTCCGTCCCGACCGTCACGGTCGCGAGCGGTGTCGGCTTGTCGCAGGCGGAGAGTACGAGGAGCCCGGCGGAGACGGCACCGAGAGCGGCAGCGGCCCGGCGGCGCTTGCCCGAGAAGAACGCAACGGTCATGGCCCGAAGGCTATCGGGCGCGGGTGGCTCCGCCACGCGGGGGTCCTCCGCGCGTCGCGCCCCGGGGGGCTCCGCCGCCCCGGCCCACCGCGCCTCAATCGCCGGCGGGGCCGACAACGTCAGCGCCGCCGGCGATTGAGGACACGGCCGAAGGCCGTATCTCACGCCACCTTCGGCCGCGGCTTGCTGCCGTGGCGGGCCGCGCCCAGCAAGCCGCGGACCGACACCAGCGCGCCGAGGCCGACGATGCCCGCCGCCACCGACATACCCAGCGCACCGTTCAGCGGCAGTGCGATGCCGATCGCGCCGCCCGCCACCCACGCCATCTGGAGCAGCGTCTCCGAGCGCGCGAACGCCGACGTACGCACCTGCTCCGGCACGTCCCGCTGGATCAGCGCGTCCAGGGACAGCTTCGCCAGCGCCTGCGAGAAGCCCGCCACCGCACCCAGTACCGCCACCATGCCCGCGCCGAAGAACACCGCCGCGGTGATCGTCGCGGCCAGCACCAGACCCAGCACAGTCGCGATGATCAGTTCGGGGCCGCGGGCCCTGAGCCAGGAGCCGACCGCCGTGCCCAGCGCGTTGCCCACGCCCGCCGCGACGCCCACTATGCCGAGCGACACCGCCGGGCTCTGCCCGGCCAGCGGATGCTCGCGCAGCAGGAACGCCAGGAAGAAGATCAGGAAGCCGGAGAGCGCGCGGAAGGAGGCATTCGCCTGGAGCCCGTGCAGTACGGAGGGGCCGACCGTGCGTAGGCTCGGCTTCGTCTCGCCGTGCGTGAGCATGTGCGCCTTGCGCTCGCCCTTCGCCGAGTCGACCTTGGCCGGCATCGTGAACGCCCAGTACGCCCCCAGCAGGAACAGCGCGCACGCCCCGTACAGCGGCCACTCGGGCCCGACCCGCTGCAGCCCCACCCCGATCGGCGCCGCCACGCCCGTCGCCACCAGTCCCGCCAGGGTCACCCGGGAATTCGCCTTCACCAGGGAGAAGCCCGGTGGCAGCAGCCGCGGCACGACCGCGCTGCGCACCACCCCGTACGCCTTCGACGCGACGAGCACGCCCAGCGCCGCCGGGTACAGCTCGAGACCGCCCGTCGCCACCACGCCCGACATCGTCACCGCGAGCAGCGCACGCGCGAACATCGCGCCCGCCATCGCCGCGCGCCTGCCGTGCGGGATGCGGTCGAGCAGCGGGCCGATGACCGGGGCCAGCAGGGTGAAGGGCAGCATCGTGACGGCCAGATAGAGCGCGACCCGGCCGCGTGCCTCGTCCGTCGGTACGGAGAAGAAGACCGTGGACGCCAGCGCGACGGTGATCATGACATCGCCCGCGCCGTTCACTGCATGCAGCTCGATCAGCTTGCCCAGGCCCGACTCGCCCGCGCCGTGCGCGTGCGTCGCCTTGCGGATGCCGCGCGCCGTCCCGGTGAAGGGAAGATGCAGGGCGCGACCGATCGCCCGGCCTGCTCTTCCGAGCGGCCCGGCTCCCTCGGACGACCTCGCGGCTGCCACCCCGTCATAGTGCCCCAACCCCTGCCGAGGCGAACCGTGATGCGGGGTTGTTCGCCCCTTGTTGGGGCGGGCAGGTGGGCGAGGAGCGGCAGAGGGGGTAGCGTGCGTAGCGCGCCACCGGCGGTTGTTCTCGGCCGCGCGCCTGTTCGGCATCCCGCAGAATGGATGACGGTAGGTGTGCCCGAGACAGGTTGGTCCGGGCGCGGACGTCGATGCGGCCCTCCGGTCCGCTCCGCCTGCGCCTCGTCCCTCGGAATCGGCCGGCGCACCCGTGAGACGGCGTAGGAGAGAAGCGAGACCTGTGAGTGCTGCGACGACGCGAAGCCGAACCCCTGACCGCCTGTGCGCCGAGGCGGTAGACCTTGCCCGGGAGGCGGCCGAAGAGGCCGCTGCCCCTGGAGTGGTCGGCGAGCACGTGTCCCTTGTCTCGGAGGGTGACCGTGTAGTCACGCACTTCTTCGAGTGCAAGGAACCGGGCTACCGGGGCTGGCGCTGGGCGGTGACCGTGACGCGGGCCTCCCGCGCCAAGAACGTCACGCTCGACGAGACTGTCCTGTTGCCGGGAGCCGACGCCCTGCTGGCGCCCGAGTGGGTGCCCTGGAGCGAGCGGCTGCGGCCCGGCGACATGGGCCCCGGCGATCTGCTGCCCACCGAGGCCGAGGATCTGCGGCTGGAGCCCGGCTTCACCGGCGAGGATGTTCCCCCGCCGAATTCCGTGATCGCCGACGCCGCGCCGTCCCACGATCTCGCCGAGCGCGTGGAGGCCGAGGACGCGGAGCTCACCGACCGCAGGCCCGGCACGGATGCCACCATCGACAACGGCCGCGGGGCCATCGCGGCGCTCGCGGAGGAGCTCGGCATGCGCCGGGCCCGCGTGCTGTCCCGGTACGGGCTGCACATCGCCGCGGACCGCTGGGACGAGGCCTTCGGCGCCAAGACGCCGATGGCCCAGGCAGCTCCTGCCGCCTGTGTGACCTGCGGTTTCCTGGTTCCGATGGCGGGCTCCCTGCGGCAGGCCTTCGGCGTCTGCGCGAACGAGTTCTCGCCGGCTGACGGGCACGTGGTGTCCCTCACGTACGGCTGCGGCGGTCACTCCGAGGCGGCCGTGATGCCGAAGCCGCCGACGCCGGCGCCGCATGTATTCGACTCGATGGGCACGGACGAGTTCCCGCTGCGCCCCGCCCGCGACAGCGGTTCGGTCTCCTCCGAGCCGGACGGCGCCTCGGAGGATCTCGGCCACTCCTGACTCTTCCTCCCGCAGCTCCGGAGTTCCCGTGGCGTGCTGAGCGAGCCGTACGCGGTACCTTCGGCCGCACAGCAGTACGCGGGTCGACCGGAGAGAGCGGAGTCACAGCGTGGGCGTCAGGACGACCGAGTGGGCCGACCCGTTCGGGACGGCACGGCTGCGGCGCGGCGTGCTCGACGCGTGGGGGGCCAGTCCCGCCCGCTTCCGTGAGGACGCCAACGCCGAGGAGGATCTCGCCCTCGGCGGGTACCGCGACCGCCTCGTCGTCGAGCTCGCGCAGAACGCCGCGGACGCCGCGGCCCGCGCCGGGGTGCCCGGCCGGCTACGGCTGACCCTGCGGCCGGGCACGGGCGACGCCGCATCCAACAGCGGCTTCGCCGCGGGTCCCGTACTCGCCGCCGCGAACACCGGAGCGCCGCTGGACGCGACCGGCGTCGAATCCCTGAGCACCCTGCGCGCCTCGGCCAAACGCGAGGGCCACGAGGCCGCCGTCGGCCGCTTCGGCGTCGGCTTCGCCGCCGTACTCGCGGTGAGCGACGAGCCCGCCGTCATCGGGCGGCACGGAGGCGTGCGCTGGTCCCTCGCCGAGGCCAGGGGACTGGCCGGGGAGGCGGCCCAGGCGAGTCCCGGCCTCGGCGACGAGCTGCGCCGCCGCGACGGGCACGTACCGCTGCTGCGGCTGCCGCTGCCCGCCGAGGGAACGGCTCCCGAGGGGTACGACACCGTGGTCGTGCTGCCCCTGCGGGACGGGGCCGCGGTCGACCTGGTGGAGCGGCTGCTCGCCGGGATCGACGACGCGCTGCTCCTCGCACTGGCCGGACTGACCGAGATCGTCGTCGAAACCCCGGCCGGCGTACGGGTGTTGAGGCGCTCCACGCACGGTGCGTACGTCCACATCGAGGACAGCGAGCAGGGCGACCGGCGCTGGAGGGTCGTCAGCCACGGCGGCGGCATCGAGCCGGCGCTGCTCGCGGACCGTCCCGTCGAGGAGCGGCTGCGGCCGTACTGGACGGTCACCTGGGCGGTGCCCGTGGACGACGGGGGGGCGCCGGCCCGGCCGCGTACGGCCCCCGTGGTGCACGCGCCCACGCCCACCGACGAACCGCTCGGCGTGCCCGCGCTGCTGATCGCCTCGCTGCCCCTGGACACGACCCGCCGCCACCCGGCGCCGGGGCCGCTCACGGACTTCCTGGTGCGCAAGGCGGCGGACGCGTACGCGGAACTCCTCGGCAGCTGGCAGCCGGTGACCGTCGGCACCATCGACCTCGTGCCGGGTCCGCTGGGCAAGGGCGAGCTGGACGGGGTGCTGCGGGCGGCGATCCTGGAGCGGCTGCCGCGTGTCGCGTTCCTGGAGGCGGCGGCGCCGCGCGATGTGTCCGGCGAGGACACGGGTCTGCCGGACCGCGAGATCTCCGCGGGACTGCGGCCGATCGAGGCGGAGGTCCTGGAGGACGCGGGCGCCGAGACCGTCCGCGTACTGGCCGAGGTGCTGCCGAGCCTGCTGCCCGCGGGGCTCGAGCGCCGCGTGGAGCTGCGGACGCTCGGGGTCGCGCGGGTGCCGCTGACCGAGGCGATCGACCGGCTCGCCGGCCTTGAGCGCGAGCCCGGCTGGTGGCAGCGGCTGTACGACAGCCTCGCCGGGGTCGACCCGGACCGGCTGTCCGGACTTCCGGTGCCGCTCGCCGACGGGCGTACGACGATCGGGCCCCGCCAGACGCTGCTGCCGCTGGCCGAGACGCCGCCGCAGCTGGCCCGGCTCGGGCTGAAGGTGGTCCACCCCGACGCGGCTCATCCGCTGCTGGAGAAGCTGGGCGCGCTGCCGGCGACGCCGCGCGCCGTGCTGACGACGCCGCAGGTGCGGATGGCGGTGGCCGGTTCGCTGGACGCGGGCGAGGTCTGGGACGAGGACGCGGACACGCTGGACGCGGACGAGCTCGCCGAGACGGTGCTGGCGCTGGTACGGGACGCGGGCATCGAGCCCGGCGACGAACCGTGGCTGGGCGCGCTGGCGCTGCCGGACGACGAGGGCGAACTGGCGCCCGCCGGTGAGCTGGTGCTGCCGGGCAGCCCGTTCGCGTCCGTGATGCGCGAGGACGAACTGGCGCTCTGCGACGGCGACCTGGCCGAACGGTGGGGCGAGCAGCCGCTGGCCGCGTGCGGTGTGCTGGCGAACTTCGCGCTCGTACGGGCCACGGATGTGGTCCTCGACCCCGATGAACTGGAGCCCCGCGAGGGGGACTTCGCCGAGCCCGACGACGCTGGTCTGCTGGACGCGGTCGACGTGTGGTGCGAGGACGTGCTCGACCGGCTGCCACAGACGCCGGTGCCGCCGGTCGCGACGGAGATCGTCGCGGTACGGGATCTGGACCTGGTGGACGACGACTGCTGGCCGAAGGCGCTGGCCCTGCTGGCGCAGCCGCCGCTGCGGGATGCGCTGATCCAGCCCGTACGGATCCTGCTTCCGGACGGGACGACGGAGTCGGTGCGCCCGTACACGGCGTGGTGGCTGCGGGACCATCCGGTGCTGGACGGCCGGCGCCCGGCGGGCCTGCGGGCGGCGGGCGCGGACCCGCTGCTGGAGGGCCTGTACGAGTCGGTCGACACCACGGGCTTCGACGACGTCGAGGTCCTGCGTGCGCTCGGAGTCCGCACCTCGGTCCCGGCGCTGCTCGACGAGCCGGGCGGCGGGGCGGAGCTTCTCGGCCGCCTCTCCGATCCCGCCCGCTCCGTGTCCGGGACCCAACTCCACGCCCTGTACACGGCGTTGGCGTACCTCGACCCGCAGGAGGTCACACTGCCGGACGAGCTGCGGGCGGTGGTGGACGGTGAGGTCCAGGTGGTCGACGCGTCCGAAGCGGTCGTGGCCGATGCCCCCGACCTCCTCCCGCTGACCTCCGGCCTCCCGCTGCTGCCGGTGGCCCCGTCCCGGGCGGCGGAGCTGGCGGAGCTGTTCCAGGTACGCCGCCTGAGCGAGACGGTCCCGGCGGAGGTGACGACGTCGGGCGAGGAACACGAGGTCCCGGACTCGGTCCGCGTCCTGCTCGGCCCGGGCACGCCCGCGACGTACGTCGAGCACGAGGAGCTGGTGGCGGGAGGCGTCGAACTGGACTGGCGCCGCACCCCGGACGGCGTGCTCCACGCCTCGACCCTGGAGGGCGTGGCGGCGGGCCTGGCCTGGGCGGCGGGCCAGTGGCCGCGCCGCTTCGAGGTGGCGGCACTGCTGGAGGACCCGTCCCGCACGGAGGAACTGGCCCGGGACCGCTGGTTCGACGCGACGCCGTAGCCCCCGGGAGTCCGGCTGTCGGAGGGCGCCGCTACGATCGCGGCTCGACGACGGACAACCCGGGGAGTGGGCGTGCAGGCAACGAGCGCAGTGGAGTTGGCCTACCTGCCGACGACCGCGGACGCGGCGGGGGCGATCCGCGCGCGGATGCGGGCCACCCCGGCTGGGCGGCTGCAGAACGGGGTGCTCCTGGCCGGCGCGGTCGTTCTGCTGGGCGCGCTTGCGCTGAACTTCGCGGCGCCGGGGGAGCCCAGTCCCAGGTCGACGGTGGTCTGCCTCGCGGCGCTGGCCCTGATCGGCGGTATGTACGTGCTGGTTCCCACGCTTCAGGCGCGGCAGGTGCACCAGATGGTCGCCCCGCAGGGGGAGTTCCAGGCCGTCGTGGACGACGGCGGGGTGCGGGTCACCTCGCGTGACAGCGAGACGACGTACCGGTGGCCCATGCTCACCCGGTACACGGAGACGGACGCGCTGTTCGTCCTGATGACGCCCGACAAGTACGGCGTCGGCTTGGTCGTCCTCCCCAAGCGAGGCGCCGCGGAACCGGCCGACGTCGAGCGGTTGCGGGCCGTACTCGACCGGAACGCCACCCGGATCTGACCCAAGCGGCAGCCTGCCGTCATGGCCAGGTGCGCTCAAGTCGGTCATGCCGTAGCCGGAGCGCTCGTCCTGGTCATGCGCTCAGGTCGCGGTGCTGTCGCTGGTTTGGGGTTCGGGAACGGCGGCGTGGGTGCCGGAGGTCAGTGGTGAGATGGCCGCTTGTGTAGTGGCGGCGAATCCGCTGCGGGTCATCTCACCCCATACCGGTACCCCGCCGCGCAGGGCGGCCCACCAGCCTTGGAGGCGCCATAGGGCGGTCAGTTGGCGGTAGCCGAGGTTCTCGGCGACGGCGGCTGCGGTGACGCTCGCGAGGTCGGAGAGGTTTTTGTAGCGGTGCAGGCCGAGCTCGTCCAGGAGCAGGGCGAGGAGGGAGATGGCGATGGCGTAGCCGAAGGCGGCGAGCATGAAGAGGATGGCGAATTCGGGGGAGATGACACCGAAGGCGAAGCCGGCGATGACGATGAGCAGTCCGATGGTTTCCACGAGGGGTGCGATGAGTTCGAACAGGATGAAGTAGGGGATCGCGACGGTGCCGATGATGCCGTAGCGGGGCCGCATCATGCCGCGGTGTTGCCGCAGGGTTTCGTAGAGGCCGCGGTGCCAGCGGCGGCGCTGGCGGGCAAGAACCTTGCGAGTGTCGGGTACTTCGGTCCAGCACACCGGTTCGGGAATGAACACCACGCGGTAGGGCCGGCGAGTGTCGCGCATGAGGCGGTGAATACGCACGACGAGTTCGAAGTCTTCGCCGATCGAGTCGGGGTTCAGGCCTCCTGTTTCGACGAGGATGTCGCGCCGGTACAGTCCGAAGGCTCCGGAGATGATGAGCAGCCCGCCCATGCGGGCCCAGCCGGTGCGTCCCATGAGGAAGGCACGCAGGTACTCGACGACCTGGATCCGGGGCAGCCACTTCTTGGGGATGCGGGGTTCGAGGACGCGCCCGTGGCGGACGATGGAGTCGTTGACGGGCCGGATGACGCCGCCTGCGGCGACCACACGCAACGGGTCGTCGGCGAAGGGCTGGCAGATGACAAGCAGCGCGTCGGAGTCCAGCAGGGAATCGGCGTCGACCATGCAGATCAGCGGGTAGCGCGCCAGGTCGATGCCGACGTTCAGGGAGTCGGCTCGCCCGGAGTTCTCCTTGCGGACCACGACCAGCGATTCACCGCGGGTGCTGACATGGACAGAGGTGGGCGCGTTGCGTACGGGGATCTCTCTCGGCTGGACCCGAGTGGCTTGCACCAGGCCGAACGCCTCGCGGAGCCGGTCGAAGGTGCCGTCCTTGGAGCCGTCATCGACCACCACCACTTCATGGACCGGGTAGCGCAGGTCCAGCATTGCCCGGACGCTGTCGACAATGGTGGCTTCCTCGTTGTAGGCGGCAGCCACAATTGAAACCGGCCGGGTGAACGGGCTGACCGCCGAGTCCTCCGTCCCGGCGACGTCCCGACGGCGTGCGTAGTAGGGAATGGCCTTCGCGGCGAGCCCGATCAGTAGCAGGTAGGTGGAGTTCAGGACGAGGAAATAGCCGATGACCAGGTACTGGCTCCACTCCACGACAGCCAGCACGACCGTCCTCATGAGGTGGTCCTGCCGGCTGAACGGCGGAGGCTGAGCTGGGCGAGTGCCTCAGACGCATGCGCTTCTGCCGTCGGCTCATCGCGTACGAGCTGACGCAGTGTCTCTTCTCCCTGCGGGCCCAGGCGCAGCAGTGACTGGGCTGCGGCATGCGCGCTGCGGAAGTGCGGGCGGCCGACCGCACTGGCCAGCGAGACGATGGCACGCCGGTCACCGATGGCTCCCAGGGCCTCGGCTGCTGCGGCGGCCACCCGTGGTGAGGTGTCCGTGCTCAGCATGGTCAACAGCGGACCGACCGCCGAGTGCTCACCCATCTGGCCCAAAGCCTGCGCGGCGCTTGCTCGCACCACACCCTGGTCGTCCCTCAGCGCTTCCAGGAGCTGCGGCACTGCCGCCCGGTCTCCGATCAGGCTGAGCAGTTCCAGTGCCAGCGCGCGGATCTGTAGGTCATCACTGCGCGCCGCCTCCAGCAGTCCGGGCACTGCCGGGAAGGCGATCCGCAGCAGCGCATGGCTCACCAGCCCGGACGCCACCTGGCGGCGCCCGCTCAGATGCCCCAGCAGCGCCCTGGCGCCGGCTTCGTCGCCGAAGCGGCCCAGCGCTCGGACCGCCGCCGCACGCACGGTCGGGTCGGCATCATCCAGCAGGATCTCCAGCGCCTGGCGCGCTCGCGGGCCGACCACCGGATCCTCACGCAACGTCGGCCCGGTCAGGGCCAGCACCCCGGCCGCCCGAGCCCGCCGAACCCGGCCGCGCCGGCCCAGGTCCTCCAGCGCGCGGTCGACGAGCCCCCGCCGCACGAGAACCGCCGTCAGCGCCTCATGTGCCTCCCCTTGCATCTGGGACAGCAGGGACAGCACAGACGGCTCCACCATCCGCCAGGACCGCCGATCCAGCTGAACCAACTGCTCCAGCGCCTCGTCGTCCTCACCGACCGCCGAGGCCAGCACCAGCGGACGCAACTCCTTGACACGCTGGGACTGGAGACGATCCAGCCGGTTCCGCACCATGCGGCAGACGAGCAGAATCAGCACGCAGAACAGGATCAGCACCAAAGACGCGTACAAGGCCACCGTCACCGCGAACGCCATCGCCGGCCGCCCTACCCGACCAGCCGCGGCCCGAGACCTTGGAGGCCTTGGGCCGAGCCGTGGAAGGACACCATGAACCGCCGACCATGCCGCTCGGCTGCCGCTTGTTCGGCCAAGCCCCGCAGGGGCTGCGCGCACAGCGTGGTGGGGCCTTCCCTGGCCTTGACGTGCCACGCAAGAACCGACCCAGCGGCATCCGGCCCCGCACACATCTCGTACATGACCGGCTCCCGTATCGGCAATCGGCGTGCCCTCGTGATCCATGTAACCCCGCATGTGCCTGGACCGAGCTGCTGACCGGAGCCATTCGCATGACAGAACGGCGCCCGCGGCACCGGCTACGAGGCCACCGTCTCTCGAGGTAGGTCTCTGCTCGGGGCCGTCGTGCGGCACACCGGCCCACCGGCCCACCGGCCGCCGGGCAGGCAGAGACCTCGATCCTCAGGGCCAAGTCCGTTCGATGCGGTCCCGCCGTACGGCATACGCGGCGGGACCGCCCTTGTCGACGGCCCGGTACATCGCGCTGCGGTGTGCGTCGAGGCGTTCGACCATCTCGATGCTGCGGAGCTGCTGGGCCGTGCTCAGCATGCCGCGGGCCAGGCATCCGCGAGAGGCGCGGCAGCGTCGGCCTCGGGTGGGCAGTCTCGGCAGCGGCCAGGTTCGGCGGCGCGGAAGGCGCGTTCGCAGCCGCCGTCGCAGGTCTGCCAGGGCAGTACGGCGGGGGCCGTGGCCTGAGCGGGGAGGGGCGGGGGCAGTTCGCGGAGCCGATAGGCCAGGATGCGGTCCGGGCGCGCCCGCAGCGGGTTCGGGAGGCGGGCGGTGAGGTGGCTGGTGATCTCCTCGGGGCTGACGCCTTGCGCGAGCCACTGCGTGACGGCCGGGGCGAGTTGGTCGACCTCTCGGCGGGAGAGGAGCAGCCGGCGGTCGACGATGCGCAGCGAGGCCAGGATCACGAAGGCACGGGGATCCGGTTCCGTGGTGGCGGGAGGCGGCGAGGACTCCGCGTCTGCTGTGGTGTCCGGCGCACGACCCTCCTCGGGCTGTGGCTCGCGTTCGGGCTCCCGCGGAGACGGCTCGGACCGGCGAGGACGCGGTGGCGATGGCGGTAGCGGAGGCTCGGGCTGATCGCCAACCGGCACGTCGTAGAAGAACGTCCGGGTACGGAGCACGCCGCCCAGGCCGCGCTCGCGCCGTCGCTCCAGATAGCCGTCCGCCTCCAACTCCCTGAGCGCCCGGGAGATGAGGATCTCGCCCTCGGTGAAGTGCTCGCACAGCGCGTCGATGCGCACGGGAGCACCGTCCGGCAGCGACAGGATGTACGCCGCGACGCCGACCGTGACCGCGCTTCCGCGGCGCTGCGCAAGGGCGTTGGCGATCACGGTGAAGTCGGCGGTGAGCCGGGTGCGGACGTGGATCACGCCGGAGGTCGGTGCTCCGGCGGGGGCGCGCAGGGGCGCGTTAGACTGCGGTTCAGCCATCGGGAAGTGGATCTCTTCCTGATCGGTGAGGCCCTCGATCGGGATTGCAGTCCCGGCCGGGGGCCGTCATATGTCTGTGGTTGTTGCGGCGAACGTAACCGCCAACTTCCCGCCCCCGCAAGCCAGTCACCCTTCCGGGTGACGAGCGGGAGAGGAGGGAGGGCAGGTGGTTCTTTACCCCAGGTTCTTTGGGGGAGTTCGTGGCCCGCCGGACCCCCGCACACCAGGTTCCGGAGGCTCCGGGAGGCCCACGCCCGCACCGAATCCTGGTCGACTCAGGCTCGGTCGGCGGCCTTCAACTGGTCTATGAACGAGGCCCAGCAGGCTGCCGAGAGGAGCAGCGCGGAACGGTTCGGGGCCTTGCTGTCACGGACGGGCACGACGCCGGGGAATCCGTCCGCCACCTCCACGCAGTCGCCCCCCTCCTGATTGCTGTAGCTGCTGCTGCGCCACACGGCGCCGTTCAGATCGGGACGGGACATTCGCTGCACGGTAGTTGCCCTCCATCACGGACCGGATCATGTCGAGCGACATGAGCGGGGGCAGCGCAGCCGCCCGCAGCCGATCGTAGGTCAGGGCGAGGTCATTGACCTCGGGCGGATCCTCGACAAGCTGGCCGTAATGTGCGCCCTCCGTGTAGGCCACCCTTGTGTCGTCGGGCAGGGACAGCACGGTCAGGGAGCCGCCGAGCGCGTCATGCGCGCCCTGGTCGAAGGGCAGTACCTGCACGGTGATGTGACGCTCCTCCGCCGCCTCCAGCAGCCGCGCCAACTGCGTGCGCATCACGTCCGGTCCGCCGACCGGACGGTGGATCACCGACTCGTCGAGCACCACCCAGAGCTCCGGGCGGTCGGCAGCGTGCAGCCGTTTCTGCCGGGCGAGCCGCGCGGTCACGCGTTCCTCCAACTGCTCCTCGCCCGTCAGCGAGCGGCCGACGCTGAGGAGATCGCGTGCGTACGCCTCGGTCTGCAGAAGACCCGGCACGACATGCGCCGCGTACTGCCCGATGGACACGGCTCGCGCCGAGTGCGCCATGAACGCCCGCGACCAGTCCGGGAATGCCTCCCGGTAGACGTAGGGCCAGAGGTCGACCAGCAGGTTGTCCGCCCCGAGGGCCGCGTCGAGCGCCCGAGCCAGCTCCAGCGTCGGTTTCGCGCCCGACGAGCGCTCGATCTGCGTGATCCGGGTACTCACCACGTGCGTCCGGGCGCCCAGTTCCGCCTGGGTCAGCCCGGCGGCCGTACGGAGTCTGCGGACACGTGAGCCGAAGAGCGCGGCCATTGACTCCTCGGGCTGAATTCCTTTGGCCATGGGCTCACTTCTGTTCCTTACCGCTTGCGATGTAAGGCTTCGTCACCTTCCGAGCGTAGGCGCGCCGGACGATCCTTGAGTACGGAACGTCACGATCCGTACACGCTGCGGGTTGTGCGAAGGATCGACGGACTGGGATGGACGGCACGTGCTGAAGACCATGGCCATGTCGGGCGACGGCCCGGAGCGCGAGACGGAATCGGCCGTAAGGGTGCTGGGAGAGGAAGCGCACGACTCCGTGGCCGAAGGGCCCAAGTTCGCCGCGCAGTTCACCGCCTCGCCCCGAGGGGCGCGGTTCGCTCGGCGGCTCGCCGTGCGGCGCCTGGCCGAATGGGGGTATCCGCCCGCATCGGACGTCTCCTGCACCGTCGCCCTGCTGGTGGCGGAGCTCGCCGCCAACGCCGTGCGCCACGGCCGGGTCCGGGGGCGTGACTTCCACCTCCGTCTGACCTTCGAGGCGTCGGCGCGCCTGATCCGTATCGAGGTCGCGGACGCTTCTCCCGACCAGCCTCCAACCGGGCCCTCGGCGCCTTCCCCCGACGACGAATTGGGCCGCGGTCTGCTCCTTGTGGACGTGCTGGCCGCTCGCTGGGGTGCGACGCCCCGCGTCCCCATCGGCAAAACCGTATGGGCGGAGGTGGCGGTGGGGCTGCCGCTCGGAGCCTCTGCCGACCGTTGGCCGGGCCGGTCCGCGGAGTAGGGTGCCCGACCGTGATCGGGTTGGTCGTGCGCGCCCGGTGCACGTCGCGGGCGCATGATCAGAGAGCCGGATCCGGCGGCCCCACGATCGCCCGCAGCGCCGCAAGGTGCCCCTGGTAGGCATCCCGGCCTCGCCGGGTCAGGCGGAGCCACACGCGCTGCCGGGTGTCGCGGACGGCCTTGCGCTGCTCGACATAGCCGGCGTCCATCAGCACGGTGACGTGCTTGCTCAGCACGGAGGCGGAGACGTCGAGTTGCTTTTGGACCAGGCCGAACTCCGCTTCGCCCGCGGTGTCCAGCAGGGCGCAGATACGCAGCCGGTTCGGGGCGTGGATGGTGGCGTCGAAACCCTCCGGCAGGTCGTGGGTGTCGGCGCTCACGCGGTCTTCCGGTGCAGGCGGACGAAGGCGAGGTGGAAGCCGACGGACACAGCGGCACTGATCAGAGAGGCCACGATCAGCCACACCGGCCATCCCGTGACGCGGAACGCGACCGCTGCCCCCACCAGCAGCACGGGCAGGCCGGCCATGAGCGGCACGGTTGCCCGCTTCGGCAGCACGTCGAACCGCAGCGCCACCCCGGTCTTGTTGCGCCAGGCCTTGGCCGCGACGGCGAAGAGCGTCCCGTACGCCGCGGTGATCGCCAGCATGATGCCCGTCCATGCCAGGCGCGGCAGCAGCCAGTCCGAGTCGGCCATGACACCTCCGTAGGCGATCGGGAGCGCGGCAGCGTAGAGCGTGAGCGTGATGAAGAACCAGTTCGGCCACGGCGTGGCCGACAGTGCTGCGGCGGAGGCCCGGACGTGCTCGGTGTCGGCCAGGGCGGAGCGGGCCTGCTCTGGCGTCAGTCGTACCCCGTTAGTTTCCATATCGGAAAGAGTAGCCGCTAGTTTCCGATACGGAAAGAGACGAGTTTCCGATACGGCAAGCCATTGCGGATGGACACGGCTCGCGCCGAGTGCGCCGGCGGCTTCAGCCTTCGGCCCAGGCTGCTTCCTCCTCCCTCGTGGCGTCGTAGGCGCGACGGGCGGCGATGACCTGCGACAGGTGTGCGTCGGACCAGCCTGTGAGGGAACGGAAGACCGATGTCAGGGTGCGGCCCAGGTCACTGGTCTCGTATTCGACCCGCGGGGGGATCTCGGCGTGGTAGGTGCGGATGACCAGGCCGTCCCGTTCCAGCCGGCGCAGGCGCTGGGTGAGGACCTTGGGGGTGATGGTCGGCACCAGTCGTTGCAGCTCGTTGAAGCGCAGCCGCCCGTGGTGTTCGAGCACCCACAGGATCGGAGTGGTCCAGCGGCTGAACACCAGGTCGATCACCGGGTTGATCGGGCATGCCTGCTCTGCCGGCTCGGTCACGGCATCCTCCATTTACTCCCCCGGCCTGCTCCCCGGCCTCCACGGCACAGGCGCCAGGGCACTTTCCTCAAGGAAACCACTATACCCAGGAAAGTAGCCTGGTGGTGTGTTGAGAACAGCGCACCGGCATCCGCCGGACCGCTGGTGGACCGGACCGTTCCCCTGGCTCGAAGGTGAGCGGCCCCGACACACGAAGGAGGCCCACGATGACGTTCCCGACACTCCCCGCGCGTGAGGGCGACCGGCCCCGGACCGGGCCCGAGGTCCCGCACCTGCAGTTCACCCAGACCAGCCCGCCGCAGCTCAAGGAAGAGCTCCGGCAGTGGATGGCCACCGCGCTGCCCGGCATCGTCCCGGGCCGCAGCGAGATATCCGTCCCCAGCACCTGGGCGGTGTTCCTGAGCGACGTCGCCCCGGCCGAAGGCGCTCGCCTGTTCCTGCCCCGGGGGAACGCGGAGTTCGCGCACCTGCACGCCGACGGCAGCCTCCACCTGGCGCTGGACCCGGCCGACCACGCCGCGTTCCTGGCCTCCGGCTGGGGCGAGAAGCACCCGTACTACGACCGCGGCGTCAACGTCGTCATGTTCTACGCCCCCCGCGACCAGGCCGAACTTGAGGTGGCCAAGAAGGTCATCGCCGCCTCCTACCACTACGCGACCGGCCGCGCTCCGACCGTCACGACCGCTGCGGCCTGACCGTGGCACCTGCCCGGTAGGCAGCCTGCCGGCCGGCCTGCCGCATCCCTGCGGAGGAGTCCCATGCCCAAGATCAGTACAGGGCGAGCCCTGCTGACCCTGACCTCGCTCGCCACGATGAGCCTCGCGTACGTGGATCCAGCGTTGCGAGCTCACTGCGCCTGCCCACTAACGACAGAGTTACTAACACAGATGTTAGTAACGAGAGTGTTCACCAGAACGGGTGAATGATGCACCCTCTCGACCAGGGGGATCAGGCGCTGGTAGGTGTCGTGGTTCGGCATACGGTCTTTGCTTTCGTGGTGGCGGCGCGGTGGGCGCGTTCGATGGCCTGGCCCCAGTAGGTCCCGGCGACCATCAGCACTGCGCCAAGGGCGGCGAGGACGGTGAGCCGTTCGCCGCCGAGGCCGATGCCGATCACGACGGCCCAGACGGGTTCGGTGCCGAGGAGAAGGCTGGCCCGACTGGCAGAGGTGCGTTGTACTGCCCAGGTCTGGGCGAGGAAGGCGAACACGCTGCAGAACAGGGCGAGGTAGACGAGCTGGGCCCACGTCATGGCATCGGTGTGTATGAGGACCGGGAGATGGGCGACGGCCGGCACCAGGAACAGCGCCGAACCGACGACGGTCTGCACGGTTGTCAGGTGGAGCGGACGTAGGTCCCGGCCTGCGGTGAGCCGCCCGACGAGCACGACGTGCACCGCCCGCACCGCAGCTGCGGCGAGCATCAACAGCTCGCCGGCTCCCGGAGTGTGGAGGCCGCTGCCGGACATGAGCAGTCCGACAGCCAGTACGCACACACCCGCGGCGGCGAAGAACCGTGGCGGCAGCCCGCCTCGGCGGCCCGTACGGTCCAGCAGCGGGGTGAGCACAATGGTCAGGCTGATGATCAGGCCGGCGTTGGCCGCACTGGTGTGCGCAACACCGTATGTCTCCAACACCAGGACGGCCGCCTGCGTGACCCCCAGCAGCGACCCGAACCTGATCTCGTCACGGGTGTAGCGGCGGGGCTCCCGACGGGCGGCGACGAAGGCGACACAGGCGAGGGCGGAGATCAGGTACCGCGCGAACAGAATCGCCAGGACCGGCAAGGCCACGGTGGCTGTCTTCGCAGACAGATAGCTGGAACCCCAGACGATGGCGACGAGCAGCAGTACCAGGTCCGTACGGCGGGAATCGGGCATGGCCCCTACGCTGCGCCCCGCAGACACTGAAGCCAAGAACGAGTTTCTCAAGTGAATCTTTAGAATCCCTACACTGAAGACATGGATGAGCGACAGTTGCGGGTCCTGCGTGAACTCGGCGAGCTGGGAAGTGTCACCGCGGTCGCCCAGGCGCTTTTGGTGACGCCTTCGGCGATCTCGCAGCAGCTGCGGCTGTTGCAGCGTTCCATGCCCGTCCCGTTGACCGAACGCGATGGACGGCGCCTGGTACTCACTCCTGCAGGGCAGGCCCTGGCCGGCGCGGCGATCGAGGTGGAGGCCGCCCTGGCCCGAGCGCGACGCACCGTTGACGCGTTCGTCGACGAACCGGAGGGCAGTGTGTCGGTGGCGGCATTCCACAGTGCGGCCGCGGCGTTCCTGCCGCTCCTGCTACGCGGCCTCGCCGGGCCGGGGCGCCCGAAGCTCACTCTCGCCGACGAGGACGTCGCACAGGAAGACTTCCCGCGGCTGACCCGGGACTACGACCTGGTCCTGGCTCACCGCCTCGACCACGCTCCGCCATGGCCCCACACCGTGGCCGTCACCGCGTTGCTGCACGAACCGCTCGACGTCGCCATGCCGGAAGATCACCCACTGGCCGGCAAGCGGCGCCTCACCCCTCACGACGTCGCCGACCAGCCCTGGATCACCGTCCATGACGGCTTCCCGCTGATGGCCACCATCGAGGCCATCGCCGCTGCCGCGAACCGCAGGCTCGACATCCGTCACCGCATCAACGAATTCACGGTGGTCGCCGAGGTGGTCGCCGCCGGCGGGGGACTCGCACTGATGCCACGCTGGACCGCGCGCCCCCACCCCGCGGTGGTCCTCAGGCCGCTCAGCGGCGTCCACGCTCGACGTCATATCGACGCGCTCCATCGCCCGGAGCGCACCGCACGAAGAGCTGTCCGTACTGTCCTCACCCAGCTGCAGCGCGATGCCGCAACGATTCGGAGTGGCGGGCGGCGTCCCCAGGCCGGGGCGCCGACGTGAACCGTGAGACCGGCTGACGACACCTGAATCCGAAGACAGCGAGCAGCACGGTCTCACGTGCGCAAAGACGTCGGTGACGTCCCCGCAGCCCGAGCCCGAGGCGGCCGGCTACGCCGCGAACCTCCGGTCCACCCACCGCCATGCCACCTCCAGCAGTGCCGCCCCCGCCGCCGCGATGGCCACCGCTGCCCAGGGCATCGTCGTGCCCACCAGCTTCAGGGCGAAGAAGTCCTGGAGCCACGGCACGATCAGCACGATCAGGAACGCCCCGCCCATCGTCGCCACCAGGCAGACCCGCCACCACGTGTACGGGCGGGCGATGATCGCCAGGACCCACATCGAGACCAGGAACAGCGTCAGCGTCGCCGCGCTCGTTTCCGCGTCCAGCGCGCCCGGGCCGCTGTAGTGCGAGCGCGCCAGCAGGTACGTGGCGAACGTCGCCGCCGCCGCGATCACGCCCGCCGGGATCGCGTACCGCATCACCCGCCGGACGAAGTGCGGCCTCGCCCGCTCCTTGTTCGGCGCCAGCGCCAGGAAGAACGCCGGGACGCCGATGGTCAGCGTCGACAGCAGCGTCAAGTGGCGCGGCAGGAACGGGTACTCCACCTGACTGCACACCACCAGCACCGCCAGCAGCACCGAGTACACCGTCTTCGTCAGGAACAGCGTCGCCACCCGCGTGATGTTGCCGATGACCCGCCGGCCCTCCGCCACCACCGACGGCAGCGTCGCGAAGCTGTTGTTCAGCAGCACGATCTGCGCCACCGCCCGCGTCGCCTCCGAGCCCGAACCCATCGAGACGCCGATGTCCGCGTCCTTCAGGGCCAGGACATCGTTCACACCGTCCCCGGTCATCGCGACCGTATGACCCCGGGACTGCAGCGCCCCCACCATGTCCCGCTTCTGCTGCGGCGTCACCCGGCCGAAGACCGAGTTGGAGTCCAGCGCCTGCGCCATCTCCTCCTGCTCCGTGGGGAGTTGGCGCGCGTCCACCGTGTTCTGTGCGCCCGGCAGGCCGAGCTTGCCCGCCACCGCGCTCACCGAGACCGCGTTGTCGCCGGAGATGACCTTCGCGGCGACGTTCTGGTCGGCGAAGTACGCGAGCGTGTCCGAGGCGTCGGGCCGCAGCCGCTGCTCCAGTACGACCAGTGCCGTCGGCCGCGCTCCCGCGGCCACGTCCGTCGCGTCCAGGTCCCCCGCCGCCCGCGCCAGCAGCAGCACCCGCAGCCCCTGTTCATTGAGCTGCTCGATCTCGCCCAGCGTCGCGTCCCCCGCCCGGAGCAGCACATCGGGCGCGCCCAGCAGCCACGCGGAGCGGTTGCCGTCGCCCTCGCTGAAGGCCGCCCCGCTGTACTTGCGTGCCGACGAGAACGGCAGCGACTCCGTGCAGCGCCACTCCTCGCTGTCCGGATACGCGTCGATGATCGCCTGCAGCGACGCGTTCGGCCGCCGGTCGGACTCCCCGAGCGCGCCGAGCACCTTCCGTACGTACGTCTCGTCCGCGCCGTCCAGCGCCCGCAGCTCCGTGACGTCCATCCCGCCCTCGGTCAGCGTGCCCGTCTTGTCCAGGCAGACCACGTCCACGCGCGCGAGGCCCTCGATCGCGGGCAACTCCTGCACCAGGCACTGCTTGCGGCCGAGCCGGATGACGCCGATCGCGAAGGCGACCGACGTCAGCAGCACAAGCCCCTCGGGGATCATCGGGACGATGCCGCCGACGGTCCTGGCGACGGAGTCGTTGAAGTTGTTGTCCTTGACGACGAGCTGGCTGATGATGAGCCCGGTCGCGGTCGGGATCATCATCCAGGTCACGTACTTGAGGATCGTGCTGATACCGCTGCGCAGTTCGGAGTGGACGAGCGTGAAGCGGGAGGCCTCTTCGGCGAGCTGCGCCGCGTATGCCTCGCGCCCCACCTTCGTCGCCGTGAACGCCCCGCCGCCGGCGACCACGAACGACCCGGACATCACCGGGTCCCCGGGGTGCTTGACGACCGGGTCGGCCTCGCCCGTGAGCAGTGACTCGTCGATCTCCAGGCTGTCGGCCTCCGCGACCTCGCCGTCCACGACGACCTTGTCGCCCGGGCCGAGTTCGACGAGATCGCCCAGCACGATCTCGGAGGTGGAGATCTCCGCGGCCACGCCGTCCCGCCGTACCGTCGGTCTGGCCTCGCCGATGACCGCGAGGCCGTCGAGGGTCCTCTTGGCGCGCAGCTCCTGGATGATGCCGATGCCGGTGTTGGCGATGATCACAAAGCCGAACAGGCTGTCCTGGATCGGCGCGACGAGGAGCATGATCGCCCACAGCACGCCGATGATCGCGTTGAAGCGGGTGAAGACGTTCGCGCGGATGATCTCGGTCGTGGCGCGGGAGCTGCGTACGGGAACGTCGTTGACCTCGCCGCGGGCGACCCGTTCGGCGACCTCGGCCGTCGTCAGACCGCCCGTCCGGACGGCGACAGCGGACCGTGGTGGCTTCATCGGATGTACGGGGTCGAGCTCGGCGCCCGCGTCGATGCCGGGGCCGTCCGGCTCGGGGCCGTCCGTGTCGATCCTCGCCCGCTGAGTCATGGTTTCGACGGTACGGCCGGACCGGCCGGTTCACCCGGCGAGTGCACCGAAGATCAGACCCCGGGAGGAGGGGGATGGTACCTGGGCACTACGAGCGCGGTACGGGCTTACGTCCGGGCTCCTCCAGCGGCTCCCGCCCGGGTCACTCGCTGTCGTCGCTCGAAGGCGCGACGGCCTCTTGCGCCTCCGCCGCCTCTCGCGTCTCCGCCGCCTCCTGCTCCGCCGCCGTCGCCGCGCGCTTGAGCGCCCTGTCCCGTCCCCGCACGTACCAGATGCCGATCAGTCCGAGCCCGCCACCGGCCAGGCACGTCCATACCCACCACATCAGGTCGCGGTCGTCGAACCAGCTGTAGAAGGGGATCTGGACGAGGAAGAGGACGAACCAGAGGATCGTGCCGCCGGTGATGGTGGCGACAACGGGCCCCTCCAGGGGCTCGGGTGCCTCGTGCTTGGGGGTCCACTTCGCCATGCGCACAGTGTAGGGCGGCCCCCCGACCAGCCGTTCGGGGGCCGGTCGGCCCAAGGGTCTACGCGCGGAGATGGTGATCTCTCCCTTATGTGTTCATACTGAAACGGTTTGCCGATGGCCTGAATTATTCGTGCAAACATCCAAGCCCACCCCCCTGCGTACGACTGAGGTTCCGCATGTCCCCCACGGCCACCGTCTCGGTCGACGCGCAGCCGCCCTCTCCCGGGCAGCCGCACAACCGCCTGGACCGCTACTTCAAGATCTCCGAGCGCCGCTCCACGGTCGCCCGTGAGATCCGCGGCGGATTCGCCACCTTCTTCGCGATGGCGTACATCATCGTGCTCAACCCGATCATCCTCGGCAGTGCGAAGGACATGTACGGGCACCAGCTCGACGGCGGCCAGCTGGTCACCGCCACCGTGCTGACCGCGGCGTTCTCCACCCTCCTCATGGGGGTCATCGGCAATGTCCCGATCGCGCTCGCGGCCGGCCTCGGTGTGAACACCGTCGTCGCCCTCCAGCTCGCACCGCGGATGTCCTGGCCGGACGCGATGGGCATGGTGGTCCTGGCCGGCTTCGTCGTGATGCTGCTGGTCGCCACCGGTCTGCGCGAGCGCGTGCCGCGCAGCCTGCGCAAGGGCATCGCGATCGGAATCGGCCTCTTCATCATGCTGATCGGGCTGGTCGACGCCGGCTTCGTCTCCCGTATCCCGGACGTCGCCCAGACCACCGTCCCGATCCAGCTCGGCACCGGCGGTCACCTCGACGGCTGGCCGGTCCTGGTCTTCGCGCTCGGCGTGCTGCTCACGCTCGCGCTGATCATCCGCAAGGTGCCGGGCGCGATTCTGATCTCGATCGTCGCGATGACGGGCGTCGCGATGATCATCGACGCGGTGGCGACGGTCCCGTCCTGGGGTCTGACGACGCCCGAGTGGCCCGGCAACCCGGTCGCGTCCCCCGACTTCGGCCTGGTCGGCGAGGTCAGCCTGTTCGGCGGCTTCGGGAAGGTCGGCTACCTCACCGGCACCCTGTTCGTCTTCACCGTGCTGCTGTCCTGCTTCTTCGATGCGATGGGCACGATCCTCGGCGTCGGCGACGAGGCCAAGCTGATGGACAGGAACGGCAACTTCCCCGGCATCAACAAGGTCCTGTTCGTCGACGGTATCGCCGTGGCGTCCGGCGGTGCGACCTCGTCCTCCGCGACGACCTGCTTCGTGGAGTCCACCGCGGGCGTCGGCGAGGGCGCCCGTACCGGGCTCGCGTCCGTCGTGACGGGTGCGCTGTTCTCGGTGGCGCTGTTTCTCACGCCGCTCGCCACGATGGTCCCGTCCCAGGCGGCTACGCCCGCCCTGCTGGCGGTCGGCTTCCTGATCCTGGCCGGTTCGGTACGGGACATCGACTGGGACGACTTCACCGTCGCCGTGCCGGCGTTCCTGGCGATGGTGATGATGCCGTTCACCTACTCGATCACCAACGGCATCGGCATCGGCTTCATCGCCTTCAGCGTGCTGCGGCTGGCGGCCGGTCGGGGCCGCGAGGTGCCCATCGCCATGTATGTGGTGTCGGCGGTGTTCGTCTTCTACTACGCGATGCCCGCGCTGGGCCTCACGTAAGGCCGTAGAACTTCTCCGTCTCGTCGACGGCCGCGTTGAAGCGTTCGTCGAAGTCATCGCGGATGAGCGTCCGGACCACATAGTCCTGGACGCTCATTCCGCGTCTGGCGGCATGGTGCCTGAGCCGGTCGAGGAGCTCACCGTCTATGCGGAGGCTGAGCACAGTCGATCCCATGTCGGCCAGGGTCGCCGGACCGTCGCCGTGGGTGCGTCACTTTCCGGATCAGTCTCACTCATATGAGTGATGGATCTATCTGGGCAGTAACGCCCTGGTCTTTAGGCAGGGTAATGAGTTATGCTAACGAACATGCCTGACCTGTCCCATGGCGCGGACATCGACGTCGCCGCCGTGAACTCCCTGCGCTCGGCCGTCATGCGGCTGGGCCGACGCCTGAAGCATCAGCGCGTCGACGAATCGCTGAGCCCCACCGAGATGTCGGTACTCGGCACCCTCGCCCGTTGCGGCCACGCCACCCCCGGTGAGCTGGCCCGCAAGGAGCATGTCCAGCCGCCGTCCATGACCCGGATCGTCGCGCTGCTCGAGGCCAAGGGACTCGTCCGGCTCGAGCCGCACCCCGACGACCGCCGGCAGAAGGTGGTCAGCCAGACCGAGCAGGCCGAGTCCATGCTCGAGGAGAGCCGCCGCAAGCGGAACGCCTGGCTGGCCTCGCTCGCCGAGGGCCTGGACGATGACGACTGGGCCAAGCTGCGCGCAGCCGCCCCCGTCCTGGAGAAGCTCGCGCACCTGTAACCGGAGCACCGCTGAGGAGGCGAACCCCCATTGAGTACGGGATCCGGAGCACACTCCGCCCCCGCACCGACCGCCGACGACGACACCGCACACACGACAACCGGCAAGACGACAATGTTCAGCTCGCTGAAGATCCGTAACTACCGGCTCTTCGCGACGGGACAAGTGGTCTCCAACACCGGTACCTGGATGCAGCGCATCGCCCAGGACTGGCTCGTACTGACCCTGACCGGATCCGCGTCGGCCGTCGGTATCACCATCGCGCTGCAGTTCCTCCCCATGCTTCTCTTCGGCCTGTACGGCGGAGTGCTCGCCGACCGGCTGCCCAAGCGGCAGCTGCTTCTGGCCACCCAGATCGCGATGGGCCTCACCGGCCTGGCGCTCGCCGTGCTCACGCTCACCGGCCATGTCCAGGTGTGGCACGTCTACCTCACCGCCTTCGTCCTCGGCCTCGTCACGGTCGTCGACAACCCGGCACGCCAGTCCTTCGTCGCCGAGATGGTCGGCCCGGACCAGCTGGGCAACGCGGTCAGCCTCAACTCCGCCAACTTCCAGTCCGCGCGCCTCGTCGGCCCCGCCGTCGCCGGTGTGCTGATCACGGCCGTCGGCAGCGGCTTCGCCTTCCTGCTCAACGGTCTGTCCTTCATCGCGCCCATCGCGGGGCTGCTGCTGATGCGCAACAGCGAGCTGTACAAGATCGAGCGCGCGCCGCGCGGAAAGGGTCAGCTGCGGGAAGGGCTGAAGTACGTCGCGGGCCGGCCCGAGCTGATCTGGCCGATCGTCCTCGTCGGCTTCATCGGCACCTTCGGCTTCAACTTCCCGATCTGGCTCTCGGCCTTCGTCGACGACGTCTACCACTCGGGCGCGAGTACCTACGGCCTGCTCAACACCCTGATGGCGGCCGGTTCCCTGGCGGGCGCCCTGCTCGCCGCCCGGCGCGGCACCTCGCGGCTGCGGGTGCTGGTGGGCGCGGCCGTGCTCTTCGGCCTGCTGGAGATCGTGACCGCCTTCGCTCCACAGTTCTGGATCTTCGCGGTGCTGATGGTGCCGATCGGGGTGTTCGGCCTCACGGTCAACGTCACGGCCAACTCCATCCTGCAGATGGCGACCGAACCGGCCATGCGGGGCCGGGTGATGAGCCTGTTCATGATGGTGTTCGTCGGTGGTACGCCGCTGGGCGCGCCGCTCGTGGGCTGGATCACCGACACCTACGGACCGCGGATCGGCTTCGCGGCGGGCGGCGCGGTGGCGCTGGCCGCGGCGATCGGGGTCGGTGTGATGCTCGTCCGGGTGGGCGGGCTGCGGCTCAAGATCGACCTGCGGCCGGGGCGGCGGCATGTCGAGTTCGTACCGAGGGAGCAGCTGGCGACCGCGGCGTAGCCAGGGGTCCGGGTCGGAGCCCCGGGAACAAGCCCGCCGCAGGCGCCCCGCTATGCGCGAGACTCGGATCATGAGACTCTTCGCCGCCGTACTGCCACCCCCCACCGCCGTTGACGAACTCGGCCTCGCCGTCGAACGGTTGACGTCTCTCCCCGGCACGGACCGCCTGCGCTGGACCGGCCGGGACGGCTGGCACTTCACCCTCGCCTTCATGGGCGAGGTCGATGACGGCCTGCTGCCCGAGCTGCACGAGCGGCTCGGGCGGGCCGCCCGCAGGACCGTGCCCTTCGCGCTGCGCATCCACCGCGGCGGGCGGTTCGGACACCGGGCGCTGTGGGCCGGGGCCGCCGGCGGTCTGGAAGAGCTGCGCCTGCTCGCGGAACGCGCGGACGCGGCGGCGCGGCGGGCCGGGGTCACCATGGAGGAGCACCGCCGCTACCAGGCCCACCTGACGCTCGCCCGCAGTCGCGACGACGCCGACATGCGCCCGTTCGTCGAGGCGCTGGACGCCTTCGAGGGCACCCCTTGGGAGGTGGCCGAGCTCGCACTCGTACGCAGCAATCTGCCGGTCAGCGGGGTGGAGGGGGAGCAGCCGCGGTACGAGATCGTCGGCAGCTGGCCGCTGGGGCGCGGGACGGGGTGAACGGGAGGCGTGAATGGGAGGCGTGAACGGGACGGGGTGAAGGCGACTCGAACGCGCGCGTTAACCTCGTTGCGTGAACCCCAAGACCAGAAACCAGATCATGGCCGGCGTGCTTGTGCTGATGTTCGCCATCATCGCCGTGGCGTCGCTCGTCAGGTGATGGCCGGTATCCGGCCGGGCGACGGCGAAGACGGCCGCCGTCGCCCCGGCAGCGGCGACGATGAGTGATCCGCTGCTCGTACTACCAGGCGAAGGCCTCGGGGGACGGCCCCGGCCCCGGGAAGATCTCGTCCAGCGCGGACAGCACCTCGCCGCTCAGCTCCAGCTCGACGGCGCGCAGCGCGGACGCCAGCTGGTCGGCCGTACGCGGCCCGACGATGGGTCCGGTGACTCCGGGCCGGGTGAGCAGCCAGGCCAGCCCGGCCTCGCCGGGCTCCAGGCCGTGCTTGTCGAGCAGATCCTCGTACGCCTGGATCTGCGCGCGGGTCTCTGCGCCGGCGAGGGCTTCCGCAGCCCGCCCTGAAGCACGCCGTCCGCCTTCGGTCTCCTTCTTGATGACTCCGCCGAGCAGTCCGCCCTGCAGCGGCGACCAGGGGATGACTCCGAGGCCGTACTCCTGCGCGGCCGGGATGACCTCCATCTCGGCGCGCCGCTCGGCGAGGTTGTACAGGCACTGCTCGCTGACCAGGCCGTACGAGCCGAGACGGCGGGCGGCCTCATTGGCCTGCGCGATCTTCCAGCCGGCGAAGTTGCTGGACCCCGCGTAAAGGATCTTGCCCTGCTGGATCAGAACGTCGATCGCCTGCCAGATCTCCTCGACGGGTGTGTCCCGGTCGATGTGGTGGAACTGGTAGAGATCGATGTGGTCGGTCCCCAGGCGCTTGAGGCTCGCGTCGACGGCGCGGCGGATGTTGAGCGCGGAGAGCTTGTCGTGGTTGGGCCAGGCTTCGCCCTCGGCGCCCATGTTGGCGTAGAGCTTGGTGGCGAGGACGACCTTGTCACGCCGGTCGCCGCCCTTGGCGAACCAGTTGCCGATGATCTCCTCGGTGCGGCCCTTGTTCTCGCCCCAGCCGTAGACATTGGCGGTGTCGAAAAAGTTAATCCCCGCGCCGAGCGCGGTGTCCATGATGGTGTGGCTGTCGGCCTCGTCGGTAAGAGGCCCGAAGTTCATCGTCCCGAGGACGAGTCGGCTGACCTTGAGTCCGGTGCGTCCGAGCTGTGTGTACTTCATGGACACCAAGCCAAGCTGTTGGAGCGCGCTCGAAGCAAGGGCGGGATGGGGTCAGTCGCGGGGGAACTCGTCGGTGGTGAGGGTGAGGCCGACGGGGGTGGCGGTGAGGTCGATGTCGTCCCCGAAGTAGAGGGTGACTTCACCGTGGTACTTGTCGTCCTTCGGCAGGGTGTGGAGGTGCCACTCGCCGGTGTACGGATCAACGATCAGGTAGGCGGGGACGTCGGCGGTGGCGAAGGTGGCCTTCTTGGGGCCGTAGTCGTTGAGCGCGGTGCCCTTGGAGATCACCTCGGCGACGAATTCGATGTCCTCATAGCGCCAGCGTCCCTTGGCGTCCCTGACGGCACTGTCCGACATGGCCACGACGTCGCAAGCGAAGCCGTTCAGGTGTCCGGGAAAGTCGATCCGCACGTCGGATGCGGTCCGAGTCCTCGGGTACTTGGTGCGCAGCTGCTCGATGATGCCCAACGTGATCTCCCAGTGGGTCTGCCGTTGCGGCGACATGATGATGTTCCCCCCGACGATCTCGGTTTTGTATCCCTCGGGGATGGGCATCTTCTCGATCCACTCGAACATCATGTCCAGAGTGAGTTCGTTGCTCATGTCGGCCATGTCGATCCTGCCGCTCTCTACGACGGTCATCGTGGCGCTCCTCCCCACTGCCGCGTGGTTGCATGGAGTCGCCTCGTACAACGATACGCACGGTGACAACGGCACGCCGTGGCGAGAACTCGTCACGTCCCGCCGAACCACCCCGCCGCGTCGAGTCGCAAGCCATCGGCGGGGACGACCGTACGCAGGGACTCCTCGATCTCCCGCACGCGCCCCGCGCCGAGCGCACCCGCCCACTCCGCCCGCAGCTCGTCGAAGATCGCCGCCGAGCGGGCCAGGGCATCGATGCCGTGCGGTGTGAGGCGTACGAGCTTGCGGCGGGCGTCGGCGGGGTCGTCCGTGCGTTCCGCGTAGCCCAGGGCGACGAGCCGGTCGACCGTCTTGCCGGCCGCCTGCTTGGAGACCCCGAGCCGGCGCCCGACCTCGCTCGCGGTCGCGCCGCCCGCGCCGATCGCCTGCATCGCGAAGCCGTACGCGGGCCGGACATCCGGATGTCCCTGCTCCGCCAGCTCGGCATGGAGCCGGTCGATGAGGGAGCGGAACCCGGCGAAGAGGAGCAGGGGCAGCTCGTAACCAGGCGTGCCATCAAGTGCGTTGCGCTCTTCGACAACCTGGTTTACCTTTTTATCGTCAACCATGTTGTCGATTGTAGGAGACTCTCGCATGTTCACCGAACACACCCTGGAATCGGCCCCGGCCGCGTCGCGTCGCGCCATGGAGTCGACAGTCAGGCATGTGGGCCATCTGCCGCCGGCCGTCGCGAGGCTCGCCTCCTCGCCCCATCTGCTGAACGGCTTTCTCAAGCTCAGCGCGATGTTCGAGCAGGCGACTCTGGATCCGGTCGCCCGCGAGGTGGTCGTGATGACGGTCGCGACGCGCAATGAGTGCCATGTGTGCGTGGCGATGCACGCCGGCAAGCTGCGGGCCCTGGGTGCGCGGGAAGAGCTGATCGCCGCGCTGAGCGAGCGGAAGTCCCTGGATGACGTACGGCTCGAAGCGATACGGCAGTTCACGCTGGAGGTGTTGCGTACCGCCGGGGGCGTGGGCGACGAGGAGCTGCGCGGGTTCCTGGCACACGGTTACACCGAGCAGAACGCGCTGGAGGTGGTCATGGGCATCGGCACGTACACGATGTCGACGCTCGCGAACCGGCTCACCCGCGCGTAAGCCCCCTGACGGCACGTTGCAACCCGGCTGGATTTGGCCGTCGCGCGTCAGAATTCATGGAGGCGTCCCTTGTCTTCTTGAGGTGGACATGACGCAATGACTCTGTTGCTGACTGCCCATCAGTCCTCGGGGCACCCCACACCCGCCCCGGATACCGCGAGCCGCGGTCCGCGTGTGGTAGTTGGTGACCCCAACCCGTAACCCCCACATGAAGGCGGGACCCCCTCATGAAGCATGGCAAACTCTCCGTCGGCGCTGTCCTGTTGGGCGCGCTGGCCACAGGGACACTGGCCATGGCGCCCGTGGCGACCGCGGTCGAGCCGACGACGGCAACGTTGTCGTTCGACTGCGGATCGTTCGGCTCCGGCGAGGCGAGCCTCACGGCCACGCAGGACGGCACGGCGGCGACGATCACCCTTTCGACCTCGGCGATCACCGCCCCCATCCCCATCTCCGCGAACTCGGTCAACTCCACCCTCACCCTGACGAAGAACGGCACCGGCACGGCGACGTTCACCGGCAACTCCAACCCGGCGATCCCGGCGGGCAGCGCGGTCTCCACCGGCCTCCTCAACGGGACGGTCGCCGCGGGCGACAGCCTGGAGGCGAAGTCACTGACGGTCGTGGTCTTCGGCATCACCGCGACCTGCAACGCCACGTCCGCGCAGACTCCCGGCCCGTTCGTGTTCTGACGTACCGAGGGGGCGGCGGCAGGCCGGCTGCGGGAGGCCGCCGCTCCTGCCTCAACACCCCGCGATCGGGCACGTGTGTGGCTCACCGAGGTGATCCGGATGGCCGAGGCCACCGGAAGGGCGGGCGACGACCGATGAGTTTCTCCGTGATCCGCAGTCAGAGATCATGGTTGGGTGCACCGCAGCCACGAGCGTGGTCGAAGCGTGCACCGGCCGAACCCGCTGAGAACCAGACACGAGACACCGAGGAACCTGAGATGCGTACCCTGATCAGCACCGCTTTCATATCGCTCGACGGCGTCGTGGAGTCCCCGGGCGGCGAGCCCGGTTACCGGAACTCGGGGTGGACCTTCAAGGACGTCGAGTTCCTCCCCGAGGCATTCGACATCAAGGGCCAGGAGCAGAAGGAAGCCACCGCGATGCTGATGGGCCGGACCAGCTACGAGGCGTTCAGCCCGGTGTGGCCCGACATGGAGGACTTCGCCGACTACAAAGTGATGCCGAAGTACGTCGTTTCCACCACCCTCGGCGAGGACGACCTGGTGTCGAACTGGGGCGAGACGACGATCCTGCGCTCACTCGACGAGGTCGCCGCGCTGAAGGAGACCGAGGGCGGCCCGATCATCGTCCACGGCAGCGCCTCCCTGAACCAGGCCCTCTCGGACGCCGGCCTGATCGACCGCTACCACCTGCTCGTCTTCCCGCTGCTGCTCGGTGCGGGCAAGCGGCTCTTCAGCGCCACGGACAAGGATGCGCAGAAGCTGAAGCTCGTCGAGCACGAGGTCTACGCCAACGGCCTGCAGAAGAACGTATTCGACATCGTCCGCTGACAAGGCTCCCGCACTCGCCCCGGCGGCAGCCATGGTGCTGCCGCACCACGTCGTCCCGTCAGGCGTCCGCGTACACCCGGGTCGCGAACTCCGCGATCTGCGCGTCCGTGAGGTTCCTCGCGAGGTTGGCCTCCGTGATCATGCCGACGAGTTGGTGGCCGCCCTTCACGTCGATCACCGGCAGCCGCTTGATCTGGTGCTCCTCCATCGTCGCCAGGGCCTCGTCGGCACCCGCGTTCGCGTCGATCCAGTGGAGCCCGCCGGCGAGCGAGCCCGCCTGGACCGTCGCCGGGTCGACGCCCTCGGCGCAGCACAGGACGACGATGTCGCGGTCGGTGATCAGGCCGGTGAGCCGGTTGTTGTCGCCGCAGATGGGCATGCAGCCGACGTTCATGTCGCGCATCATCACCGCCGCATCGCGCAACGACTGGTGTGCGCCGACGCACTGTACGCCCGCGGTCATGATGTCGCCTGCTGTGAGTTGCTCGGTCTTGGCCATGGCTTACTCCCGCGTCCTGGGGACGGCCTCTTCACAGTCATCCTCCTCCGCGCGGTGCGCATCCGCACGAGGGGCCGCAGGGAATTGTGCGTCCGGTGCCGTGCGGTGCGGTGCGGTCGGTCCGGTCAGCGCCCCGGCTGGTACCGCCCGCCCAGCCCCCACGCCTGGTGCATCGCCCCCGCGAACGCCGCCGCCAGCTTGTGCTCCCCGGACGGGCCGGGGTGGGTGCCGTCGTACGTGTCCGCGCCGATGTCGTACGACTCCGGGCGGGACGCCAGCAGCACGGGCGACGATGCCTCGTCCAGGTCGGCGACCGACTTCGCCAGGAGTTCGTTGAAGCGGTCGCACTCCGCCGCGAAGGGCGCGTCCGACCGGGCCCGGATGTTCGGTATGACGGGCAGCAGGACCATCCGGACGCGCGGGTTGGCGGCGCGGGCCTCGGTCATGAACCGGCGGGCGTTCAGGGCGGTTTGGGTGCTGTCCGTGTAGAAGCCGAGGTCTATCAGGCCGAGCGAGACCAGCAGGATGTCGGCCCTCTCCGCGGCGACCGTCTCCCGGATGACCGGGGCCATGTGCAGCCAGCCCTCGCCCCAGCCGGCCAGGTGCCGTCGGGCGCTCGCGGGGAAGGCGGGGTCCGCGTACGCCGACGAGACCGGGGTGTTGGCCACCGTGTCGTACAGCTCGGTCCGCGGGCCGACGATCGTGTACGGGGCGCCGAAGGATGTGCCCAGGTGCTGCCACATCCGGTAGCGCCAGGTGTAGTCGCCGGCACGTCCGATGGTCATGGAGTCGCCGACGAACATAAAACGCATGGGCGCCATCATGGCCGATCAAGCCCCACACCTGCGATGTGAGGCTGGACACGGGCCGTGGCACGGGCCGTGGCACGCTGGGGGGCATGCGTTCGCTTCCGTACGTCACCGGGGCCGCTGCCGCCGTCGCGGCCGTGGTGCTCACCGCCGTCCCCGCCGCCGCCGAGGACTCCGACTCCGGGTTCACGATCAAGGACCCGCGCATCACGGAGTCCAGCGGGCTCGCCGCCAGCCGGGCGCACCCCGGGGTCTACTGGACGCACAACGACCAGGACGAGCCGCGTGTCTTCGCCGTCGATTCCAGGACCGGCGAGACTGTCGCCACGGTCACCCTGAGCGGGGTCGGCAAGCCCCGTGACATGGAGGCCATCTCCGTCGGGCCGGACGGGAACGTGTACGTCGGGGACATCGGCGACAACCTCAACGGCAGCTGGGACCACGTCTGGATCTACCGGTTCCCTGAGCCGAAGGCCCTGGGGAACATCACCGTCCGGGCGACGCAGTTCACGGTGAAGTACGCGGACGGGGCGCGCAACGCCGAGGCGTTGATGGTCGACCCCACGACCGGCCGGGTCTACATCGCGTCGAAGAACGAGGACGGCGGCGGGCTCTACGAGGGCCCCGCCACGCTCTCCGCCGCCAGGACCAATGTCTTCCGGCGGATAGGCGAGGTGCCGTGGGTGACCGACGGGGCCTTCTCGCCGGACGGGAAGGAGCTGGTGCTGCGCTCGTACTTCAGCGCGCGCGGGTATGAGTGGAAGGGCGGCAAGCTCGGGGCCGACCACCGGGTGAGCGCGCCGATTCAGGGGCAGGCCGAGTCGGTGACGTACACGCGGGACGGGAAAGCGCTGATGTTCGGCACGGAGGGGGAGCAGAGCGAGGTCGAGCGGGTCGCGCTCGGCAAGGACTCCGTGTCCGGTGGTGGAGAGCGCAAGTCGCCTTCCGGGACGGGGAGTTCGGCCGCCGGCGGAGGGAGCGACAAGAACACCTTCACCTACGGGCTGATCGGCCTCGCCTTCGCTACGGCACTCGTTCTCGGGGTGAAGCGCCTGCTGCGGCGCGACTGACCGCCCGGCCGGACGCCCTCGGCGGGGCGTGGCGCGTCACCCGGCCGTGCGCTGCTGTACGAGCACATCGAGGCCGTCGATCAGCCGGCGCAGCCCGAACCCGAAGTGGTCGAAGCCGGCGCCGAACGTGTCCTCGGACAGTGCGGCCATCAGCGGATACTCCCCGCTCTCCATGGCCTTCTCCAGGAACGGCTGCTGGCCTCCCCAGAACTCCTCGTCGCTCAGTCCGGTCTCCTGGACCGCCTCGACGGCCTGGATCTCCATCCGGGCGATGCCGGACACGAAGCTCTGCACGCTGATGATCACCGAGATCAGCTCGGGGTCGCTGAGTCCCATGCCCTGCAGACCGGAGAGTGCCAGTTCGAGGCCGCGCAGGGCGCTGGGGCCGAGCACCGTGCGGGCCTGGTTGACCTTGAGCAGCCAGGGGTGGGCGCGGTAGAGGTCGAGATGCCCGCGGGCCAGGGACTCCACGGCCGCTCGCCAGTCCCCGCCGGGCGCCGGCTTCTCGGCGTCGAGCGGCGCGCCCTGGACACGGTCCAGCATCAGGTCGAGGAGTTCGGCCTTGCCGGGGACGTACCGGTACAGGGACATCGTGCCGGTGCCGAGGTCGGTGGAGATGCGGCGCATCGAGACGGCGGCCAGGCCCTCGGCGTCCGCGACCTCGACGGCGGCCGTCACGATCCGGTCGAGGGTGAGGCCCGGCTTGGGCCCGCGGGACGGGCGGTCGCCCGTGCCCCAGAGAAGTTCCAGACTGCGGGAGACGTCGCCGCTGCCGCTCGTTTCGGTCGTCGTCATGGCGTCAGCCTAAGCTGCTGGACAGAAACTGGGTACGGTGTACTCTCCAATGAGTACACCGTACCCAGATAGCGTCGTACGCGGATACCTGGAGGGGCAGTGAGTGATCACGCGGTACTGGCTGAGGCGATCCAGAAGAGGTACGGGGAGAAGCGCGCCCTCGACCGCTTCGACCTCGCCGTGCGCAAGGGCACCGTCCACGGCCTGCTCGGGCCGAACGGTGCGGGGAAGACCACCGCGGTGCGGGTGCTCGCGACGCTGCTGCGGTTCGACGGCGGGCGGGCGGAGGTGGCCGGCATCGATGTGGCGCGCGACCCGCGTCGCGTACGCGGCAGGATCGGGCTCACCGGCCAGTACGCCGCGGTGGACGAGATCTTGACGGGACGTCAGAACCTCGAGATGTTCGGCCGGCTCTTCCATCTCGGCGGGAAGCGAGCAGCGCTGCGGGCCGGTGAACTGCTGGAGCAGTTCGACCTGGTGGACGCGGGGAACAAGGGCGTGGCCGAGTACAGCGGCGGCATGCGACGGCGCCTGGACCTCGCGGCGTCGATGATCCTCGCGCCGGACGTGCTGTTCCTGGACGAACCGACGACCGGTCTCGACCCGCGCGGGCGTGGCGAAGTGTGGGACGCCGTACGGGCGTTGGTGGCGGGCGGCACGACCGTACTGCTGACGACGCAGTACCTGGACGAGGCGGACAAGCTCGCCTCGCACATCACCGTCATCGACCGGGGGCGCGCCATCGCCGACGACACCCCGGACGGGCTGAAGAACAGAGTGGGCGGCGACCGGATCGAGGTCGTGGTCGGCGAGACGTCGGACCTGGCGGTGGCGGTCAAGACGGTCGCGCGGGTCGCGAAGGGCGAACCGGAGACGGTGGAGTCGGAACGCCGGGTGCACGCGGTGGTGACGGACCGGGTCGCCGCACTGACGGAGGTGGCGCGGACTCTGCAGGACGAGGGGATCGGGGTCGAGGACATCGGGCTGCGCAGGCCGAGCCTGGACGACGTGTTCCTGCGCCTGACCGGCCACCGTACGGAGACGACCGAGGAGAAGGCGGCATGAGCGCGGTCGAACTGAAGCCGGCGGGCGCTCCGGAGCGCCGGATCTACTGGACGGTGGTGGACTGCTGGAACGTGGTCCGCCGTGGCCTCACCCACTACCAGCGCCAACCGGTTTACATCGCCTGGCAGTTGGGCTTCCCGATCCTGTCGGTGCTGCTGTACGGCTATGTCTTCGGCGGCGCGATGAAGCAGCCGGGCGACGGCGACTACCGCGACTTCCTGATGCCGGGCATGTTCGTGATGACGATGGCCTTCGGCTTCATGAACACCGCGACCACCGTGGTCAACGACGCCACGAAGGGCGTCATCGACCGCTTCCGCTCCATGCCGATGGCGCCGTCCGCGGTGGTCGCCGGACGCGGGGTCAATGATCTGATCGTGGCCTGCGCGGAGCTGTCCATCCTGGCGGCCACGGCCTTCGCGATGGGCTGGCGCTCGGACGGCGGCGTACTGGGGACGCTCGCCGGCTTCGGGCTGCTGCTGCTCCTGCGGTTCTGCCTGATCTGGGTCGGCGTCTGGCTCGGCCTGCTGGTCCCGAGCCCGGAGGCGGCGGGCGGTCTGTACGCCGTGGTGTTCCCGTTCACCATGATCTCCAGCATCTTCGTGCCGCCGTCGTCGATGCCGGACTGGCTTGGCACGGTGGCCGCCTGGAACCCGATCTCATCGACGGCCGCGGCCACCCGCGAGCTCTTCGGCAACCCGGTGGCGGGCGACGGCAGCTGGATCCAGGAGCACGCGCTGCTGATGGCGGTGGTGTGGCCGCTGGTGATGACGGCGGTGTTCCTGCCGCTGGCGGTACGGCGCTTCCAGCGGCTGAGCCGCTAGGAGGGCGCGCGCCGGCACCCGGCGCATCACACTGGCGATGCTTCGCGGTTGCCTGCCTCTGGACGGGATGAGGCAGGCACGGCCTCTGATGATCACGACGTGTCGATTCCCTGATCACCACGACGGAAGACCGCGCCTGCCCGCTCATCACCGCTTATCCCCACCGGGCTGGGCCAACTAGCCGGTGCCGCATCGCCCTCGCCTGTCGACCCCATGGACTCCTGGCCCACCGGGCCGCCCTACCCGATCCACGCCGGGCCCTGGGCCGACGCCACCCGCTGGTTCGGCGGTCAGCCGTCGAAGTCGACGTACCACATGGAGGCGCACTGCAGGACACCGGAGACCCGCAGGCACGGCCGCACCGCGTGATAACGCCCCTGTACGACAGGCGTGGAGGTCCAGCCTGTGGCGCCGGAATGGTACGCCTGGCAGTAGTCGTAGCCCCCGTTCCCCGTCACCTGCGCGTTGGTACGCCAGCCGTGCCCATTGGTGTTCTCCGCAGCGGTCGGGGAGAACGCGTTGATCGAACGGTCGATTGAGACGTATGAACCGTTCGGAACATATGCCCTTGCGTAGGCGCCTGCCGATTGCTTCCCCGTGTAGAGATGCGTCTTGATATCCCGCAGAGTTACCGGGTAGTACGGCGCTCCGACCGCGGCGTACCAAGCCCATTCGGTTGGTGCAGCCACGCACTTCTCGGCTGCATGTGCTGACGTCGCTGTGGTCAGCATGGTCAACGGCAGTGTCATCAGCATCGCAAATGTCGCCGACAGGACACGCCCGCGTTTCAGTCGCATCTTCCCCCCAGTCGCTCGTGCGTTCGGACCTCTTGCCTGGTTTCCATGCGCTCTCCTTGTTCCTGTGCCGGCAGACGAAGAGCCAGTGGTGTCCTGGCCCCTTTCAGCGCGTTGGCCATGAATCGGCCAGGACGACGGTGTGAGCAGCGCAGGCGACTGGTCGAACCTCGCCCTCGAGCCGGCAGGGCTACCAGCATGTCTTGGAGCTTCTCCCCGTCACCGGTTCGCCCGGCGAGTAGATCTTCAACCACCGGGTGCCGAAGGACCAGAACGGCACGGGAAGTTGGCACGCCTGGAACGCCGTCCGCGCTCTGAGCTGGGAGAACCCGGGACGCTGGAACGCCTTGGCCAAGCGAAGGGGCTCGATGTGCGGCTCTGGGCCGCTGAAGGACGGGGGTTCCGTTGTGACTACTGGCGTTTGCCGACGGTGGGTACTATGCGCGAGGCCGCCCGGGGGACAACGCTGATCGGACCTGGTCGGAGTGGCAGGAGACCCGGGGGAGCGCATGGCTGAGGCATCGCATCAAAAGCAGCTCGGGGCCCTCCTCGAAGACCTCAAGCAGCGCAGCGGGCACAGCTACCAGCGGATCGGCCAGCGCGTCTGCGCGAGCAAGTCCACCGTGTATCGGTATTGCACCGGGCAGATCGTCCCGCCGGATTTCGCCACGATCGAGCGCATCGCGAAAGCGTGCAATGCCGACAGGGCCGATATGGCGGCGCTGCACCGGCTGTGGATGGCCGCATCCGACGTGCCGGATGAAATCCGTGAGGAACCCGAGCGGTCCGGCATCCGCACCGCTGTCGGCGCCGGCTCCCCGGCTGCCGACCCACCCCAGGACCTGTCGCCATCCGCCCCGGCCGGACCCGACGGCGGTCCGCGAAGACGCTCGCTTTCGTTCATTGTCGTTGCCTCGGTGGTGACCCTCCTGGTGGCCGTGACCGCGGCGAGCAGCGGCCCAGGCCTCCGCCGGACTTCGGCACGGCAGCCGGACCAGTGGATATCCGGCCCCGCCTGGGTCAGTTCCCCGGCCCGGATACCGTCCACCCTCTTCGGCGTCACCATCAACAGCACCACAGGCACGATGCCGTCGTTCCGGACCGGTGCTGTGCGCTTCTGGGACAGCGGCACCCGCTGGGCGGACATCGAGCCCCAGCGCGACGAGTTCGACTGGTCGGTGCTCGACCGGCTGGTCGGCGGGGCTGAACGGGCCGGCCTGCCCGCGTTGTTCGTCATGGGCGGCACACCGCAGTGGGCCAGTCCGAACGGCCCGGTCGGCCCGTATGCCGACGGCTCCCGTGCCGCTCCGCCCGACCGCCTCGCCGACTGGGACACCTTCGTGCGTGCCCTCGTCCACCGCTATCGGGGTCGTATCGAGGCGTACGAGTTGTGGGTGCTGGCAAACGATCCCCGGTTCTACAACGGCAGCGTGGAGACGCTGGTCGAGATGACCCGCAGAGCCAGCCGGACCATCCGGGCCGCCGACCCGAAGGCCACCGTCGTGTGTCCCGGCATGGGTCGCCTGTGGGAGCCGGACGCTCTCCACGTCCTTCAGCGCTTCGCGGAACTCGGCGGATACCGCTACTGCGATGTCGCAGGCATCAAGCTCTACCAGCGCACTGCCTCCGATCCTCCGGAGACCATGCTCGCGCTCACGCGCACCGTCGACCGCGTACTGCACCACGCCGGGGTCCATCCGCCGTTGTGGAGCACCGGAACCATGTACGAGATCCCCCTCCAGGCCCCTCTGGACCGCCGCCGCGCCGCCGACTACGCGGTGCGCTTCTACCTCGTGGGGCTGTACGCACGGAAGGTCAATCTCGAACGCATGTACTTCTACAACTGGGGCGGCACCAAGATCCCCATCGTGCTGCAAGCCGAAGGCGGCGCCCCGACACAGGCGGCGCTGGCGGTCGAGCAGCTGGAACGATGGCTCGCCCACGCCCGCATCCGCTCCTGCGGCCACGGCCTGGCCGTCAACCTCTCTGGCAACGTATGGGAATGCAAGTTCACCGTCACGGAGCCCCAACGCAGTTACGAGGCCACCATCCGCTGGACCGATTCCGGCACCGCCGTGACCACGGCTGAACCGGGCCTTGAGTTCGTGCACCGGCTCGACGGCACGATGACACCCGTGCAGCCCGGTGACATCGTCCAGATCACCGAGCAGCCGATCCTTCTCAAACAGCGCCCGCAGAGCAGTACCTCGTGACCCCGCCCCCACACGCCGCCTCTGCGCAGGGTTCCAGGCCCGGGGCGGGAGGTGTCCCGGATCCGGTGGGCCGGGCGCTGGCGACGGCCCAGCCGGCGGGCCTCTCAGCCGCGGCTGCTTGACCGGTTCCACCTCGAGGTCGTGCCCAGCCCGAGCGGCGTGACGCACCACCTGTTCTCCAACCCGGCGAACCTGACCGGTCAGAGCACTAGCGCCGCAGCAGCCCGCAGACGAAGTCCTCCTGGATGTTCCTGAGCTCGGCGACCAGCTCCGGCTTGTTGGACTTGTTCACCTGGGTGGTGATCGAGAAGGTCAGGGAGCGCTCCCCGTCCGGGGTCGCCGCCACCAGTTGCGTGTAGCCGGGGAAGTTGCCCGTGTGGCCGTACACCACACCGCATCGGGTCGTGTAGCGGAAGATCGCCAGACCGGCGGCGTTGACTCCGGGGCCGGCCGGCTCGGAGGCGCCGTCCACCCACTTCAGCTGCTGCTTCCTCGTCCGTCTGGAGATCAGCTCGCCGCTCGCGTAGCCGCGGATGAACGAGGTCATGTCCGCCGGGGTCGAGATGATGCCGCCGGACGCCCAGACCCCCGACGCGCTGAGCACCGTGCTGATGTCCTCCGGCGGGTTCGGCGGCGTGACGTCGTAGCCGTGCAGATAGGGCTCGGGGATGTCGAAGCCCTGCGGAAGGCTGGTGTTCCGCAGGCCCAGCGGACGGTAGACGATCTTCTTCAGCAGCTCCTCGTAGGGGCGGCCCGTCACCGCCTCGGCCATCAGGGCCACGGCGATGTTGTCGGAGTTCGAGTACTGGTACCGCGAGCCTGGGCTGAACAGCAGCGGGTCACCGGCGACGAAGTCGAGGAGGCGTCGGGAGTCGAAGAGGTGGTGCGGGTCCTGGCCCAGGATCTCGAGGAATTCCGGGGACGCGGTGAAGTCCGGCAGACCGCTGGTGTGCTGCAGCAGCTGCCGGAGCGTCACGGCGTGCCAGGCCGCGGGAAGTGCCGGTAGCAGCTCGCCGATGGTGTCGTCGAGGCCGAGCCGGCCGCGGTCGACCAGCCCCAGCGCGACGGCCCCGCTGTACGCCTTGGCCGTGCTCGCGATCCGCATATGGTCGGCCGGCCGCGGCGCGCGGTCGGTGCCGACCTCGGCGACCCCGGCCCGGTAGACCTCCGTGTGGTGCCCGCGCCGCAGCAGGGCGATGACTCCGGGTGGGCCGCCCGGTGTACGGACCAGTTCCTGCAGGAGCCTGTGCAGCTCACGGTCGTGGCCGCCGGGGGGCGGAGCCGCGGCCTGGGCGGGGGCGGAGATCAGCCCGGCGAGGGAGGCGACGGCCACCAGGGCGGCGGCGGGCAGCCGTAGCGGTCGTGAACGGGGAAGCAGGCGGGGAAGCAGGCGTGGCAGCACGGCGGGTGTCTCCTGACGGTGGGGGCGATTGCACACGACCCAGCATCAGGAGAGGGGGACAAGCCCGCCCGCGCGTTGGTCCATCCGGCAGACAGCGGCCTTCGGTACGAGACTGGAAGAGGGCCGGGAAGCAGGGGGACAGGGATCCAGGGACGGATCGGCGGACCAGCGCTGGAGGAACCATGACGGCAACCACGCGTGACGAGACTCCCGTCGCCCTCGAGGGCGACGGCGTGGAGCTGCGGGTGAAGGAAGTCGGGGGTGACATGACCGTCGCGTTCGCGCGACTCCCCAAGGGCACGGACATGTCACCGGCGGTGAAGGGCCTGCCCGGCGACATGTGCCAGTGCCCGCACTGGGGATACCTCTTCAGCGGGCGGCTGAAGATGCGGACAGCGTCGGGTGACGAGATCTATGAGGCGGGGCAGGCCTTCTACTGGCCGGCCGGTCACGTTCCGGAGGCGCTCGAGGACTGTGAGTACGTGGATTTCTCGCCGACCAAGGAGTTCAGCGAAGTGATCGACCACGTCAAGGCGCAGATGGGGTGATCGGTGCCAGAAAAACGGGCCCCGCAGCATCATGCTGCCGAGCCCGTCTCCGTGCCGCTGGGTACTACAGCTTCTCGATCACGTAGTCGACGCACGCCGTCAGCGCCTCGACGTCCGCCGGGTCGATCGCCGGGAACATCGCCACCCGCAGCTGGTTGCGGCCCAGCTTGCGGTACGGCTCGGTGTCCACGATGCCGTTCGCGCGCAGCGCCTTGGCGACCGCCGCCGCGTCGATCTCGTCCGCGAAGTCGATCGTGCCGATGACCTGCGAGCGCTTCGCCGGGTCGGTCACGAAGGGGGTCGCGTACTTTGACGCCTCGGCCCAGCCGTACAGGTTCCGCGACGACGTCGCCGTACGCCGGACCGACCAGTCCAGGCCGCCCTGGGTGTTCAGCCAGGTGAGCTGCTCGTTCAGGAGGAAGAGCGTGGCCAGCGCCGGGGTGTTGTACGTCTGGTTCTTCAGGGAGTTGTCGATCGCCGTCGGCAGGCTGAAGAACTCCGGGACGTGGCGGCCCGAGCCGTGGACACGGGCGGCGCGCTCGAGCGCGGCCGGGGAGAAGACAGCGATCCACAGGCCGCCGTCGGCGGCGAAGGACTTCTGCGGGGCGAAGTAGTAGACGTCCGTCTCGGCGATGTCGACCGGCAGGCCGCCCGCGCCGGAGGTGGCGTCGACCAGGACCAGCGAGCCCTCGTCCGCGCCCGCGACGCGCTTGACCGGGGTCGCGACACCGGTCGAGGTCTCGTTGTGCGTGAAGGCGTAGGCGTCGACGCCCGCCTCGGCCTCCGGGTCCGGGTGGGTGCCCGGGTCGGAGGTGATGACGGTCGGCTCGGCCAGCCACGGCGCGAGCTTCGCCGCCTTCGCGAACTTGGAGGAGAACTCGCCGAAGGACAGGTGCTGGGACTTGTTCTCGATCAGGCCGTGCGTCGCGATGTCCCAGAAGGCGGTGGAGCCGCCGTTGCCCAGGATCACCTCGTAGCCCTCGGGGAGCTGGAAGAGGTCGCGTACGCCGTCGCGCACCGCACCGACCAGGTTCTTCACCGGGGCCTGGCGGTGGGACGTACCCAGGAGTGAGGAGCCTGTCGCGGCCAGGGCGTCGAGCGCCTCCGTACGCACCTTGGAGGGGCCCGCGCCGAAACGGCCGTCGGCGGGCTTGATGTCAGCGGGAATCTGGATCTCAGCCACGTTCGCGAGCGTATCCGGTCCCGGGGCGGGGCGGATACGCGGTCCGGCGTCTGAGACAGGCGTCTCGGCCGGTGGAGCGGCCGGCCTGCGCCTCGGCCGGCCTGCGCCTCAGCCGTCGTGGCAGGGCTTGCCGTCCTTGTCGCATGCCTCCTCGCGTAAGGACAGGGCGTGCAGATGCTCGACCAGCGCGATGAGTACGAACTTGCTCGACGAGTGGTCCCGGGCGTCGAACTCCACCAGCGGCACCTCCGGCCCCAGCGCGAGCGCCTCGCGGATCCGGTCGTCGCTGTGGAACGGACCGCCGAAGTCGTTGACGGCGACGATGAAGGGCGTGCCGTGGTGTTCCAGCCGGTCGATCGCGTACCAGGCGTCGGCGAGCGAGCGGGTGTCGACGAGGACGACCGCGCCGAGCGTGCCGACGAGCAGGCGGTCCCACAGGAACCAGAAGCGGTCCTGGCCGGGGGCGCCGAAGACGTACAGGACGCTGCGTTCGTCGATCGTGATCCGGCCGAAGTCGAAGGCGACGGTCGTGGAGGCCTTGTGCTGGACGCGCGTGGTGCCGTCGAGGGTGTGGCCGGCGCGGCTCGTCACCTCCTCCGTGTGCAGCGGACGGATCTCGCTGACGGAGCGGACCATGGTCGTCTTGCCGGCTCCGAAGCCGCCCACGACAACGATCTTCAGGGTGTTGACGGTCGTGCCGGCGAGCGGGGGGTGGGGCTGCGCCGGGTGGACCGACCGCGTGACGCGGGTCATCGGTTTTCGTCGGTGCCGGTCATCGAGTGGTGCCTTCCGGGGGTGGCGGTGGCAGTAACTGGAGCCGCTTGTTCCTGATCAAGTGACCGTCACTATAGGAGGAGTTGCCGATCACATTGCGAAATTCTTGTGGGCTTTACCCAAGGGTGGTGTCGCGCAACGGCCGCACGTGGCACGTTCCCCACCGGTGTGACGAGAGTGACAGGGCCACCCACAGGGGCATCCTGAGACACATGGCTGAACAGCGACAGGTACGGCGGGGTGGCCGGGACCGGCGGGAGACGGGCGGACTGGCGCGCGCGCTGACCCGGGCGGTGCGCGGCGACGTCGACTTCACCGCGGCCGCGCGGGCGCTGATGACGATGGACGCGTCCAACTACCGGCGCGTGCCGGTCGGTGTGGTCGCACCGCGCGACGCCGAGGACGTGGCCGCGGCCCTGGAGGTGTGCCGGCGGTACGGGGTGCCCGTGGTGCCGCGCGGCGCCGGTACCTCCATCGCAGGTCAGGCGACGGGTATCGGGGTGGTGCTGGACTTCACCCGCCATCTGGACGCCGTGGTGGAGGTGGACGCGGAGGCGCGTACGGCGGTGGTGCAGCCGGGAGTCGTCCTCGACACGCTGCGGGACGCCGTACGGCCCCACGGGCTGACCTTCGGCCCCGACCCGTCCACACACAGCCGCTGCACGCTCGGCGGGATGATCGGCAACAACTCCTGCGGCGCGCACTCGGTGGCGTGGGGCACGACCGCCGACAACATCCATGGTCTGTCGGTGGTGACGTACGGGGGTACGGAACTGCGCCTCGGGCAGGGCTGGGAGGGCGCACCCGCCGGGCTGCGGGAGCTCGTCGACCGGAACCTGGCCCTGCTGCGGACCGGCTACCCAAAGGGGCTCCCGAGGCGGATCTCCGGCTACGCGCTGGACGCCCTGCTGCCCGAGAAGGGCGTCGATCTCGCCCGGGCGTTCTGCGGCAGCGAGGGCACGCTGGGCGTGCTGACCGAGGCGTCCGTACGGCTGGTGGAGGCGCCACGCGCGCGGGCGCTCGCCGTGCTCGGCTACGCGGACGAGAGCGCGGCGGCGGAAGCGGCCCCGGGCCTGCTGGCCTACCGGCCGCTGACCGTCGAGGGCATGGCCGAGGACCTGGTGCGCGATGTGCGGGGGCTGCCGCGCGGCGGAGCCTGGCTCTTCGTGGAGACGGGCGGCGACACGGCGGCCGAGGCACGGTCGCGGGCCGCCGAACTGGTGCGGGGCGCCGACGCGTTGGACGGCACGGTCGTCGACGACCCGGCGGGCATGCGCGCGCTGTGGCGGGTGCGCGAGGACGCGGCGGGGACGGCGACGCGAACGGCCGACGGCGGCGAGGCCTGGCCGGGCTGGGAGGACTGCGCGGTGCCGCCGGCCCGGCTGGGGGCGTATCTGCGGGACTTCCGCGCGCTGCTCGCCCAGCACGGTCTGCGCGGCACGCCGTACGGGCACTTCGGGGACGGCTGCATTCATGTCCGTATCGACTTCGACCTGATGAGCACGGAGGGGGTACGGGGCTTCCGGCGGTTCTCCGAGGAGGTGGCGGAGCTCGTCGTCTCGCACGGCGGCTCGCTGTCGGGGGAGCACGGTGACGGGCAGGCGCGGGCCGAGCTGCTGCCGAGGATGTACGGGGACGAACTGGTCGGCCTCTTCGGCCGGTTCAAGGACGTGTGGGACCCGGAGGGCGGCATGAACCCGGGGATGCTGGCCCGCCCGGACCGGCTCGACGCGAACCTCCGCTTCTCGGTCCTGCCGAAGGAGCCGGTGGAGGTCGCTTTCGGCTATCCGCACGACGGCGGCGACTTCGGGGTGGCGGTGCGCAGGTGTGTGGGGGTCGCCAAGTGCCGGGTGGCCGGGCCGAGTTCGGGACCGGACGTCATGTGTCCGTCGTTCCGGGCGACGGGCGAGGAGGCCCACTCCACCCGCGGACGGGCCCGGCTGCTGCACGAGATGCTCGCGGGCGAGGTCGTGACGGACGGCTGGCGCTCGGAGGAGGTGCGGGACGCGCTGGATCTGTGCCTGTCCTGCAAGGGGTGCCGGAGCGACTGCCCGGTGGGCGTCGACATGGCCACGTACAAGGCGGAGTTCCTGCACCACCACTACGCGGGCCGGCTGCGGCCGGCCTCGCACTATGTGATGGGCCGCCTGCCGGTGTGGCTGCGGGCCGCGGCGCCGTACGCACGCGTGGTCAACGCGCTGGCCCGGGTCCGCCCGCTGGCGGCGCTCGCGAAGCGGCTGGGCGGGATCGCCCCGGAGCGCGCTCTGCCCCTACTGGCACCGGTGACGTTCCGCCGCTGGCTGCAGGACCACATGCGCGACCGGACGGGCGTCCTCGCCGACAGCCGCACGGCGGTGCTGTGGCCGGACACCTTCACCGACCACCTGTCGCCGTCCGTGGGCCGCGCGGCCGTGCGGGTCATGGAGGCGGCGGGCATGGGCATCGTGCTGCCGCCGGGCCAGGTCTGCTGCGGCCTGACCTATGTCTCGACGGGCCAGCTGGACCGGGCGCGCGCGGTGCTGCGCCACACCCTGGACACGGTGGAGCCGCTGCTGGAACTGGGCGTCCCGGTCGTGGTCCTGGAGCCGAGCTGCGCGGCGGCGCTGAGGACGGACCTGCCGGAGCTGCTGACCGACGACCCGCGCGCGGCCCGGCTCGCGGCCTCGGTCCGCACCTTCGCCCAGGCGCTGGAGGAGTGCGCGCCGGACTGGGCCCCGCCGCGTCTGGACCGCCCCGTCGCGGGCCAGACGCACTGCCACCAGCACGCGGTCCTGGGCGACGAGGCGGACCGGCGCCTGCGCGAACGGGCGGGCCTGATCGGCGAGTTGAGCGGCGGCTGCTGCGGCCTGGCGGGGAATTTCGGCTTCGAGAAGGGCCACTACGGGGTGTCGGTCGCCTGCGCGGAGGACCAACTCCTGCCGGCGGTCCGGGCGGCGGGGGAGGGGGCGGAGGTGCTGGCGGACGGGTTCTCGTGCCGTACGCAACTGGAGCAGCTGGAGGGTCGCAGGGCGAGGCATCTGGCGGAGGCGCTGGCGGAGGGGCTGGACGGCTGACCGGATATGGGCCCGGACGAGGTTTGCCCGGGGGCCAGGTGATGGTGAAGAAATCATGTGAGGTGCGGAAGAACACCAGTGAGTTTAAGGCTCAGTTGCTAGGTTGCCGTGGAACTTTGCCGTCCACCAGACGGGCGTACCGGGACAGGCGGGCAACGGGGAAGGGATCCACCCATGGCGTGGGACGAATGGGAGCAGCTGAAGGCACAGGCGGCCGAGAAGGGCTCCACGGGAATGCGGCTCAATCAATTACCGGCGGACCCCGGGGGCGGCGGACAGGGTGTTTTCGTCGCCTACCAGGACGACTTGGGGGCCGTCGGCCACGAAGCTTTTATTCTGCATGACCACCTCAACAAGCAGGCGGACATCGCCGGCGCGGGCATGGACAAGCACGGCGCTGGATCCACCATGCAGGCCGCCGCGAGTCTCAAGAATCACAACTTCACCTTCGGCTCCGCTCTGGAGACAACCGTGACGGTGTGGGACAACCAGGTGAAGACGCTCCTGCAAGCCTGCGCGCACATCTCCAACCACCTGGATTACTCCAAGAAGATGCACGCCAACGACGACGCCCAGGTCGGAATATCGCTCCACCACCGCGATGGCTCAGCTGTGCCCGTGTCCGAGATCGACAAGTACTTCAAGTAGGGGGAAAGCGGTGGCCAGCCTCACCTTCATGGACGTGGCCCAGGTCGACCTCGGCAAGCTCAGCACGGCCGTCTCGGACTGGAAGAAGACCGTCGACAACCTGCAGAAACTTGCGAAGAGCGCAACTTCCGGGATGGTGGCGAAGTCGGAATCCGCCCGCTGGGCCGGGGAAAACGCGACCGTCACGCGAGAGTTCGTCAAGAAGACGGCAAAGCAGTTCGCCGACGCCCACGCGGAGGCCAAGAGTATCTGGACACTCCTTGACGACGCCCATGCGGAACTCGTCGCGATCCAGAAGAGCATGAAGACGGCAGTCGATGTGGATGCCCCGAACCTGGGTGTCCGGATCGAGGACATCGGCGGCGGAGCGGTCCGGTGGTACTTCCCACACATACGGGGGGACAGTGACGAACGCACACAAAAGCAGCTCGATGCCGCACAGGCGCTGGCCGACCGCATCACGGGCCTGATAGCTCATGCCGCGGAGATCGACGCCAACATGGCCCGGGCACTCGGCAGAACCAACAAGAACAACCCCAACGACTTCAGCAGCAACAACTACACATCGTTGGACGACGCCGAGAAGGACCGGGCGCTCGAACTGGCCAAGCTCGGCCCGAAGATGAATGACAAGCAGTTCGCCGAGTTCAACAGCATCATGAAGTACAACACGAAGGACCCCGAGTTCGCAGACGCGTTCTACAGGGGGCTGGGCGGACCCAAGCAAGCGCTGGAATTCTTCGGCCAGATGTCCATCGACAGCGCCCACGGGGACAACAAGGCGCGTCTGGAGTTGACGAAGGAACTCCAGCGCAACATGGGCCTCACGCTGGCGACCGCCACCGACCCGGATCACAACCCCGGGTACCTCAAGGACTGGGGTGGACAGTTCCGCAAGCTCGGAACCCAGCAGATTCCGCTCGAGAAGTACGGAATGGACTCACCTCCGTTCGGGTACCAGCTGCTCGGCGGAATCATGCGCTATGGAGACTATGACCCGAAGTTCCTGAACCCCATTGCTGAACATGTGATTCAACTTCAGCAGAAGGATCCGATCCTCTTCGCCCACTCGAAGAGCGAGTTCGGTACGAATCTGTACAACCCGTCGGGTAAGGACGGTGCCGGTTTCGACCCGGTTCCCGGCATGCTTGAGGCTCTTGGGCACAGTCCGGAAGCCGCAAAACAGTTCTTCACGGCGGAGCCCACGGCCTACAACGAGGACGGAACCGTCAAGGGCGGAGCCGCGGACCTCGGCAAGGTCAAGGACGAGGCCATCACCAACTACCTGGACTACTTCACCAACGATGACTACAAGGGATTCCCGGGCGACATCAACGGTCACTACAACCAGGACGCAATAGAAAAGGCCACGAACCACATGCCCGACGCGCTCGGGCACGCCCTGGAGGCGGCCACCCTCGGACACGCCTACGACGACCCGACGCCCAAGCTGGTCAGAGACGAAGACTCCGCCGCCATCATGAAGTCCGTTGTCGAGAAGTACGGTGACGCAGACCTGCTCAACCGCCAGGAAGCGCTGTCTGACAGCCTTGGCCGGATGGGAGCGGGCTATGTCGACGACATCAACTGGGCGTTGAACGACAACGATCCGACGAGCATGTTCGCGCCACAGCGCGACCCAGCAGACCACGCGGAATTCGGCCGGGACGGGGCGCGAAACTTCCTCAACGCGCTGGGCCAGCATCCAGATGCCTATGCGGAGCTCTCGAACGCCGAGAAGGTCTACACGACCAGCGTGCTCGAAGCCCAGGTCGGCGACAATGGAACGATCAACGAGGCCCATGCCCGAGAGGCCGTACGCGCCGGCGGCGAGGTGCAGGGCATGCTCGACGAGTCACGTGCCGACCGGGTCAAGGCCGACGGCCTGGCGAAGGATGAGGCTTACAACAAGGCACTGGAGAAGCGGGCGGGCTGGATCGGGTTCGGCGCGGGAGTCGGGGTCGCCGCCGGCGCCGCCTTCCTTCCGCCCGTCGCCGCTGCTGGCGTTGCCGCTACCTTGATTCCGATCGTCACGGATGCAGGAACAGGCGCTCTGGAGCAGCAACTCGGAAATGTGATTGGCGATTGGACCGAATCCAAACAGCAAAATAGTGGTGACGACGTCCTGAAGCAGCGGCTCGCCATTTATGACGCCGGTGAAGCCACGTCGGAAGCTCCGATGAGAGAGTTCATGAAACTCCATGGGATCGAGCGGGACGGTCGATTCGGCGGCGACTTGGAGGAAGCACTGAACAGCGGTTATGGCAAGGGGAGCAATCGCGCGGCCCACATGGCCCAATCCTGAATAGCAGACTCGGTTACGGGCTGAAAGTAGTTCACATGATATTCCCAGTGAGACAAGCTGGCGTGGTATTGCTTGCTCTGCTTGTTCCTCTTGTCCTTGTGGCGTGCGACGACGGCAAAGATGAGTCCGATCGCAGCAAGGATTCAGTGAGCTCCAAGCAGCTCTGCGATGGAGCCCTTTCGGGCGATGCCGGTCAAGCGATGGAAGCCGTCTCCGGAGCGAACGAGTTCTCGCAACTCTCTTCGGAGGATGGGGTGCAAGGCGTGGCCGAGAGCATCGCCGAGGAATATTCGAACCAGGGCGCAGCCACGGCGAAAGACCATAGTCTGTGCCAGGTCTACAGCTCCCAGTCCGGCGCAGGTTTCGACCTGGAGATAACCTATTCCCTGGCCGACGAGACGAGCGCGGCAGTTGGTGGCGAAGATCCGGATTTCGCGAAGTATGAAATTGGTCGAAAGGCCTTGGCCAAGGTCGACGAAGCCGTTTTGTACTACGAGTGCGCAAGTAATAAACTGCCGGGCAGTGATAGTTCCCCGGCGATCATTCGCGGTGAGCTCAAGCATCGTCATGAGCCGGAGGGAAATCCTCAGAAACTTCGTGAGAATAATTTGACGATTCTGCATTCGGCTTCCCTTTCACTCGCGAAGAATCTGGGTTGCGAGAAGAATGGGCAGCTCCTGGCCAAGCCTGCTTTCACGCCAGTGCCCTGAGCGCGCGGGAGTCTGACCGGCTGCTAGAGGGTGAGCTCCTCGATGTGCGGCGGGTCCTGGGTGAAGTCGCTGTACCGGATCCAGGCCGGCCGCACCCGTACGTGGGTGATGCCGGGCCATGCGAGCCGGTCCCGGCCGTCCGGGTACGCGGTGAAGTAGCACGCCCGGATGTGCTCTAGCTCGGAGCCGGTGGGGAAGTCGGCGACGCCCTCGATCTGCGCGGTGATCGCGTCGTCCCAGCCGACGACGAGCGCGACACGGGGGTCGGCGCGCAGGTTGCCGTACTTGCGGGTCGACTCGACGGTGTCGAACACGATCTCGAGCTCGTCACTGACGGCGAATCCGACAACGGCGGCCTGGGGCGCGCCGTCGGGGGTCACGGACGCCTGGACGGCGAGCCTGTACCGGCGGAGGAACTGGAGCAGCTCGTCGTGCTTCATGCGCTTTTCTCTACCACGACCCCCGCGACGGAACAGCCGGGCCACCCCGTGAGATGGCGAGCGGCTCGGAGCCGGCGCTGACCGGGCGGGCGAGGCGGGCGATAGCGTGAGCCGTATGGATGAGCTCGACGGGGTGGAGATCATCGCCTTCCCGGACGCCGAGGCGTTCGAGAGCTGGCTGGCCGTGCACTACACGCGCCACGAGGGTGTGTGGATCAAGATGGCCAAGAAGAAGTCCGGCATTCCGACGGTCACCGACGACCAGGTCGTCGACATCGGGCTGTGCTACGGCTGGATCTCCGGGCAACGGCGGTCTTTCGACGAGCAGTACTACCTGCAGAAGTACGTTCCGCGTCGGCCCAAGAGCCTGTGGTCGCAGGTGAATGTGGACAAGGTCGCGATGCTGACGGCGACGGGGCGGATGCGTGAACCGGGGCTGGCCGAGGTGCGCAGGGCACAGGCGGACGGGCGATGGGCGCGGGCCTACGAGTCGCAGAGGACGGCGACGCTGCCGCCCGACCTCGCGGCAACGCTCGATGCGAACCCTGAGGCCAAGAAGGCCTTCGAGGCGCTCGACAGGACCGGGCGCTACCTGATGATCCTGCCGTTGCTTCAGGCGCCCACGCCGGAGACCAGGAAGCTCCGGCTCGAGAAGGCCGTGCACATGCTGGTGAATGGTGAATGGTGAACGCCCGGGATAGGCGCGGTCACCGCGAGCCCCGGCGTTGACGGAGCACTCGGTCGCACCGGCTTCGGGGACGCCGCTGCCCCGCGTGGCTGACCGTCGGAGCACTTGTCGTCGACACCAATACGCGCCGCAACCCGAGCCCTGACGCACGGTGGGTCCTACTGGACGGCTCAGCTCTCGTAGCTGTCGAGGTAAGTCTCCAGCCAGCCACGGACGAAGAAAACACCCCGCTCGTCGTCCGGGACCGGTCTGCCGTTGACGTCCATGGACGGGGTGCCCCGGTTGCCCGCCGAGGCGTGGTACGACTTCTGGGCGGCGGTCACGAACGCCGCGTACTTCATCTCCTTGACCGACGAGTCGAAGGCCGGCCCACGCAGGCCCGGCACCTGCGAGGCCATCCGCAGCAGGAACTCGTCGTTGTACCCGTCCACAACCTCCTCCGGCTGGTTCGCGAAGAGTACGGCGTGGTACTGCGCGAATTTGCCCTGCGCCAAGGCTGCCCGCAGGGCGTTGGCGGCCTTCTTCGAACCGTTGCCGCCCACCCGGTCGTCGAGGAAGGAGGCGAGGACGTACTCGGTCCGCACCTCCCGCTTCAGCGTGAGGCCGCGCAGGTCCGTTGAGGAGCCCTGGAGCTCGAACTCCTCGCAGACGGGGCAGCGCATGTCCTCGTACAGCCGGACCACCATCGGGGCCTGGGGATCGCCGACGACGATCGTGGTCCCGTCCTCCGACAGCTTCTCCGGCAGCTCGTCGGCCGAAGTGTAGGCGGAGCGCGCCATGGTGGACCGCTGCGAGATCGGCTCCTTCGCCCGCGGGTTGGTGCACGCGCTCACCGACAGCCCCAGCATCGCGAGCGCGACCGGCACCAGCCAGGCACCTCGTCTCACCTGCATGAACATTTCGAACATCCCCTCCCCAGTGGATACGCGGCAGGACTCTACGCGGCGGCACCCTCTTGGACCGGGCCGGGGAGTGATTGGCTGTGTTCCGTTCATTCTCCGTAGCGGTCACCTCTGGGGGCAGCCCAGTTCGGGGGCGGTGCGATTCGGTGAGCACGTCACCAAGGCCATGGACAGGAACACGGGGTGTTCGAGGTAGAAGCCGAAGGACACGTCTCCACCCCAACCGAGCCGCTCAGACGTGGAGTTGACCAGGAGAGTCAGACGGTTGCCGTCACAGTCGGTTTGGGACGTGAAACGGTGTTCGTACTCGGCGAGGCGATCACCGAGCCAGGCCGCCGCCTCCTTCGGTTCCTGCCAGGTGCCCTGGACCGAGGACGCGGACTTCATCAGCCAGTGCGCCGTCTCCATCGGCGGCAGGTCGGAGGTGCGCGGGGTGCGGCGCAGGCCTTCCTTGTCGAATCGCTGCTTCGGGCCCGTCCACAGGTAGCCGTGATGGTGCAACTGGTACCCCGTTCAGGGTGGTTGGGCCCCGGCTCCTTGAGGGAAGGGGCCGGGGCCGGCTGTGGTGGCCGGCTAGGCCGACAGCCCGAACCGCTTCGGGGTGATCCCGGCGGCGTCCAGCTCGGCCGTGGTGAACCGCAGTGGCTCCGCGCCCGGTTGCTTGCTGTCACCCAGCGCCCAGGCGTCCTCGCCGATGCGGGCGAGGGTCACGCAGGATTCGCCGTCGGGGTGGGTGTTGCCGCCGCAGGCCTTGGCGAACGCGGCGCCGTCGATGGCGAGCGCGTAGAGGTCGGTTCTGTTCTGCATGGCTGTGCCTTCCAGGTCGTTCGGCGACCACAGGGCGTGGCCGTCCCTCCGCCCGTGCCGGGCGGAAGTCATGGGGGTGTGAAGGGTCCGTCTCAGGCGGAGTGGGGGAGCTTGGACACGACGGTGACGCCGGGGCCTTGGGCAATGACCGGGGCGTGGAGCAGCGACTGCAGGGTCGACCTAGGGTCGCCGATGGCGTCGGTCAGCCGCTCGCTCAGCAATTCGGCTTCCGAGGGAAGAAGGACCATTTCCGTGTCCGCCGTGTGCCGACCGTTCTTCGTCAGCCAGATGGGAATGCGGACGTTTCCATCGTCGTCTTTGTAGGCGGGGCGACTTGGAATGGGGTCCATTCGCCAGCCCTTGGCGTTGGGCTGCTCACGGGGAACCTTCTGGTTGGTCGGCATGCGTCCATTGTCCCGATGTATCGGCGACGTATCCAGACCGATTCCCGTTGCGGCATAAAAATCAGGCCCGGTGCAACTCGGCCCATTCAGAAAGCTGTTGGCGGGCCGCGTCCTGGAACAGGGCGTGTGCCTCGAACAGGCTGAAGACTTCCAGATGCTCCGCTATGTCACGGGAGTCTCGAAAGACCATGCGACCGGTGAAATTCTCAACCGTTGCCAGCCGGTCGTCATAGACCGTGAACGTGTTCATCGGGCCGAGAGGTATCCGGGTCCCGAGCGTGATCACGCCAATTCGGACGTTGGAGAGGCGTGACAGTGAAACCAGCCGGTCGATCTGCACGGCCATGGCCGAAGGCGGCACGATCGCCCAGTTCATGGCCTGCTCGGTGAGCAGGAACGTGAAGGACTTCGACGTGTCGTAGAGGACCGACTGCCGTTCCAGCTTGCGCGCCACTGTCGTCGAGACGTCACCAGGGAAGCCGCTCAGGCTCGCCCGTACGTACTCCGGGGTCGCCAGCAGGCCCGTCACCATAGCGGGCAGAAAATACCGGAGGGTCGTCGCCTCGGCCTCCAACGCGGCCAGCTCCGTCTGCCGCTTCTCCAGCCCCCTGCGCCGCGAAGAACGCTTGTCCTGCCACTGGGTGTTGGCGATCCTGGCCAGAGCCGTCACTTCAGTAATCAGCTCAGATGGAGCGCCGATTGCCCGGAGGATGCGCTCCACATCAACGAGGCTCGGGGTCCTCTTCCCCGTCTCGAACTTACTGATCTGCGACTGAGGCATGTTGCATCGCTTGGCGAGCCGGTCTCCGGTGAGACCGGCCGCCTTGCGTAGCTCTCTCAGTCGCTCGGCCAGGTCAGCCCTGGACTGACCCAGCTCATCAGGCTCGAACGTCACCCGTGTTCTTTCACGTACTCCGCAAACGATACCGACCCGGCCAGCGCAATGCGTTTCCATTCCTGGTAGGGCTCTATGTCGCCCTCGAACGTTTCGCGGTTGATCTGTGTCCCGTCCGGGCGAAAGTTCAGGTGGACCACACGAGCGTCGTCGAACATCCACCAGTCGGTGCCGCCGAGCGGCAACCCGTAGTCCTGGTTGGTGACGTCGAGAACGCGGATATCTTCACCCGCTTCAATGTTGCCCGGAATTCCCCACGCGAACTGGTAGCGCTGATAGTCGGTGAGGGGCTGCCGCACGATGCGTACGCGACCGATCCTCCGGCCCGAAGTCACATACGCGCGGACGCGCTCGTGCCAACGCGAATTGTGGTCACGGGGTTTGGCTTCCCCTCGCAAGAAGCGGGCAAGGCTCTTCGCTTCCTGCGGCATGGTGTACGTGGGCTGGGCCTCGAAGCGCCACGCGTCCTGCGTGAAGGAATCGAAAGCCTTGTTCCACTCGTCACCATCCAAGTGCATGGATAGCCTCCCTCAAGATGTGCTCCGGAATCTCCACGAGCCCTTCCCCGTCCGGGACCGCGAAGCCGTCATAGAGATCACCCTGGACAACGATGGATCCCCGTCCTTCGTGCCTGTACAGATTCGGGCAGTCGTCGTCGTCACAGTTCGGTCCGTTTTGCTTGCCGGTGAGCCTGGTCAGTTGCTCTCGTGGCATGGCGCCCCCTCTGCTTCGGCCCCTGGCGGGACCGCCTGAGATCGACGCTACGGAGCGTGTTTCCCCACGTCCATGCCGACTTGGGATTATTCCCGTTCCGGCATAGGTGATCTCGAAGAGGCAGCTGTCGCCACCTCCCGTGCCAGCGCCGCCAGTTGACCGATCGCCGGGTGCGCCGCCCCCGCCCGCCATGCCAACACGACCTGCGCCGCCGGTGCGTCCGACAGTGCGCGGTACGCGACCCCCGGGTGCGGGTGCATCGACTCCGTCGACGCCACCGAGACTCCCGTGCCGCGACCCGCCGCGATCGCCGTCAGCGATCAACGGCCCCGCCGTCAGGTCCGCGAGCGCCAGTGATGTGCGCGCCGCCGGGGGCCGTCCGCCGTGACCGCCGCGACCCGGGGTTCCGTGAAGAGCAGCTCGGTGACCAGGCCCGGCGTGGTCACCGGGCCGCGCAGTACCGCCGCGTCGACCTCGCCGCGGGTCAGGTCCGCCGTGCGGTCGTCGATCCGCAGGAGTTCCAGCGGGGTGTCCGCGTGTTCCTGCTGCCAGCGGCGGAGCAGGGGCGTGGTGTACGGCCCGAAGGCGGACCAGGCGTGGCTCAACCGCAGCGGCCACTGGCGCAGCCGACCCGCGTCGAGGGCCTCGTCGCGGCCCGGGTCACGCTGGCCTCCTCCGCGATGGCCGGGAAGCAGCGGAGATGGCGCAGCTCGATGCTCATGCGCGTGGAGCATAAGGGCAGCCCAATCGGCATTTCACGGATGACCCGGGGATCCGTAGCGTAGAGATGCATCGTGACGGGAAAGGGAGGTTTCCGGTGGACAGCCCGCGCACGCCTGTAGCTGCAGAGCCGGAGGCCGCCGCCGCCCTTGCCGGTGCGGAAAGCTCTGGTGCGGACAGCTCCGGTGCCGCGCCCCAGGGCCGCCGCACCCTCGGGCCGGTGGCCCTGGTCGTCGCCGGCGGTCTCTCCGTCCAGTTCGGTGCGGCCATCGCCGTACTGCTCATGCCGCGCACCGGACCCCTCGGCGTCGTCACCCTGCGGCTCGTCCTCGCCGCGGTCGTCCTGCTGATCGTCTGCCGGCCCAGGCTGCGCGGGCACTCGCGCGCCGACTGGGGCACCGTCGTCGCCTTCGGCACGGCGATGGCCGCCATGAACGTGCTCTTCTACCAGGCCGCGGACCGCATCCCCCTCGGCGCTGCCGTCACCTTCGAGGTCCTCGGCCCGCTCGCGCTGTCCGTGATCGTCTCGCGGCGGCCGGTGAACCTGGTCTGGGCGGGCCTCGCGCTCGGCGGCGTCCTGCTGCTCAGCGGCGGCGGCTTCGACCGGCTCGACCCGGTGGGCGCGGTGTTCGCAGTCTCCGCCGGTGCCATGTGGGCGGCTTACATCGTCTTCAGCGCCCGCACCGGGCGGCGGTTCCCGCAGGCCGACGGGCTCGCGCTGGCCATGGCGGTCGGGGCCGTGCTGAGCCTGCCGCTGGGCATCGCGGAGGCGGGCGGCAAGCTGCTCGTGCCCTCCACGATCGGTCTCGGGCTCGCGGTCGCGCTGATGTCGTCCGTCCTCCCGTACACCCTGGAACTGCTCGCCCTGCGCAGGCTGCCCGCGCCCACTTTCGCGGTGCTGATGAGCCTGGAGCCGGCGATCGCGGCCACGGCGGGCTTCCTCGTACTGCATCAAGCCCTCTCCATGATCGACGCGTTGGCGATCGCGCTGGTCATCGCGGCGAGCATGGGTGCGGTGCGGACCCAGGTGGCCAGAAAGTCGCCGTAAGTAAAGCAAGCATGCTTGCTTGTTTCTTCGGGCGCTGCCATGCTCCGGGACACACAACGTCGTGTCCTCAAGGGAGCGCACCGTGTCCGACCCCGCCGTCGTACTCGACGACCTGCGCAGCGAAAGCGATGAACTCGACCGGCTGGTCGGGGAGTTGGACGAGAAGGGGTGGGCGCGTGCGACCCCCGCGCCCGGCTGGACCGTCGCCCACCAGATCGCCCATCTGACCTGGACCGACGCTGCCGCGCTGCTCGCCGTCACCGACCCCGGGGCGTTCGCCGCCGAGGTCGAGAAAGCCCTCGCCGCACCGGACTCCTTCGTCGACGAGGGCGCGGAGACCGGTGCCGCACTGCCGCCCGCCGCACTGCTGACCCGCTGGCGCGACGGCCGCGAGCGGCTGCAGCGGGCCCTGAGGGAGACCCCGCCCGGCGCGCGTTTCCCCTGGTACGGGCCGCCCATGAGCGCCACCTCGATGGCCACCGCCCGGCTGATGGAGACCTGGGCCCACGGCCAGGACATCGCCGACGCGCTCGGCGCCGTACGCGAACCGACCGCACGGCTGCGGCATGTCGCCTTCATCGGGGTCCGGGCGCGCGACTTCGCCTACCAGGTGCACGGGCTGACACCGCCCGCCGAGCCGTTCCGCGTCGAGCTCACCGGGCCCGCCGGGGAGCTCTGGGCATACGGCCCCGAGGACGCCGGGCAGCGCGTCACCGGGCCCGCCCTCGACTTCTGCCTGCTCGTGACCCAGCGCGCGCACCGCGACGATCTCGCGGTACGGGCGGAGGGCGCCGACGCCGACCGGTGGCTGGAGATCGCGCAGGCCTTCGCCGGACCGGCGGGCGCGGGCCGCACACCCAAGGGGGCCTGATGACGCTCCGTATCGGCAACGCCTCCGGCTTCTACGGCGACCGCTTCGACGCCGTACGGGAGATGCTCACCGGCGGCCCCCTCGATGTCCTGACCGGCGACTATCTCGCCGAGCTGACCATGCTCATCCTCGGCCGGGACCGGCTGAAGGACCCCCGCCTCGGCTACGCCAAGACCTTCCTCAAGCAGCTGGAGGAGAGCCTCGGTCTCGCCCACGAGCGCGGCGTGAAGATCGTCGCCAACGCGGGCGGGCTCAACCCGGCGGGCCTCGCCGACGCCGTACGGGAACTCGCCGGCCGCGTCGGCGTCCCGGTCAAGGTCGCGCACGTCGAGGGCGACGACCTCGCCGCCCGCTTCCCGGGCGCCCTCAGCGCAAACGCCTACCTCGGCGGCGCCGGTATCGCCGAGTGCCTGCGCGCGGGCGCCGATGTCGTCGTCACCGGACGGGTCACCGACGCCGCGCTCGTCACCGGACCCGCGGCCGCGCACTTCGGCTGGGGACCCGAGGACCTCGACGCGCTCGCGGGCGGGGTCGTCGCCGGGCACATCCTCGAATGCGGCACCCAGGCGACCGGCGGCAACTACGCGTTCTTCAGCGGCCATGACGTACGCCGCCCCGGCTTCCCCCTCGCCGAGATCCACGCCGACGGCTCCTCCGTCATCACCAAGCACGACGGCACCGGCGGCCTCGTGGACGTCGGCACGGTCACCGCGCAGCTGCTGTACGAGACCGGGGGCGCGCGCTACGCCGGGCCGGAGGTCACCGCCCGCCTCGACACCGTACGGCTGACGCAGGACGGACCCGACCGGGTGCGGATCTCGGGCGTGCGCGGCGAGGCCCCGCCGCCCACCCTGAAGGTCGGGCTCAACCGGATGGGCGGCTGGCGCAACGAGGTCGTGTTCGTGCTCACCGGGCTCGACATCGAGGCCAAGGCCCGTCTGGTGCGGGACCAGTTGGAGGACGCCTTCGGCACGTCCCGTCCGGCGGAGGTGCGTTGGGAGCTGGCCCGTACCGAACGGCCGGACGGCGACACCGAGGAGCGGGCCAGCGCCTATCTGCGCCTGGTGGTGCGCGACAGCGACCCGGAGAAGGCCGGGCGTGCGGTGAGCGGGGCGGCGATCGAGCTGGCGCTCGGCAGCTACCCGGGCTTCCATGTGACGGCGCCGCCGGGGAAGGGCGCGCCGTACGGGGTCTTCGAGGCCGAGTACGTGGACGCCGTCGGGGTGGAGCATGTGGCCGTACTGCCCGACGGGCAGCGCGTCGTAGTGCCGGCTCCCGTACGTACGAAGGACATCGGGCACCTCGAGCCGGCGGGCGCGCTGCCCGACGAACTGCCCGCAGGGCCCCGCCGCGCCGCCCCGCTCGGCCTGGTCGCGGGCGCCCGCAGCGGCGACAAGGGCGGCGACGCCAACGTCGGGGTGTGGGCCAGGTCCGACGACGCCTGGCGCTGGCTTGCCCACGAACTGACGGTGCACCGCTTCCGGGCGCTGCTCCCGGAGACCGCCGGACTCACCGTCGTACGCCATGTCCTGCCGAATCTGCGCGCCCTGAACTTCGTCGTCGAGGGGATCCTCGGCGAAGGCGTCGCCGCGCAGGCGCGCTTCGACCCGCAGGCGAAGGCGCTGGGCGAGTGGCTGCGCTCGCGGTACGTCGACATCCCGGAGGTACTGCTGTGATTCCGGAGGTAATGCTGTGACCGTGCTCGGCTCCGCCCTCGACCCTGCGGGTCCTGACTACGCCGCCCACCGCGAGGCCATGCTCGGCAGACTCGCCGAGCTGGACACCGAGCACGCCAAGGCGCTCGCGGGCGGCGGCGAGAAGTACGTCGCCCGGCACCGGGGGCGCGGCAAGCTGCTGGCGCGCGAGCGTATCGAGCTGCTCCTCGACCCCGATACGCCGTTCCTGGAGCTGTCCCCGCTCGCCGCCTGGGGCAGTGACTACCCGGTCGGCGCGTCGATGGTCACCGGCATCGGGGTCGTTGAGGGCGTCGAGTGCCTGATCACGGCCAACGACCCCACCGTGCGCGGCGGGGCGTCCAACCCCTGGACGCTGAAGAAGGCCCTGCGCGCCAATGAGATCGCGTACGCCAACCGGCTGCCCTGCATCAGCCTCGTCGAGTCCGGCGGCGCGGATCTGCCGTCCCAGAAGGAGATCTTCATCCCCGGCGGGGCGCTCTTCCGGGACCTCACCCGGCTGTCGGCGGCCGGCATTCCAACGATCGCGGTCGTCTTCGGGAACTCGACGGCGGGCGGGGCGTACGTCCCCGGGATGTCCGACCACACCATCATGATCAAGGAGCGGTCGAAGGTCTTCCTGGGCGGACCGCCGCTGGTGAAGATGGCGACGGGGGAGGAGAGCGACGACGAGTCGCTCGGCGGCGCGGAGATGCACGCCCGTACGTCGGGTCTCGCCGACTACTTCGCGCTCGACGAGGCGGATGCGCTGAGGCAGGCGCGGCGGGTCGTCGCCCGCCTCAACTGGCGCAAGGCGCACGCCGATCCGGGCCCGGCCGTGCCGCCCACGTACGACGCGGAGGAGCTCCTCGGGATCGTGCCGGGGGATCTGCGGACCCCCTTCGATCCGCGCGAGGTCATCGCGCGGATCGTGGACGGCTCGGACTTCGACGAGTTCAAGCCGCTGTACGGGCCGAGCCTGGTGACGGGGTGGGCGTCGCTGCACGGCTATCCGGTGGGTGTGCTGGCCAACGCCCAGGGTGTGCTGTTCAGCGCGGAGTCGCAGAAGGCGGCGCAGTTCATCCAGCTGGCCAACCAGCGCGATGTGCCGCTGCTGTTCCTGCACAACACCACCGGCTACATGGTCGGCAAGGAGTACGAGCAGGGCGGCATCATCAAGCACGGCGCGATGATGATCAACGCCGTGTCGAATTCGAAGGTCCCGCATCTGTCGGTGCTGATGGGGGCGTCGTACGGCGCCGGGCACTACGGGATGAGCGGGCGGGCGTACGACCCGCGGTTCCTCTTCGCCTGGCCGAGCGCCAAGTCGGCGGTGATGGGGCCGCAGCAGCTGGCGGGCGTGCTGTCGATCGTGGCGCGGGCGTCGGCGATGGCGAAGGGGCTGCCGTACGACGACGAGGCGGACGCGGGGCTGCGGGCGATGGTGGAGCAGCAGATCGAGTCCGAGTCGCTGCCGATGTTCCTCTCGGGGCGGCTGTACGACGACGGGGTCATCGACCCGCGCGATACGCGGACGGTGCTGGGGCTCTGTCTGTCCGCGATCCACACGGCACCGGTCGAGGGCGCGCGCGGCGGCTTCGGCGTCTTCCGGATGTGAGGACCTGATGATTCAGTCTCTGCTTGTCGCCAACCGGGGCGAGATCGCCTGCCGGGTTTTCCGTACCTGCCGTGAGCTGGGCATCTCCACGGTCGCCGTCCACTCGGATGCGGACGCTTCGGCGCTTCACGTCCGGGAGGCGGACGCGGCGGTACGGCTGCCCGGGGCGGCGCCCGCGGACACGTATCTGCGGGGCGACCTGATCGTGAAGGCGGCGCTGGCGGCGGGGGCGGATGCGGTGCATCCGGGGTACGGGTTCCTGTCCGAGAACGCGGAGTTCGCACGGGCGGTGCTGGACGCGGGGCTGGTGTGGATCGGGCCCCCGCCGTCCGCCATCGAGGCGATGGCGTCCAAGACGCGCGCGAAGGAGCTGATGGGGCTTGCGCCCCTGGCCGAGGTGACCGAGGCGGATCTGCCGGTCCTGGTCAAGGCGGCGGCGGGGGGCGGCGGCCGGGGCATGCGCATCGTCCGTTCGCTGAGCGCCCTCGCGGGGGAGCTGGAGGCGGCCCGGTCCGAGGCGGCGTCCGCCTTCGGCGACGGCGAGGTGTTCCTGGAGCCGTACATCGAGCGCGGACGCCATGTCGAGGTCCAGGTCCTGGCGGACGCGCACGGCACGGTATGGGCGCTGGGGACGCGCGACTGCTCGCTGCAGCGCCGGCACCAGAAGGTCATCGAGGAGTCCCCGGCGCCGGGCCTTGCGCCGTCGCTGGTCGAGAACCTGCACGAGTCGGCCGTCTCGGCGGCGCGGGCGGTGGGCTACCGGGGAGCGGGGACGGTGGAGTTCCTGGTCTCCCCGGACGGCAGGGCGCACTTCCTGGAGATGAACACCCGCCTCCAGGTGGAACACCCCGTCACGGAAGCGGTGTTCGGCCTGGACCTGGTGGCGCTGCAACTGCGCGTGGCGGAGGGCGCTGCGCTCCCGGAGGCCGCGCCGCGGGCGAGCGGGCACGCCGTGGAGGCACGGCTGTACGCGGAGGACCCGTCGAAGGGGTGGACGCCGCAGACCGGGGTGCTGCACGCGCTGGAGGTCCCGGGAGCCGCGACCGGCCTGCGCGCGGACACCGGCTACGGCGCCCCATCGGTACGCGTGGACACCGCCCCGTATGTGCGCGTGGACACCGGGTACGGCGCCGGGGACTCCATCGGCGTGCACTACGACCCCATGATCGCCAAGGTCATCGCCTGGGCTCCCAC